>NZ_AFHG01000033.1 GCF_000214035.2 Methyloversatilis universalis FAM5 | reverse complement strand
CAGCACGCGGCGGAAGAACTGGCGTGCGATGTCGGTACCGAGCAGACGGTCGCGATTGATGCTGAACACGGTGCGGTCCCACACCGCATCGTCCATGCCCAGGCCAACGAACCAGCGGAACAGCAGGTTGTAGTCGAGCTGTTCGACCAGCTGGCGTTCGCTGCGGATCGTGAAGAGGATCTGCACGAGCAGCGCACGCAGCAACTGCTCAGGCGGAATCGACGGACGGCCGGTATGCGAGTAACGCTCATCGAACAGCGCACTCATGTTGGCGAGAATGCCGTCGACCAGCGCGCGCAGGGAGCGCAGCGGGTGGTCCTTCGGCACGCGTTGTTCCAGGCTCACGTAGCTGAACATCAACGCCTGGGGATTCTCTTGGCCGCGCATGGACAGTCGGGAAAAGTAGGAAGACGATTCGGGGCGGGAGTCTGCCTTAAAACCCGCGCCACGAGCAGCGAGCGGGGTTTCTCACCAGCCTGCTAACGGCACGCAACTGCTGCTCACTCTTTCGCGCAGGGCCAATAGCTACACTGCCCAAGAAAAACTTACCGTGCAAGACGGACGTTTCAAGTCGAGTCCATTCTCTGATCGAGGTGGAGCCCTACTTCCCGGAAGCTACACGATTGAACTAGTTGGTCCCATCACGGCAGTACAACCGACCGCAAGAGCGCTAGGCCCTGACTACAAGAACTTCTCCAGTCCATTGCTCAAGCGCGGAAAGTTAGGCACTACGCTGGAGTATCGGAACACGCTAAAGATTCCTGGTCAATCAAGTTCCGTAGCAGACGCGAACGCAAGAAGGGTCGCCGAGCAGGAGAAAGCTGCGTGGGTCAAGACGTCTTGCGCTGACATTCCAGCCATAAAGGAGCAATTGACTGGCAAGAAGATGGCACCGCCCGAACACGAGAAGTTTTTAAAAGACTGCGCAGACGGCAAAGGTAATTAGGCGAAGGTCCATCACGTGGCGAGTCATAACCCGTCATATGCGGACTCCCCCTAAATCAAGACTCTGGCTTTACCGGATGGATCACTTACGGTCGTATATCCGGCATCCGTAGTCGACTCTGGGTGCCCCCTGCCGACATCGAATCTGCGCGGGGAGCGCCATTCGATACATGCGGCACACGTTTGGCTGCCGGAAGAGCTATCGGCGTTTGTCTTTGAGGGTGTGACCCGGTTGGCCATGATGGGCGATCTGTCTCGTGGCAAGCGGTGGTGGGAAGTGGGCGGCAAACGCGATAAAGGAGATGAGCAATAGCCGCCATCCTCTACCGTCGGGGCACAACGTCCAAAGATCCAGACCGGGTGCAGGTGAGACTGAGGCACACTCGCGGGAAGCCCCCGATGACCGCATC
The DNA here is from genome assembly GCF_000214035.2 of Methyloversatilis universalis FAM5. GTDB lineage: Bacteria > Pseudomonadota > Gammaproteobacteria > Burkholderiales > Rhodocyclaceae > Methyloversatilis > Methyloversatilis universalis. The sequence goes on along the minus strand of NZ_AFHG01000033.1, from coordinate 33,319 downwards.
ACCGGGCATGCCCCAAGGCTGAATCAACGGACCACGTTTTCAGAACGCACCCGATGCACCCCTCCTCCTCCCTTCCCCGCCTCGCCGGACTTTCCGCCCTCGCCCTCTGCAGCGCCGTGTTCGCCCAGCAGCCTCCAGGTCTGCCCACGCATTGCGTGAAGGGTGAATACGCCTATCTGAACGCGCACATGTCGGAAATCCGCCGGCCGCCAGGAGGGGGTTACACGCTGGTCAGGACCGGAAAGCTGCTGTCCGTCTGCGCTGACGGCAGGTCTGAGCCGTTCCGCAGGGTGGCTTACCGCTTCGGGCCGGAAGGCAAGGTCGAGATGGAAAGCGTTGCGAGCGACGCACGGCCATTCCATGTGTTCGACCGGTCAACCTCACCGCACACCGGCGAGAACGTGATGTTCTTCAAGGTGGGCGGCTATACCTATTGCGTGATCGAGGCCACCGCACAGGGAAGTGGCGTCGGACTGCGGGTCATCAGGTCAGGCCGTCAGGTACTGGACCTGTTTTCCGGCAATCGCCGCGGTGTGGACTTCGAATCCGAAATGATCGAGATGAATTTCGTGGCCCCCCGCTCGCCGGTCCTTCGGAGCTATCTGCCGGAGGATCCATTTGAAACGCCCTGCGACCCGAAGGTGAGGAAATAGGGCCTGACCCGCCGGCTGAAGCCGCTGCGGTTGCCACCGGCGGGCGAGCCGGAGCACGGCGGCCTTCCAGCGCCCCTACGGCCGGTCAGAACTTCGGTGCCTTGCCCTGCCCCTGCAGTTTGCGCACCGCCTCGGCCTTCAACTGCTCCACCCACTCGGCGGACCGGCGGCTGGCGGCGACCATGCCGCCCTGATCGACCAGCCAGGCTTCGAAGTTCTGCACCGGTTCGCTGTTCCATTCGTAGCGCAGCACGATGCCGCAGCGGGCGGCGTCCGGCGCGGGGCCGAGGGCGGCGACCAGATGCGGTACGCGCTGCCGTGCGTACTGTTCCAGCACCTTGACCGCACCCGGCTGCAGCAGCGTGCCCATGGCGTTCGACCAGGGGATGCGCTGGCCCTTGCGGTCCTTGTCCACGCTGCACTGCGGCTTGCCCTCTTCGCTCCAGTGCACGACGGCGCGGCCGCCGGCAACCGGCGGGGTGCGCGCGGCGTACGGGCCGTAGCGCTCGACGAGTGAGGCCATCATCTGTTCGCTGCCCGGCGGCTGCGGCGCCGAACCGCGGCGCGTGACCGCGATGACGCGCGGCTCGGACGGCGGGCTGGCGAACCAGATGCCGATGCCCGATCCCGCCATCGCGAAGCCGATGTGGTCGAGGAACTCCGGCGACTGCAGCGAATTGACGCCGTCGTAATAGGGAAAGGTGGCGAGGCTGCGCTTCGGCCGGGCGCTGGCGTCAAAGGCCTGCACCGCCTTCACCGCTTCGGCTTCGGTCATGCCGATGCGCACGCCGGCAATGTCCAGCCTGGCCGCAGGGGTGCCGGCGTTCTGCGCCTGTGCCGGCACGAGGGTGGCGAACAGCGCGGAGAACAGGGCGGACGACAGCGCCAGACGGAAAGGAACGGGGGTTGTCTGCATCGGAAAGCTCCAGTCGTTGATGCCGGGAAACGCGTCGCCGTCAGCCCGGCCCCGAACCGGCCACCGCGGAGGCGGGAACGATTCCCGGCGTGCGATATGCGTCCGCTATGGTAGAAAAGCGGCCGGGGCGCTCGCGCCCCCCAAACAGGGGAGAAACCCGGTATCGGAGGCGTCACCCATGTCCTCATCGGAACTCGCCGACGCCCGCCTGTCGGCACTGATCGCGCATCTTTACGATGCCGCCCTGGACAGCGCGCTGTGGCCGGGCATGGCGGCCCGCACCGCGCAGGCACTCGATTCGACCAGCACCGTCATCAAGCTGCATGGCGAGGGCGCGCGGGTGGATCTGCTGGAATGCACCGACAACCTGAACGTCGCCGAGCGCGACCGGGCCTGGGCCGAGGACTGGCACCGGCGCGACCTGTGGGTCGAGCGCTCGGTCGCCCACGGCCTGTCGCGCGTCATCACCGACGAGGATCTGGTGACGCCCGAGGAACAGGCGCACAGCGGCTTCTACCAGGAATGGCTACGCCACCTGGACATCCACCACATGCTGGGCGCGGTATTCCCGACGGCCGACGGCACCCTTGGCGTGCTGGGCATCCATCGCCCGCGCAGTGCGGGCGCCTACACCGGGGTCGAACGCAGCAAGGTCGCGCTGCTGCTGCCCCACCTGCAGCGCGCACTGCGGCTGGGCCAGCACCTGTCGGGCATGAGCCGGGCGCACGCCGCCGCGCTGCAGGCACTCGACCGCATCGATACCGGCGTGGTGGTGGTGGATGGCCGCTGCCGCGTGCTGCAGACCAGCGCGATGGCGGACCGCCTGCTGCGCGAAAACACCGGACTGAGCGCGGTATGCGGGCATCTGCGCGCGCAGCCTCCAGCCCTGCACGACACGCTGTCGCGACGCGTGCGCGCCGCGGTGAACACCGCGCGCGGCCACCCGGCGGACAGTGCCACCATGCTCGCCATTCCGCGCCCCGGCCGCCTGCCGCTGACCGTGGAGATCACGCCGCTGCGGCCGTCGATGCCGGCCTTCGGCGACCCCGGTCCGGCGGCGCTGGTGTTCATCCGCGACCCCGAGGCGCCGGTCGATCAGCAGGCGCTGCGCGCGCTGTACGGGCTGACCCGCACCGAAGCGGCGGTCGCCGGCGCGCTGGCACAGGGACGCTCGCCGGAGCAGATCGCGGACCGGCTCGGCATCGGTCTGGCCACCGTGCGTTCGCACCTGAAGCGCATCCTGGCCAAGACCGGCACCCACCGGCAGGCCGAAGCCGTCGCGCTGCTGGCCCGCAGCGTGTGAGCGCACCACCGATGGATCGGCGCCAGTCCTGGGCACCGGGACAGACGGCAGCGGTGACGGCGGAGCGCGGATCCGGGATTTTTCGGTTCGCGCCCTGCCGCGCTCCCGCCACGCGGGCCAAGATCACGGCCCGTGCGAGGCGGGCGGGCCTGAACCGGCCTGCCCGCCCGTGACACGAAAGTCAGCGCTGACGCCGCCGTGCCGCGAAGCCAGCGATGCCGAGGCCGGCGAGCATGAGTGCGGCGCTGGTCGGCTCGGGCACCGGCGCCAGCGTGGTGATGCGCACGTCGTCGAAGGTGGCGTTGAAGCGGCCGCTGCTGGCCGCGGTGGTGTAGATGCCCAGCGTCAGCACGTGATCGCCGGCGCTCAGGCCGGACAGCGTGAAGCTGCGTGCCTCGAAGGCGTTCGGCGCTGCGGTGCGGGCGAGCGATACGCCATCGACCAGTACGTCGTAGAACATCGTGCAGCCGCTGCACGGCGCACTGCGCGCCCACAGTGACAGCGTGTAGTCGGCCGCGACCGGCGCGTTGAACACGCGGGACGCGCGCACCTGACCGGCCCCCTGGCCGCCGCCCGGCGCATCGAAATAGGTCCACAGCGCGCCCAAGCCCTCGTGGACCGAATCGCTGCGTACGGTCACCACCGGCACGGTGATGTTGGCGCTGGCGCTGACCGACCAGTCGGCGACACTGCCGTCCTCGAAGGTGTCGGCAAACACGGTGGTGGCCACCGCGTCTGCGCGGGCGAGCGGCGACGCGAGCGCGGCACACAGCGCGATCAGCGCGACGGAAGGACGGGCGATATTCATGCGGAGCGGCTCCGTTTGTCTGGGTGCCCGCAACACAGCAAGAGCCGGACCACAGCCGATTGCGGTCTGATCCTGCAGGCTTTTGCCCGGATCGATGCGCTGCGGTGTAAAGCGTACCGACACGCCTGTACCGGTGCTTCATGCCTGATAATGCGGCACTTTTCACGCATGCCTGCCCGGAGCGGCTCCGCCCGGTTACGTTTTGTCGCGCCGCCTACGCTTATTGCGCGGCTTCGGGCATGCTTGCGCGCCCGGCGTAATCCGGCCAGCCGCTTTTTCCGTGACCCGAGCCATCGCTGACACTCCGCCGCCCTCCCCACCCGCCTGGTGGGTGCTGCTGCTTCTGCCGCTGCTGCATTTCGCCAGCGTGAAGCTGACGCTGTCGCTCGCGCGCTCGCCGGAGAACGAGGTGGTGGTGTGGCTGCCGAACGCGGTGCTGCTGGCGGCGCTGCTGCACTGGCGCGGCCGGCGCGGGCTGGCGATGGCGGCACTCACCTTCGCGTCCGACGTGTATGCCAACCTGCCGGTGTTCCCGGCGACGCACGCGGTACTGCTCAGCCTGTGCAATCTGGGCGAGGTGACGCTGGCCTGGCTGCTGATGCGCCGGCTCGGCGCCTCACCCGAGCTGGAGCGCATACAGGACTTCGGCCGCTTCCTGCTGGCCGGCCCGCTGATCGGCGCGCTCACGGCCTCGATGATGGCCGGGCTGGCGCTGTGCACGCTGGACGGCGTGCATCCACCCTACGCCACCCTGGTGCTGCTGTGGTGGTTCGGCGACGGCCTGGGCCTGCTCATCTACACGCCGCTGCTGCTGTCCTTCCTGCGCCCGGCCAGCCCCCGCACCTCGGACTGGCCGCAGGGCGCCGCCATGATGGCGGTAACGCTGGCCGCGGCCGCTTTCATCTTCACCCAGGGCGACGGCGGCGACCTGCGCCCGCACGTGGCGATGACGCCGCAGCTGCTGCTGATTCCGCTGCTCTACATCGCGGCCCGCTGTTCGCTGCGCTGCACCGCACTGGCGATCGCCCTCATTTCGCTCGGTTCGGCCTGGTCGGTCACCACCGGCCATCACCCCTTCGGCGACGCCTCGGCACACGAAACCATTCTGCGCACTCAGGAGTACATCCTGACGCTCAGCACGATAGGCATGGGCCTGGCCATCATGCTCGGAGAACAGCGTGCGCTGGCCCATGAGCTCGAGGACAAGGTGCGCGCGCGCACCGAGGAACTGGAAGCGTCAAACCGGCTGCTGGCGCAGCTGAGCACCACCGACAGCCTGACCGGCGTCGCCAACCGGCGCCGCTTCGACGAGGCGCTGGCGCGCGAATGGGCGCGTGCGCAGCGCACTGGCGAGCCGCTGTCGCTGGGTCTGCTCGACGTCGATTACTTCAAGGCCTACAACGACCACTACGGCCATCAGGCCGGCGACGAATGCCTGCGCCAGGTGGCCACGCTGATGGGCGACCATGTGCGGCGCGCCGGCGATCTGGTGGCGCGCTACGGCGGCGAGGAATTCGCCTTCATCAGCCCGGCCGCGGGCGCCGAAGACGCGGCGGCCCTGGCGCGGACGATCTGCGCGACGCTGCAGGCACAGGCACGGCCGCACATGCGATCGCCGCTGGGGGTGCTGACTGCAAGCATGGGCGTGGCGACACTGGTGCCGGGCAAGGACGACAGTCCGGACACCCTGTTCCGGCTCGCCGATCAGGCGCTGTACGAGGCCAAGCACAAGGGCCGCAACCGGGTCGAGCAGGCCGACGCGCCGGTCGGCTGAGGTCGGTTCGCCCAGTCGTGTTCCGGTCTGCTGCGCACCGTTATGATGCGCACCGACGAACACTGAGCGTAAGCCTGCCATGAACCGCCCGCCTCCCCCGACTGACGCGCCGCTGCCCGGCTGGCGCGGCGCGCTGTACAAGGTGGTGTACCAGTCCGACACGCCGGCCGGCGTGCTGTTCGACAAGGTGCTGATCGCCCTCATCCTGGCCAGCGTGACCGTGGTCGTGATCGACAGCGTGATCACGCCGGACAGTGCCTTGGGCACCGCATTCGAGATCGCCGAATGGGGGTTCACGCTGCTGTTCACGGTGGAGTATGTGCTGCGCCTCGTGTGCGTGCGCCAGCCGCTGCGCTACGCCACCAGCTTTTTCGGCATCGTCGATCTGGTGGCCATCCTGCCCACCTATCTCGCCCTGCTCTTCCCGGAACTGCACGCACTGATCGATGTGCGGGTGCTGCGGCTGCTGCGGGTGTTCCGCATCTTCAAGCTCACCGCCTACCTGTCGGAGTACCAGGCGCTGGGCGAGGCGCTGGCGGCCAGTTCGCGCAAGATCCTGGTGTTCCTCAGCGTGGTGCTGATGATCGTGGTGGTGATGGGTTCGATCATGTATGTGGTCGAAGGCCCGGCCAACGGCTTCACCAGCATTCCGGTCGGCATCTACTGGGCAATTACCACGATGACCACCGTGGGCTTCGGCGACATCACGCCCAGAACCGGTCTGGGCCGGCTGATCTCGTCGATGATGATGCTGCTGGGCTGGGGCACGCTGGCGGTACCGACCGGCATCGTCACCACCGAAATGACGCTGCGGCGTCAGCGCGACGGCAGCCGGACGCAAGAAAGGCGCTGCCGGCAGTGCGACAGCGACGGCCATCCGTCTCAGGCGATCTACTGCCACCACTGCGGTGCCCGGCTGGACTGAGCGCCGGCCGCCGTGCGGCGCTCAGGCGCCGTCCTGCGCCACCACCCGGTTGCGCCCCTCGCGCTTGGCGCGGTAGAGGCAGGCGTCGGCCCGCGCGATGACCGGGTCCAGCGTGTCGTCCTCCAGCAGGCATTCGGCCACGCCGAAACTGGCGGTCACCTTCAGCCCGCCTGCATCGCCCGCCTGCATCACCGTGGATTCGATAGCCACGCGCAGCCGCTCGGCCTGCGCGGTCGCGCTGGCGAGGTCGCAGTGCGGCATGAGCAGGATGAATTCCTCGCCGCCATAGCGGGCGATCACGTCGCCGCGGCGACTGTGCTGCTGGCAGCAGCGCGCCACCTCACCCAGCACGACATCGCCGACCGCGTGGCCCCAGCTGTCGTTCACCTGCTTGAAGTGATCGATGTCGAACAGCGCGATGGCCACCGGATAGCCGTGCCGCTGCAGATTCGGCAGATGGCGCTCGGCCAGCGTGAAGAAGCCGCGCCGGTTGGGCAGACCGGTCAGGAAATCGGTATTGGACTGGTCGCGCAGCTGTTCCACCAGCCGCTGCCGCTCGTCCTCCAGCGCCCGCCGCGCCACGCTGTTCTCGCGCAGCACGCCGATGGCCTTCAGCACGTCCGCCACTTCGTCGCGGTGGCGCGGTACCGGTACGGTGCGTTCGAGGTCGCCGCAGGCGATGGCCACGATCAGTTCGGTGGTTTCTTCCAGCGGCCGCACCACCCGGTGATGCACCACCCACAGCGTGAGACCGAGCAGGCCGAGGGCGGCCAGCCCGCCACCGGAAATCCAGACCAGCGCGGTGCGCGCCTCGGCCGCGCCGACACGCGCTTCGGTCAGCGCCTGCTCCAGCAGCACGTCGCGCAGTTCGATGATGGCGTCCATGTCCGGCACATAGCGGGCAGCAAAGCCGGCGGCATCGATGTCGTACTCGCCGTCGCTGCGGCCACGCACCGTGAGCGCTTCGACAAAGGGCATGGCCGAACCGAAGTAGCGCACCAGCATGCGCTGGGTGGCGCCATGCACCGCAGTGCGCTCCGGCGCGGCGGCGGTCCGCTGCACCAGCAGCTGGCGCAGCTGTTCGACCCGGCCGCGCAGGCGTTCGATCTCGGTCCGCTCGCTGTCACGCAGCGGCTGGCGCGCGGTGAGCGCGACGGTAAATTGCGAGCCGAGCCGGCCCGCCTGCTCGCGCAGCTCGGCCGCAAGCCGCGCGCCGCTGAGGGCGTCCGAAGCCCTCGGGTAGGCAGCCTGCGCCTCGTTCATCAGATGCATGAGCCCGGGCGAGAGATCTTCGATCACCTGGAACATGCGGCCGATTGCGGCCTTGATGTCATCCGCCCGGCGTTCGGATCGTGGCTGCAGCGCGATCCGCGAAATCTCGCCGCGGCCGGCGCTCAGGTCACGCGCGGCCTCGCGCACCGCCGCGCTCACGTCGTCGCGGCGATGGCCGGACGCGTCCAGCGCCTGCTGCAGCGTGCTGAAGGCGGCATCGGTGCGTGCCCTCGCCTCGTCCAGCCGGGCCAGACGCACGGCATCGCCGCCCGGCGTGATGTCGCCCATCAGGCCGTTCGACGGCCCGCGCTCGCGCGATGCCATTTCGGCCGCCACCAGCATGTGGCGCAGGCGCTCGATCGCCTCCAGACCGCGGGTAGCGCGGTCGGCGCGTTCCCACTCGAGTGCCACGATGTGGGCGGACAGCACGAGCACGGTGACTGCAAGCAGCAGGCAGACCAGCCAGAAAAGTCGGTGAAGGCGCATGGGGCGCGGCGTCTACGGCAGGAAGCGGTGGCCGCACGGCAGCGTGCGGGCAGATCACGGGGGGTGCAAGTCTATACGGCCGCCGCCGGCCTGTCGGCCGACCGTGTCGGCTGACCGCGCAGGCCCGCAGCGGCAACCATCGCAATCCCTCATGCAATCAAGGGCATGGTGGTCTGGGGGCGCCCACCTCGCCCGGCCGGTCGAGTGGCGACGGTACAACACTGACGCCACGAAGCATCCGGCCCTGCACCGGCGCCGCGTCAACGGGTGGATGAACCGTCCGGCTGGGCTCAGCGGCCCAGCCGGACGGACGCAGTGGGATGCGGCGCGCGCAGGCGAGTGCGCGCAAGCTGGCACCGGCGGCGCTGCATGCGTGCATGCCCGCCATTGCGGCCTGACCGCCGATCAGGCGGGCGACACTCGTCGTCGCCGGCACCCACGACGTGTGCGACGGCCGCTCGGCAGTGGCCCGGTCGGGTTCAGAACCGCGCGCCGGTTCTGCGGCACGGAAGCGGGAAGACGACGGTTCTTGTAAGCACATGCTTCCGGCCGTGCCGGGGTCGGCAGCCGCTTCCATGCCGCGCAGCCGGCAGTGCACACTGGCGGCCTGCATCGCACCACGGAGCACTGCCATGGACATTCACCGCGCCGCCACACGCGAATGGGCCGCAACCGACATTGCCGGCGTCGAGCGCTGCCTGTTCCGCAATCACGAAGAAGGCGGCCGCACCTCGGTCGTAAGGCTGCAGGCGGGCAGTCTGTTCCCGCGGCACCGCCATGAGGCGGGCGAGGACGTGCTGGTGATCGCCGGCCGGGTGGCGATCGGCGGCGCCGAGCTGGCGCCCGGTGACTATCTGTATACCGCGCCCGGCGAAGAACACGATGTGCGGGCGCTGACCGACGCGGTCATCTTCGTATCGTCGCCCCGCCCGACGCCGCGTCTGGACTGAAGTCCGGACAATCCGGGCTTCAGGAAAAACACGCTGAAACAGCCCCCGCAGGCAGCGACTTGCCGGCAGGCGCCCGGGGTGTTACGGTCGCGCCCTGGATCATCTCCCCGTTCTGTTTCTGACGCCGCCTCCGCCGCGCGCGCAGACCCGCGCCACTGTGAACATCCGCACCGCACATCGTCCGCGTTTCGCCCATGCCGCCCTGCGGCAGGCTGCGCCGTGCGTGTCCCGCGGACCGCGCCCGGAGATGACCGCCTGCCAGCCCCGTCACGGCGACCGTCCATCCGCACTGATACACCGGACCGTCGCCGCCTGAGCGGTGCCTCGTCATCGCTCTACCCTCAAGGTCGGTGTGCCGCGACTGCCCTGACGGCAGTGCGCCCCGCCCTGCTCCCCACCGAATACATGCCTGCACGCGGCCGGACCGCGCGCTGGCCGCACAGGACATGACCATGAACAAGAAGTCGACCACCACCAAGCCCACCATCACGCTGACCGAACTGGACGCCGATCGTCTGGACGCACTGCTGTCCACCCTGCCCGCCCGCGGCATGCCTGGCCGCGACGCGCTGGCCGCCGAACTGCTGCGCGCGGACATCGTGCCGTCGCGGGAAGTCCCGCCGGACGTGGTGACCATGAATTCGACCGTCCGCTTCAGCATCGAACCGGCCAATGAAACCCAGAGCCTGACGCTGGTGTACCCGAAGGATGTGTCCGACGGCGCCGGCACGGTATCGGTGCTGGCGCCGGTGGGCAGCGCGCTGCTCGGCCTGAAGGAAGGCGACCGCATCGAATGGCCGGGCCCCTCAGGCGGCACGCTGGGCGTTCGGATAGACAAGGTGGTGTACCAGCCGGAGCGCGCGGGCGACTACTCGCGCTGAAGCCACCGTCGCGACGGTCACTGGAAAGCGGGCGCGAACAGGGAAGCCGTATCGCGGCGAGGCGCCGCTCCCACACGGATTGAACCGCCCCGGTCTGCAGGCGCTCGGCGCGTTCGCGCGATCGTGGAAAGGCAGGTCACCGCACCCGGCGGAGCCCGTTTCTGTGGGAGCGGCGCCCCCGCCGCGATTGCGGCGTTGAAGAGAGAGGCTCGCGGAAACCGCGGCCGTATCGCGGCGAGGCGCCGCTCCCACACGGATGGAGCCGCGCCGATCTGGAGACCCGTAGCCTCTTCACATGATCGTCGATGGGCGCGTCACCACCCTGCCGAGCCGCGCGCGGCGAACAGGATGGGCGCTCAGGCCGCCTCGACCGCCGGAGCCGCCACGGTGGCGAAGAAGCGGGCACGCAGCGCGTCTGCCGGCAGATTGCGGCCGATCAGCACGATGCGGCTCTGGCGGCTTTCACCCGGCTCCCAGTTGCGACCGTAGTCGAAGCCGGCGATGCGGTGCACGCCCTGGAAAATGAGTTTGCGCGGCTCGCCTTCGATGGACAGGATGCCCTTGTAGCGCAGCAGGTCGACCGAATGTTCGGCGATCAGCGTATCGACAAAGGCGCCGACGCGGTCTAGGTCCAGCGGCGTATCGCATTCGAGCAGCAGCGAACCGACCGCATCGTCCCAGGACTTGCGGGCCATGCCGGCGATGCCGGAAATCGCGCGTGGCGACACCGGATGCCAGCCGCGTACCGGCAGGCCGCGCTCGTCCAGCGAGAAGCCCTTGATCGAGAAGAGGTCGCGCCAGTCCTCGTCCGGACTGCCGGCGACGATGAGCGGCGCGCGCGCATTCACGCGCTGCAGCCGGGTGCACAGTTCGTACAGCGCCTCCGGCGTCACCAGATCGGCGTGCGAAATGAGCAGCCGGTCGGCGAAGGCCACCTGCGACGCGGCGACGCGCTCGCGGCGGAACTGGCCGTCGAAGTGCACCGCATCCACCACGGTCACGACGCCGTCGAGGCGGTAGCGTTCGCGCAGCCGGTCGTCATTGAAGAAGGTCTGCACCACCGGCGCCGGATCGGCCAGACCGGTGGTTTCTACGATGAGGCGGTCGAAGGCCAGTTCGCCGGCGTCGCGCCGGGCCAGCAGACCGGCCAGGGCATCGCCCAGCTCGCCCTGCACGGTGCAGCAGATGCAGCCATTGGACAGTTCGACCACCGACACCGCAGCGCGGTCGAGCAGCGCACCGTCGATGCCGGCGGCACCGAACTCGTTCTCGACCACGGCAATGCGCTGACCGTGGTTCGCGGCCAGCAGGCGGTTCAGCAGCGTGGTCTTGCCAGCGCCGAGGAAACCGGTCAGCAGCGTGACCGGCACGGATTCAGTATGGATGCTCATCGATTCTCGCTCCCCGGAAAAAAGATGCCGGGGCGGGCTTGCGCCGGCCCCGGCCAATAGGAGGAGGGTGGTACATCGGTGAAGACCGACGTCATCATGGACGCCGGTCTAGCAACATTTGCCGGAAGCGCCGCCGAAGCGCGCCTCCTGGCGTTCGCGGAAAAACTCTTCATACGTCATGGGCGCCTGGTCCGGGTGCTTCATGCGCATGTGCTGAACGTAGGTATCGTAATCGGGCAGTCCCACCATGAGGCGGGCAGCTTGCCCGAGGTATTCGCCCATCCGGGCCAGATCCTTAAACATGTCGCGCTCCCTGGGACACGCCCGGCCTGCCACAGACCCGCGAGGTCGGCAGATCTGCGGCAGGCACGGCCTGCGGCCCTTGTGGGGCACGCAGCCAGCCGGAGTGCCCGGACGTGTTCGGCTCAGCCCTCCACGCGCACCGTGCGGCGCCGACCTGACCGCCGGGGCGCACAGCCCGCTCGCGGAACGGCGCACACGGTGAGCGCGGAGCTTTCATGTCAGACCTTCCCGGCCGCGGCGTGCACGCCGTGGTGGGTTTCGCGCACGGTAGGCTGTTCGCTGCGCAGTGCCTGCAGCACCTTGCGGATGCCGAAGAAGGTGATCGACAACACCACCAGCACGAACAGCGAAGCCAGCGCCGCATCGACGTAGTCGTTGAAGATGACCTGCTGCATCTGCTCGATGCTCTTGGCCGGCGCCAGCACCTCGCCGTTTTCGGCAGCGGCGCTGAATTTGGCGGCGTGCGCAAGGAAACCGATCTTCGGGTTCTCGCTGAACACCTTCTGCCAGCCGGCGGTCAGCGTGCAGGCGAGCAGCCACACGGTGGGCAGCACGGTCACCCAGATGTAGCGCTGCTTCTTCATCTTCACCAGCACCACGGTGGCCAGCACCAGTGCGACGGCGGCCAGCATCTGGTTCGCGACACCGAACAGCGGCCACAGGGTGTTGATGCCGCCCAGCGGATCGACCACGCCCTGGTACAGGAAGTAGCCCCAGGCGGCGACGCACAGACCGGTCGCGACCAGGTTGGGGATGAGGGCTTCGGTGCGCTTGAAGGCCGGCACGAAGGTACCCATCAGATCCTGCAGCATGAAGCGGCCGGCACGGGTGCCCGCATCGACTGCGGTCAGGATGAACAGCGCTTCGAACAGGATGGCGAAGTGATACCAGAAGGCCATCATGCCCTGGCCGCCGATCACCTGATGCAGGATGTGAGCCATGCCCACCGCCAGCGTCGGCGCACCGCCGGCACGCGAAATGATGGTCGATTCACCGACATCGGCCGCGGTCTGCGTCAGCAGTTCCGGCGTGACCACGAAGCCCCACTGCGAAATCACGGTGGCCGCTTCCTGCGCGGTCTTGCCGATCAGCGCCGCCGGGCTGTTCATCGCGAAATAGACACCCGGATCGATGACCGAGGCCGCGACCAGCGCCATGATGGCGACGAAGGACTCCATCAGCATGCCGCCGTAGCCGATCAGCGGCGCATCGGTTTCCTTGTCCAGCAGCTTGGGCGTGGTGCCCGACGAAATCAGCGCGTGGAAGCCGGACACCGCGCCACAGGCGATGGTGATGAACAGGAAGGGGAACAGGTTGCCCGACCACACCGGACCGGTGCCGTCGATGAACTTGGTGATGGCCGGCATCTGCAGCTGCGGCGCAACGAACACGATGCCCAGCGCCAGGCCGACGATGGTGCCGATCTTCAGGAAGGTCGACAGATAGTCACGCGGAGCGAGCAGCAGCCACACCGGCAGCACCGAGGCGATGAAGCCGTAGCCGATCAGCATCCAGGTCAGCTCTTTGCCGTCGAAGGTGAACATCGGGCCCCACACCGGATCGGCCGCGACCCAGCCGCCGACCACGATGGCGGCCATCAGCAGCACGAAGCCGACCAGCGAGATCTCGCCGATCTTGCCCGGGCGGATGTAGCGCATGTAGATGCCCATCAGGATGGCGATGGGGATCGTGGCCGCGACGGTGAAGGTGCCCCAGGGCGAATGCGCGAGCGCCTTCACCACGATGAGCGCCAGCACCGCGAGGATGATGACCATGATCATGAAGGCGCCGAACAGCGCGATCACGCCCGGCACCGCACCCATTTCCGACTTGATCAGGTCGCCCAGCGAGCGGCCGTCGCGACGGCTGGAAATGAACAGCACCAGGAAATCCTGCACCGCACCGGCGAACACCACGCCGGCCAGAATCCACAGCATGCCCGGCAGATAGCCCATCTGCGCCGCGAGCACCGGGCCGACCAGCGGACCGGCGCCGGCGATGGCCGCGAAATGGTGACCGAACAGGATGTTGCGGTTGGTCGGCACGTAGTCCAGACCGTCGTTCTTCGCCCAGGCAGGCGTGATGCGCGAGCCGTCGACCCCGATCACCTTGTAGGCGATGAAGCGCGCGTAGAAACGGTAGGCGATGAAGTAGACCGAAACCGCCGCGATGACGATCCAGAGCGCGCTGATGGTTTCGCCGCGCGACAGCGCGACCACGCCGAGCGCACAGGCACCGAGCAGCGCGAGCGCGGCCCAGCCGAGTTTGGGTAGCAGTGTGTTCATATGTCTCCTCTCGATGGCGCCGGCTGAACCGGACTGCCCGCGACCGCCTCTTTGCGGCCTGCGCTGAGTATGGGCAGCGGGCCGGAGCGGGCGCATCGGTGCGATTACGCAGCACCACTGAGTGGAAACACGTAGGGGTTTACCCTTGGTCTTTCAAAAGAGCGGGCGCGGTCTTGTACAAGAGCCGCGCCCGGTGGGGAAAAGCGGCCGGCTACCCTGCTGCGCTGCCTTGCTGGCAGATGTCACCTGACGGCAGGGAAAAGGCGCAAGGCGCCGGCCACGAAGACAGGAAGATCAGTTCTTCAGCCGCTTTTCCCAGTCGCGCACCTGCCGTTCCGCCTCCTCGCGCGCAAGGCCGTAGCGCTCCTGGATGCGGCCGGCCAGCTGTTCGCGACGGCCTTCGATCACATCCAGTTCATCGTCGGTGAGCTTGCCCCACTGTTCCTTCACCTTGCCTTTCAGCTGCTTCCAGTTGCCTTCGATACGGTCGCTGTTCATGACACGTCCTTTCTCGGTGGTTGGAAAAACTTCGATGCGCCGCGCTCAGTTGTCGAGCAGCGCGGCCAGTTCGTCGGCGTGCTCTTCCTCGTCACGGAGGATGTCCTCGAGCAGCCGGCGGGTGGTCGGGTCCTTGTCGCCGATCAGTCCGATCATCTGGCGGTAGCTTTCGATTGCGATCCGCTCGGCGACCAGATTGGCCCGCACCATGGACTTGAGTTCGACCGCCTCGTCGTAGTCCGCGTGGCTGCTGTCGAGCAGGCGCGAGGGGTTGAAGTCCGGCTCGCCCCCCAGCTGCACGATGCGTCGCGCCAGGCTGTCGGCGTGAGCCGCCTCTTCATCCGCGTGCTCGCGGAATTCCTCGGCGATGGCGGGCGAATTGAGCCCGTGCGCGGTGAAGTGGTGGCGCTTGTAGCGCAGCACGCACACCAGTTCGGTCGCCAGCGCGTGGTTCAGCAGCCGGACGATGTCTTCGCGCCAGGGGGAGCCCGTCGGCGTCACCGCGCCGTCGTTCAGGTTCTGCCGCGCCTGCTGCAGCGCCGCGTTGTCGAGGTTCAGCGGGCCGGCCTCGGCCGGGCGGGATAGCGTCGATACGATCATGGATGAGCTCCTTGTCCGTTGGGCGCCGGTCAGCTCAACGCCTTGATGCCCAGCAGGCCGAGCACCAGGAAGATGAGGAACACGACGACGAATACGTAGAACAGGATCTTGGCGATGCCTGCGGCCCCGGCCGCGATGCCGGTGAAGCCGAACAGACCGGCCACCAGCGATATCAGTGCGAAGATGAGTGCCCACTTGAGCATGACGACCTCCTGACCGGATGGTTGGGGAATGCGTCCGCAGGCAGATCGCCGGCGATCGCTGCTGCATGGACTGAATCATGGCCGTCGGCGGACGCCCGGCGTATCGGCGATGCGGCAGCACCCTGTAGGCGGAGGGCGACAGCGTCCTTTGTCGCAGGAAAACCCCGGGCGCGGTCACGACGCCCCGCCTGCCGCCCGTAAAGACGCCGGGCTGCACAAGAAGTGTGGGAGCGGCGCCCTCGCCGCGATCGCGGCGCTCGATCCGCAGTTCGGCGCCGTACCGGAGGCCCGGTCCGTCGCAGCGAAGCCCTTCTGGCCTTCGTTCGTCAGCGGCCGCCACAAGATCCTCAGCGGGCCGGCCGCAGCCCTTATCATTCGCACCCCTGCTCCCGAATCGCGCCATGCAACTGCGCCTCAAATTCGTCCTGCTCGCGGTCGTGCCGCTGCTGCTCGCCATTGCGGCGGTGGCGGCGGTGGTGAAACTGCAGTCGCAGGCGCTGACCGACGCCGAACACGCCATCGTCGAGCCCGCGCTGATGGACGCCCGCCGACACGAGCTGCAGAACTACGTGACGCTGGCACTGGCCAGCATCGAGCACCTGACTGCCCGCAGCGACCCGGCCGCGCGGGCCGCCGCGCTGGACGTGCTGAGCCAGCTGGAATTCGGGGACGACGGATATTTCTTCGTCTATGACATGGACGGCCGCGCACTGATGCACCCGCGCCAGCCGGATCTGGTTGGCCGCAATCTGTGGGAGGTGCGCGACGCGCAGGGCCGGCCCACCATCCAGAACCTGATCGCCCGCGCCCGCGAGGGCGGCGGCTTCGTCGACTTCGTGTGGCGGCGACCGTCCACCGGGCGCACCGAGAACAAGCTGGGCTATGTGGCCATCGTGCCCGAATGGGGCTGGATGATCGGCACCGGCCTGTACACCGACGACATCGTGGCGGCGCGCGAGCGCATAGACCGGCAGGCCCAGGTCGCGATACGGAACACCATGGGCGTGATCGCCGGCATCGCGGTGGTCGCCACGCTGCTGGTGGCGCTGGCTGGGCTGGCGCTCAACGTGTCGGACCGGCGCGACGCCGAACAGAAGATGCGCGAACTGGCGCGCCAGGTCGTGCGCTCGCAGGAGAAGGAGCGGTCCCGGGTGGCGCGCGAACTGCACGATGGCGTGAGCCAGAGCCTGGTATCGGTCAAGTTCCTGCTGGAGTCGGCCCAGGCGCGGCTGGATCAGGCGCAGCCCCTGCCCGACCCGGCGAACGCCGCGCGCACCACGCTGTCGCGCGGGCTGGCCGGCGTCGAGGAGGTGCTGGGCGACGTGCGCCGCATTTCGCACGGCCTGCGTCCGACCATGCTGGACACGCTGGGCCTGGTGCCGGCCATGCGCCAGGTGCTGGACGAATTCGCCCAGCGCAGCGGCGTCGCGGTCGACATCGAGGCGGACGACAGCCTGGTCGCCCCCGGCGACGCCGGCACCGCGCTGTTCCGGCTGCTGCAGGAAGCGCTGAACAATGTCGAACGCCACGCCCGCGCCACCCGGCTCACGCTCAGGCTGGTAGCGGAAAGCGGTGCGCTCTGGCTGGACATCCGCGACGACGGCCGCGGCTTCGACGTGGAGTCGGTGTCCGCGTCGCCGCAGCGCGGTCTGGGTCTGAGCAGCATGCGCGAGCGCATCGAGGCGCTCGGCGGCCGCTTCGAGCTTTATTCCGACGGCTCGGGTACGCTGCTGTCCGCCCGCCTGCCCCTCACGTGACCGATCGTCCGGACGCCATGACCGCCACCCTGCGCCTGCTGCTCGTCGATGACCACCCCCTGGTGCGGGACGGCCTGCGCGCGCGGCTGGAAGCGGTGGACCGCTACACCGTGGTGGCCGAAGCCGGCAACGCAGCCGAGGCGCTGGACGCGGTGCAGCGGCACGCGCCGGACTGCGTGCTGATGGACATTTCGATGCGCGACGTCCACGGCATCGAACTGACCCGGCGGCTGCACCAGATCGCGCCCGACCTGAAGGTGATCATGCTCACCATGCACGACGAACCGCAGTACGTGGTCGAAGCCTTCCGCGCCGGCGCGCGCGGCTATGTGCTGAAGGACAGCCCGTCGGCCGAGATCGTCGCCGCCATCGATGCGGTCGGCGCCGGCAGCCGCTACTTCAGCGCCCGGGTGGCCGACGCGCTGGTCAGCGCCAGCCTGCCCGAGCCTGAACTGACACCGCGCGAACGCGAGGTGCTGGACCTGATCGCGGACGGCCTGGGCAACAAGGAAATCGCCGCGCGGCTCGATCTGTCGGTGCGCACGGTGGAAAGCCACCGCATCAACATCAAGCGCAAGTTCGACCTCGACAGCGCCGCCGCACTGCTGAAGTTCGCGCTGCAGCGCCGCCGCGACCACGGCTGAACCCGGCCCCACTCCATCCCATCGCACCACCACGCAGCTCACCCATGCTCCACCGCATCACCCGCAACCCGCTGCTGTCACGTCAGATCCGCAACCACCACGCGCTGAGCGGCTTCGGCTGTTCGCTCGGCGTGGCGCTGGTCACCCTGCTCGCCTGGCTGGTGGCCGACACGCAGACCGCGATCGCGATGGCCGCCGGCGCCCTCATCGTCAGCCTGACCGACATTCCGGTGCCCCGCCGCAACAAGCTGCCGCTGCAGCTGGCCAACCTGCTGCAGATGCCGGCGGTCGCGCTCATCGTGCTCGCCACCCATCACAGCACGCCGCTGCTGGGCGCCGCGGTGCTGCTGATCACCTTCGCGTCGGCGATGGCCACCGCCTGGGGCAAGCCGGGCCTGCCGCTGGGCTACGGCATGATGATGGTGATGGCCTTCACGATGGCTCAGCCCGACCTGCCGCCGCGCGAACAGGCGATTCATCTCGCACTGCAGTTCGCCGGCGGGCTGTGCTATCTCGCCTACGCGGTCGGGATGGCCCGGCTGACCGATACCGCGATGCGGCGACGGGCGCTGGTCGATGCGCTGTACGCCTTCGCCGACTACGTGCGCGGCAAGGCCGCGCTGTTCGATCCGGCGCGCGATCTGGACGAGGTGTATGCCGAACTGGTCAGACGGCAGGCGGTGTTCGGCGAACGGCTGCAGACCGCGCGCGACTTCGTGCTGGTCGACCACTGCACGCCGGAACAGCAGGCGCTGGCCAACGGTCTGCTCGCGCTGATCGATGCGCACGAGGCGGTGCTGGCCAGCCAGGGCGACTACGCGCCGCTGCGCGAAGCCTTCGGCGATCACCGCGTGCTGCACCTGCTGGCCGCCATGACGCGCACCGCCGCCGATGACGTGCTTCGACTGGCCCACTGCGATCTGTCCAGCCGCGACACCGTGCTCGACGATACGCCCTACCGCAACACCCGCCCCGCGCTGGATTTCGAGGTCGCGGCGCTGGCGGCGGACAGTTCGAGCGACCGCAGCGGCGCGCTGGCGGTGCTGGAAGCCGGCCGGCGCAAGCTGCTGGGTGCCATCGACGGCCTGCGCCGGGTGGACCGCGCCCTGCGCGAGCAGGTGCCGGTGGCCGACGTCGACATGGGTCGCTTCCTGTCCCGCTCCAGCTTCGCGCCGCGCGCGCTGCGCGACGCACTGCACGCCGATTCGCCGGTGCTGCGCTACGCGCTGCGGCTGACGCTGGCGATGGCCGCCGCCTTCCTGCTGTCGCAGTGGCTGCCCTGGGCCAGCCACGGCTACTGGATACTGCTCACCGTGTCGCTGGTGATGCGCGCCAGCTTCAGCCAGACGAAGCAGCGCCAGACCGACCGCATGGTCGGCAATGCCCTGGGCTGCCTGTTCGTCGCGGCGGTGCTGCACTGGGTGAGCGCCCCCGAAGTGCTGCTGGGCATCGTGTTCGTCTGCATCGGCATCGCGCACGCCTTCATCACGGTGCGCTACCGGGTCACGGTGACTGCCGCCTGCGTCATGTCACTGCTGCAGCTGCACCTGATCGCGCCCGGCAGCTTCCACATTTCCGAGCGCTTCCTCGACACCGCAGCCGGCGTGGCGATCGCGTGGCTGTTCAGCCGGGTGCTGCCGACCTGGGAGCGCAATACCGTGCCGGCGCTGGCCACCCGCCTGCTCGGCGCGCTGCGTGACTACGTGGGCGTAGCGCTGGTGCCGGACACCTCGGATCTGAATTACCGGCTGGCCCGCCGTCAGGTACAGGACGCACTGGCCGCGCTGTCGGATGCGGCCGCCCGCATGCGCGACGAACCGGCATCGGAACAGCTGCCGCTGGCACCGATCAATGCCTTCACGACGCGCGGCTATCTGCTGCTCGCCCATCTGGCGGCAGCGCGCCGGCTCACCGCCCAGGCCGACCCCACCCACGCGGCCACGCAGATGGACAGCGCACGCCGGGAACTGACCGAACTGCTGTCGTCCGAGCAGGCGGTGCTGACGCCGGACGCCCAGATCGGCCCGCTCGCCAACCGGCTCAACGCCGCCCGCGTCGATGCCCGCGCGGTGCTCGCCTCGGCACGCGAACTGGGCATACAGGGCTGACCCCGCCGGATGCTGCAGCGTCCGGCGCGTGACGATTTCTGCGCCGGTCCGCCGACACGATGGGGGCTTTTCTGCCGCCCGCGCGATCGCTTCCCGACCCCCGGTCGCTGTACACCGCGCGCAGGTGCCGAAAGTGCTGCACACCCGGGGAGGCGCATCACTCGCCGGCAGACCACCTCAGCGGCAGGCCGCCGCGGGTTCTGACCATGCCGGTCACGCTGAGCCGCAGCAGGCGCAGCGCGCCCGGGTGCGCCTCGACCAGCGGGCCATCCCATATCAGTTCAGCGGTGGCGGACAGTTGCAGCAGATCGCCGCGTTCGAAGTCAATGAACAGCAGGCCGGCACGCGGTTCCAGCAGCAGATTGCCCAGCGTGTTGAAGAAGAAGTTGCCGGCGTAATCGGGCAGCAGCAGCCGCCCCTCTTCATCGATACGGACGAAGCCCGGTGCGCCGCCGCGGTGCGACACGTCCACCTGGCCGGCGTGCGCGCTGGCGATGAACAGCGTGTCGGCGTCGGCGATCAGCGCGCGCGCCTCGTCGTCCAGCGCCGGTCCGGCTTCGGGTGCCGCGGACAGCGCTGCGCCGCCGAGCGCATGGGCTTCACGCACCCGGATGTATTTCGGGCAGTTGCCGAAACTGTGCTCCACCGCCACCTCGAAGCCGTCGTCGTCCGCGGCCACCACGCGGCCGTTCATCCGGTTGCGCCGACGTGTGTGCTGCTGGATGCCGAGCAGACCAAGCGATGCACCCTCGATCAGATGGGCCGCCAGCGCGCTGCCGGCCGGCGGCCGCGCCGCGATGCGCAGCCGCCGTACGTCCGGTGACTGCACGAAACCCGGCGCACCGTGCAGCACCGATGCCCACGGCTGGCCCTGCCCGTCGACACTGCCCACCAGCAGGAAGGGCAGCAGCGCGAAGAAGTCGCGGTGCTGGTCCGGCATGTGGTCGCGGATCACGCGCGCGCCGATGTCGGCCATGCGGGCGCGCAGGCCGGCCCGCGCCTGCAGCGCGTGCTCGCCGGCGTGGAAAGGATCGGCGGTCGGGGCTTCGAGCGGGTCCATGGCGTTCAGGCGCGCAGGCCGACCTTGCTCTGCGGCATGGCGACGAAGCCGGGCAATGCTTCGATCCGCGCCAGCCAGGCGCGGACGTGCGGATAGTCGTCGAGCGACACATTGCCTTCCGGCGCGTGCGCGACATAGCTGTAGACCGCCACGTCCGCCACGGTCGGCGCGTGACCCACCAGCCAGTCGCGCGCGGCCAGTTCGCTCTCCATCACCGTCAGCAGCCGGTGAGCACGGGCGATCACCTCGTCCGGATTGAAACTGCCACGGAACAGGGTCACCAGCCGCGCGGCAGCCGGCCCGAAAGCGACCATGCCGGAGGCGGCCGACAGCCAGCGCTGCACCTCGGCCTGACCCGCCGGGTCCGACGGAATCCAGCGACCGGGGGCATAGCGCTGGGCCAGATACACCAGGATGGCGGTGGAATCGGCCACCACCGTATCGCCGTCCTCGATCACCGGCACCTGGCCGAAGACGTTCTTCGCGAGAAAAGCCGGCGTCTTGTGTTCGCCGCCGGCCAGATCGACCTGACGGAAGGTGTAGGGCAGGCCCAGCAGTTCGAGGAACAGTTCGGCACGGTGGCTGTGGCCGGACAGCTTGAAGCCGTGCAGCAGGATGGGCGCGTCCGGGCGATGGGTGGCGGTGAGGGTCATGCGGATTCCTTTCCGGTGGGAGGTCGAAACGACAGGCAACGGGATGCAGTATCCGCATTCCATTCAAAGCAATAAATGCATGAAAACGGATAACACTGATGCGCACAGCGAAGTAATATCCCCGCCATGGATACCCTCAAGGCCATGCGCACCTTCGTCACCATCGCCGAGCATGGCAGCCTGACCGCGGCCGCCCGCCTGCTCGACAGTTCGCTACCGGCGGTGGTGCGCACGCTTGCGGCGCTGGAGGCGCATCTGGGCGTGCGGCTGATGAACCGCACCACCCGTCGCCTCGCGCTGACCGACGAAGGCCGCAGCTATCTCGAAAGCTGTCGCGGCGTGCTGTCGGCGGTGCAGGACGCGGAAGAGGCGCTGAAGGAAGGCGCGGCCGAACCGTCCGGACCGATCACGCTGACCGCGCCGGTGCAGTTCGGCCAGATGCATGTCGCCCCGGCGGTCACCCGCTTCGCGCTGCGCTATCCGAAGGTGAAACTGCGGGTGCTGCTGCACGACCGCGTGGTGAACCTGCTGGAAGAAGGCGTGGATGTGGGCGTGCGCATCGGCGCGCTCGACGACTCCGGCCTGATCGCGCAGCCGCTGGGCCACATCCGCCGGGTGGTGGTGGCCAGCCCTGCCCTGCTGGCCGCACGGGGCGAACCGGCGCATCCGGACGCGCTGCGCGGCGCGCCCTGCGTGCGCTTCACCGGCGCCGCAAGCCTGTCATGGAGCTTTCAGGTGAATGGTCGCGCGCTGCAGGTACCGGTCGGCGGCAACCTGGAGTTCAACCACATCGCGCCCGCGGTCGATGCCTGCGCCGCCGGCGCCGGCTTCGGCCTTTTCCTGTGCTATCAGGTGCGGCCGCATCTGGCCAGCGGCGCGCTGCGCGTCGTGCTGCGCGATTTCGAACCGCCACCGCGGCCGGTCAGCCTGATCTATCCGCACGCCCGGCTGCTGCCCGGCCGCACCCGACTGCTGGTGGAGTGGCTGAAGCACGAAATCGTCGAGGGCGGCACCGCCTTCGCGCCGGACCCGGACTGAAGCAGACGCTCCACGCCCCGCTCACTCCGGCACATAGACCAGCGAGCCGTCCTCCATCCGGTAGGCAGTGCCGGCTTTCACGCCGCGGCCGGCGCTCGCTTCGCCTTCGCCCTGGAAGCGGCTGATGCGGTCACCCTTCTTCACGACGATTTCCATGTCCTGCTGACCGGGGTTGCGGATGAGCGTGGCGTCACCGGCGGCGAACGGGCTCAGCGGGTGGCGGGCCACCGCGATCAGCAGTGCGGCGATGATGACCAGGAACACGTCGATCAGATTGACCACCGACAGGATGGGATCGTCGTCTTCCAGATCGTCGAGCAGGCGGGTTCTCATCGCGCGGCCTCCGGCAGCAGCTCGCACGGCAGCGCTTCATCCACTGCACGCGCTATCTGCAGCAGATCGGCGGCGTACCAGCGGCGGCGCACCTGGGCCACCACGTGGGTGATGGCGGACGCGATCAGCGACAGGATGACCGCCGAAAAGGCCACGCCCAGCCCGCGCGACATGTCAGCCACCTTGCCGTCGCCGAGCGCGGCCAGCGCCGGGCCCATCGGAATCATGGTGGCCACCAGCCCGAGCAGCGGCGCAACCCGGGTTGCGATGCGCACGCATTCGAGCTGCTGCGCTGCCAGCACTTCGAGCTCGCCCAGACTGATGCGCGGGTCGGCGCGCAGCGCCTGGCGCAGTTCGAAACCGGCCGGCTGTCCGGCGCGGCGCTGCAGCGCCTGCACGACGAAGCTGCCGAGCACGTAGAAGGCATAGAGGAAAAGTGCGGCGATCACGACCAGCACCGGCAGCATGAAGAGCTGGCTCAGGCCGTAAAGCGCGGTTTCGATCTGCGAGGTCATGGGCATTCTGTTCCGGGTGAAAGAGTGGAAGAAAATAGGCGGGACATCAGGCGACACGGCGCAGCAGCGGCCTGTGCAGTGCCTCTGCCGGCCGGGCGCGGGCCTCGGTCCGTGGCCGGCGTACCCGGACCAGCGCGCCGGTAATGAAGGCGATCAGCATGGGCAGCAGCCACAGCGCGCTGCCGGGCGTCGCGGCGCCCGGCGCAGGCGCGAGCACGGTTTCGGTCAGACGACGTCCGGTCGGCGAAAGCGCTGCCGCGACCGCACCGTCGGCCGGTAACGGCGGCGACACCGGGCGCGCCCCGGTCGGCGACCCGTCTCCGCCCATGCGACGGGCGGCCGGCACCGGCACGGCCGGCGGCGCTGCCGGTCGGGCACTGCGCGAGACACCCTCCGATTCCAGCTCCAGCGACAGTTCGCCCGCGGCGGCGTCGAGCACCCGATCGGCGGCGCTGTCACGGCGCACAGTCGGGTCGCCCGCCCCGTCACCGGCGCCGACGCCGCGGCCGGTTTCATCGCGCACCGCGGTATGGCGGCCGGTGCGCAGGAATTCCTGCGCGGTTTCATCCCCTTCGGCAGCGGCCTCCCGGAACCAGCGCATCGCGGCCTGCTCGTCGCGCGGCACGCCGCGGCCCTGCAGCAGCGCGGTGGCGTAATGCATCTTGCCCAGCGGGCCGTAGTACGGGTCGCCGCTGGTGGCGGCGCGGTACAGCATGTCGGCCGCGCGCTCGGCATCCTTCGGCACGCCGTGGCCGTTCTCGTACATGAGGGCCTTCCAGATCAGCGCGCCGGTGTAGCCGGCAGCGATGCACTTGTCGAACACCCGGTTGGCGGTTTCGTGGTCGCCGCACTTGGACAGCAGATAGCCGGCCGCGCAGCTGACCGGCCCGGCCGGCCGGCTGGCGACGTACTGCAGCGACAGCTCGCCGACCGCGTTGTCCAGATCGTCCGGCGAAGCCGGGCTGCGGGCACCGCCGCAGAACATGTTGTCCGCCAGCGCGGGGGGCAGTCCGCACAGCAGCGGGAGGCAGAGCAGCAGTGGGCGCAGCATCGGAAGAGGCCTGTGGTGACGACAGCCGGAGTGTTCCCGGCCCGCACCTGCCTGTCATGCACGCTCTCCCCGACCGGGTACGGGCAAAGTCCACGACAGTCCCGCGCCTGCGCGCCCGCCCGCTGGCGGCATCGCGTTCAGGTCGCCCGCCACGCCGCGGTACAGGCACAATTCGCTCCGATCAGCAGGTCCGCAACGGCGACGGACCGGTCAGCACAGGAGAAGCGACATTGGCCGGCAAATTGCGTGACCCCGACACTGAACTTGACCCCTCCGGCAGCGTCACAGCCCGGATTGCCGCCGATGCCGGGCGGACACGGGCAGCCGGCAGGCCCCTGACGCCCGGACGAAGACGGTCTCCCCTCAACCCGGAGCACAACAACATGAACGCTCACCAGGACACCCTCTTCCCCCGTACGCCCCGCCTCGACACGACCGACCCGGATGCGCTGCGCGCCACCCTGCGCGACTACTTCCACGCCACCTTCAGCCGTTACGAGCAGCTGTTCGAAGTGCTGGCCTGCGAAGAGGCCTGGTACCGCAAGCCGATCGCACTGCGCCATCCGCTCATTTTCTATTTCGGCCACACCGCCACCTTCTTCGTCAACAAGCTGCTGCTGGCCGGGCTGATCAGCGAACGGCTGGATCCGCGGCTGGAATCGATGTTCGCGGTCGGCGTGGACGAAATGAGCTGGGACGACCTGAACGAGGCGAACTACGACTGGCCCACGGTGCAGACGGTGCGCGACTACCGCAACCGGGTGCGCGGCATGGTGGACCGGGTGATCCGCGAAGCGCCGCTGACCACGCCCATCCACTGGTCCCACCCGTGGTGGAGCATCGTGATGGGCATCGAGCACGAACGCATCCATCTGGAAACCTCGTCGGTGCTGATACGCCAGAGCCGGCTCGATTTCGTGCGGACCCACCCGGCCTGGGCACCGTGCCGGGACAGCGCCGAGGCGCCGGCCAACAGCCTGCTGCCGGTCAGCGGCGGCCGCACCGTGCTGGGCCGACTGCGCGACGATCCGATCTACGGCTGGGACAATGAATACGAAACGCGCGAGGCCGAGGTGACCGGCTTCGAGGCGAGCCGGCTGCTGGTGAGCAACCGCGAATACCTCGCCTTCGTCGATGACGGCGGCTACCGCAACGACGCCTGGTGGGACGACGAAGGCCGCGGCTGGCGCGACTTCCGCCTGCAGGCCGGCATCGACCATCCGGAATTCTGGGTGCGCGCCGCGGACGGCTGGCATCTGCGAGTGATGCTGGAAGAGGTGCCGATGCCGTGGAACTGGCCGGTGGAAACGAACTGCCACGAGGCGCGGGCCTTCTGTCGCTGGAAGTCGGCGCAGACCGGCCGCCCGGTCCGCCTGCCGACCGAGGACGAGTGGTACCGGCTGTACGACGTCGCCGGTCTGCAGGACATCGCGGATGACGCGAAAGCGCACGCCAACCTGCATCTGGACCACTGGGCCTCGTCCTGTCCGGTGGACCGCCACGCGCATGGCGACTTCTTCGATGTGGTCGGCAATGTGTGGCAATGGACCGAAACGCCGATCTACCCCTTCGCCGGCTTCGAGGTCCATCCGATCTATGACGATTTCTCCACGCCCACCTTCGACGCCCGTCACAACCTGATCAAGGGCGGTTCGTGGATTTCCTGCGGCAACGAAGCGACCCGCGCCTCGCGCTACGCCTTCCGCCGCCACTTCTTCCAGCATGCGGGGTTCCGTTACGTGATCAGCGACGCACCGGCCACTGCGCCGAATGTCTATTACGAGAGCGACCGCCAGCTCTCCGAATACGCCGAATTCCATTACGGTGACGAATACTTTGGCGTACCGAACTTCCCGAAGGCGCTGGCCGACATCGCGATCGAAGCCATGGGCGGGCGCCCGGCCCGCCGCGCGCTGGACCTGGGCTGCGCCACCGGTCGCGCCAGCTTCGAACTGGCCCGCCATTTCGACCACGTGACCGGAGTGGACTTCTCCGCCCGCTTCATCAATGCCGGCGTGCATCTGGCCGAACAGGGCGAATTCCGCTACACGCTGGCCGACGAGGGCGAACTGGTGTCGTACAAGACGCGCCGGCTGAGCGATCTCGGCCTGAGCGCGGTGCGCGACAAGGTCGATTTCATGCAGGGTGACGCCTGCAACCTGAAGGCAGTACTGACCGGCTACGACCTCATCCTGGCGGCCAACCTGATCGACCGGCTGTATGAGCCAGCCGCTTTCCTGAAGGCGGTGCATGAACGGCTGAACGTCGGTGGCCTGCTGATGATCAGTTCGCCCTACACTTGGCTGGAGGAGCACACCAAGCGCGAGGAGTGGCTGGGCGGCTACAAGAAGGACGGTGAGAGCTGGACCACGCTGGACGGCCTGAAGGCGGTGCTGGGCACGCACTTCCGCATGCTGGGCGCACCGCGCGACGTGCCCTTCGTCATCCGCGAAACCCGCCGCAAATTCCAGCACACGCTGGCCGAGGTGACCCTCTGGGAGCGGGTACGCTGAACGCCTGCCTCGACGGTCGCGGCGCCGCCGTGACCGTCATCGCCGATCAGGGGCCACGACATGCATTTCGATTTTGACCACCCGATCAGCCGCGATGGCACCGCCAGCGTGAAGCATGATGGCCGCGCGGCAGTGTTCGGCACTGAGGCGGTCACCCCGCTGTGGGTGGCCGACATGGATTTCGCCGCGCCGCCGGCGGTGACCGAGGCGCTGATAGAACGCGCGCGCCATCCGGTGTATGGCTACACCACGTATCCGGACGGCGCCTTCGAGGCGCTGGAGCGCTGGCTGGCCGCGCGCCACGGCTGGAACGTGGCGCGCGAGCACATCCACTTCTGTCCGGGCGTGGTGCCCACGCTGTACGCCGCGGTGCAGGCCTTCACCCGGCCGGGCGACAACGTGATCGTGCAGCCGCCGGTGTATCCGCCCTTCTTTTCCGCCATCCGCGACACCGGGCGGCGCGTGGTCGAAAACCCGCTGGTCGAGCGCGACGGCCGATGGACCATGGACTTCGACCAGCTCGAAGGCTGTGCCGCACGGGCCGGCTCGAAGCTGCTGCTGCTGTGCTCGCCGCACAATCCGGTCGGCCGGGTGTGGACGCACGAAGAACTGGACCGCCTGCTGGACATCGCCCGCCGGCACGAACTGGTGGTGCTGGCCGACGAAATCCACGCCGACCTCACCTACCCCGGCGTGCGCCACACGCCGCTGGCCACGCTGGCGCGCAGTGGCGACCGGGTGCTCACCACGGTGGCGCCGAGCAAGACCTTCAACATTCCGGGCCTCGGACTGTCGGCGCTGATCGCCGAAGAGGCTGAACGCGAGCCGGTGGCGCGCGCCTTTGGCCAGCTGCATGTGAGCGCGTCCAACCCGTTCAGCCTGGCGGCGCTGGAAGCGGCCTACCGCGACGGCGGCCCCTGGCTCGACGCGCTGATGGCCTACCTCGAAACCACGCGCGACGAGGTGATCGACGTGCTGGCCCACCGGCTGCCGCTCGTCCACGCCTACGCGCCGGAAGGCACCTATCTGATGTGGCTGGACTGTCGCCCGCTGGGGCTGGATGACGCGGCGCTGCGCGACTTCTTCATCCGCGAAGCCGGTCTCGGCCTGAATCCGGGCACCACCTTCGGCACCGGCGGCAGCGGTCACATGCGGCTCAATCTCGCCTCGCCGCGCGCGGTCATCCGCGACGCCCTCGAACGGCTGGCACAGGCGGTGGCGAAACGCCCGGCCTGACAGACCACCGGGGGCGCGCACCCGCTACTTCACGATGAGCGGGTCGATCATGATGTCGCGGGTGAAAAAGGTGTTCTGCTCGCCGGCGCAGCTCATGAAGCCCAGCGCCTCGCCGAAGCGCAGGAACTGCCCCTCGCGCTTCAGATAGGCGTTCTGCGCCTGGTAGGCCTCGGTTTCGGTCTTCAGCGTGGTCGGGCAGTCAGCGAAGATCGCGTCGCCGCGGGCGCGGTGCTGCAGCACGTGCACCAGTTCGTGCAGCAGGAAGGAGTTGTCGGCCGCGTTTTCCATGTCCAGCGAGTCGCGCACATAGATCACGTACTGGTCGGTCTCGAAAGTGGCCGCAATGTTGGTGCAGCCGTTCTCCGCCTGCGGGCACACGATGCGCGCAAGCGCGTCCTCGGACAGCAGGCGTACCGGCGGCAGCGCGTCGACCGGCATCGGCGGATAGCCGGACAGCTTCGCGGCCAGATCGATCAGAAAGACCAGCAGCTCATGCGACACCATGACAACGCTCCGCAATGACCTGCAGCACTGACCGTCCGGGTCGCGGAAACGTTCGCTTTCAACCGGGGCGCACCCTACACTGCGCTCCCCGTCGCACCTGTCACTCTTCGTCGCCCGCTTCGATGCGCATCGTTCTCGACACCAATGCCGTGCTCGACCTGCTGCACTGGCACAACGCCGAACTCGACCCGGTCGCCCGAGCGCTGGCCGGAGGCCGCGCGCGGCTGCTGTGCGATGCCGCCTGCCTGCGGGAGCTGCGCACCGTACTGCGCTACCCCAAATTCGGTCTGGACGAGACCGCGGGCGCGGCGCTGTACGCGGCCTATCTGGCGCTGATCGAGGAACTGCCGCTGCCGGAACAGCCCGACCCCACCCTGCCCCGCTGCCGCGACCGCGAAGATCAAAAATTCTTCGATCTGGCGGTGCGCGGGCACGCCGACCTGCTGGTATCGCGCGACCGTGCAGTGCTGAGGCTGGGCCGGCACCGGCTGTGTCCGCCCACGCTCAAGGTGGTCGCCCCCCCTGCGCTCCCAGCCCTGCTGGACTGAAATCCGCCGCACAAACGTTAACCGACCGTGAGCGGTTCAAGTTTTTCGTGAGGTCGTGTTACCGCCCGGCGCCTATACTCCGCGCCGCTGGATGCACGCGCGCTGAGACGCGCGATTCCCCGGGTTGAACGGGCGCCGCCCGCAGATCGCCCCAGGCATTTGAAAAGAGAGAGACATCCCCATGAACGCTGCACTCCGCCACACCCCGCTCGCGCTCGCCCTCGCGCTGATCGGCCAGTCCGCCTTCGCGCAGGACACGACGGTCATCGCGCCGACCGTGGTCATCACCGGCACCCGCGTCGAACAGAATTCCTTCGACCTGCCGATGGCCATCGATTCGATCGACCGCACCACCATCCAGGACCAGCGTGCGACGGTAAACCTGTCCGAGGTGATCAACCGGGTGCCGGGCGTGGCTGCAGCGGGCAAGGAGAACTACACCCAGGAACAGTCGCTCACCATCCGTGGCTTCGGTGCGCGTTCGCAGTTCGGCGTGCGCGGCGTGAAGCTGTTCGCCGACGGCATCCCGGCCAGCACGCCGGACGGCCAGGGCGGCACCGGCCTGTTCGACCTCGCCTCGGCCAGCCGCATCGAAGTGCTGCGCGGCCCGTTCTCCGCGCTCTACGGCAACCACTCGGGTGGCGTGGTGCAGGTATTCACCGAAGACGGCCCGGAAAACTTCACGGTGACACCGAGCTACCAGTTCGGCAGCGACGGCACGGCTCGCACCGGCATCAAGTTCGGCGACACGGTCGGCAACCTGAACTACACCGGCAGCGTGTCCCATTTCCGTACCGACGGTTATCGCGATTACAGCCAGTCGACCAAGGACCAGGCCAACTTCAAGGCGCGCTTCCGGCTGAACGAACAATCCACCCTGACCGTGATCGGCAACTATCTGCGGCAGGAAGGCGAAGACCCGCTGGGCCTGACGCTCGCCCAGGTCAACAGCAATCGCAAGCAGCAGGGCCAGGCGGCGCTTTCCGGCAACAACGGACTTCGCAATGCCGAGTTCTACGGCGCCCGGCGCAGCCTCGAGAACACCCAGGGCGGCTTCGTGTTCGAAACCGCCCTGACCGAGCGTGACAGCCTGCGCGCCATGTTCTACACCGGCAATCGCAACAACGAACAGTTTCTGGCGATCAACGCGCAGACCCAGAACAACGTGACCGCAGCGGGCGGCGTATCGGTATTCGATCGCGATTACTGGGGCACCAATGTGCGCTGGACGCGCAAGCTGGAAACCGTCACCTTCAGCGCAGGTGCCGAATACGAGCGCGCGGACGAAGATCGCAAGGGCTACCGCAACGGCCTCACGGTCGCCAACGACAACAACGCAGCACTGCGCCGCTACGGCGTGCGCGGTGCGCTGAAGCGCGACGAAACGAATGTGGCGGAGCAGACCGCCGCCTTCTTCCAGGGCGAATGGGCGCTGCATCCGGAATTCTCGCTGTCCGGCGGCCTGCGTTACACCCGGGTCGATTTCAGCTCCAAGGACCGTTTCATCTGTAACGGCGGCTGCTCCGGTACGACCAATGCGGCTGGCGTGAATCCGGACGACAGCGGCTCGACTCACCACGGCGCATGGACCTCGGCGCTCGGCGGCGTCTGGAAGCTCACCCAGACGGTGAACCTGTACGCCAACGTGGGTCGCAGCTTCGAAGCGCCGACGCTGATCGAGCTGGCCTACAAGCCGGACGGCTCGAGCGGCCTCAATCTTGACCTCAAGCCCTCGACCAGCATGCAGTACGAAGTGGGCATGAAGGCCTTCGTGAACGACTGGACCCGCATCGACGCCTCCGCCTTCCTGATCGACACCGAAGAGGAAATCGTGGTGGCCAACAACACCGGCGGTCGCGTGTCCTATCAGAACGCCGGCGACACGCGTCGCACCGGTTTCGAACTGGCCGTGGATTCGCGCATTTCGGATGCGGTCGGCGCCTACGCTGCGCTGACGCTGATCGATGCAAAGTTCGAAGACGCCTTCATGACCTGCGCGGTGGCTCAGTGTCCCAACGTCAATCCTCAGGTGATGGTGGCTGAAGGCAACAAGCTCGCCAGCGTCGCCAACAAGAACTTCTACGGTGAACTGACCTACCGTCATGCCGCCAGCGGTTTCCTCGGCGCGATCGAGTACCGCGCGACTGGCCGCATGTTTGCTGACGACACCAACAATGCCCGCGTGGGCGGTTACGGTGTCACCAGCCTGCGCGGTGGCTTCAGCCAGAAGGTGGGCGGCTGGAAGATCAGCGAATTCGCCCGTATCGACAACCTGTTCGACAAGGAATACGTCGGCTCGATCTACATCAACGACGGCAACCAGCGCTACTACGCGCCGGCCGCGGAACGCACCTGGCTGATCGGTCTGTCCGCGTCCTACTCGCTGTAAGCCGCCGCCAGCCGGGGCAGAACGCGTCGAGCGTTCGCCCCGGTGGTGCGGATGAGTTCCTCCACTTCCACGCCACGAATGCCGGCGATCACCTGCGCGATGCGCGGGAGATGCGCCGGCTCGTTGCGTTCACCGGCGGCGAATTCGGGGGGAATGTCGGGTGCGTCTGTTTCGAGCACGATGGATTCGAGCGGCAGCTCGGTCACTAGCCGGCGCAGATTGAGTGCGCGCTGCCAGGTCACCGCGCCGCCGAAACCGAGCGCAAAACCCACCTTGATGAATTCGTCCGCCTGCTGACGACTGCCATTGAAGGCATGGGCGATGCCGCCGGGGCCGTCGCGACCGAAGACGGCACGCACGTGCTTCAGGATGCGATCCTGGCTGCGGCGTACGTGGAGCAGCACCGGCAGCCCCATGTCTTTCGCGATCCTAAGCTGAGCCACAAACCAGCGCTCTTGCAGTGCAGGGTCGATATCGGTCACAAAGAAATCGAGCCCGATCTCACCGACCGCTACCGCGTCATGGCCGCACTGTTCAAGTTCCATCGCCAGCACGTCGAGATCGGCTTCATGCGCCGCCGCAACGTAGAGCGGATGGACACCCAGCGCGAAACGCAGCGCCGGCCGGCCCTCGCACAGCGCCCGCACCCGGGCGAACCCCGCCCGATCGACCGCCGGCAGCACCATGCATCCGACACCCGCCGCCAGCGCGCGGGCGATCATGGCCTCGCGGTCAGCGTCGAATTCGGAGGCATCGAGATGGCAGT
This sequence comes from Methyloversatilis universalis FAM5, assembly GCF_000214035.2. Lineage (GTDB taxonomy): Bacteria > Pseudomonadota > Gammaproteobacteria > Burkholderiales > Rhodocyclaceae > Methyloversatilis > Methyloversatilis universalis. The sequence goes on along the minus strand of NZ_AFHG01000033.1, from coordinate 956 downwards.
GCGTGTCGACCAGCATGGCGGAACGGCGCTGAAACGGATCCCGCTAGGATAGCCGCTCCGCCCTCATCCGCCCGAAACGGGCGGTCCGGAATCAGCGCTTCTTCTTGCCCATCTCGTTGCCGATGGCACCGCCCACGATGGCACCGCCTACGGTACCGACCGTGCTGCCGCCGGTGAGCACTGAGCCCGCCACGCCGCCGGCGGCCGCGCCGATCATGGCATTGCTCTCGCTCTTGCTCATGCCGGCGCATGCAGTCAGGCTGGCCATCACGGCTACGATGGAAACCGTCTTCAGTATCTGGACCGGCGTATTCATGGTGTCTCTCCGCTGTGGTTGATCAGTCAGCACGCGGCGCACATCGCTCGCTGCCTGATCTGCAGTCTAGGGACACCGGGTCTGTCAGGCGGTAGGCCTGTATGGCCACGCTGTGTCGGTGGAATCCGACGTGGCGACGGCATGCATGGAGCAGTGCGATTTCGGAATCGCTCGATGAGGAAAAGAGAGCGTGGGAGATTCTATGTTCCAACGCAAGCGTTTTCGTGTTGTTTAGGAACGTAGTTGGAAGCGTTCTTCATCAACGAGAAGGCGACCCGTGCGAGCTTTCTTGCCAGAGCGACCAGCGCCTGGGTGCGGCTGAATCCGCGCTGGAGCAAGCGCTGGTAGAACGGTTGCCAGGTGCTGGAGCGGCTGGCCGCCATGGCGGCGTTATAGAGCAGACGGCGCATCTCGGCATCCCCCTTCTTGCTGAGCGCGCCGCGTCCGCGCTGGGTGCCCGATTGGCGCACGGTCACATCCAGGCCCAGGAAGGCGATGAAGGCATCGCCGCCGCTGAAGCGGGCGCGGTGGAAGGTGGCGCACAGGCCTGCGGCGGTGAGTGCGCCGATGCCTTCGACCTTCAGGATGCGCCGGTACGGGTCACTCCAGCCGCTGGCGCCGATCAGCGCGGCGATGCGCT
>NZ_AFHG01000034.1 GCF_000214035.2 Methyloversatilis universalis FAM5 | reverse complement strand
TCAAGCAGTCCCACGGCGGCTCCGGCAAGCAGGCCCGCTCGGTCATCGACGGCCTCGAAGCCGACGTGGTCACCCTCGCCCTGGCCTACGACGTCGATGCCCTGCACGACAACGGCAAGCTCATCCCCGCCGACTGGCAGAAGCGCCTGCCCCACAACGCCTCGCCCTACACCTCCACCATCGTGTTCCTGGTGCGCAAGGGCAACCCCAAGGGCCTGAAGGACTGGAACGATCTGGTCCGGCCCGGCGTCGAGGTCATCACCCCCAACCCCAAGACCTCGGGCGGCGCGCGCTGGAACTACCTCGCCGCCTGGGCCTACGCGGCCAAGCAGCCGGGCGGCTCGGACGCCACCGCGAAGGAGTTCGTGAAAAAGCTGTTCGCCAACGTGAAGGTGCTCGATTCCGGCGCCCGCGGTTCAACCACCACCTTCGTCGAGCGCGGCATCGGTGATGTGCTCATCGCCTGGGAGAACGAGGCCTATCTGGCGGTGAAGGAGCTGGGTCCGGACAAGTTCGAAATCGTCACGCCCTCGCTGTCCATCCTGGCCGAACCGCCGGTCAGCGTGGTAGACAAAGTGGTCGACAAGCGCGGCACCCGCGCCGTGGCCACCGCCTACCTGGAATACCTGTACAGCCCGGAAGGTCAGGAAATCGCGGCCCAGAACTACTACCGCCCGATCGACCCCAAGGTCGCCGCCAAGTACGCCAAGACCTTCGCGCCGGTCAAGCTCTTCACCATCGACGCCGAATTCGGTGGCTGGCAGAAGGCCCAGAAAGCACACTTCGCCGACGGCGGCGTGTTCGACCAGATCAGCGTGCGCTGAGCGCGGAGCCCGATCGAATGTCCATCCTGTTTCTCCAGGGCAGCCCGGTCGAGCCGTCGCGCTCGGCGGCGCTGTCCGGCTTCGTCGCCGCCGAGCTGGACCGGCGCGGTGTCGAGAACACGCGGCTCAAGCTGACCGACCTGCCGGCGCACGCGCTGCTGCACGCCCGCTTCGGCGACCCGCAGATCCGCGCCGCCAGCGAGCGGGTGGCCGCCGCCAGCGCGCTGGTGATCGCCACTCCGGTCTACAAGGCGGCCTACAGCGGCCTGCTGAAAAGCTTTCTCGACCTGCTTCCGCAGAACGGGCTGGACGGCAAGGTGGTGCTGCCGCTGGCCACCGCCGGCAGTCCGCATCACGCACTGGCGCTCGACTACGCGCTGCGGCCGGTGCTGCAGTCGATGTCGCCGGCGCTGGTGCTGCCGGGCGTGCATGCCACCGACAGCACGGTGGCCAAGGACGAACACGGCAACTACCAGCTGTCGGACGACATCATCGACCGCCTGCTGCAGGCCACCGACCGGCTGGTCTATGAGTACCGCGCACTGCTGAGCCGGCGCGCGCAGCAGGTCGAGCCGGTGCCCTTCGACCAGGTGCGCTGCAGCGTCTGAGTCCACCGCGCATTCACGCCCGCACAGGCATTCCACGTATTACAGGGTATCCATCATGAATGTGTTCTGGTTCATCCCGACCCACGGCGACAGCCGCTACCTCGGTACCGCGGAAGGCGGTCGCCAGGTCAGTCTGGACTACATGAAACAGGTCGCCATCGCGGCCGACACGCTGGGCTACGACGGCGTGCTGCTGCCGACCGGTCGCTCCTGCGAGGACGCCTGGGTCACCGCGTCGGCACTGATCGGCTTCACCCAGCGGCTGAAATTCCTGGTCGCACTGCGGCCCGGCCTGACCGCACCGTCGCTGGCCGCGCGCATGGCGGCCACCTTCGACCGCCTGTCCGGCGGCCGGCTGCTGATCAATGTGGTGACCGGCGGCGACCCGACCGAGCTGGACGGCGACGGCATCTTCCACACGCACGACGAGCGCTACGAAATCACCGACGAATTCCTGCGCATCTGGCGCGGCATCCTGTCCGGTGCACACGACGGATCGTCCTTCGACTTCAGCGGCAAGCACCTCACGGTGAAGGGCGGCAAGCAGCTCTACCCGACCGTCCAGCGCCCGCATCCGCCGCTTTGGTTCGGCGGTTCGTCGCCGGCGGCGCACGAACTGGCGGCTGAACAGGTGGATGTCTATCTCACCTGGGGTGAACCGCCGGCCGCGGTGGCCGAGAAGATCGCCGACATGCGCCGTCGTGCCGCAGCGCACGGCCGCACGCTGCGCTTCGGCATCCGCCTGCACGTGATCGCCCGCGAGACGACTGAGCGCGCCTGGCAGGCGGCGGAAGACCTGATCCGTCATCTCGATGACGCCACCATCGCCGCCGCGCAGAAGAAATTCGCGCAGATGGATTCGGAAGGCCAGCGCCGCATGGCCGCGCTGCACGGCGGACGCCGCGACCGGCTGGAGGTAAGCCCGAATCTGTGGGCCGGCGTCGGTCTGGTGCGCGGCGGTGCCGGCACCGCGCTGGTCGGCGACGGTCCGACCATCGCCGCGCGCATGAAGGAGTACGCCGACCTCGGCATCGAAACCTTCATTCTGTCCGGCTATCCGCACCTCGAGGAAGCCTACAGCTTCGCCGAGCAGGTGTTCCCGCATCTGCCGCGGGCGCAGCAGCAGGGCCTGCCCGGCTTCAGCCTGTCCGGCCCCTTCGGCGAAATCGTGGCCAACCACTACGTGCCGGCTGCATCCGCCAGCTGATCGCGCTGCGCCGTCCCGCCTGAAAAGCCTCCGTCCCCAGCCGGGAACGGAGGCTTTTTTTCGGTCCCGCGCCGCATCCGCTTATCACTGGATCGGCAAAGCAACGCAGTCGGTCAGCACAAATGCAGCGCAGATTTAATTGGTTTGGATGCGCGGCGCCCACCCCTAGCATGACCTTCAGACGCGCGACACAGCGCGGCCCGACATCGTCGGATACGACATTCAACCGGACTGAAAAGGACAATCATGAGCACCGCACCCTCCCGCATCCGCCGCCTGCTGATCGCCGCCGGTCTGGCGGCCGGCGCACTGCCGCTGACCGGCTTCGCCGCCGGCGACGCGCCGAAGGAAATCCGCCTCGATTACGCCTACTACTCGCCGACCAGCCTGGTGCTGAAGCGCTTCGGCTGGCTGGAACAGGCAGTGAAGCCGGCCGGCATCGAAGTGAAATGGACGCTGAGCCAGGGCAGCAACCGCGCGCTCGAATTCCTGAACAGCGGCGCCATCGACTTCGGCAGCACCGCCGGTCTGGCCGCAGTGCTGAGCCGCGCCAACGGCAATCCGATCCGCTCGGTCTATGTGTACTCGCGACCGGAATGGACCGCGCTCGCGGTGCCGAAAGACTCGACCATCAAGTCGGTGGCCGAACTGAAGGGCAAGCGCATCGCCGCCACCAAGGGTACCGACCCCTATCTGTTCCTGCTGCGCTCGCTGCATGAAGCGGGCCTGTCGCGCAATGACGTCGAGATCGTCCATCTGCAGCACCCGGACGGCCGGGTCGCGCTGGAACAGAAGCGGGTCGATGCCTGGGCCGGTCTGGATCCTCACCTCGCCGCGAGCGAACTGGAAGCCGGCTCCAAGCTCATCTACCGCAATGTGAACTTCAACACCTACGGCTTCCTGAACGTGTCCGAGAAATTCCTGAAGGCGCATCCGGACCAGGTGAAGACGGTGATCGCCGCCTACGAGCGTGCCCGCCGCTGGGTGATCGCCAATCCGGACGAAGCCGCGAAGATTCTGGCGGAAGAAGCCAAGCTCAATCTGCCGGTGGCGCAGGCCCAGCTCAAGCGCACCGACTTCTCCAACCCGCGCATCGGTCGCGAGCACCACGACGCGCTGCGCGCCGCCGCCCCCATCCTGGTCGAGGAAGAGCTGGTGCGCAAAGGCACTGACGTCGCCAAGGTGGTGACCGAACTGATCGATCCCAGCCACGCCGCTGCGGTTCTCGCGTCCAAGGACTGATGCCATGAACACCGCTGCCCGCACCTCCTCCCTCCAGGCGACGGTGTCGTCCGCACGGCCGGCTGTCCCCGCCGGCCGTGCCGGGCGCCCCCATCCGGCGCTGGGCTGGGTGCTGCCGGTGCTCACGCTGCTGGCCTTCGAAGCGCTGGTGCGCAGCGGCCTGCTGGCCGCCCACCTGTTTCCGGCACCGAGCGAAATCGTGCGCACGCTGTTCGATCTGGGCAGCGGTCTGGCATCGCACATCGGCGTCAGTCTTGCCCGGGTGGCCGGCGGCTTCGCGATCGGTGCTTCGCTGGCAGTGATCGCGGCGGTGGTGGTCGGGCTGGACCGCCGCGCCGAAGCGCTGCTCGACCCCACATTCCAGGCGCTGCGCGCCGTGCCCAGCCTGGCCTGGGTGCCGCTGCTGCTGCTGTGGCTGGGCATAGACGAAACGCCCAAGATCACGCTGATCGCGATCGGCGCCTTCTTCCCGGTCTATCTGAACCTGCTGTCCGGTCTGCGCAATGTCGACCGCAAGCTGGTCGAACTGGGCGAGGTGTATGGACTGAGCCGGACCGCGCTGGTGCGCCGCATCCTGCTGCCGGCGTCGCTGCCCAGCCTCTACACCGGCCTGCGCGTCGGCCTGAGCCTGGCCTGGATGTTCCTGGTCGCGGCCGAACTGATCGCCGCCACCCGCGGCCTGGGCTATCTGTTGACCGACGGCCGCGAAACCTCGCGTCCCGACATCGTGCTGGCCGCCATCCTGCTGCTGGCGGTGCTGGGCAAGCTGTCGGACAGCGTTCTCAAATCGCTTGAGAAGCGAGCGCTGGTCTGGCGTGACGCGCTCGAAACCCGACTTGGCTGAGGTGCACACCATGACCGCACTGCTCGATGTGCACGTACCGTCCAAGCGCTTCGGCGACCGGCGCGTGCTGGACAACTTCTCGCTCACGCTGGAAGCCGGCGAAATCGTCAGCCTGGTCGGCGCCAGCGGCTGCGGCAAGAGCACGCTGCTGCGCATCGTGGCCGGCCTCGACCGCGAGCACGACGGCACGGTGACGCTGAAGGGCCAGCCGCAGCACGGCGTGAGCCGCGACATCGGCGTCATCTTCCAGGAGCCGCGGCTGCTGCCCTGGCTCACCGTGGCGCAGAACGTCGGCTTCGACGCCGATGCGGCGCGCGCCCGCGATCCGCACGTGTTCACGCTGCTGGAAGAGGTTGGCCTGTCGCAGGTGGCCGACGCGCTGCCCAAGGCGCTGTCCGGCGGCATGGCACAACGGGTGGCTATCGCCCGTGGCCTGTTCAACCGGCCGCCGCTGCTGCTGCTCGACGAGCCCTTCAGCGCGGTTGATGCCTTCACCCGCATCCGGCTGCAGGAACTGCTGCTGGCCATCGCCCGCGAACACGACACCACGCTGCTGCTGGTCACCCATGACGTCGATGAAGCGGCCTGGCTGTCCGACCGCGTCATCGTGATGGGCGGCGGCCGGGTGCTGGACGAGGTGACGATCACCGAACAGCGTCCGCGCAGCCGCCGCTCGCCGGCACTGACCGAAGCACGCAACCGCATTCTCGAAATTCTCGAAGGCGCACACGTCCTCTGACGTCGCGCAGACACCGATAAAAGGAAAGAGCCATGATCCGACCGCTGTCCATCCGGCGCCGCAATGCCTTGAAGGCCATCGTTGCCACCCTGCCCGCGCTTGCCATCGGCCGCGCCTTCGCGCAGGACAAGCCCGCCACCGTGCGCATCGGCTACCAGAAGTCGTCCACGCTGATCACCGTGCTGAAGACGCGCGGCACGCTTGAGCAGAAGCTCGCGCCGCTGGGCGTCAAGGTGAGCTGGCACGAGTTCGCCAGCGGCCTGCCGCTGCTCGAAGCGCTGAACGTGGGCAGCGTCGACGTGTCTGCCGACGTGGCCGATACCGTGCCGGTGTTTGCGCTGGCGGCTGGCGCCAACCTCACCTATCTGGCACAGGAAGCGCCCTCGCCCACCGCCCAGGCCATCGTGGTGAAGGCCGATTCACCGATCCGCAGCGTGGCCGACCTCAAGGGCAAGCGCGTGGGCTTCGCCAAGGCCGCCGGCGTGCATTACCTGCTGATCGCCGCGCTGGAAAAGAGCGGCCTGAGCTTCAAGGACATCCAGCCCGCCTATCTCGCGCCGGCCGACGGCCGCGCTGCCTTCGAGCGCGACGCGATCGACGCCTGGGTGGTGTGGGACCCCTTCCTGTCGGCGGTGCAGCGCCAGGCCAAGGTGCGCGTGCTGGCCGACGGTACGAATCTGGCGCAGTACCAGCGCTACTACCTCGCCTCCACGCCCTTCGCCCAGGCCCGCCCGGACGTGATCAAGGTGATCTACGACGCGCTGGCCGACAGCGGCAAGTGGGTGAAGCAGAGTCCGAAGGACGCCGCCGCGCTGCTGGCGCCGGTATGGGGTCTGGACGAAGCCACGGTGGAACAGGCCAACGGCCGCCGCAGCTACGACGTGCGGCTGGTGCAGCCGGAGCGGCTGCAGGAACAGCAGGCCATCGCCGACACCTTCACCCGCGAAGGCCTGCTGCCGCGCAAGGTGAATGCCACCGCGGTACCGGTCTGGAAGCCGGTGCTCTGAGGTTGCCGCGATGAATGCTCCCGACATCAGCCGCCAGCTCGAACGTGGCGACGCCACCCATCTGTTCGACCGCGATTTCGGCGCCCACACCGAAGCGGTCGAACGGACCGCGCGCGGGCTCGAAGCCACCGCCGCCGAGCGCGACCGCGCCGGCGGCACCGCCTGGGCCGAGCGCCAGCTTCTGCGCGACAGCGGTCTGCTCACGCTGGCGGTGCCGGCGGAGTTCGGCGGCGCCGGACTGCCCTGGCCGCAGATCTACGCCATCATCCGCCGCTTCGCCGAAGCCGACAGTTCGCTCGCTCACCTGTTCGGCTTCCAGCACCTGCAGGTGGCCAGCGTACGGCTGTTCGCCAACCCGGCCCAGCAGGCCCGCCTGCTCGGTGACACGGTGACGAAGGGCTGGTTCTGGGGCAACGCCACCAACGGTCTGGACACCCGCATCCGGCTGACGCCGGCGGGCGACCACTTCCTGCTCGACGGCGTGAAGTCCTTCTGCTCCGGCGCCACCGGTTCCGACATGCTGAACGTGACCGCGCCGCGCGGCGACGACCCGGCCGACCGCGTGTTCATCAGCCTGCCGACCGACCGCGCTGGCATCACAGTGCACGACGACTGGGACAACCTCGGCCAGCGCCAGACCGACAGCGGCACCGTCACCTTCGAAAAGGTACGCGTCGAGGCTGACGAAATCCTCGGCCCGCCGGGCACCCGCGGCACGCCGCGGGCCACGCTGCGCACGCTGGTGTCGCAGCTCATCCTGACCGAAATCTATCTGGGCAACACGCAGGGCGCGCTGCGCGCCGCCTGGCACTACGTGCAGCACGAAGCGCGTCCGTGGTTCGCCAGCGGCGTTTCGCGTGCCGCCGACGATCCCTACGGCCAGGTGCGCTTCGCCGAACTGTGGATCGCCTACCGCGGTGCGCTGGCGCTGGCACAGCAGGCCGAAGCGGCACTGCAGCGCGCGTGGGAGCGCGGCGATGCGCTGGACGCACGCGAACGCGGCGAGGTCGCGCTGCTGATCTGGCAGGCCAAGATCGCCGCCGGCCGCGCCGCGCTCGACGTGACCTCGCGCATCTTCGAACTGATGGGTGCGCGCGCCACCGCGGCCCGCTACGGCCACGACCGCTACTGGCGCAACGTGCGGGTGCACACGCTGCACGACAACCTCGACTACAAGCTGCAGGACATCGGTCGCTGGGTGCTGGACGACCGCGTCCCCGAACCATCCATCTATTCCTGAAGACATGACATGAGTAACCGGACATTTACCTCGCTTTCGCAGCTGCGGCAGAAACTGCTGCCCTGGAGCCTGCCGATCACCCTGCTCGTGCTGTGGCAGGTCGCCGCCCAGACCGGCTGGCTGTCCAGCCGCGTGCTGCCGGCGCCGCTCGACGTGCTGAAAGCCTTCTGGACACTGGCGGTCAGCGGCGAACTGTGGCGCCACGTGCTGGTGAGCGCGCAGCGCGCGCTGAGCGGCTTCGCCATCGGCGGCGGCCTTGGCCTGCTGCTGGGCCTGGCCACCGGTTCGTGGAAACGGGTCGAAACCCTGCTCGACACCACGGTGCAGATGATCCGCAACATTCCGCCGCTGGCGCTGATTCCGCTGGTCATCCTGTGGTTCGGCATCGACGAGACCGCCAAGCTGTTCCTGGTGTCGCTGGGCGTGTTCTTCCCGGTCTACATCAACACCTTCCACGGCATCCGCTCGGTCGACGCCGGACTGATCGAGATGGGCCGTGCCTACGGTCTGCGCGGCTGGGCGCTGTACCGCGACATCATCCTGCCGGGCGCGCTGCCCTCCATCCTGGTCGGCGTGCGTTTTTCGCTCGGTTTCATGTGGGTCATCCTGATCGTCGCCGAAACGATTTCGGCGCAGGAAGGCATCGGCTACATGACCATGAATGCGCGCGAGTTCCTGATGACCGACGTGGTGCTGGTCGGCATCCTGCTGTACGCACTGCTCGGCAAGCTGGCCGACCTGCTGGCCCGCACGCTGGAGCGCGTGTGGCTGCAGTGGCATCCGAACTACCAGTCACGCTGAGGTGGGCGCCATGTACTTTTCCCCCGAAGAGAATTCAGAAGTGCGCGCCGCCGAACGCGTGATCAACGGTGCCGCGGTGACGCTGCGCGGCGTCGGCAAGACCTTCGGCGAACGCCGGGTGCTCAAGGGCATAGACCTCGACATCCGTCCGGGCGAGTTCGTCGCCATCGTCGGCCGCAGCGGCTGCGGCAAGAGCACCCTGCTGCGCCTGCTGGCCGGCCTCGACGCCGCCAGCGAAGGCGCGCTGAAGATAGACGGCAGCGCCGACGACGTGCGCATCATGTTCCAGGATGCGCGCCTGCTGCCCTGGAAGCGGGTGATCGACAACGTGTCGCTGGGACTCGCACCGGCCTTCCGGCGCCGCGCCCGCGAAGTGCTGGCGCGCGTCGGTCTGGCCGACCGCGAGCGCGACTGGCCGGCTCAGCTGTCCGGCGGCCAGCGCCAGCGCATCGCGCTGTCCCGCGCGCTGGTGCATTCGCCGCGCCTGCTGCTGCTGGACGAACCGCTGGGCGCGCTCGATGCGCTCACCCGCATCGAAATGCAGCAGCTGATCGAGTCGCTGTGGCAGGAACAGGGCTTCACCGCCATCCTGGTCACGCACGACGTGCAGGAGGCGGTGGCACTGGCCGACCGCGTGTTGCTGATCGAGGACGGCGCGGTCGCGCTCGACCTCGACATCCGCCTGGCCCGGCCGCGCGAGCGTGCCAGCACCGGCTTTTCGGCCTACGAGGCGCGCATCCTGCAGCGCGTTCTCGAAGCGCCCCCCATCGAACCTTCCGCGACGTCGCACGACGTCCGGACATCGGGCATCGCCCACATTTCGTTTGCCATCTGAGAAAGGATTCCACCATGGCCATCACCGCAATCAATGTACGCAACCAGTTCAAGGGCAAAATCAAGGAGATCGTCCGCGGCGACGTGGTCAGCGAGGTCGACGTCGACACGCCGGCCGGCATCGTGACCTCGGTCATCACCACCCGTTCGGTCGACGAACTCGGCCTGAAGCCGGGTGTCGAGGTGGTCGCGCTGGTGAAGTCGACCGAAGTGTCCATCGCCCGCATCGGCGGCTGAGCACGGCACCGACCCGGCATCCGGACCTTTCGCCATGAGCGCCACTATCCTCATCGTTCCCGGCCTGCACGGCGCGCCGCCGGAACACTGGCTGTCATGGCTGGAACACGAACTGGCCGGCAGCCAGCGGGTCGAACAGGACGACTGGAACGAGCCGGTGCTCGCGCACTGGGCCGGCCGCGTCAAACGGGCCATCGACCGGGCCGCCGGCCCGGTCTGGATCGTCGCACACGGCTTCGGCTGCCTCGCGGCACTGCTGGCCGCCTGCGATCGCACCGACCGGGTGGCCGGTGCGCTGCTGGTGGCGCCGGCCAATCCGGAACGCTACAGCGCCGACGGTCTGATCACCGAAGGCGAGGACGGCCGGCCGCGCCATCCGTCGGTATCCGGCCTGCTGCCGCAGGTGCCACCCGGGTTTACCACACTGCTGGTGGCGCATGACCGCGATCCGGACCTGCGGCTGATCAGCGCCAGCCAGTGGGCCGAGCGCTGGGGCAGCCGGCTGGTGCTGAGCAGCGCGCTGGGCGACATCGATCCGGCGCGGCACGCCGGGCCCTGGCCGCAGTGCCTGCGGCTGTTCAGATTGATGCATCATGCACAGCGTGACCTTCCGCTCGGTTCGCTGGCGGAAGACACCGAGCCGGCGCCCCGCCGGCACGGCTGGCTGGCGAAGCTGCGCCGCCAGTCGCGCGCGACGCTCTAGCGGCCTGACTCGGCGCACTGCGGGTGCGGCAGCTTTGCCCGCGCTCTTTCAAACACTCAGGAGGACAGAACCATGACCATCCGACTCGGCGACATCGCCCCCGATTTCGAACAGGATTCCAGCGCCGGCCGCATCCGCTTCCATGAATGGCTCGGCAACAGCTGGGGCGTGCTGTTCTCGCACCCGGCCGACTTCACGCCGGTGTGCACCACCGAACTCGGCCTGACTGCCAAGCTGAAGGGTGAATTCGACAAGCGCGGCGTGAAGGCGATCGCGCTGTCGGTGGATCCGGTCGATTCGCATCACAAGTGGATCGCCGACATCAACGACACCCAGAACACCACGGTGAACTTCCCGATCATCGCCGACGGCGACCGCAAGGTGAGCGAGCTGTACGACATGATCCATCCGAACGCCAACGCCACGCTCACCGTGCGTTCGCTGTTCATCATCGATCCGAACAAGAAGGTGCGCCTCATCATTACCTACCCGGCCAGCACCGGCCGCAACTTCGACGAGGTGCTGCGCGTGATCGATTCGCTGCAGCTGACCGACAAGCATTCGGTCGCCACGCCCGGCAACTGGAAGCATGGCGACGACGTGGTCATCGTGCCGTCGCTGCAGGACCCGGACGAGATCGCCCGCCGCTTCCCCGCCGGCTACAAGGCGGTGCGCCCCTATCTGCGCCTGACGCCGCAGCCGAAGTAAGCGTACCGCGCCCCGGCAGCGAAAGGCCCGGCTCCGGCCGGGCCTTTTTTCGTGCACGGCATTGCGGCGCACAGGCCTCAGCCGGCAAAGCTCTGCAGAAAATGCAGCGCAGAACAATTCAGTTCCCCCGGCCGCGGGCGGCCCGTAAGGTCATGCCATCGCAATCCGGAGTGCATCAGATGGCCATCCTCGTCGTCGGCGGAGACCACCCCAACCAGTTCGCGGATTCGGCGCGTGAAGCCGGCGTCGACCGCCTGCACCACTGGAGCGGCCGCCGTGCCGCCGATCACCACCAGCCTCTGCCGCGTGACCTGCGCGGCATCGTGCTGCTGATCGACCACGTCAATCACGGCATGGCAGCCCGCGTGCGCAAGCTGGCGAGCGCGAACGGGCTGCCGGTCATCTACGCGGCACGCAGCCGCTCTCAGGTGCGCAACGCGCTGGCTCAGCTTGCCGCCTGAAAACGGCATCTCCGCCGCAGGCGGAACTGCGTCACGACGCACCGGCTTCGCAGCAGGCAGCGGTCACGGAAGCGGCGCCCGACGGACGCTATAGTCGGCCGTTCACCCGGTGCGCGCCCGCGTACCGGTCGTCCAGCCGAAAGGGGTCCGCGTGCGCACGCTCGTCATCATCGGTGCCGGTTTCAGCGGCACCGCCTGCGCCTGTCAGCTGCTCGCCCGCTCGGGCGATCACGCCGACAATGACTGGCAGATTCATCTGATCAACGCCTCCGGGCCGATTGCCCGCGGGCTGGCCTACGGCACCCGTTCGCCGCTGCACCTGCTCAACGTACCGGCCGGCCGCCTCGGCATGGACCCGGCGCAGGAAGGCGATTTCGTCCGCTACCTCGAAGACAATGGCCACCGCTACCGCGCGAGCGCCTTCGTGCCGCGCATGCTGTACGGCGAATATCTGGAAAGCCGGCTGCGCTCGGCCGCGGCCGGACACGCGAACCGGCTGCGCATCGTCACCGCACGGGTCGATGCCATCGACCGCCGCCCGGCAGGCGGCTTTGCGCTCACGCTGGCCGACGGCAGCACGCTGCCGGCCGATGCGGTCATCCTGGCCATGGGCCATCTGAGTCCGGTCGCGCCGCTGCCGGCGCTGGTGGGCATGGCCCCGGCCTACATCAACGATCCGTGGTCGCCGGGCGCGCTGGAGCGCATCGACGGCGACGAGCGCGTGCTCATCCTGGGCAGCGGCCTCACCATGCTGGACGTGGTGGTCGACCTGAAGCGCCGCGGCCACCGCGGACCGATCACCGCCCTGTCGCGGCGCGGCCTGCTGCCGCGTTCGCACCGCGCGCAGGACGCGCCGCCGGCCACCATCCCGCTGGACCGCGACGCGCTGCTGCAGGCCCGAAGCGCCCGTCGTCTGCTGAAGTTGCTGCGCGCAGCGGTCGCTCAGGCCGAAAAGGCCTGCATAGACTGGCGCGACGTGATCGGCTCGCTGCGCGCGATCACGCCGGCGCTGTGGCAGAGCCTGAACGACACCGAAAAGCGCCGCTTCATGCGCCACCTGCGCCCGCACTGGGAGGTGCTGCGCCACCGCACCGCACCCGAACCGTTCAACGCCATGAACGCGATGCTGGAAGACGGCCGCCTCACCGTGCGCGCCGGCCGCCTGCGCGCGGTATCGGCCGGCGACGCCGGACTGACCGCGCGCTGGGACGACGCCCGCCACGGTCCGCAGGCACTCGAAGTGGATCGCATCGTGAACTGTACCGGCCCCGGCCACCGCATCGACGCCCAGCGCGCACCGCTGCTGCACCGCCTGATCACCGGCGGGCTGCTCACGCAGGACGCGCTGAAGCTGGGCCTGATGGTCGATCCGCACTGTCGCGCACTGGACGCCGGTGGCCAGCCGGTGGAAGGCCTGTACTACGTCGGCCCGCTGCTGCGCGCCCAGTTCTGGGAAGCCACCGCGATACCGGAACTGCGGCGGCACGCGGCCACCGCGGTCAATCACCTGCTGGCCGACGCCGGCTGAGGCAGCGCGGCCGGAAGGCCGCGATCAGGCGCTCGCGGCGTCGACCTGGGCGAGCGCGATGCGCGCCGCCTTGCGCACTTCCGGATCGGGGTCAGTCTGGGCCTGCTGCAGCAGCGGGCGGGCGGCGGCGTGCCGCAGTTCGCCCAGTGCCAGCACCACTTCCTTGCGCAGATTGCTGATCGGATGCGTGATCAGCGCGGCCAGACCGGGCAGCGCCCCGACCGCCTGCAGCCGGCCAAGCGCGCGCGCCGCCTGCAGTCGCACCTGCCAGTATTCGTCGCGCAATGCCGCATCCAGCGCATCGACCGCCTCGGCCACGCGCAGCTTGCCCAGCGTGATGGCCGCCTCTTCGCGCACCTGCCAGGCACTGTCGCGCAGCGCCGCCAGCAGCGCGCCGGCCGCTGCGCCCTCGACAGCCAGTGCACCCACCGCAGCACGGCGCACACCGGCATCCGGATCCCGCTCGGCCAGTTCGGCCAGCCGGGGCAGCGCATGGTCCAATCGCAACCAGCCCAGCACGCCAACTGCCTCGCGCCGCACGGCGGCGTCGGCATCTCGGGTCAACGCCAGTGCGGGCGCGGCCGCCTGCGGCAGGCGCAGTTCGCGCAGCGCGCGCAGCACCGCACTGCGCACGAAGGGCGCCGGGTGGGTCAGACGCGCCAGCAGCACCTCAGCCGCCTCGCCCGTCTTCAGGCCGGACAGCGTCTGCGCGGCCGCCGTGCGCACCTCGGGCGCGTCGTCATCCAGCGCGTCGCACAGCGCGGTCACCACCGCATCGTCTTCCCAGCCGCCCAGCCGCTCGGCCGCCTCGCGGCGCACGGTGGGCGAAGCATCGCCGGCCAGCGCACGGGCGATCAGCGGCAGCAGCGCCGGATCTTCCTGTTCGGCCAGATCCAACACTGCGATGCGGCGCACCGCTTCGTCCGGGTGGTCCAGACGCTGCGCCAGTCCGGCAATGTCGTCGTCGTTCAGCGTGTCCTGCAGCAGTTCGAAGCTCATGAAATTCGGTTCAGATCGCGAATCGGGTATCGGACATGGACAGCGCCGGCAGCATGGCCGTGGCGTCGCCCAGCGGAGACAGGCGGTCCAGCGTGGGCTGGCCGCTGTCCGGGTGCAGCAGTTCGAGGCAGCGCCGCTTCAGCGTGTTGAAGGAATGCGTGGTGGTGAGCCGGGCGTCGCGCGGACGGTCGAATGGCACCCGGATGTCGTCGATGATGCGGCCGGGCCGCGCACTCATGACCAGGATGCGGTCAGCCAGGAACAGCGCCTCGTCGATGTCATGGGTGACGAACAGCACCGTGGTGCGGATGCGCGCCCATACGTCGAGCAGCAGTTGCTGCATCTTCAGCCGGGTCTGCGCGTCGAGCGCGCCGAAGGGCTCGTCCATCAGCAGCACGCGCGGCTGGTTGATCAGCACGCGCGCGATTTCCACCCGCTGCTGCATGCCGCCCGACAGTTGCGACGGGTAGTGGCGTTCGAAGCCCTTGAGGCCGACCAGCTCGATCAGCTCGCGCGCACGCCAGGTGCGCTCCGGTCCCGGCACGCCCTGCATCTTCAGGCCGAAGGCCACGTTGTCGAGCACGCTCTTCCACGGGAACAGCGTGTGCTGCTGGAACACCAGACCGCGGTCCGGATGCGGACCGTTGATGGCCTCGCCGTCGAGCAGCAGGCGTCCGGCGCTCGGCACGATGTGGCCGGCGAGCGCACCCAGCACCGTCGATTTGCCACAGCCCGAAGGGCCGAGCAGGCAGATGAATTCGCCGGTGCTGGCGGCGAACGACACGTCGCTGACCGCCTTGAAGCGCGAGGTGCCCTGACCGAATTCGATCTCCAGATGCTGGATGTCGACCCGGCCGCGCAGATGGACGACCGTTGTCATGCCTTTTTCTCCTGCAGCCGGTACCAGGGCGTGGCGAAATGGCCCAGCCAGCGCACCAGCGCGCTGCTGGCCATGCCGAAGGCGCCGATGAACAGCATGCCCACGACGATGCCGGCGTAGTTCTGCAAGGTGTAGGACTCCCAGGTGTAATAGCCGATGCCGAACTGGCCGGAAATCATTTCCGCCGACACCAGGCAGAACCAGCAGGTGCCCATGCCGATGGACAGCCCGGTAAAGATGCCGGGTGCGGCCGACGGCAGGATGACCTCGGCGAACAGCCGCGGACCGCGCGTACCCAGACTGCGCGCCGACGCCACCAGCCGCGGATCGACCGCCTCGACGCCGTGTATGGTGTTCAGCAGGATGGGAAATATCGCACCGGTGAAGGTGATGAACATCATCGACACCTCGGTCGACGGAAACATCAGGATGGCAAGCGGAATCCAGGCCACCGCCGGTATCGGGCGCAGCACTTCCAGCGGCGGCAGCAGCGCACGCGCGGCCCAGCGGAAGCGTCCGATCAGCAGGCCCAGGCCGACACCGGCCAGCGCCGCCGACAGATAGCCGGCGCCGATGCGCGCGAGGCTGTGGCCGACGTGCAGCGACAGCTTGGGCGAGCTCAGCAGTTCGATGCCGGCCTCCAGCACTTCGGACGGCGGCGGCACATGGGCGAAGGTGATGAAGCCCAGATGGGCGCGCGAAGTCGCCAGCGCATGCCAGAGCAGCAGGCTGGCCAGCAGCGACAGCGCGCCCAGGGCGAAAGCCGTCAGCCGCCCGGCCGGCCAGCGCGGCAGGCGCCGCGGCTGACCGGACACCGGTGCCGCCGGGCCCGCCAGCCCGGCGGCCAGCGTGTCAGGCAGAGACATGGTCGGCCGCCCTCCGCTTACTGTGCCGAAGCCAGCGTGGCGGCCTGCCCGCGCACCGCCGCGAAATCCAGCACCTTGCCCTTGTTGGCCTGCGCCCACGCGGTCGCGGCGTCCTTCAGCAGGAAGGCGTTGATCTGCCCCTTTGCGTCGGTCGCGAACCAGGCCTGATTCGCCAGCAGCTTGATGCCCAGATTGCGGTCATGCGCGAACACCACGCGCACCTTCTTGCCGGCGGCCTCGATCTTCTTCACGTCGGCGAAGGCGTTTTCCGGCGATGCGTAATGACGCACCAGCGGCTCGCCCTGCACCCACACCTGCGCCACGCGCTTCGGATCTTCGATCGCCTTGCCGGTCAGCGCATCCTTCGCCTTCAGCGCCAGCTTGTCGTAGTTCTTCAGCTGGGCGTCGTAGTCCAGACCGGCGGCCTTGAATGCGGCACGCACGTACTGGTCGTCGATGAAGGTGTCGGCGGTCAGGTCGGAGTCGTGACGCTTGAGCAGGCGCAGCGTGTCGATCGAAGTGGCCAGCGCCTGGCGGTATTCCGGCTTCCAGGACAGATCGCGCGTCTGCAGGCCCAGCGGACCGTGGAACAGATAGTTCACCTCGGCTTCGATGCCGGTCACTTTGGCGATCAGTTCGCTGTACTTTTCCGGCTCGGCGGCGATCAGGCGGTCTGCCTCGATGCTCGCGCGCAGATAGGCGACCACGATTTCCGGATACTTCTTCGCGTAGTCGGCATTGACCAGCGCACCGTGGAAGGTGGCTGCGTTCGACTGCGCGCCGTCGTAGATCTTGCGAGCGAAGCCGCGGTAGGGGAACAGGTCGGCGAAGGGCACGAAGTTGGCGTGCGCGTCGATCTTGTTCGCCTGCAGTGCGCTGCCGGCCACTTCCGGCGCCTGGGTGACGATGGTCACGTCGCGCTCGACGTCCCAGCCCTGCGCGTTCAGCGCGCGCAGCAGCAGGCCGTGCGCGGTCGAGGCGAAGGGCACCGAAATCTGCTTGCCCTTCAGTTCGGCCACCGACTGCACCGCCGAGCCGCTCGGCACGACGATGCCGTTGCCGCTGCCTATGGTGCTGCCCGACAGCACCGACAGGAAAATGCTCTTCTTGCCCGCCTTCAGATGGGCGGCGCCGTTCAGCGAACCCGGGAAGTCGGCCATGGCGCCGAAGTCCAGCTTGTCCGCCACCATCTCATTGGTGAGCGGCGCACCCGACGTGAAGTTGCGCCACTGGATGTCGTACTGCACGTCCTTGTACCTGCCGTCGCGCGGCAGGTATTTTTCGAGCAGCTTCAGTTCGCGCACCAGCAGGCCGCCGGTGGCGCAATTGATGGTGGTGTCCTGGGTGCCGATGGCGATGCGTATGGTTTCGGCGGCCGACGCGGCGCCGGCCGTGAATGCCAGCGCAAGGCCGGCCAGAAGCGAGGTGATCTTCATCTGTTTTTTCTCCTGCAATCGTGATGTGAATGAACGCTGACCGGACCGTCCGGCCGGCACCGGCGGACGCGATTCAGCGCAGCAGATAGGGAATCTCGACCCGCACGGCGCCGGTCGGACAGTCCTTCGCGCACGGCATGCAGTACCAGCACTCGTCGAACTTCATGTAGGCCTTGCCGGTGTCCGGATCGATGGCGAGCAGGTCCAGCGGGCACACGTCGACGCAGACGGTGCAGCCCTTGTCGGCGATGCACTTGTCGTGATCGACCGTGACCGGTGCGGCACTGCGCTGGGTGGTTTCGCGGAAGGTGAAAGTCATGGTGTGTCCTCTCAGGCGAGCGCCGGCTGCGGCGTGGCGGCGACGCGCAGCCGGTCGTACGCGGTGCGCTCCTGGCTGTCGATCGGCACGATGTAGGGCTCGACCGCGCGCTTGAAACTGCTCATGCGGCCGGCGTCATCCTTTTTCAGATGGGCGTGGCAGAACCAGTCGGCGTCGTTGCGCTGCGGGTGATCGACCCGGTAGTGGTAGAGGCCCCAGCGGCTTTCGGTGCGGAACAGCGAGGCGCGCGCCGCCATTTCGGCGCAGTCGCGGATGACCGACACTTCGGCTGCGCGCATCAGTTCGTGCGGGCTGGTGGCGTGCAGCTGCTCCAGGTCGTCGCGGATGCCGTCGAAGCGGTCCAGCGCGATGTCCATCTTGCGGGTGACCTTGGGCGGCTGCAGATAGTCGTTCACGAAGCGGCGCAGCTTGTATTCGACCTGGGCCGGCGCCAGCCCCTGCTCGCGCAGCAGCGGCGCGAGCACGCGCGCCTGTGCGCGCTCGACCTGGGCGCCATCGACTGCAGCAAAGGCGCGGCCGGCGATGTAGTCGGCCGCGTTCTCGCCGGCGAACCAGCCGTACGTGAAAGCGCCCAGCATGTAGTTGTGCGGCACCGCCGCCATGTCGCCGGCCGCGTACAGGCCGGGCACCGATGTTTCGGCGCGCTCGTTCACCCACACGCCGGAGGCGCTGTGGCCGCTGCAGAAACCGATTTCCGATATGTGCATCTCGACCATGTCGCGCCGGTAATCGGTGCCGCGGCCGGCGTGGAACTCGCCGCGGCTGGGCCGCTCGTTCGAGTGCAGGATGGTTTCGATGGTCTGTATGGTTTCTTCGGCCAGATGGTCGAGCTTCAGGAATACCGGGCCGTTGCCGCCCTGCAGCTCCTGCCAGAACTCCCACATCATCTGGCCGCTCCAGTAGTCACACTCGATGAACCGCTGGCCGCGGCTGTTGGCGGTGAAGCCGCCCAGCGGCCCGGTCACGTAGGCGCAGGCCGGGCCGTTGTAGTCCTTGATCAGCGGATTGATCTGGAAGCACTCGAGATTGGCCAGTTCGGCGCCGGCGTGATATGCCATCGCGTAGCCGTCGCCGGCATTGGTCGGGTTCTCGTAAGTGCCCATCAGATAGCCGGAGGCCGGCAGGCCCAGCCGGCCCGCCGCGCCGCAGGCCAGCACCACCGCCTTGGCGCGGATCACGTGGAACTCCGCAGTGCGGCAGTCGAAACCCATCACGCCGGCGATGGCACCGTCGTCGCCCTGCAGCAGCCGGGTGGCGACGATGCGGTTGGTGATGGCGACACGGGCGCGCTTGAGCTGGCGGTACAGCACCTTCTTCACGTCGTGCCCTTCCGGCATCGGCAGCACGTAGGCGCCCATGTGGTGCACCTTCTTCACCGCGTAGTCGCCGGTTTCGTCGCGCTCGAAGCGCACACCCCAGCGGTCCAGCTGTTCGATGGTGGCGAAGCTGTGCTTCGCGTAGGCATACACGGTCGCCTGATTGACGATGCCGTCGTTGGCGATGGTGATTTCCTTCGTGTACTGCTCGGGCGTGGCGTGGCCCGGGATGACTGCGTTGTTCAGACCATCCATGCCCATAGAGATCGCGCCGCTGCGCTTCACGTGCGCCTTGTCCAGCAGCAGCACGCGCAGCGCAGGGTTGCGCTCCTTGGCCTTGATCGCGGCCATCGGGCCGGCGGTGCCGCCACCGACCACCACCAGGTCGTATTCGTGGATGCGGGTATCAGCGGTACTCATGCGCGGCCCTCCCTGCGCGGTGCGCGATCGACGCGGAAGCGGTACTGGAAGGCGTCGCCGCGGAAATAAAGATGTTCGTAATCGACCGGGCGGCCGTCGGCGGCATGGGTGAGGCGCTCGATATGCATCACCGGCGCGCCCTCCTCGATCTGCAGCGCCTGCATCAGGTCCTCGTCAGCCAGCACCGCGTCCATCGCGATGTCGGCATGGCCCAGCGGCACACCGCAGTCGTTCTCCAGCATCAGGAAAATGTCGCGCGTGACCAGTTCGTGCCGGTTCAGGCGCTCGCCCAGCGCGGCCGGCAGCCAGGTCAGTTCCAGCGACACCGGTTCGCGGTTGAGCAGGCGCACGCGGCGGATTTCGGTCACCGGGTCGCCTTCGGCCAGACCCAGCTTCTGCGCCACCCGGGCGTCGGCCGGCAGGTCGTGCAGGCGATCCACCCGGTTGATGATTTCGTAGCCCATGCGCGACATGGCTTCGCCGAAACCTTCGAGCGCGGTCACGTTCTGGAAGGCCTTCGGGCGCGACACGAAGGTGCCCTTGCCGTGTATGCGGAAGATGAGGCCGGCTTTCTGCAGGTCGCCCAGCGCCTGACGCACGGTGATGCGGCTCACGCCGAACATCGCGCACAGTTCGCTTTCGGACGGCATGCGGCCGTGCGGCGGATAGGTGCCATCGAGGATGCGCAGCCGCAGCAGCTCGGTCAGCCGTGCATACAGCGGCGACGGCGCGTCCGGCAACAGCATCAGCGCGGGATTGCTTTTCGACATTTCGAATAACTTGTTATGACAAGTCCGCGCAGGCTAGGGATGCCGCCCTCCGGAGGGAACCAAGCATTTTTCCGAAGCAAAGCGTTGCAAGTGATTTGCGATGCGCAGCACTCCGGACCGGAATGGATGCATGAGCGGCACGGCCTCACCCCGCCGGAAAGACAGCGGATATAGTCATCGCCGAATGCCCTCGCCGCTGCCCTCGCTTCTGCCCAATTCCATGACCGACGCCCTTACGCCGCCTTCATCCGCGCGCGACTTCCACGACCGCATTTACCGTGGCGACATCGTCGAGATCGCCGGCAACGCGGCGATGACTGAACTGGTGGCGCATGCGCGCGGGCTGGTTGAAGAGGCGCTGCGGCCGCACGACCCGCAGCGGCTGCACGAACACCTGACGCCGGCGCAGCAGATCGATACGCTGACCGCGCTGCAGCGCGCCTTCACCGCGTCGGCCGACACCCGGCGCATCTGGCGCGCGCTGCTGGCATCGCTGGGACTGGACCCGGCGCGCATCGCCTGCGACCGGCTGCACCTGCGCTTCCAGCCGCACCGCGCGCCAGGCAGCGTGTGCGCCCGCCACGCCAGCACCGCCACCGTCGCCTTCCACCGCGACACCTGGGGCTCCAATCTGTACGCGCAGACCAACTGGTGGGCGCCGATCTACCCGGTCAGCGCCGGCCGCACGATGGCGCTCTATCCGGCACTGTGGTCGCGCCCCCTGAAGAACAGCAGCGCCGCCTTCGACATGCGGGCCCTGCTGGAGCGCTCGGCCGCCGGCGGACGTACCGCGGTCGGCGCCGACGAGGCGATTCCGCATCTGCAGGAGGCGGTCGACGCGGCCGGGGCGCAGCCGGTGCTCGTGCCGCCGGGCACGCTGATCGCCTTTTCCGGCGCCCACGCCCACACCGGTGTCGGCAACCACACCGGCCTCACCCGCATTTCGTTCGAAACCCGCACCGTGTGGCTGGACGATCTGCTGGCCGGGCGTGGCGCGCCGAACATCGACGGCCAGGCACCCTGGGCCGCGCCCGGCCTGTTCCGCATGCTGGACGACCGGCGGCCGTTGAACGAAGTGCTGGGCTGCGCGCGCACCGAAGCCTGCGCGCACTGGCCTCTGGCCACGCCGGTGGGCAGCGGCGGCCCGGCACGGCGCTGAAAAGGAAAGGGCCGGACGCGGCGTATCGCGCGTCTGGCCCTCTGTCGGTGATGAGAACGCTTACTTCGCCGCGCGCGGCAGCGCGTCGCTCACCCGGATCTGTTTCGGCACCAGCTTCAGCTCGAAGAACTTGTCGGCGATCGCCTGCTGGGCGGCCAGCACCGCCGGCGTGACCGGCTTGATGCCATAGCCCAGGCGGCCGGCGGCGGTTTCCGCGATCGGCAGGTCGACACCGATCAGCGGCGCGATGAACTTCGCCACCTCCTTCGGGTTCTGCGCGCCCCACTGGTCCACCCGGTCGATTTCCTCGATCAGGATGTTCACGATGTCCGGGTGCTTTTCCGCGAACGCGCGCGACGCCAGGTAGTACTGGTGATTGGCCACCGCACCCTTGCCGTCGGCCAGCACGCGGGCGCCGAGCTGCTTTTCGGCACTGGCGTAGAACGGGTCCCAGATCGCCCAGGCGGCCACCCGGCCGCTTTCAAACGCGGCGCGCGCATCGGCCGGCGCAAGGTAGGACACCTCGACGTCGCCGTACCGGAGGCCTGCGTTTTCCAGCAGTTTCACCAGCAGGTAATTGGCGTTCGACCCCTTGGCCACCGCCACCCGCTTGCCCTTCAGTTCGGCCACGCTGCGTACCGGCGAATCCTTCGGCACCAGCAGCGCCTCGGCTGACGGGGCCGGCGGCTCGTAGCCGACATAGACCAGGTCGGCACCGGCGGCCTGGGCGAAGATGGGCGGCGCCTCGCCGACCGTGCCCACGTCAAGGCTGCCCAGATTGATGGCCTCCAGCAGTGGCGGGCCGAAGGGGAATTCGGTCCACTTCACCTCGATGCCCTTCTCCGCCAGCCGCTTTTCCAGCGTGCCGCGCGCCTTCAGGATGACCAGCGTGCCGTACTTCTGAAAGCCGATGCGCACTTCCTTCGGCGCCGACTGCGCGCTCGCCGTGCCGCTGGCCAGCAGGCCTGCACTCAGTACCGCCAGCGCGGCCTTGCGCAGCCAGCCGCGGCCGACGCTCTTGATCCGATTCATCTGCTGCTCCCTGTCTGATGGCCGGCCACCGGGGATGGGGCCGTTCGGGAACGCATGCTGAATCGGCGCAGCGCCGGCGCGAACCAATCCTTTCAGCGATGCTTATGAAGCGCCGCGTGATAAGGATGTGACAAGGCGTGCAGCGGGCGGGCGCCGCTCAGGCGTGACGGCGGCGTCGCCGCGTGGCAATTGCGGTCAGCACGCCCAGACCGGCGCTCATCAGCGCCCAGCTGCCGGGCTCGGGCACCGGCCCGACCACCGACCGGCCGCCGGCGCCGGTCAGTGTCACGCCGGGCTCAGGCGTCCAGGTCGAGTGGAAGGAGTTGTACGAATCGAAGAACTGCCCGCCGGGCGAGCCATAGACATAGGCGGACATGAAAAGCTGTTCCTTCAGGTCCACGCCCTGGGTGGCGACGGTGAAGGCGAGGTCGTACGAGAAGTTGTAGACGCCGTCGTGGTCATCGTCTTCCCACACCAGATTGAACAGCGGGTTGAGCACCGGCTGCCCGCTCGCGTTGCGGGTCCAGAGGCTTTCCTGCGTGGTCTGACCGGTGATGAGGTTCTCGGTCGAGAACCAGCCATAGGGCCCGAGCGGCATCTCACCCTGCTGGACCGCGAAATGGAAGCTGTAGGCGGTGCCGGCGGTCCACAGGTTGTAGGACACGCTGTAGTTGGCGCTGCCTTCGGTGAAGCGGCCGTCCTGCCTCAGGTTGATCGTGACCGCGGCCGACGAAGGCACCGCGGTGCCGCAGCTGCCGGCGTCGCACACGAAGCCCTGATCGCGATACACCAGTTCGGAATACACGTGGCCGGTCACCGGAGAGGCGCCACTCACCTCGATCTTCGCGGCCAGCTGCCCGCCCTCGAAGCCGATCTGCGAACGCGCGTGACTGGCCTCGCTGTACCAGGCGGAACTGGAGGCGGTCCACAGCGACGGATCGGCGTCCCAGCGCTGACCGTCGGACAGCAGCCCGCCACCCGGCAGATAGACATAGCTCCAGCTGCGGAAAGTGTCGTTCGGCGCCGCCTGCGCGCTGCCGCCGACACCGGCGGCACAGAGCAGCAGTCCGACGCCGGCGCGCTTCAGCGCGCGCAGCGGCATGGAGGAGGATTCGATGCGGCAGAAGGCTGGGCGTGCGGGCGTCATGACAGGCTCCGTCGGCAGGAAGGACCGGCCGCCTCCGGCCATGCCGGAAGGGCGACCGACGGTGCGCGGCTGCACCGTCTGCCCGACTTTTTATGCCCCTGCCGCGCCGGCCATGCTGACCTCGATCAACAAAGCGCGCAGGCCGCGCTCAGACCCGCGAAGGTGCCCGCCGCTCGCCGGTCTGCAACCGCCACAGCGAGGCGTACAGGCCGTCGAGCGCCAGCAGTTCTTCGTGGGTGCCGGATTCGGCGATGCGGCCGCCATCGATCACATGAATGGTGTCGGCGTGGCGCACGGTGGACAGCCGGTGCGCCACGATGAGCGTGGTGCGGCCGACCACCAGCCGGTCCAGCGAGCGCTGGATGGCGGCTTCGGTTTCGTTGTCCACCGCCGACGTGGCTTCGTCCAGCACCAGGATAGGCGGGTTCTTGAGTATTGCGCGCGCCAGCGCCAGCCGCTGCCGCTGGCCGCCGGACAGGCGCATGCCCCGCTCGCCCACCGGCGTGTCGTAGCCCTGGGGCAGCGCAACGATGAAGTCGTGCGCCTCGGCCGACTTCGCTGCCTCGATCACCGCTTCGCGGCTGGCGTCCGGCATGCCGTAGGCGATGTTCTGCGCCACCGAGGCGTCGGCGAGAAAGGTGTCCTGCGCGACATAGCCGATGGCCCGCCGCAGGTCCTGCAGGTTCAGTTCATTCACCGACACGCCGTCGAGCAGCACCCTGCCCTGCTGCGGCTCGTAGAAGCGCAGCAGCAGCTTGATCAGCGTGCTCTTGCCGCCGCCGGTACTGCCCACGAAAGCCGCGCTGCGGCCGGCGCCGATGCGCAGGTCCACGCCGTCCAGCGCCGGGCGCGAGCTGCCTTCATAGGCGAAGGTGATGCCCTCGAAGGCCAGCTCACCGCGCACCTCGGCCTTCGGCAGCGCACGGCCGTCGTAGCGGATGTTCACCGGCGTCTGCAGCAGGTTCATCACCCGCTCGATCGACGACATCGAGCGCTGGTAGAGATCGGTCAGGTCGGCCAGCCGGGTCAGCGGCCACAGCAGGCGCTGGGTCAGATACACCAGCACCGAATAGCTGCCGACGCCGATGTCGCCGTTCAGCGCCATGAAACCGCCGTACAGCAGCGTGACCGTGAAGCCGGCAAGGATGGCCATGCGGATGACCGGCGTGATCGCCGCCGACAGCCGGATCGCCTCGCCGTTGCGCGCGCGGTAGTCGTCCGAGCCCTGTTCGATGTGGCCCGCTTCGTAGTCTTCGGCGGCGTAGGCCTTCACCGTGGCGATGCCCTGGATGTTGTTGTTCAGCCGCGCGGCCAGCGCGCCGGCCGCCTCGCGCACCGCGCCGTAGCGCGGCGCGAGCCGGCGCTGGAACCAGAAGGCGCCGTACAGGATGAGCGGCACCGGCACCAGCGCGAGGAAAGCCAGCTCGTGCGTCAGCACGAAGAACACGCCGCCCACCATCAGCGAACCGACGAACACCTGGATCAGGTCGTTGGCGCCGCCGTTCAGGAAGCGCTCCATCTGGTTGATGTCCTCGTTCAGCACCGCCAGCAGATTGCCGCTGCGGTTGCGCTCGAAGTAGGCCATGTCCAGCTTCTGCACGTGGCGGTAGGCCTCCATGCGCAGATCGTGCTGCAGGTTCTGCGCGAGGTCGCGCCAGCGCACGTCGTACAGGTACTGGAACAGCGATTCGCCCACCCACACGAACACGGTGATGAGCGCCAGCAGCATGAGCTGGTCCTTCGGCTCGACGATGCCGAAGCGGGCGAGGAACGAGGCCTTCTGGTTCACCACCACGTCGACCGCGACGCCGATCAGCACTTCGGGCAGCACGTCGAAGAACTTGTTCAGGACCGAATAGAGAGATGCGATGCGCACCTCGCGCCGGTAGTTGCGCGCGTGCGAGAACAGTCGTGACAGGGGATGCATGGCAGGCTCGGGGAGGAAGGCGTTTGCCGCGCGTGACCGCCGGCGGCGAGCCGGCATCATGACAGAGCGCGGTGGCCGGCGTCACTTTCCGCTGTGCAGCACAGCGGCCGGCAGGCCGTGCGCGAAAGCGCGCAGCGCGCGTCCGGCCGCTGTTACACCGGCATGCTGCACCGCAATTGCCCGACCGGCCGTCATGATCGCGGCCAACGCCAGCAGCGGCGCGGGCGACCGCCGGAACGCACGCATGTCAAGGCTGTCGCACTGATACAGACCTGCCTAGAATCCTGGCGATTCACGTCAGGGAGGAGCCCAAACATGCAACAGATCGATCTTGTCCCGCTGACCGAAGAGGAAAAAATCGCCTGCCTGCCGGACCAGGAAATTTCCGGCGAGGTACTGGTCGAGAAGTACGCCAAGGGCGGCGAAACCTCGGTGGCCGAAGTACGCCGCCGCGTGGCCAAAGCACTCGCCCAAGCCGAATCCGAAGACCGCCGCGCGCACTGGGAAGCGAAATTCCTGGAGGCGCAGGAGCGCGGCTTCGTGCCCGCCGGCCGCATCAGTTCGGCCGCCGGCACCAATCTCACCGCCACGCTGATCAACTGCTTCGTGCAGCCGGTCGGTGATTCGATCACCGAAATCGAGGACGAGCGCCCGGGCATCTACACCGCGCTCGCCCAGGCTGCCGAAACCATGCGCCGCGGGGGCGGCGTGGGTTACGACTTCTCCAGCATCCGCCCGGTCGGCGCCCGCGTGCGCGGCACGCAGTCTCGCGCCTCCGGCCCGGTCAGCTACATGCGGGTGTTTGACCGCTCGTGCGAAACGGTGGAATCCGCCGGCAGCCGCCGCGGCGCCCAGATGGGCGTGCTGCGCTGCGATCACCCGGACATCGAACAGTTCATCCACGCCAAGGACGGCGGCGACCTCACGAATTTCAACGTGTCGGTCGGCGTGACCGACGTGTTCATGAAGGCGGTCGAAGCCGACACCACGGTCGAACTGGTGCACAAGGCCGAGCCGGCGCCCGACCTGAAGGCGGCCGGCGCCTACCAGCGCGAGGACGGCCTGTGGGTCTATGCCAAGCCGCGCGCCCGCGATCTGTGGGACCAGATCATGCGCTCGACCTACGACCACGCCGAGCCGGGCATCCTCTTCCTCGACCGCATCAACCGCGACAACAACCTGTACTACTGCGAGCGCATCGAGGCCACCAACCCCTGCGCCGAACAGCCGCTGCCGCCCTATGGCTGCTGCGACCTGGGTTCGATCAATCTGGTGCGCTTCGTGAAGCGGCCCTTCTCCGAAGCGGCGGAATTCGACTTCGACGGCTTCCGCGAAGTGGTGGCGGTCGCCATCCGCATGCTGGACAACGTGCTCGACGTCACCCACTGGCCGCTGCAGCAGCAGCATGACGAAGCGATGGCCAAGCGCCGCGTCGGCCTCGGCTTCACCGGCCTTGGCGACACCCTCATCATGCTGCGTCAGCGCTACGACTCGCAGGAAGCGCGGCTCATGGCCTCGCGCATTTCCGAAGTCATGCGCGACGCCGCCTATCTCGCCTCGGTCGAGCTGGCGAAGGAGCGCGGCAGCTTCCCGCTGTTCAACGCCGACCTGTACCTGTCCGGCGGCAACTTCGCGTCGCGGCTGCCGGCCGAGGTGAAGGAGCAGATCCGCAAGCATGGCCTGCGCAATTCGCACCTGCTGTCGATCGCGCCCACCGGCACCATTTCGCTGGCCTTTGCCGACAACGCCAGCAACGGCATCGAACCGCCCTTCTCCTGGACCTACACCCGCAAGAAGCGCATGCCGGACGGCACCTTCAAGGAATACGCGGTCGAGGACTACGCCTGGCGCCTGTACAAGCACCTGGGCGGCGACACCGACAAGCTGCCGCCCTGGTTCGTCACCGCGCTGGAAATTTCCGCCGCCGCCCACAAGGACATGGTGGCCGCGGTCGCTCCCTACATCGACACCTCGATTTCCAAGACGGTGAACGTGCCGGCCGACTACCCCTACGCCGACTTCGAGGACCTCTACCTCGCGGCCTGGAAGGCCGGCCTCAAGGGCCTCGCCACTTACCGCCCGAACAGCGTGCTGGGCAGCGTGCTGTCGGTCGACACGCCGAAGACCGAAGAGAAGAAGCAGCCGCACGACGTCGAACTGTCGGCCATCGGCGCCAACCAGCGCCTGTCCATCGGCGCGCTGCCGGCGCCGGTGCTGGCCAGCCTGCGCTGGCCCGGCCGGCCGGACATGAGCGACGGCAATCCGAGCTGGACCTATATGCTGAAGACGCCGGGTGGCGAATTCGCGCTGTTCGTCGGCCACACCGAAAACGAAGGCCCGGACGGCCGCATCCAGCCGCTGCCCTTCGAAGTGTGGGTCAATGGCGCGAACCAGCCGCGCGGCCTGGGCGCCGTCGCCAAGACGCTGTCGATGGACATGCGCGCCAACGATCCGGGCTGGCTCAAGCTCAAGCTCGACGTGCTCGCGAAAACCGTCGGCGACGCCTTCGACCTGCCCTTCCCGCCGACCGGCGAACTGCGCCGCATGCCCGGCACGGTGGCCGCCTTCGCCAACGTGATCCGCTACCGCTGCGACAAGCTCGGCGCGCTCGACCGCGAAGCGCCGACGCCTGTGCTCGACACGCTGTTCGCGGTGCAGGAGCCCAAGACCGGCACCGACGGTACGCTGAGCTGGACGGTGGACATCAGCAACCCGGCCACCGGTGAAGACTTCGTGCTCGGCCTGAAGGAAATCACCCTGCCCGGCGGCGAAACCCGGCCCTACTCGGTGTGGCTGTCCGGCAACTACCCGCGCGCGCTCGACGGCCTCACCCGCATCCTCGCGCTCGACATGCGCGTGATGGACCCGGCCTGGATAGGCATGAAGCTGCGCAAGCTCATCAGCTACCCGGAACCGCTGGGCGACTTCATGGCCTTCGTACCCGGCACCCGCCGCCAGCAGAACTGGCCCTCGACCGTCGCCTACGTCGCCCGCCTCATCATCCACCGCTACGCGATGCTGGGCATCCTCGACGAGGACGGCTACCCGACGCGCGAAATGGGCATCCTCGAAGCCCCGCGCGGCGACGACGAACCCAAGCTCATGCAGGGTGCGCTGTGCAACGAGTGCGGCAACCAGTCGGTGATTCGCAAGGACGGCTGCGATTTCTGCACCGCCTGCGGGGCGGTGGGGAGCTGCGGCTGACGGTTGAGCCCGCAAGGGCGCATCGCTGAAACGGAAAGGGCCTGTCGGGAGACAGGCCCTTTTTCTTTTGCGTGTTGGGCAGAGGTCGAACCGGCCGGCGCAGCGCACGACTTCCGTCATCCTATCGGCCAAAAGGCTGATTCGCTGAAGGACAGCGGCATCATGAGTTAACTTCCCGCGATGCCTCAAAGATGCGTGTCTGGTACCCGGTTTGTGCGCTTATCTCGACGGCACTCATTTCATTGGACAAAGATCTCGTCCACCCAAATTTATTCTTAAATGGAAAGTTCCATGGAACTTCGAATCCAGAAGCAAATCAACCCGATCCAGAGTGAAGTTGCAGCATTGATCTCCGTTATTCGCCCAATCCTGGAAGGACTTCTCTACGGGTTGAAGGCGGATGTGGTCGCAGAAGTGGGCGGATATCAGCAGGTCAAGCTCAAAATGCTAAATCGCTTGTACCGCCAGGGAGACGGCGATATTGGCCTCTGCTTTGAGTACGCCGTCCACAGTGCCATTCGAAATCGTGATCCTCTTATTGCGGAGCGAATCGAAAGCGCCCTACGTTTGTGCAATATTCGCGGCCAAGAAATTAATTCTTTGCTATTCGCCGTCGAGAAGACAGGCAAGCTTAATCTTGTAGATTCTGTGATCCAAGATCTTACGGATGGCTCGCAGCTTCTCTATGGGACCCGCGGTAGACCCGTCAAGCTGCGGCGTCACATCGAACAGGTCGCGAGCGCTTTCCGCCGCCCCGCCGCTCGACTTGCGCTCCCCCAGAGCATTTCTGGTCTTTGGAAAGCTGATCTCTTCGTCGGCGACACGGGCCAAGACAACTGGATCGGCACGAGCGTTAAGGTTAACGCAGCTGACCTCCGAGCTGAGCCCGGGCTTCGCGTTGGCATCGTACCTACGCGCCAAGGTCGAAATGATCGAGTCCGAAAGGATGATGCAAAGAACATCATCGTCTGCCCAATTCCATATGACGATTCATTCATGCAACTGTTCTATGCGGGCTGGAGAATTGTCCAGCAATTTATGGCGGCCGACGCAAACCTCCCGAACGAGGACAGGCTTCCTCTCCCCCACGAACGGGAGGTAGCGCGCTCGCTGGCAATGCGCAGAGAGTCCACCATTCTCACCGTCGTTGAAGTACTTGAGGCTGAGTCCCAGCGTCGCCTTATCGAGGCTCAGGTTGTGGCCGCAGCGACAGTCACCACTGCACTGCCCAATGTTGCCTCCATCGCAGATTCAGTGCTCGCCCCAATTGCCGCCGTTGAAGACTAACGATGCGTTCAAGCGGACAGTGGGGACAACCGTGTAGTTTTCTGAAGCTCCTTCGTCCCGCTGCCTCTTACGCGGCGTTAGGCCTCGCAGCAGTCTCGGAAGTACCGCGTCGCTGTGAAATTCACTTAACGTCTAACAAGGAGAATCGGTGAAGATTCGCTCACTCGCAATAGCTGCCCTTGGCTCTGCGATCTGCTTGACAGCCTCTATTCCCGTTGTTGCGGCTACGCCGCTCATCTTCACAGTGACTGGAAACACGGCTAACAGCCGGCCGATGGTGGAAGGGGTAACAAATCTACCTAACAGGCTGGTGAGAAACCCTTGAATCCTTCCGGATCATGTCCTTCCGCTCGTTTTTTCCGGCACCGGAAGTGCGCCGTGGCGTGTGATTCGGGGTTCTCTCACCCTCGTATTCGGCTGCTCGCCAGGCAGCGGACGCATCTATCCCTCTACGCGGCAGCCGTTCGCATCAGGCTCAGCATTCGAGTCAGGTTGTACGCCGCGAACGCAAACAGCGCCTGACCGGAGAGCCTCTCCAGCCCCTTGTGCCGCGTCTTGCGCAGACCACCCACCGTCTTGATCCAGCCGAAGGCCTCTTCGATCATCTTTCGCCTGCGCAGACTCATCGCGTAGCCCTTGCCACGCGCGGTGCGTCCATCGACGGCGCTGCCGCTGACCTTGCGCGCCACGTG
>NZ_AFHG01000035.1 GCF_000214035.2 Methyloversatilis universalis FAM5 | reverse complement strand
CGCAGCGAATCGGGTGGCAGCTTCGGCGAGCGTCCGCCGCGCAAGGAGTTCGGTGACCGTCCGCCGCGCAAGGAGTTCGGTGACCGTCCGCCGCGTGCGGCTGGCGAAAAACGGGAGTGGACACCTCGGCCCGACCGCGAAGGCCGTCCGCCGCGCGCCGAAGGTGGCGAGCGCAAGCCGTGGGAAAACCGCGAGCGCCCGGCCCGCAGCGAGTCGGGTGGCAGTTCCGGCGAACGTCCGCCGCGCAAGGAGTTCGGTGATCGCCCGCCGAAGAAGGACTTCAGCGACCGTCCCGCGCGTTCCGGCACCGACTTCAAGCCGCGGCCACCCAAGGCGGCGCCGGTGCGTCCGGCCACGGCCTGGGACGAGCGCGAGACCGACAAGCTGGGTCGCGTGCAGGCGGAGAAGAACGAGGACGGCGACGAGGCGAAGGACGGTATCCGCGTGTCGCGCTGGCTGGCCGACCGCGGTGCCGCCTCGCGCCGCGAAGCCGACGACTGGATCGCCCGCGGCTGGGTGACGGTGGATGGCGAAGTGGCGCTGCTGGGCCAGCGCGTGCTGCCGCACCAGAAGGTCGAGGTGAACAAGGAGGCGCGCGCCGATCAGGCCTCGCGGGTGACCATACTGCTGCACAAGCCGGTGGGTTACGTGAGCGGCCAGGCGGAGGACGGACACGAACCGGCCAGCGTGCTGGTGCTGCCGGAAAACCAGTGGGCCGGCGACCGCTCGGGCATGAAGCTGAACCGCAACCACCTGCGTGGTCTGGCGCCGGCCGGCCGGCTGGACATCGATTCGCACGGCCTGCTGGTGCTGACCCAGGACGGCCGCATCGCGCGCCAGCTGATCGGCGAGGATTCCATCGTCGAGAAGGAATACCTGGTGCGCGTGCGCGCGACCAAGCCCTTCGGCCGCGGCGCGCTGTCAGAGGACTTCCCGGAAGAGTCGCTGAAGCTGCTCAACCACGGTCTGGAGCTGGATGGCGAGGCGCTGAAGCCGGCCAAGGTGAGCTGGCAGAACGAGGAACAGATGCGCTTCGTGCTGCGCGAAGGCAAGAAGCGCCAGATCCGCCGCATGTGCGAACTGGTGGGCCTCGAAGTCGTCGCGCTCAAGCGCGTGCGCATCGGCCGCATTCCGCTGGCCGACCTGCCGGTCGGCAAGTGGCGCTTCCTGCGCCGCGAAGAGCTGTTCTGAGACCGGCCTGATCCGGCCGCGCCGGATCAGGCCACCGCGGCCGCCCGGCCGGCGTCATTCGCGCTGTCGCCCGCGGCCTGCACATGCAGGCCGCCACCGGCCGCCTTGGCCTGGCGCTTGGCATCGGCGGCGGCGGACGCCACTTCCTCCGCGGTGCGGAAGCCCGCGCCCTGCCCCAGCACCACGCCGGCACACAGCGTGGTCAGCGGGAAGCGGGTGCGATTGCCGCGCCGGTCCTCGCCTTCCATGCAACCGCTGGCCAGTTCCTCTGCATTGAACAGGCCGCGCGCCTCGGCGTTGAAGCTGCGGATGATGCGCTCGCAGCGCGCCTGCCAGTCCTCGCTCTGGAACAGCACGATGAAGTCGTCGCCGCCGACATGGCCGACGAAATCGCGCAGCGGATCGGCTTCGCGCTGGATGCTGCGCGCCGCCAGCTTGATCATTTCGTCGCCGCGGTAATAGCCGTACAGGTCGTTGAAAGGCTTGAAGTTGTTCAGGTCGAAATAGGACGCTGCGTAATGCACCTTGCCGGCCATCAGCCGGCGCAGGTGCTCGGTGATCGGAATATTGCCCGGCAGGAAGGTGAGCGGATTGGCGTGCCGCGCCGCCTCGATGCGCATTTCGGTCACCGCGCGCACCAGACTTTCGCCAGTCGCCACGCCGACGTAGCGACCGTGTTCGGTCACCACGAATCCGTCGTACAGATAGCGCTGGTCCTCGCCGGCCAGCACGGTGCTCATCGATTCCAGCGGCGTGCTGCGCTCGACCCGCAGCGGGTTCGGATTCATGAACAGCGCGCACGGCTTCTTGCCATACACCTCCTTGTGATAGGGCTGGGTGTACAGGTCCATGAAGCTGCGCCGGTTGATCAGCCCGACCGGGATGCCCTGATCCAGCACCGGCAGTGCCAGCAGCTGCGGGTGCTCGTTGAACACCTGCACCACCGCCAGATTGGCGGTATCCGGCTCCACCGCCGGCGCCGACATCGCGAGCCGGCTCACGGTGCCGGCGGCATCGCGGTGCGGTGTGTCCGGCAGCACCGCGATCTGGCGGGTCTGCATCAGTGCGGCCAGCGCCTCGGGCACGCGATGCACCGTCTGGCCGCGCGGCCGGCCGAGCAGCCAGCCCTGACCCATGTGCACGCCCAGATCGCGCAGCACCGCCAGTTCGGCTTCTTCCTCTATGCCCTCGGCCACCAGTTCGGCGCCGAAGGAGCGTGCCAGCTGCACCGCGGCCCGCACCGCCTCGACCCGGCGGCTGTCGGTGTGGATGCTGTGGGTGAAATAGCGGTCCAGCTTCACCCGCGGCGGCGCCAGCTCCGCCCACAGGCGCAGGCTGGAGCGACCGTCGCCGAAATCGTCCAGTGCCACCGAGATGCCCAGCGCGGCGAGTCGCGCCAGACTCATGCGCAGCACATCCACTTCGGTCACCCGCTCGTGCTCGGTCAGTTCGAGCACCAGACGCGACGGCGACAGCCCGTGCTGGGCCAGCAGCGACAGCAGCTGCACGCAGCCCTCGGACGCCAGGTGGCGGATGGTGCCGGCGCTGCAGTTCACGTAAAGCTGGCCCGGCGTGGCCGGATTGAACTGGCGCACCGCGGCTTCGACGCAGGCGATCTCGAGTTCGGATTCGAGCTCCATTGCGCGGGCGGTGGCGAACAGCACGGCCGGCAGGTGCAGCGCGCTGCCTTCCGGTCCGCGCACCAGCGCTTCGTGGGCCAGCACCGCGCCGTCCTCGAGTCGGACGATGGGCTGAAAGACCATGCCGAGCGCGCGGCCCTCCATCAGTGCGCGCAGTGCGGTACGGGTGTGGTTGTCGGATGAAATGCTCTGGTCGGTAAGGGTGTGCATGGCGGTGCGTTGTCGTCGTGGACCCGACTGCCTATCGGCCGCCGGCGCCCGCCCTTGCGTGAAGCTTCGATGAAGATTTCGCGACAGTCCCGACCTCCGCTGCACCCGGACCGCGCGCGATGCCGCAGGCCCTGATGTCACCCGACCGTGTCACCTGCCTGTGTCACCAATTCTTAGAAGAACTGCATTCCCGGTGTAACCGACCCTTCCTAGCCTTGCCACACTTTCCGGAGGGATTCCATGAAGTCATTTTTCGAAGAACTGCGCACCCAGCGCTGGGACGATCACCGCTACTACCACCACAGCCGCATCAACCAGTCCCTGCATCTGGTCAGCGCACTGAGCTTTCTCGGCGCCTACGTCATGCTGTTCATCGACCCGGTGGTGTCGGCGCTGCTGAGCTGGGGCGTGGCCATGGTGTCGCGCCAGTCCGGTCATTTCTTCTTTGAGCCCAAGGGCTATGACCATGTGAACCACGCCAGCCACGAACACAAGGAAGACATCAAGGTCGGCTACAACCTGCGCCGCAAGGTGGTGCTGATGGCGATCTGGGCCGCCTCGCCCTTCGTGCTCTACTTCGATCCGACGCTGTTCGGCCTGCTGGCAGCACCGGAAAGCGACCGCGGATTCCTGTACAACCTGTCGGTCACCTGGATCGCCATCGGCATCGGCGGCCTCCTCTTCCGTACCGTCCATCTGTTCTTCCTGATGGGTGTGCAGTCCGGTCTGGTGTGGGCCACGAAAATCCTGACCGACCCCTTCCACGACGTGAAGCTCTACCACCGCGCGCCGCTGGCGCTGCTGCGTGGCGAACTGATCGATCCGATGCACGCGCAGCACGGCGCGAACGCCTGAACACGTCCATTCGCGCACTTCACAAGAAAGGAAGCCCGCTTGCGCGGGCTTCCTTCATTCCTTCAGCGGTCCCGACATGACCGGACACCGATGCCTGCCCGGCCCTGCCCGCCGTTCAGCGGCGGGTCAGCATTTCCTTCAGGATGGCGCGGCGCACCCGCTTGTTGCTTGCACCCGGCGGCGTCCACCACCAGCCGTCGGCCTCCATCTTCTTCGCGGCGGCCATGAAACGCTCGCTGACCTCGGCGAAATCGGCATCGCTGTAGTTCAGGCTGAAGATGAAGCGGCCGGTGCCCACCCAGCTCAGCAGCAGGCCTTCGGCGCGCAGGTAGTACTGCAGCATCCAGTTGTAGCGCGACGGCACCGCATAGGTGACGGTCCAGATCGAGCCCATATTGGCCACGCCGACCGGCAGCCCGGCTTCGCGCAGGCGCCGGTTCAGGCCGTCGGCGCGCGCGTTCCAGACCGTGTCTGCATCACGGTAGATCGCGTCGATGTCCGGCGCGTCCAGCAGCTGCAGGAATTCGTTCATCGCCCCCATCACGTGCGGGTGCGAGTTGAAGGTGCCGCGGGCGAAGCAGATGTCCGCCGGCCGGTCGTCGCGGTAGCGCTTCATCAGCCGGTGCGGGCCGCACACCACGCCGACCGGGAAACCGCCGCCCAGGGTCTTGCCATAGGTGACCAGATCGGCGCGCACGCCGAAGTATTCCTGTGCGCCGCCTTTCGCCAGCCGGAAGCCGAGGAACACTTCGTCGAAAATGAGCACGATGCCGCGCTCGGTACAGACCTCGCGCAGCTGTTCCAGCCAGTCGGTGTAGGCGGCGCGGTCATAGCCGGCACGCCGGCCACCATCCACCAGCGACGAATCGCCGGGTGCGCCGGCATTGGGGTGCAGTGCCTGCAGCGGATTGACCAGCACGCAGGCGATGTCGCGCCGGGTGCGCAGCACACGCAGCGTGTCGGCGTGCATGTCCTTCAGCGTGTAGGTGTGTTCGGCTGCGGTCGGGTTGCCGACGCCCGGCTGCACGTCGCCCCACCAGCCGTGGTAGGCGCCGCAGAAGCGCACCAGATGGCTGCGGCCGGTGTGGTAGCGCGCCAGCCGCACCGCCTGCATCACTGCCTCGGTGCCCGACATGTGGAAAGACACCTCCTCCATACCGGAAATCGCGCACAGCCGCTTCACGTTGTCGGCCAGCACCGGATGGTAGGCGCCGAGCACCGGACCCAGCGCCTCGACCCGCGCCGCACCGCGCGCCATGCAGCCCTTGTAGACGTCGTAGCCGAACACATTGACGCCGTAGGAGCCGGCCAGATCGTAGAACACGTTGCCGTCGAGATCGGTCAGCGTGACGCCGGCGGATGCCTGCACGAAGGAGCCGGCCTTCAGGTGGCTGCGCACATGGCGGCTGAACTGGAAGGGTACGCGGTAGCTGCCGGTGAACTGCATGTCCGAAACCATGGACTGCGTGTCTTCGGTCAGCGCCCGGGTGCGCGCGTAGCGCTGTGCGTACAGCGCGGCCAGCGCCTCGAAGCCGCTGCGCCTTCGCGCCGCGACCTCCGCCGGCGCGGCGTCCGCGGCGTAGAAGCCACTTTCGTCGAATTCATAGAAGGGCAGCAGTTTCGCCACCCGCCGGGACATTTTCGAATGCCCGGCAAGCGAGCGGTGCTTGGCCCGCGACAGCTGAAGGCGCCGGCGGATGCGCGGCAACAGGGCGGCCAGCGCCGCGGCGCCCGCGATATAGAGAGGAAAGGACTCGTTCATATGTGGCACATGTATCAGCGCGAGGTTACGCAGCCGTGACCGCCCGCCCGTCCCTGTTCCAGCGCCTGATGGCGAACGACGCGCTCAATTTCGCGCTCACCAACCGCATTCCGCGGGCCACCCTCACCCGCCTGTTCGGCCGCTTCAGCAAGGTCGAACACCCCTGGGTGCGCGATCTGTCCATCGGCCTGTGGCGGCGCTTCGGCGAGGTCGATCTGTCGGATGCCCGCAAGACGCAGTTCCGCAGCCTGCACGATGCCTTCATCCGCGAACTGCGCGACGGCGCCCGCCCGCTGGACCCGCGGCCGGATGTGCTGGTGAGCCCGTGTGACGCCATCGTCGGCGCCCTCGGGCGCATCGAGGGCGACACGCTGCTGCAGGCCAAGGGCATGCGCTACACGCTGGAAGAACTGCTGGGTGATCGTGAACAGGCAGCCCTGCTGCGCGATGGCCACTACATGACGCTGCGCATCACCGCTGCCATGTACCACCGCTTCCACGCCCCCGCGGACTGCAGCATCGAAGGGGTGCACTACTTCCCGGGCGACACCTGGAACGTCAATCCGCCTGCGCTGGCGCGGGTGGAGCGCCTGTACTGCCGCAACGAACGTGCGGTGCTCAGTGCACGGATGGACGATGGCACGCCGCTGGTCATGGTGCCGGTGGCCGCCATTCTCGTCGCCAGCCTGCGCCTTCACTGCGTGGATCTCACCCTGCATGCCGGCTACGCCGGACCGCACCGGCTCGACTGTTCCGCGCACGCGCAGCGCGGCGAGGAACTGGGCTGGTTCGAACACGGCTCGACCATCCTGCTGCTGCTGCCGCGGCAGGCGGCGGTCAAGCCTGCGGTCTTCACCGGTCAGCGGCTGCGGATGGGTGAAGCGCTGTTCACGCCGGCGGCGCTGTAGGACGCGCCCGACAGCCTGCTTCGCCGCGCGCCGACGCCGCGTCGGCCGGCTGCGCGCCACCATGTGCTCACCCCGCCGCGTGCGGAATCCGACCACAGGGAGAACAGCATGAACGGAACGCGTACCCTTACCGCCGCCGCCCTTGCCGCGCTGGCGCTGACCCTGGCCGCCTGCGAACGCGAAGGTCCGGCCGAGCGCGCCGGCAAGGCGGTGGACAACGCGGTCAGCAAGGCCGGTGAAACGCTGGACGACGCGCGCGACAAGGCGAAGGACGCCCTCGACGACGCGCGCAAGTCGGCGGACAAGTAGGCGGACACGCCGATGCGCCGCGAACAGTGGCTGGGCGCACTGGCGCTGACCTGCGCACTCGGCGCCGGCGGCTGCTCAGATCCGCCGGAACTACCCCGTCTGCCGGATGCCGCCATCGCCGAAGCGGCAGTGATCGCCGCCGCCGCACCCGGCACGCGCGGTGTGGACAGCCCCTATGGCCGGATCGAACACATGGAACTGCTGCAGGAGCGCAGGCTGATGCGGGAGCGCTTCGCCGGCTGGCTGCGCGGCAACCCGCGTCAGGACGGTCATCCGCCCTCCGGCCGTTACGCCATCACGGTACGTCTGGAAAGCGGCGAACTGCGCACCGTGGTGATGGCGCAGAACGGCCGCTTCCGCGTCGGCGACCGGGTCAGGCTGAACGGGGATCTGCTGGTCGGAACCTGATATCCGGCACGCTCGTAACGCTTCGTGACAGACCGGGGCGGAGGGCCTTTCTAGAATCGGCGTCATGCGATTCTCCGTTTCCTCCCCGATCTTCGGCTGTCGTCCCGTGTGCGCGCTCCTGCGAACCGGTGCGCTGGCGGCCGGTCTTGCCTGCGTGCCGGTGGCACCCGTCTGTGCAGCGGACGATGCCGGCCGCAGCTACGCAGAGGCGCGCCGGCGGGCCGATCTCGAACATTCCGAAGCACAGCGCGAATGCGCGCGCATGGCGCCCGAACTGAAGGCGGATTGTCTGGCGCGCGGCAAGGCCCATCACGAAGTCCGGATGGCTGCCGCCCGTGAGCGCTTTCCCGACGTGGCGCCCCCGCCGCTGGATCCGGAGACGGCGGCCCGTTTCGAGCGCGAGCTCACCGATTGCGACCGGGTGCCGGGCAATGAACGCGCGGGCTGCCGGCTGGACGTGAAGCGGCGCTATCGCCACTGACCGTCACGGCACGGCGGCCGGCCGACGATCACAGCGGCGTCGCGGCGTGCTCCGCCCACCTTTCCTTCACGTCCAGTATCTGCGGCATGCAGCCGAGGAAAAGATCGACCAGATGGGGGTCGAAATGCTTTTCCTTCTGTTCGACCAGCAGCGCGCAGGCGTCGTCCACGGTCCAGGCCTTCTTGTAGGGACGCTCGGTCGTGAGTGCGTCGAACACGTCGGCGATCGCCACCATGCGCGCCTCGACCGGAATCTGGGTGCCGCGCAGGCCGCCCGGGTAGCCGCTGCCGTCCCACTTTTCGTGATGCCCCTGCGCGATGCGCCGGGCCACGGCCAGCAGGCCGGTCTCGTGTTCGCCGATGATGCGCACGCCGATATCGACATGGGTTTTCATGATTTCCCATTCGGCGTCATCGAACTTGCCCGGCTTGCGCAGGATGTGATCCGGAATGCCGATCTTGCCCACGTCGTGCATCGGCGCCGCATGCAGCAGGTCCTGCGCCATTTCCTCGGTCCAGCCGGCGGCGCGCGCCAGGATCTGGGCGTAATGGCTCATGCGGATCACGTGCAGGCCGGTTTCGTTGTCCTTGTACTCGGCGGCCAGACCCAGCCGCTGTATGACCTGCAGCCGCGTCTCGATCAGATCGTGCACGCTCACCAGTGACAGGTGGGTGCGCACCCGCGCCCGCACGATGGGCGGACTGACCGGCTTGGCGATGTAATCCACCGCACCGAGTTCGAAGCCGCGCGCCTCGTCGTCGACATCGCTGAGCGCGGTCACGAAGATGAGCGGAATGCGGGCCAGCCGGCTGTCCGCCTTGAACGCGCGGCAGACGTCATGGCCGTTCATGCCCGGCATCATCACGTCGAGCAGCACCAGATCCGGC
Source organism: Methyloversatilis universalis FAM5 (assembly GCF_000214035.2). Lineage (GTDB taxonomy): Bacteria > Pseudomonadota > Gammaproteobacteria > Burkholderiales > Rhodocyclaceae > Methyloversatilis > Methyloversatilis universalis. The sequence goes on along the minus strand of NZ_AFHG01000035.1, from coordinate 30,921 downwards.
TGTTCGACCGACGCCAGTTCGATCGCCCGTCGCCCGTCGCGGGCGAACAGCAGCCGGTAGTCCGCCTGCAGTATCTGCCTCAGCACCTGCAGGTTCGAAGGTTCGTCGTCCACGCACAGCACGGTCTTGCGCGGGTCACCCGCGTCGATGCCGTAGGCGTCTATGCGCTTTTCCGGTGTATCCATTCAGGCTCCCGCTTCTGACGGCACCGGCTGCGTGGAGGTGCGGAGGGCCTCCACCAGCCGTTCGATCCCGGCCACCGCCTGATCGAAGTCGAAATTGTCGATCGCCTCGGACAGCGGCTCGAGCAGTGCGGCGGCTGGATGGCCGCCCACCGCATTGAGCAGCAGCGCCAGCGCCGAGTCGTCCAGCTCGCCGTGCAGCAGCGCGCGTTTCAGTGCTTCGGCGTGACGCAGCGCGGCCGGCAGATCGGTGCGGCCGGGTGCCGCGGACCGTGCCGGCGCCGCTTCCCGCGCGGCCGCGGGCCAGCTGTCCAGTTCCAGGTGCAGGCCGGCCATCGCGTCGGCGACCTCCGCGATCAGGGCGCTGTAGTTGGCCGACTGGCCGGAGGCGGACGCCGCTTCGAGCCGCGCCAGCGCTGCGGTCAGCCGGGTGGCACCGACGTTCGCCGCCACGCCCCGGACCCGGTGCGCCAGCGCGCGGACTTCGTCGTGGGCGCCCTCGGCCGCACGGCTGTCGAGCTTGTCCTTCAGATCCGCGTTGTCGGCCAGCACGCGCCGGAGGGCGCTTTCCAGCCTTTCGGGCGTGCGCCACAGTGCCAGTGCCCGCGCCATGTCGATCAGGCCGCCGGCGGCGCCGGGCTGCGTCGCAGGGGCCGGTGCCGACACGTGGATGTCGAGCACCCGGCCGATTTCGGCGAACAGGTTGTCGAGTTCGATCGGCTTGGTGGCGAAGCCGTTCATGCCGGCTTCACGTGCGGCGATGCGGTCCGCCTCCAGCACGCTGGCGGTCAGCGCGATCACCGGCACCGCCGGGCGGCCGTCCGCGCGCTCGGCGGCGCGGATTTCGCGGGTCGCCTGCAGGCCACTGACTTCCGGCATGTGCAGGTCCATCAGCACCAGGTCGTAGCGCTCGCGGGCAGCGGCGGCAATCGCCTCGCGTGCGGCCACGCAGGCGGTCACCGCATGCCCCTCGCGCGTGAGCAGCGCGGACAGCAGTTCCACGTTCTGTTCCACGTCATCCACCGCCAGCACTTTGAGCGGCGGCAGATGGATCAGCGCCGACGTGGCGGCCACCGGCGCGCTGCCTGGCATCAGCGGCAAGGTGAAATGGAAGGCGCTGCCCTGACCCGGCGTGCTGTCCACCCAGATGCGGCCGCCCATCAGCTCGACCAGCTGCTTGCAGATCGAGGTACCCAGCCCGGTGCCGCCGAAACGCCGGCTCATCGATACGTCGGCCTGGGTGAAGGGCTCGAAGATGGCGGTGAGCCGCTCCGGCGCGATGCCGATGCCGGTATCCACCACCGAAAAGCGCACGTGGCCAGTTTCGGCGCGCACCCGCACCACGACGCCGCCGCTTTCGGTGAACTTGATCGCATTGCCGATCAGGTTGGTGAGCACCTGACGGATGCGCAGCGAATCGCCGCGATAGTGACGGCCGAGCTGCGCGTGCGCGTCGATGGTCAGGGTGAGGCCCTTGTCGCGCGCCTGGATGGCGAGGGTCTGGGTGAGCTGGCCCAGCAGCTCGTGCAGATCGAAATCCAGCATTTCCAGCTCGACCGCGCCGCGCTCCAGCTTGGCGGTATCGAGAATGTCGTTCAGCAGGCGCAGCAGCGAGCGGGCGGACGCGCTCACGACTTCGAGCTGGCGACGCTGTTCCGGTGGCTGGGTCTGGCCGAGCAGCACGTCGCTGAAGCCGATGATGGCGTTCATCGGCGTGCGTATCTCGTGGCTCATATTGGCCAGGAAGGCCGACTTGGACGCGGCGGCCAGTTCCGCCTTCTCCTTTGCGGCCCGCAGCGCCTGTTCCATTTCGCGCCGTTCGGTGATGTCCAGGATGACGCCGTCTATCCATTTCACCGATCCGTCCGGCTCGCGCACCGCGCTGCCGTGCTCCCACATCCAGCGCGTGGAACCGTCGGCGTGACGGATGCGGTATTCGACGACGAAAGGACGGTTGTCGCGGATCGACGCCTCGACCACCCGCCAATTGCTCGCCATGTCGTCCGGGTGGGTGATGGAGCCGAAGCTGCGCACCGGGTGTTCGCCCATGAAATCGCTGGCCGGATAGCCGGTCAGGGTTTCCGTGGCATCGCTCATGAACAGCATGGGCCAGTCATCGCTCATCAGGCAGCGGTAGGCCACGCCCGGAATGTTCTGGATCAGCGAGCGGAGCTGGGCCTCGCTTTCGCGGACCGCGCGCTCCATGTCGCGGTAGTGGGAAATGTCGGCGATATAGCAGACGAAGAGGTCGGCACCGCCGACCTGAGCGTGCCCGATGGACACGTGCAGCGGGATGTCCCGACCGTCGCGATGGCGGCCGGTCACTTCCCGGCTGCGCCCGGCCAGCGAAGGTTCGCGGGTACGCCTGAATTCCGCCAGATAACCCGAATACAGCGCGCGCTCGGGCTCGGCCAGCAGCTGTTCGAAGCTGCGGCCGGTCAGTTCTGCTTCGCGCCAGCCGAACAGCGCCTCGGCGGTCGTGTTCAGGGTCTGCACGGTGCCGTGCTCGTCAAGCGTCACCACGCCATCGACCGGCGTGCTGAGCAGTGCCCGCATGCGCGATTCGCTGGCGCTCAGTTCGTCCACCAGCGCGCGATAGCGCAGCAGCGCGTGACAGCCCAGCGCGAAGCCGATCAGCGCCAGCGTCGCGAGCGTGACCAGCGCGCCCATCATGAGATTGTCGGTCTGCGGCGCGCTTTCCTCGACGCCGATGAAGCGGGCGGCCGCCATGCCGGCATAGTGCATGCCGGCGATCGCCAGCCCCATCACGCTGCCGCTGACCAGCAGGCGAGGCCGACGACCCCGTATCGGGACGAAGAACTTGACCCAGAGCGCCAGCGTGGCCAGCAGCACCGCCAGCAGGATGGACACGCCGAACAGCAGCGGGTCATACAGCAGCGCGGCCTGCATCTTCATCGACTGCATGCCGCTGTAGTGCATCACGCCGATGCCGGCGCCCATCAGCACGCCACCCGCCAGCAGTTCGCGCGGCGTGAGCGTGGGCCGGGTCATCAGCTGTATCGTCGCCAGCGCGGCCAGCAGGCTGGGCAGCATGGACGCCAGCGACAGCCAGATGTCGTACTGCACCGTGACGCAGATGTCGAGCGCCAGCATGCCGATGAAGTGCATGGCCCACACGCCGCCGCCCAGCGACAGGCTGCAGGCCAGCTTCATCAGCCAGGCCATGCGCGGATCGCGCGCCTGTTCCACCTGGCCCACGGTGTACAGCGACACCATGGAACTGAGCACCGCCACCGCGATCGACAGCGCGACCAGCCAGGGCTCGTGGCTGGTGGACATCAGCGCGGTCGACGCTTCGAGTCCGGAGGTAAAGAAGTTGGGCATGAGCAGTCTGATGCGGCGAACTCGCCACCGCGGGCGGGCAAGGCTTTTGTCTCTGTCCGGCTATATCGGTCCCGCGGGCGATATCCTTGACCCGATGCACCTTTTTTTTCACTTCCTGAGGACGCCGCTGCGCGCCCTGTCTTTCTTCGCCTGCACCGTGCTGGCGGGCTGTATCCGCTCGCCGGAACCGGGCACGCTGAGCTTCGCGATCTGGGGCGACATGCCCTACACCCGATACGAGCGCGAGATCGCGCTCGACATGCTGGCCGAACAGGCCGCGCGGCCGATCGCCTTTTCGCTGCATGTCGGGGACCTGAAGGGTGGCAGCACGCCGTGCGACGATGCGGTGTTCGCCGACCGTCGCCAGCTGCTGGAAAGGTCTGCCCATCCGCTGGTGCTGCTGGCTGGCGACAACGACTGGCTGGACTGCAGACGGGCGGCCGCGGGCGGTTTCGATCCGTTCGAAAGACTCACCCATCTGCGCGGCACGATGTTCGGGGACGGCCGGCTGGACGGCGCGCTGCGTCCGGCGGTGCAGCCGGGCGTGCCGGAGCACCGCCGCTGGCGGATGCAGGGCGTGCTGTTCGTCACCCTGAACGTAGCGGGCGGCAAGCTGCCCGACGACCCGCGTGCAGACGCGCTGCGAACGGCGGCCCGGGACTGGCTGGACGCGGCTTTCGACGAAGCGGAACGCACGGCCGCGCCGGCCATCGTGATCGCCTTCCATGCCTCACCTGATTTCGCCGCGGGGGGCCACAGCCCGCGCTACGGCTGGCTGCTGGGCCGGATTGCCGCGCGTGCGGCAAGCGCGTCGCGCCCGGTGCTGCTGGTGCACGGCGACACCCACCTGCATCGCGCCGATCATCCGCTGCGGCATCCGGATAACGGAACCGTGCTGTCGCACGTGATGCGGATCGAAAGCCACGGTACGCCCTGGCTGGGCTGGGCCGAGGTGGAGCTGCGGCCGGGGCAGGCCGCGCCCTTCCGTGTCACGCCCCACCCTTACCGGCGCGATTGAGCCGCCGGCCGGAGCGCTGGGAGAGCGCAGGGCGGACGAGACCGCCCTGCCCGCTCAGAACGGACGGTCGAGCTGCAGCGATTCCTTCGGGCCGCGGTAGATGAGCGGTTTCACCTGCTGCGGATTGCCCGGAATCTGCGCACGCTCCACCGCCTCGACGATCTTGTGGTGGAAGGGCGACTTGTCGCACACCGGGTCGGCGGCATTCGGATCGTTGGCGACCATATAGGCCTGACAGCGACAGCCACCGTAATCCTTTTCCTTTTCCGGACAGCTGGAACAGGGCTCCTTCATCCAGCCGGTGCCGCGGTAGCGGTTGAAGCCTTCGGACTCGTACCAGATTTCCCGAACCGAGCTGGTGCGCACGTCCGGAAACTCCAGGCCCGGCAGCATGCGCGCGGTGTGACAGGGCAGCGCCTTGCCGTCCGGCGTGATGGTCAGGAAGATGTTGCCCCAGCCGTTCATGCACTTCTTGGGCCGGTTCTCGTAGTAATCCGGCACGACGAAGAACAGCTTCATCTTGTTGCCGTGCTTTTCGCGCCACTCATTGGTGATGCGTTCGGCGCACTCGAGCTGTTCGCGCGACGGCAGCAGCTGGTCGCGGTTCACCTGCGCCCAGCCGTAGTACTGGGTGTTGGCCAGTTCCACGTACTCGGCCTCGATCTCGTCCGCCAGCTGCAGGATGGCTTCGATGTGATCGATGTTGTGCCGATGGATGGTGCAGTTCATCACCATCGGGTAGCCGCGTGACTTGATCAGCGTGGCCGCCCGGCGCTTCAGGTCAAAGGTGCGGGTGGACGACAGGAAGTCGTTCATTTCCCGGCTCGAGTCCTGGAAGGACAGCTGGATGTGGTCCAGCCCGGCTTCCTTCAGCGCGTCGATGCGCTTTTCGTTCAGGCCGACGCCGGAGGTGAGCAGATTGGTGTAGTAGCCAAGGCGGTGCGCCTCGGCCACCAGCAGTTCCAGATCGTCGCGCAGCATCGGCTCGCCGCCGGAAAAGCCGCACTGCACCGAACCCAGTTCGCGCGCTTCGCGCAGCACCTTGAACCACTCTTCGGTACTGAGCTCTGCTTCGTGCTTCGCGAAGTCGACCGGGTTGTAGCAGTACACGCAGTGCAGCGGGCAGCGGTAGGTCACTTCGGCCAGCAGCCACAGCGGCGGGCCTATCGTGGCCGCGTCCTGCGCGGCCTGGGCTTCGGCAAAGTCGGTCATGTCGTTTCCACCCACTTCTGTTGCAGCGCCAGTTCGACGAAGTTGATCACGTCCTGCTGCAGGCCCTGCGCGTTGAAGGTCTTTTCCAGATCGGCAGTGATGTCGCCCACACTGGCCTCGCCGGTGCAGCGCTTCAGGATTTCGCCCGCGCTCTGGTTCAGCTTCACCATGCCTTCCGGATACAGCAGCACATAGGCCTTCTGCGCCTCTTCCCACTGAATGCGGAAGTGGCGACCGATCTTCGGCACCGATGCGGTCGTGACGGTCATCTGTGCGCTCACTTGTTTACGCCGTAGGCGTTGGCCATCGCGTCGTTCATGGTCCACAGCACGTCGAGCTTGAACTGCAGGATGTTCAGCGCGCGCTCCTGCATCTCGCGCGTGTTGAAGTAGTTCAGCGTCACGGCCAGGCCCTGCTCCACGTCGCGGCGCGCCTGCGACACGCGGTTGCGGAAGTACTGCAGGCCGGCGGATTCGATCCACGGATAGTGCTCCGGCCAGTTGGCCAGGCGCTCCTTGTGGATCTTGGGCGCGAACAGCTCGGTCAGCGACGAACACACGGCTTCCTGCCACGGCCGCTGACGCGCGAAATTGATGTAGGCATCGACCGCGAAGCGCACGCCCGGCACGACGTGGCGCAGATCGACGATTTCCTCGCGGCTCAGACCGGTGGCTTCGCCCAGCTTGATCCAGGCTTCGATGCCGCCTTCGTCGCGCACCGTGGTGCCGTCCGGCGCGGTGATTTCGTAGCCGTCATGGTCGAGGATGCGCTGTATCCACTGGCGGCGCACTTCGCGGTCCGGCGTGTTCGACAGGATGGCCGCGTCCTTAACCGGGATCGCGATCTGATAGTAGAAGCGGTTGGCCACCCAGCCGCGGATCTGCTCGGGCGTTGCCTTGCCGGTATTCAGCATCACGTTGAACGGATGGTGAATGTGGTAGGCCGCGCCCTTCTCGCGCAGCTTGGCTTCGAATTCCTCGTGGTTCCAGGGCTGTTGGGTGCTCATAGCGTGATGTCCATTCCGTCGTACGAAACCTCGATGCCGTGCGCGTCCAGCTCGCGACGCTGCGGGCTGTCCTCGTTCAGGATGGGGTTGGTGTTGTTGATGTGGATGAGGATCTTGCGGGTGGTCTTCGGCAGCCTGTCCAGCCATTCGATCATGCCGCCCGGACCGCTCTGGGCGAGGTGGCCCATGTCGCGCGAGCGCTTCTTCGACGCGCCGAGCGCGATCATTTCGTCGTCGCTCCAGCAGGTGCCGTCGACCAGCACCACGTCGGCCGCCTGCATCGCGGCCCACACCTGCGGTTCGATCTCGACCAGACCCGGTGCGTAGTAGATTTTCCGGCCGCTGTTCGTGTCCTCGATGGTGACGCCCACGTTGTCACCCGGTACCGGCCGGTCACGGCGCGGCGAATAAGGGGGCGCGTTGCTGCGCAGCGCATGTGCGCGGAACTTGAGTCCGGGCGCGCCGGCGATGGTGAATTCGCGGTCGTCGATGCCCAGCTCGTTCCACTCGATGCCGCAGTAGTGGCCGAGCAGGCGGAACAGCGGATTGCCTTCGGTCAGATCCTGCCGCACCGGCGGCGTGCACCAGATCTGATGCGGCTGCCGGTGTTCGCGCAGCATGTAGAGGCCGGTGGTGTGATCGATCTGACCGTCGATCAGCACGATGGCTTTCACCGCGGTGTCGCGCAGCGCGCGCGCCGGCTGCAGTGCGGGAAAACGCTGGAACTGGGTCAGGATGTCGGGCGAGGCGTTGAACAGCACCCAGTTCTCGTTGTCGCCACTGACCGTGATCGATGACTGCGTGCGCGCGCGCGCCTTGATCGTGCCCTTGCGCAAACCGTCGCAGTTCGGGCAGTTGCAGTTCCACTGCGGAAAACCGCCTCCGGCTGCGGAACCGAGTACGTGCAGACGCATGCTTCTCCTCCGTGGGCTCGGTGGAGCCCGGTCAGGCCTGTTGCGGCCCATTTTTCTGCCGGCAGCGCGAGGCGCCGGATGGAACGGGGCCCGCCCGCGGGCGGGACCGGTGAAACCTGTTCCGGCGGGCGAACCCGTCGGAATCACCCACCTCAGCGGTTGGCGACGTACATCGTGATTTCGAAGCCGAAACGCAGATCGGTGGCCTTCGGGGTTTCCCAGCTCATGGTGATCTCCTGACAGTCGGTTGTGAATGTGCGCGCCGTCTTCCGGCGCACTTTCAGTATCGCGGGGCAGCCGCCCTGCCGCGTCGCCGGTGGCTTGAAGCGCGGCTAGGGAAATTCATGAGCTTCCGGGCGCGCGCAGGGCCGCTCACGGCAGCGCGTCGACCCGGACCCAGATGCGACGCTGCGACTGGGCGTCACGCGTGCCGTAGCGGGTGATGCCGCGCTGGTTCACCTGTTCGTCGTACCCGGACGATCCCAGCTCCATCCACTCACCCAGACGCCCGCGCACGGTGCTGATCAGACGGGCGCTGCGCACCTCGCCGTACTGGGTGTCGGACAGCGATTCCTTCTGCGGAGAGATGTCCAGCGTCACCTGGTCGCCATTAACCCGCGGCTGCGCGTAGAAACCGCTGGAGACGTCACGGTACTGCACGCCCTGACTGATCGCCGCACCGCCCGGCCCGACGATGACCTGGCTGAAGGGCAGCGGCGTGGTGCTGCCGACCTGGATGAAGGCGGCGCCGCCTTCCACCACCTGCACCCGCTGCGACAGCCGGTCACCGGCATCGCCCCGTGTGGACCACACGCGGGCACGCACACGGGTGTCGCGCCCCACTTCGCCGGACACGCCGGCACCGTCCTGCTGCACGGTATCGTCGTTGTCCTGGCGCACCGAAATCATCAGGCTGCGCAGTGGCGTGTCGAGCGCGTCGATGGCCTGCTTGACCGCGGCGCGGGTCGCCGCATCGGCACGGATGAAGATGCGGTTGTTGGCGCCGGACAGCGCGGCTTCGGCACCGACCAGCGGGCGCAACGCCGGCAGCACCTGGTCAGGCGTGCGGTGCTTGAGCGGAATGATGTCGAGCTTCACCTGCGCCACCGCGATCAGCGGACACAGCAGGCAGCACATCAGCAGTGAACGGAGCAGTGCGAGAACGGACATCGGACACCTGCGGCGACGGTTTCGGTACGCAGTGTAGACGTCCGGCGGCGGAGAAAGGTCCTCCGCCCGGGGGACGGCAGGCAGACAGGTCAGGCCGCGACCGACGACATGCTGCCGGCGAAATCCACCCGGTGGGGCGACGCCAGATACTCGCGGGTACGCATTTCGATCAGGCGGCTCACCGTACGGGTGAACTCGTTCGCGTGCGGGCCGTCGGTGTAGAGCTCGGGCGCGTCGACTTCCGCGGACAGGATGAGCTTCACCCGGAAGTCGTACAGCACATCCACCAGCCAGGTGAAGCGGCGCGCTTCGTTGGCCTGGTCACGGCTCATCTTCGGCACGTTGGAAATCAGGATGGAGTGATAGCGGCGCGCCAGTTCGAGGTAATCGTTCTGTGAGCGCGGACCGCCGCACAGCTCGTTGAAATCGAACCAAGCCGCGCCCAGCGAGCGGTCGCGGGTTTTCAGCGTGCGGCCGAGGATTTCCAGCGGACCGGCCGGACAGGGTTCGCCGCAGATCTGGCGGAAGTCCTCGGCCAGCTTGGCGTCCGCTTCCTTGCCGCCGGGCACCATGAAAATGTCCATGCGCTCCAGCGAACGCAGGCGGTAGTCGATGCCGGCGTCGAGTTCGAATACTTCGAGCCGCTTCTTCAGCAGCTCGATGGTGGGCAGGAAGTTCTGCCGCTGCAGGCCGTTCGGATACAGGCCGTCCGGCGGGTAGTTGGACGTGGCGACGAACACCACGCCGCGCTCGAACAGCGCCTCGACCAGTCGGCCGAGAATCATCGCGTCCGCAATGTCGGACACATGGAATTCGTCGAAGCACAGCAGGCGGGTGTTCTTCGCGATCTCGTCCGCCACCTGGGCGAGCGGATCGGCTTCGTTCTTGTGCTTTTTCAGTGCTTCATGGATCTGCTGCATGAAGGCGTGGAAATGCACGCGCTTCTTGCGGCGGTAGGGCACTGCGTCATAGAAACAGTCCATCAGGAAGCTCTTGCCGCGGCCGACACCACCCCAGAACCACACGCCGCGTGGCGGCTGCGCGCGCGACAGCAGTTTGCGCAGCTGGGTGCGGCGCGCAGCCTTGAAGCCGAGCAGCTCGGTGTAGAGCTTCTGCAGCCGCTCGGCCGCGCCGCGCTGCGACGCGTCCGCGGTATAGCCGCGGACCTTGAGCTGCGCCTCGAAGGTGTCCAGCATGCCCCGTTCGGGGACCTTCAGGATGTCATGCGAGGCGGCGCCCATGGTCCGTTTCCCGATCGATCAGAAGTGCAGCGGGCGCTTGTCGCAGGCCAGCGCGGCTTCGTGCATCACCTCCGACAGCGTCGGGTGGGCGTGGCAGATGCGCGCGATGTCCTCGGAGCAGGCGTCGAATTCCATCGCCACCACCGCTTCGGCAATCAGCTCCGATGCGTTGTTGCCGATCACGTGCACGCCGAGGATGCGGTCGGTCTTGGCGCAGGCATACATGCGCACGAAACCGGTGGTGTCACCCTGACCCAGCGCACGGCCGTTGGCCGCGAACGGAATCTGCCCAGCCTTGTACTCGATCCCTTCGGCCTTGAGCTGGGTTTCGGTCTTGCCCACCCAGGCGATTTCCGGATGGGTGTAGATGACCCAGGGCACGGTGTCGTGATTGACGTGACCGTTCTGGCCGGCGATGCACTCCGCCACCATGACGCCCTCTTCCATGCCCTTGTGCGCCAGCATCGGGCCCGGCACCACGTCGCCCACCGCCCACACGTTCGCGAGATTGGTGCGGCCCTGCGCATCGACCTCGATGAAGCCGCGCTCGCTGATCTTCAGGCCCACCGATTCGCCATTCAGGCCGTCGGTGTTCGGAATGCGGCCGACCGAAACGATGAGGCGGTCGCACTCGAGCACATGCTGTTCGTCCTTGTGCTCGTACTCGACGCGCACGCCGGCGTCGGTGCGCTCGACCTTGCCGATCTTCGCGCCCAGCTTGATGCCCAGCTTCTGCTTGGCAACGAAGGTTTTCCAGGCTTCCTTGGTGATTGCCGGATCGGCCGCCGACAGGAATTCCGGCGCCGCTTCCAGGATGGTGACTTCGGCGCCGAGGCGCTTCCACACGCTGCCCAGTTCCAGGCCGATCACGCCGGCGCCGATCACGCCCAGCTTCTTCGGTGCGCCGTCGAAGGCGAGCGCGCCTTCGTTGTCGCAGATCACCTTGTTATCGACCTCGATGCCCGGCAGGTGACGGGCACGCGAACCGGTGGCGACGATGACATGCTTTGCCAGCACGTGTTCGGTAGCGCCGTTGCGGGTCACCGCGATCTTCCACTTCTCGTCCTCGCGGCCGGCGAAGCTGCCCAGGCCGGACAGCAGCGTCACGTTGTTCTTCTTGAACAGACCGCGGATGCCGGTGGTGAGCTGGCCGACGATATTGTCCTTGCGCTTCATCATGACGCCGACGTCCATCTTCGGCGACTCGACCGAAATGCCGTGCATGACGAAGGAGTGGTTGGCCTGCTCGAACAGTTCGGACGACTGCAGCAGCGCCTTGGACGGAATGCAGCCCACGTTCAGGCAGGTGCCGCCGAGGCGCACTTCGCCCTTCGGGTCGGCGTAGCTGTTGTACTCGATGCAGGCGGCGCTTAGGCCGAGCTGCGCGGCGCGGATGGCGGCCACGTAACCGCCGGGGCCGGCGCCGATCACGACGACATCAAATTCTTTGGACATCTTCAATGCTCCGGAAAAAGGAAGCAGTCTGGGTCCGCGGCGCCGCCCGGCCCTCTCTCCGGGCGGCGCTCAGACGTGACTTGCAACGAGAGGGTTTATACGTCGAACAGCAGGCGGGCCGGATCTTCCAGCGCCTCCTTCATGGTCACCAGGCCGAGCACAGCTTCGCGGCCGTCGATGATGCGGTGGTCGTAGGACATCGCCAGATAGTTGATCGGGCGGATGACGACCTGGCCGTTCTCGGCCACCGGGCGGTCCTTGGTCGCGTGGATGCCCAGAATGGCCGACTGCGGCGGGTTGATGATGGGCGTCGACAGCATCGAGCCGAACACGCCGCCATTCGAAATGGAGAACGTGCCGCCGGTCAGTTCCTCGATCGACAGCTTGCCGTCCTTCGCCTTCTGGCCGAATTCGGCGATCTTCTGCTCGATGTCGGCAAAGCTCATCTGGTCTGCGTCACGCAGGATGGGCACCACCAGACCGCGCGGGCTGCCGACCGCGATGCCGATGTCGAAGAAGCCGTGATAGACGATGTCGTTGCCATCGACCGAGGCGTTCAGCACCGGGAACTTGCGCAGCGCCTGCAGCGCGGCCTTCACGAAGAAGGACATGAAGCCCAGCTTGACGCCGTGGGTCTTCTCGAACTTCTCGGCGTACTTCTTGCGCAGCTCCATCAGCGGGCCCATGTTCACTTCATTGAACGTGGTCAGGATGGCGTTCTGTGCCTGCGACTGCAGCAGACGTTCGGCCACGCGGGCGCGCAGGCGCGACATCGGCACGCGCTGCTGCGGGCGGTCGGCCAGCAGTTCTTCCAGCTTCACCGGCATCGGCGGCTGGGGCAGCGCTGCGGCCGGAGCTGCAGCGGCGGCTGCCGGCGCCGGACGGGCCACGGCGGCCGACGGGACGGCCGGGGCCGGCGCGGCGGGCTGCGGTGCGCCGACGGCGTCCGGCTTGGTGATGCGGCCACCGCGGCCGGTACCCGGCACGTCGGCGGCGGTCAGGCCACGCTCGTCCATGATCTTGCGCGCGGCCGGGCTGGCCGGGCCGCCCGGGGCGGCCGACGCCGAGGCGGTGCTGACCTGTGCCGGGGCGGCAGCCGGTGCCGGTGCAGCGGCGGCGGGCGCCGCGGCAGAGGCCTTGGCGTCGGTGTCGATCTGGGCGATCAGTTCACCGCTGGTGACCGACGCGCCGTCGTTCTTGATGATGGCCACCAGCACGCCGGCGTCCGGTGCCGGCGTTTCCAGCACCACCTTGTCGGTTTCGATGTCGATCAGGTTTTCGTCGCGGGCCACGGCCTCGCCAACCTTCTTGTGCCAGCGGACCAGCGTGGCTTCGGCCACCGATTCGGACAGCTGGGGAACCTTCACTTCGATGAGCATTTATCTGTCTCCCTTTCGGAGGCGCCTCAGCGCCCCACTCCTTCGATCGCTGCTTCGATGACCGCCTTTTGCTGGGCGTTGTGCTTTGCGGCGTAACCCACCGCGGGCGATGCCGAGGCCGGACGCGACACCAGTTCGAGCTTGAGCCCGCCCAGCGCCTTGCCGAGGAAGGCGCGCGAGATCAGCCAGTACCACATGCCCTGGTTGCGCGGCTCCTCCTGCACCCAGGTGACAACGGTCGCCTTCGGATAGCGTGCAAGCTGGGTCGCCAGCTCATCGGCCGGGAAGGGATAGGGCTGCTCCAGGCGCAGGATGGCGAGATTCTTAACGTCCTGCGCGCGGCGATGGGCCAGCAGTTCGTAATAGATCTTGCCGCTGCACAGGATGACGCGCTCGACCGAGGCGTCGTCCAGCGCATCCACTTCCGGAATGACCGGCTGGAAGCGTCCGTTGGCCAGTTCGTCCAGCGACGACACCGCGTCCTTGTGACGCAGCAGCGATTTCGGCGTGATGATGACCAACGGCTTGCGTACCTTGCGCAGCATCTGGCGACGCAGCAGGTGGAAGATCTGGGCCGGCGTGGTCGGGATGGTGACCTGCCAGTTGTTTTCGGCCGACAGCTGCATATAACGCTCGATGCGCGCGGACGAGTGTTCCGGGCCCTGTCCTTCGTAGCCGTGCGGCAGCATCATGGTGAGGCCGCACAGGCGGCCCCACTTGGCTTCGCCGGACGCGATGAACTGGTCGAACACGACCTGGGCGCCGTTGGCGAAATCGCCGAACTGCGCTTCCCACACGACCAGTTCGTTCGGTTCGGTGGTGGCGTAGCCGTATTCGAAGGCAAGCACCGCCTCTTCCGACAGCACCGAGTCGATGACGACGAACGGCGCCTGGTTCGGCTGGAGATACTGCAGCGGCATGTAGTTGCCGCTGTCCCAGCGCTCGCGCTTCTGGTCGTGCAGCACTGCGTGGCGATGGAAGAAGGTGCCGCGACCGCAGTCCTCACCGGACACGCGCACGCCGTAACCTTCGACCAGCAGCGTCGCGTAGGCCAGGTTCTCGCCCATGCCCCAGTCCACCGCCTGGCTGCCGGCGGCCATGCCGCGGCGGTCGTCGATGATCTTCTGCACGCGCGAGTGCAGCGAGAAACCGTCCGGAATCGAGGTGAGGCGTTCGCCCAGACGGGCCAGTTCCTCGCGCGGCACGCGGGTGTCGCACTCGTCGGTGTAGGGCTGCTTCAGGAAGGGCGTCCAGTCCACCGCGAAGCGGCGCTGGTGGTTGGTGAGCACCGGATTGCTCGCCAGGCGGCCTTCGTCCAGCGCGGCGCGATAGTCGGCAATCATCTGTTCCGGCGCGGTGGCGTCGATCACGCCGGCGGAAATCAGGCGGTCGGCGTACAGCTTGCGGGTACCGGGGTGCGCCGCGATCTTCTTGTACATCAGCGGCTGGGTCACCATCGGCTCGTCCTGCTCGTTGTGACCGAGCTTGCGGTAGCAGATGATGTCGATCACCACGTCCTTCTTGAACTCGGCGCGGAATTCCATCGCCATCTTGGTGACGAAGGCGACCGCTTCCGGGTCGTCGCCATTCACGTGGAAGATCGGCGCCTCGACCATCTTGAAGATGTCGGTGCAGTACAGCGAAGAGCGGTAGTCGCGCGGATCGGAGGTGGTGAAGCCGATCTGGTTGTTCACGATGATGTGAACCGTGCCGCCGACGCCGTAACCGCGCGTCTGCGAGAAGTTCAGCATTTCCTGGTTCACGCCCTGGCCGGCGACGGCGGCGTCGCCGTGCAGCAGCACCGGGATGACCTGGGTACCGGTCTTGTCGCCGCGACGACGCTGGCGCGCATAGACCGAACCGACCACCACCGGGTTCACGATTTCCAGGTGCGACGGGTTGAACGCGAGCGTCAGGTGGACCGGGCCGGCCGGGGTGTTCACGTCGGACGAGAAGCCCATGTGGTACTTCACGTCGCCGGCGGACAGGTCGGACGCCGCCTTGCCCTCGAATTCCGAGAACAGCATCGAGGGCGCCTTGCCCAGCGTGTTCACCAGCACGTTCAGGCGGCCGCGGTGGGCCATGCCGATCACGATTTCCTGGGCGCCCTGCCCTGCGGCCACGCGCACCAGCTCGTCCATCGCGACGATGGTCGATTCCCCGCCTTCGAGCGAGAAGCGCTTCTGGCCGACGTACTTGGTGTGCAGGTAGCGCTCCAGCGTTTCCGCCGCGGTGGCGCGCTCAAGGAAGCGCTTGCGGTCGTCCGCGCTGTAGCCGTAGTTGCCGCGCATCGGCTCCAGGCGCGACTGGATCCAGCGCTTCTGGGCGATGTCGGCCATGTACATGTATTCGGCGCCGATGCTGCCGCAATACACCTGACGGACCGCCTCGAGGATTTCGCGCAGGCTGGCACGGTCTTCCGGCGGGAACTTGAAGGAGCCGGTGCTGAAGCTGTCGTTCAGATCGGCTTCGGTGAAACCGTAGTGCGACGGCTCGAGTTCGGAAATGTCCGGCCGTTCGGCACGCTTGAGCGGATCGAGCTGCGCCCAGCGGTTACCGAGGAAACGATAGGCATTGATCATCTGCAGCACGCCGACCTGGCGCTTGTCGTCGCCGGTGCCGGCGACGGTGCGGACCGGGCCGCGCTTGGCCATTTCGGCGAACGAGGCCACGACAGGCGCGTGGGCCACGTCGCTGGCCGCGCCGGGCAGATGCTGAAGGGATTCGAAATAGGTGCGCCAGGCATCCGGCACCGAGCCGGGGTTGGCGAGGTAGGACTCGTACAGCTCCTCGACAAAGGGCGCGTTGCCCCCGAAGAGGTAGGAATGGCTCAACATGTGCATCATGGTTCGCTCCTCCGCCCGGGGATACCCGGGTTTGTTGTCGCGTCTTTCCGCGCGGTCGGGGAACATGGCGCCAGTCGTGCCGCGCCCCCTTCCGTCTCGCGGAAATTCGAGAAGGCCTGCTGCATGCGGTGTGTTTGACGCCCCGCGGCGTCCGCTAGGCCGCGGGGCTGGTTACTGCAGGTGAATCAGCGCTGTTCGACCGGCTTCACGTCACGGCGTGCCGGGCCCACGTACAGCTGGCGCGGACGACCGATCTTGTACTCGGAATCGGTGATCATTTCGTTCCACTGCGTGATCCAGCCGATGGTACGGGCCAGAGCGAAGATGCAGGTGAACATCGAGGTCGGAATGCCGAGCGCCTTCTGCACGATGCCGGAGTAGAAATCGACGTTCGGGTAGAGCTTCTTCTCGATGAAGTACTCGTCCTCGAGCGCGATGCGTTCCAGTTCCATCGCCAGCTTGAACAGGCGGTCGTTTTCCAGACCCAGTTCGGTCAGCACTTCGTAGCAGGTCTGGCGCATCAGCTTGGCGCGCGGATCGAAGTTCTTGTAGACGCGGTGACCGAAGCCCATCAGCTTGAAGCTGTCGTTCTTGTCCTTGGCGCGCTTGATGTACTCCGGCACGCGCGACACGTCGCCGATCTCTTCCAGCATCTGCAGGCAGGCCTCGTTGGCACCACCGTGCGCCGGGCCCCACAGGCAGGCGATACCGGCCGCGATGACCGCGTACGGGTTGGCGCCCGACGAACCGGCCAGACGCACGGTCGAGGTCGAGGCGTTCTGCTCGTGGTCTGCGTGCAGGATGAAGATGCGGTCCAGCGCCTTGGCCAGAACCGGGTTCGGCTTGTATTCCTCGCACGGGGTCGCGAACATCATGTACATGAAGTTGCTCGCGTAATCGAGGTCGTTGCGCGGGTACATGAAGGGCTGGCCGACCGAGTACTTGTACGCCATTGCGACGATGGTCGGCATCTTGGCGATCAGGCGGTTGATCGACACGTCACGGTGGGCCTGGTCCGAAATGTCCATGCCGTCGTGGTAGAAGGCCGACAGCGCGCCGACCACGCCAGCCATGATGGCCATCGGGTGCGCGTCGCGGCGGAAGCCCTGGTAGAACTTGGCGAGCTGTTCGTGCAGCAGGGTGTGCTTCTTGATGCTGGTGAGGTACTCCTCCTTCTGCGCGGCGTTCGGCAGTTCGCCGTTCTTCAGCAGGTAGCAGGTGTCGAGGAAGTCACAGTTTTCGGCGAGCTGCTCGATCGGGTATCCGCGGTACCACAGTTCGCCCTTGTCACCGTCGATGTAGGTGATCGACGACTTGCAGCTGGCGGTGGAGAGGTAACCGGTGTCGTACGTGAACATGCCGGTCTTGCCGTACATCGAACGGATGTCGACCACATCGGGACCGACCGTACCGCTCATGATCGGGAATTCGGTCGTCTGCCCATCGATGGTCAGCGTGGCGGTGCGTTGATTTGTCATGTCTAACCTCTTCACTTCCTAAAAATGCCCGGGCCGAAAAGCGCGCATCAAACCGAACGCAGCAGATCGACCATCCCCTTCAGGCGCGGCTCCTCACATTCAGCGCGCCCGCTGACAATCGCCAACAAGGTGATGTCGTCGTAATGGAGCAGTTCGAACAGCTCTGCCCTCTGTTGTTCACTCAACTCCTCCAGCAACCCGCGGTCGATGACGCGCTGAAGCACCAGATCGAGCTCGAGCAGCCCGCGCCGGCAATGCCAGCGCAGGCGGCCCATGTTCACCGTCTGATCGTTCGCCGCGTCATCCACGTAACTCTCCCTTAAGCCACAAGTCGCTCTCTGCCCGCGAACGGGCACCGCGCCGCCCCTTCGGCAGGGGCGGGCACGGATGCATCATGATCAGACCGCGCGACGGACCATCATGTCCTTGATCTTGCCGATGGCGCGGGTCGGGTTCAGACCCTTCGGGCACACATCGACGCAGTTCATGATGGTGTGGCAGCGGAACAGACGGTACGGGTCTTCAAGGTTGTCCAGACGTTCGCTGGTGGCCTGGTCGCGCGTGTCCGCGATGAAGCGGTAGGCGGCCAGCAGGCCAGCCGGACCGACGAACTTGTCCGGATTCCACCAGAACGACGGGCAGGAGGTCGAGCAGCATGCACAGAGAATGCACTCGTACAGGCCGTTCAGTTCCTCGCGGTCTTCCGGCGACTGCAGGCGCTCGCGCTCGGGCGGATGCTCGTTGTTGATCAGGTAGGGCTTGATCGAGTGGTACTGCTTGAAGAACTGGGTCATGTCGACGATGAGGTCGCGCACCACCGGCAGGCCGGGCAGCGGACGCAGCACCACCGGCGACTGCAGGTCCTTCATGTCGGTCAGACAGGCCAGGCCGTTCTTGCCGTTGATGTTCATCGCGTCCGAGCCGCACACGCCTTCACGGCAGGAACGGCGGAAGGACAGCGAGTCGTCCTTGTCCTTCAACTTGACCAGCGCATCGAGCAGCTTGCGTTCGGTGCCGTCGAGCTCGATCGAGATCGACTGCATGTAGGGCTTCTCGTCGCGGTCCGGGTCGAAGCGGTAGATACTGAATTCGACGGTACGGGCGGTCATGCTGCGTTCCTCAGTAGGCGCGCTTCTTCAGCGCGATGGTGTCAACCGTGAGCGGCTTCATGTTCACCGGCTTGTAATCGAGCCTGTTGCCCTCGCGGTGCCACAGGGTGTGCTTGAGCCAGTTCACATCGTCGCGGCCGTCCGGACGTTCCGGCGTATCGGTCGCGTCGTCGCGCACGTGGGCGCCGCGCGATTCGGTGCGGGCGTTGGCCGACACGATGGTGGCCTTGGCGACCTCGATCAGGTTGTCCAGCTCCAGCGCTTCCAGGCGCGCGGTGTTGAACACCTTGGACTTGTCCTTGATCTCGGTGGTCGCGACCTGCTGCTCGATGTCGAGAATCTTGGACACACCCTCGGCCAGCATGTCCTTGAAGCGGAACACGCCGCAGTGCGCCTGCATGGTGCGCTGCATGGCCAGACGCGTGGCGCCGACCGCCGCGCCGTCCTTCTGGTTGTCCAGGCGGTTGATGCGCGACAGCGAGAAGTCGGCGGCGTTGGCCGGCAGCGGCTTGTGCGCGGCGGGCTGCGACTTGATGAACTCGACCATCGATTCGCCGGACGACTTGCCGAACACCAGCAGGTCGAGCAGCGAGTTGGTACCCAGACGGTTGGCGCCGTGCACTGACGCACAGGCACATTCGCCGGCGGCGTAGAAGCCCTTGACCGGCACGCTCGGATTGCCGTCCTTCGGCACCACGACTTCGCCGTTGTAATTGGTCGGAATGCCGCCCATCTGGTAGTGACAGGTCGGCACCACCGGCAGCGGTTCCTTGATCGCGTCGACGCCGGCGAACTGGATGCCGATTTCGCGGATGCCCGGCAGGCGCTTCATGATCGTGGCCGGGTCGAGGTGGGTGATGTCCAGCATCACGTGGTCCTTGTTCGGACCGCAGCCGCGACCTTCGTTGATTTCGGTCACCATGGCGCGCGACACCACGTCACGCGACGCCAGATCCTTGGCGTTCGGCGCGTAGCGCTCCATGAAACGCTCGCCCGAGGCGTTGCGCAGGATGCCGCCCTCGCCGCGCACACCTTCGGTGATCAGCACGCCGGCGCCGGCCACGCCGGTCGGGTGGAACTGCCAGAACTCCATGTCTTCCAGCGGGATGCCGGCACGCGCCGCCATGCCCACGCCGTCACCGGTGTTGATGAAGGCATTGGTCGAGCTGTAGTAGATGCGGCCGGCACCGCCGGTCGCAAACAGCACGGCCTTGGCATGGAACACGAACACTTCGCCGGTTTCCATTTCCATCGCGGTCACGCCGACCACGTCGCCCTCTTCGTCGCGGATCAGGTCCAGCGCCATCCATTCGATGAAGAACTGGGTGTTGGCCTTGACGTTGCGCTGGTACATCGCGTGCAGCATCGCGTGACCGGTACGGTCTGCGGCGGCACATGAGCGACGGACCGGCTTTTCGCCGAAGTTCGACATGTGGCCGCCGAACGGACGCTGATAGATCTTGCCGCTGTCCAGACGATCGAAAGGCATGCCGTAGTGTTCGAGCTCGATCACGACCTCGTTGGCCTTGCGGCACATGAATTCGATCGCGTCCTGGTCACCGAGCCAGTCGGAGCCCTTGACGGTGTCGTACATGTGCCAGTGCCAGTGATCCTCCTCGGAGTTGCCGAGCGAGGCGGCGACACCGCCCTGCGCCGCAACGGTATGCGAGCGGGTCGGGAACACCTTGGAAATCACTGCGGTGCGCAGGCCGGCTTCAGACAGCTGGATGGCGGCACGCAGACCGGCACCACCGGCGCCGACGATGACTGCATCAAACTTGCGGACAGGTACGCTCACTTACAGTCTCCAGAGAACTTGGGCTGCCCAGCCCAGATAGCCGATCAGGGCAAGCAAGGTCACCGCGTGCAGCACGACGCGCACGCCGGTGGGCTTGATGTAGTCCATGTAGATGTCGCGCACGCCCACCCAGGCGTGGTACATCAGCGACGCGAAGAACAGGAAGGTCGCGAAGCGCATGAACCCACCTGCGAACAGACCGCGCCAGTTCTCATAGTTCAGTTCGCCCATCGACAGCGCGCCGACCGCGAAGATGAGGGTGTAGACCGCCATCACGACGGCCGTGATGCGCTGGCCCAGCCAGTCCTTCAGCCCGTAGTGGGCACCGACAACGACACGATTCACCACAGTTTCACCCCCAGGATCACGGTAAGCGTCAGGCTCACGGCCAGCACCGCGACCGAACTCTTGCGTGCGGTCGCCAGTTCCAGGCCCTTGTGCATGTCCAGCAGCAGAAAGCGGATGCCGGCACAGAAATGGTGCAGATAGGCCCACATCAGGCCGAGCAGGAAGATCTTGGCCAGCGGATGGCCGACCACTGCGCTGAACGATTCGAAGCTCTCCGGCGAACCCAGGCTGGCGGCGAACAGCCACAGCAGCAGCGGCAGACAGAGGAACAGGCCGGCGCCGCTGACGCGGTGCAGGATGGACACGATGCCGGGCAGCGGCAGGCGTATTTCCGTCAGGTGAAGGAACTTCGGTCGGGTCTTGCTGGCTGTGTTGGCCATCTGGCTCGCTCTCCTGGAAAAAATCGTTTCAATCCGCCGGGGCTGGAACCGGCACCGTCAATTCAGCGTATTCAGGTAATAGTGGTCGGCGGTCGAACACAGCCCGCGACGCCACTCCACCGGCTTGTCGTCGTAGGTGTAGGCCACCCGCTCGACCGACAGCAGCGGACTGCCGTCGCTCACTTCGAGGTACTCGGCGCTCTGGCGGTCGGCCGCGACCGCGCGCAGGCGCTCTTCGGCACGCACCATGCGCACGCCGAAACGCGTTTCGAAGAATGAATAGAGCGAACCCTGCTGTTCCTTCAGCACCTCGAGATTGAGGCCCGGGAAGAGGTCGCCGCGCAGATAGATTTCGTCGATCACCACCGGCTTGCCGGCGAACTTGAGCAGCCGGCGCACGATGATGATCTGGGAGCCGACCTCGATGTCCAGCATGCGGGCCACTTCCTGGCCCGCGCGGGCGCGCCAGCATTCCAGCGGCACGCTCTGCGAGGTCTCTATCGTGCCGTTGATCGGCGCGAGACGGAGAAAACGGAAGAAAGCGCGGGGATCGTGATGCGTCGCAACAAAGGTACCCTTGCCCTGTTTGCGCACCAGCAGATTGTCCGCCGCCATCTCGTCGATGGCCTTGCGCACCGTGCCCTGACTCACATTGAAGCGCTGGGCGAGCTCGGTTTCGCTCGGGATCGCCTCACCCGGACGCCACTCGCCGCTCTGCAGCGCCTGCGTGAGCAAGCCGCGTATCTGTCGATACAGCGGGCTGAAGGTGGGGGATTCCTGTGCCATGCAACAATTTCAGCACAGAAATCCTGTCACGTCTACATCGTGTCTGATGTCTTATATATGATATAAATTGATGCCGTGCAAAAACACCGTTCCGACCGGTCAGCCCCCGGCCAGCGGGACCGATTTTTGTGCTGTGTGTCAAAACGGCCGCGGGTCGACCATAATTCGGGCCGCGCACAACGCACCCCAAGGTATAGAACGTACCCGTCCCATCCTCAGACAGGAGACCACCATGTCAAAGACGCCCCTTCGCGTCGCGGTGACCGGCGCTGCCGGTCAGATCGGCTACGCCCTGCTGTTCCGTATCGCCAGCGGTGAAATGCTGGGCAAGGACCAGCCGGTCATTCTTCAACTGCTCGACCTGCCGCAGGCCCAGAAGGCGCTGACCGGTGTGATGATGGAACTGGACGACTGCGCATTCCCGCTGCTCGCCGGCATGATCGCCACCGATGACCCGAACGTCGCGTTCAAGGACGCCGACTTCGCGCTGCTGGTCGGTGCCCGTCCGCGCGGCCCCGGCATGGAGCGCAAGGACCTGCTGACCGAAAACGCCAAGATCTTCACCGTGCAGGGCGCGGCCATCGGCCAGAACGCCTCGCCGAACTGCAAGATCCTGGTGGTCGGCAACCCGTGCAACACCAATGCATACATCGCGATGAAGACCGCCGCCAAGGCCGGTGGCCGCGTGCCGGCGAAGAACTTCACCGCCATGCTGCGTCTGGACCACAACCGCGCGCTGTCGCAGCTGTCGGCCAAGATCGGCCGCCCGGTGTCGTCGTTCAAGACGATGACCGTGTGGGGCAACCACAGCCCGACGATGTACGCCGACTACCGCTTCGCCACCTCGAATGGCGACAGCGTCGCCAAGCTGGTGAACGATCAGGAATGGAACGCCAAGACCTTCCTGCCGACCGTGGGCAAGCGCGGCGCCGCCATCATCGAGGCCCGTGGCCTGTCGTCGGCCGCCTCGGCCGCCAACGCCGCGATCGACCACATGCGCGACTGGCACCTCGGCTCCAACGGTGACTGGGTCACCATGGGCGTGCCGTCCGACGGTTCCTACGGCATTCCGGAAGGCCTGGTGTTCGGCTTCCCCTGCATCTGCGAAAACGGCGAATACACCATCGTCAAGGGTCTGGAAATCGACGAGTTCTCCAAGCCCTACGTCGCCAAGACGCTGGCCGAACTGGAAGAGGAGCGCGCCGGCGTCGCCGACCTGCTCTGATGCCACGGTGCTGCGTACCGTCCGCGTGTCACCCTGTTCCCACCGGGTCGGCATGCGGCGACGCAGCATTGAATCGGAAGAAGCGGCCCGGTAACGTGGCCGCTTTTTTTATGCCGGAGTTGTCCGCATGAATGCCGTCGTCCATCCGCGCGAAGTCCTGTATCAGGGCGAAAAGCCCTTCCCCATCCTGCCCGCGGTCGACCACTACGCCGGCTCGGAAAAGCTGATGCGCAAGGCGCTCGCGCTGCAGGCCGAACTGGGGCCGATCTTCGACGTGACCTGCGACTGTGAGGACGGTGCGGCCGCCGGCAACGAGGTCGACCACCGCCGCTTGTGCGCTGCGGTCATCGCCGGTGATGACAACCTGTTCGGCCGGGTGGGCGTGCGCATCCACGACGTGACCCACGCGCACTGGAAAGCCGACATGGAAGTGATCGTCGGCGAAGCCGGCGACAGGCTGGCCTTCATCACGCTGCCCAAGGCACGCTCGGCCGACGACGTGAAGGTGCAGACCGACTGGCTGCGCAGCTGCGAAACACTGGCCGGCCTCAGGCGGAAGATTCCGGTGCACGTGCTGATCGAAAGCCACGGCGCGCTGCGCCAGGTGTGGGACATCGCATCGCTCGACCGGGTGGAATCGATCGACCTCGGCCTGATGGATTTCGTCAGCGCGCACCACGGCGCCCTGCCCGGCAACGCGATGAAGAGCCCGACCCAGTTCGAGCACCCGATCATCGTGCGCACGAAATGCGAGATCGCTGCTGCCGCACACGGCTGCGGCGTGGTGCCGACGCACAACGTCACTACCGAAATCCGCGACATCGACTTCATCCGCAATGACGCGCGGCAGGCGCGCCGCCAGTTCGGCTTCATGCGCATGTGGAGCATCCATCCGAACCAGATCCTGCCCATCGTCGAAGAAATGCGGCCGGATTTCAGCGAGGTCGAGGACGCGATCGCCATCCTCTGCGGTGCGCAGGACGCGAGCTGGGGCCCGACCCGGCATCACGACACGCTGCACGACCGCGCCTCCTATCGCTACTATTGGGAGCTGCTCGCACGCGCCCACGCCACCGGCGTACCGCTGCCGGACGACGTGCGCAGCCGCTTCTTCGCCTGAGGACACATGAGCCGCGTACCGCCCGTCTCGAAAGAATGCGCCGTGCTGTTCGCCGATCTGGTGGGCAGCACCCAGCTCTATGAGCGCATGGGTGACACCGCGGCGTTCGCGCTGATCGATCGCTGCCTGCGTGCGATGCGCGACTCGGTGGTCGGCAGTTCGGGCCGCGTCATCAAGATGACCGGCGACGGTCTGCTGGCCACTTTCCGCGCCTGCGACCATGCCGCCGATACCGCGCTGGCCATCCACCGCGACATCAGCGGGCTGCCGCTGGCCCACCACTTCTCGCTCGGCGTGCGCACCGGCTTTCATTTTGGCCCGGTGATCGAGACCGGCGACGACATCTACGGCGAGTCGGTGAATATCGCAGCCCGCCTGTCCGAACTGGGCAGCCACGGCCGCGCCATCGTATCGACCGAAGCCGCAGTGCGGCTGTCCGAGCACTTCCAGCACATGGTGCGGCCGATGCCGCCGCGCGTGGTCAAGGGGGTCGCGCGTTCGGTCGAAATGTGCGAACTGCGCTGCGAACATTCCGAACACGTCACCCATATCGGCGGCCTCAACCTGAACACCGGCAAGCAGGAAATGCGGGTGTATCACGGCGGCCGCGTGTGGCTGGTGGGCGCGGAGCATACGCGGCTGCGCATGGGGCGTGACGCTGGCGTCGACATCCTGGTCAAGGATGCGCGCGCCTCCCGCCAGCACTGCGACCTCGAATTCCGCCGCGACCGTTTCATCCTCACCGACCGCTCGAGCAACGGCACCTTCGTCACCATCGAGGGCCAGCACGAATTCGCGCTCACCCGCGAAGAGGTGGTGATCGACGGCCACGGCTGGCTGGCTTTCGGCTCGCCGCGCAGCGCAGCGAGCGACGTGGTCGAGTTCTTCTGCCTGGGCTGATACGGCCCGTCCGTTATCGGGCCTTCACTCAGGCCTTCCGCAGGGCATTTACGTGTTCTGGGTCCTCGCATGAGGTTTGTAAAAATACGTCATCGCGAAATGCTTCGTGCATTCATCGTCTATAGTTCGCGCGCCCCGCGCCCATTCATTCTTTTGACATATATCGAAAGTCATACAACGACCCGGCGGGGCTCGATACGCCGAGGATCCGCACTTGAAGACATCACTCCCCCTGCTCTGCTTCGCCATCGCACTGAGCGGCGGTTGCGCAACCATCACCTCGAACGAGATGCAGACCGTCACGCTGACCACCCGTGACCAGAACGGCGACGTCGTCGAGAACGCCAAGTGCGAACTCAAGAACGACAAGGGCAGCTGGAACGCCAAATCGCCGGGCAACGTCATGGTGCGTCGCTCCGCCGAAGACCTGAGCGTCGAATGCCAGAAGGACGGCATGAGCGCCGGCTTCCTGCGCGCCATCTCGCGCTCCGCTGGCGGCATGTGGGGCAACATCATTCTGGGCGGCGGCATCGGCGCCATCATCGACCACAACAAGGGCACCGGCTACGACTATCCGAACGACCTCGCTCTGCGCATGGGCGAGTCGGTCACGGTGGACCGCCGCGATGAAAAGTCGCCGGCAAAGGACAACGGTACGCAGGCCAACGCGCGTCCCGGCTATCCGTACTGAGGTCCATCTTGAAGTCCGCAGGAAAGCGGCTTCAGGAACCACGTCCGGTTCGAGCCATTTGATGCGGACGTAAAGGTGGCCTTGATTCCGTCTATGCGCACCAATGCGGTGCAGGCGTATCCTTCGGACTTCCGTCTGCAGGATACGCCCCATGTCTGACACGCCTCCCCAGCGGCTCGCCACCCGCGCCATCCACGGCCATACCGCGGATGACGCCTACGGCAGCCCCTATCCCCCGGTCTACAACACCACCACCTTCGGTTTCGCCTCCACCGCTGATCTGCTCGACGTGATCGACGGCCGCACCCGCGGCGGGCTGTACACCCGCTACGGCCTGAACCCCACCATTTTCGCGCTCGAGGAAACACTGGCCGGGCTGGAAAGCGCCGAGGCGGCCTGGGTGTTCGCCTCCGGCATGGCGGCGCTGAGCGCCCTCTTCCTGACCCACGGCCGCGATGGCATCGTGTGCGTCGGCGACGCCTACGGCGGCACGCTGGAGCTGCTTGAAAGGCAGCTGCCCGGCCTCGGTCTGCGCACCCACTGCATCCTCGGCCACGAGACCGACCGGCTGGATGCGCTGCTGGCCGACGGCGTGAAACTGGTGTTCTTCGAAACGCCGACCAATCCGACGCTGGACATCGTCGACATCCGTGCCATGGCCGCGCGCGCACATGCCCACGGCGCGCTGGTCGCGATCGACAACACCTTCGCCTCGCCGGTGAACCAGCGACCGCTGGAGCTGGGGGCGGACATCGTGATGCACAGCGCCACCAAATACCTCGGCGGCCACAGCGACCTCACCGCCGGCGTGCTGATGGGCAGCCGCGCGCTGCTCGAGCCGGTGTGGGCCTGGCGCAAGAATCTGGGCACGGTGCCGTCTCCCGAAACCTGCGCACTGCTGTCACGCAGCCTGCGCACGCTGGTGGTCCGGGTGCGTCAGCACAACGCCAATGCGCAGGCGGTGGCCGAAGCGATGGCGCGCCATCCGAAGATTGCGCGGGTGCACTACCCCGGCCTGCCGGACGCGCCGGGTCACGCGCTGGCGAAAACGCAGATGAACGGTTTCGGCGGCATGCTGAGCATCGTCGTGCGCGGCGGGCGCGACGACGCGACCCGGGTCGCCGACCGGCTGAAGCTGATCCGGCTGGCGCCCAGTCTGGGTGGCGTCGAAAGTCTGGTCACCCAGCCCTGCACCACCACCCACCACGGCATCACGCCGGAAGAGCGCGCCCGGCGCGGCATTCCGGACGCCATGCTGCGGCTGTCCATCGGTCTGGAAGACGCGGGCGACCTGATCGCCGATCTGGAACAGGCGCTGGGCGACTGAGCGCGCGGGCGACGGTCAGAAGCCGAAACCCATCTGGCCGTCGTCGGCCGGCTTCCGGCCACGTCGCGGCGATCCTTCACGGTTCGGATTGCGACTCCCGTGCTGCAGATACACCCGGCGCGCCTCACCGGCCGCGTCCGGCTGCCGGCGGACCGCCCACACCGCGTCGCGCGCGGCCCGGGCCGCCGCCAGGTGATCGACCACCGGCGCCGGATAGTCGCGGCCGATCACGCAGCCGGCCTCCCGCTGCTGTGCGGCGTCCATGCGCCAGGGCTCGGCCAGCAGCGCCAGCGGCACGCGCGCCAGTTCCGGCAGCCAGCGGCGCACGAAAATGCCTTTCGGGTCCTGATCGGTCTGCTGCTTGACCGGGTTGTAGATGCGCAGCGTGTTGATGCCGGTCACACCGGACTGCATCTGTACCTGCGGCCAGTGAATGCCCGGCTCGAAGTCGGTGAACTGGCGCGCCAGATGCAGGCCGGGTTCGCGCCAGTGATTCCACAGCTGGTAGGACGAGAAAGCCACCAGCATGGCGCGCATGCGGAAGTTGATCCAGCCGGTCGCCGCGAGCGCGCGCATGCAGGCGTCGATGAACGGAAATCCGGTTTCACCGGCGCACCAGGCGGCGTGCCGCGAGGCTGAAAAATCTGCCTCGCGCAGACCGTCGTACAGGCGGTTCACCGCGCGCAGTTCGATCTCCGGTTCCGATTCCAGCTTCTGAATGAAATGCGCCTGCCAGTGCAACCGGCTTTCGAAGGATTTCAGCCCGGCCAGCGCCGCCGCCTGATCCGGGCCGGGCAGACGGGCCAGCCAGCGGGCGCGCGCCCGCCATACCGCGTGCACCACCTCGCGCAGCGACAGCGTACCGAAAGCCAGATGCGGCGACAGCCGCGAACAGTCGTGCTCGCCGCTGAGCGGACTGGACATGCCGCGGCGATAGCGCGGCAGCCGCTCGGACAGGAAGGTGTCCAGCTCGGCCAGCGCCTGCCGGCGACCGGCGCGCTGGCGACCGGCGATGTCAGCCCCGGCCACGCCGAGCGCCAGCGGGTCCGGCGTGGACTGCAGACCGGCCAGCGGATGAGCCGCCGCTTCGATGTGCGCAGGCGGCGGCAGCGGTGCAGGCGTCATGCGCGACAGCCAGAGGTCGGACCAGCGGTCGCGGTCGCGCAGCCGGCGCACCACGCCGCCATTCGGGCTCTCATGCCAGGGCACGCCGTGCGCGCGGCACCAGTCGGCGACCGCCCGGTCGCGCGCGAAGCTGGCCAGCGTGCCGGTCTCTTCGTGGCTCCACAGCGCGCTGACCGGGGTCGCACGGTGCAGCGCATCCAGCACCGCCGGCATGTCGCCGCGCAACTGCAGCAGCGACAGGCCCAGCATCTGCAGCCGACGTGTCAGGTCGTCCAGCGCCTCGCGCAGGAAGCCCGCATGGCGTGCATCCATCTCGGGCTGCGCGAGCAGTGACGGCTCATGTACGTACAGCGCGAGCACCGGGCCGGCGGCGGCGGCCGCTCGCAGCGGCGCGTGGTCGTGAATGCGCAGGTCGCGCTTGAACCACACCAGCTGCATCGGTGATCAGACCGCCAGCGCCGACAGCGCCAGACAGGGCGCCACCACCGCGCTGAGCGTCAGCCGCAGGCGCAGATACCAGGACGCCAGGCCGAGCTGACGCGCGAGCTGCGCGTCCATCCAGGCACAGGCGGGCACCAGCGCGGCCATCAGCCACAGACCGGTGGGCAGCGGCACCAGCAGCGCGCACCAGGCGATCAGTGCCGGCAGCACGCCCCAGCCGAGTGCCCGCCACTGGGCCGCTTCGTCCAGCTGCGGCGCCGCGAGCGCCAGCCCCCAGTGCAGCGCGCCAACGAAACTCAGGATGGTGGCGGCGTAGGCCAGCTGGGCCAGCGCCAGCGTGCGGGGCGCGTCGAAGCCGGCCAGCAGTGCCAGCGTCAGCCCGACGAAAGGAATCAGCCCGGCGAGGCCGAGCAGTTGCGCGGGCCGCCGCGCCTGCGGATTGAGGGTCATGCGCATCTCCATGATCAGCGGTGCCAGGGGCGGGCGGTCGACGCGTCGGGCGCGACCGTCTGCCAGAAGCGGGAAAACGAAGGCTGCGGTCGGGGCGGATCGTCGAACTGGCGCGGCACCGGCTGCAGCGTCACCCGGGCGTCCCGCAGCGCCTCGGCATAGAATGGATTCAGCGTGGCCTGCGCGCTCAGCCGGGCGGTCGGCCACAGCAGCCTCAGACGGTCTGCATTGCCGACCACCACGCTGTCGCACAGCGCGCGCATGCGCGCCGCCACGAAGGCCCAGCGCGCGGCGCTCCAGCCGAAGCGCGCGTGGAATCCGGGTTCGATCCAGCCGACCGCGACATGGCCCGGCGGCACCTCACCCAGCGACCACGGGTGCACCAGCCATACCGGGTCTGCGCCGGTCGGCAGCGCGGCGGATTCCGCGGGCGGCGCTCCGGCGTCCGGCTCCTCGATACCCGTGTGCGCGCCCGGCTCGGGTCCGCAGTCGGCCGCGTGGCGGGCACGCCGGTCCAGTGATTCGTAACTGTCGTCGATGGCCGTGCCCCGGCTGGCCAGCGCCGGCGCGTAACGGGCCACGTTTTCGGCGTTGAACAGATAGGGCTTGCCGGTCAGCGTGCCGGCCACCCATTGCCAGGACAGCATGTTGGACGCCAGATCGCCGTCCAGCAGATGGCGGTACATCCAGGTCGCGCCAGCCAGCCAGCCGGTCTTGCGCAGATGCACCAGATAGCTCGCCAGCCACATGCGGGCGTGGTTGTGCAGATAGCCGGTGTCGTACAGCGTGCGCACCGAAGCGTCGATCACCGGCACGCCGGTGCGGCCCTCGCGCACGTCGGCCGGCAGTTCGGCCGCGTAGCGGGCGGCCGGCGCCGGCCGGCGGGCGCTCAGGATGCCGTCGCCCCAGTGCCGCCACAGGTGATGGAAGTATTCGCGCCAGGCGAGTTCGAACACGATCTTGTCCGCCGGCGTCAGCGTATGGCGCTGCCCGAGGCGGGCGATCACCGAAGGCACGTCGACCAGGCCGTGGGTCAGGTAGGGCGACAGCCGGCTCACCGCGCCGTCGAGATGGTTGCGGGTGCGCGCGTAGCGCGCGGGGTCCAGCGCGTCGATGCGGGCGTGGGCTGCCGCAGGCGTGGGCTCGAAGGCGTCGTGCACTGCGGGCAGGAACAGGTCATTCATGGCGGGGTCCGGAACAGGGGCGTCCGGCGCGACAGACCATGTCCGGCCGGGAAAGATTCCGGACACCCGATCCCTTCTCACCGCAATTCAGAAGCTTTGCAGAAAAGCGGTGCAAAGCAGCGCACTTTTAATTGGTTCGCACCGCCCGGGCGGCTCCCTACAGTGCAATCCATCGCATTGATTGACCGCACACGGAGCCCCACCATGAAAACCGCCCTGCGTACCCTCGCCGCCAGCCTGCTGCTCGGCACCGCTCTCGCCGGCAGCGCCCTGGCCGCCGACATCACCCTGCTCAACGTGTCCTACGACCCGACCCGCGAGCTCTATCAGGACTTCAACGCCGCCTTCGCCAAACACTGGAAGGCGAAATCCGGCGACAACGTCACCATCAAGCAGTCCCACGGCGGCTCCGGCAAGCAGGCCCGCTCGGTCATCGACGGCCTCGAAGCCGACGTGGTCACCCTCGCCCTGGCCTACGACGTCGATGCCCTGCACGACAACGGCAAGCTCATCCCCGCCGACTGGCAGAAGCGCCTGCCCCACAACGCCTCGCCCTACACCTCCACCATCGTGTTCCTGGTGCGCAAGGGCAACCCCAAGGGCCTGAAGGACTGGAACGATCTGGTCCGGCCCGGCGTCGAGGTCATCACCCCCAACCCCAAGACCTCGGGCGGCGCGCGCTGGAACTACCTCGCCGCCTGGGCCTACGCGGCCAAGCAGCCGGGCGGCTCGGACGCCACCGCGAAGGAGTTCGTGAAAAAGCTGTTCGCCAACGTGAAGGTGCTCGATTC
>NZ_AFHG01000036.1 GCF_000214035.2 Methyloversatilis universalis FAM5 | reverse complement strand
TTCGGCCGGGGCGAGGGGCGCGGCGAGTACCGGCAGCGGCGGCGCCGGGCGCGGCACCTCCTTGGGCGGCTTCGGCGTCGGCTTGGTCGGCGGCGGAGGCGGCGGTTCGATGATCTTCTGTGGAGGCGGCGGGGGCGGCGGCGGCACCGGGCGCTCCGGCTCGATCATCCGGATGTCGACACGCACTTCCGGCTCATGCACGCGCGGCACATACACCGATGCCCGCCATACGACGAAGGCATGAACCAGTATGGAGGCGACAAAGGCGGCTGCCCACAGCCAGGAGCGAAAACGGGAGAAGTCCCGGAAATACGCGATATAGGGTGGGCGAAGTACGGAGGTCGGATTCATCAGCGGTGCTGGGGCAAACCCGGACGAGTGGTTTGTTCTGTTCCGGGCGGGGCAGTGGCGGACTTTACCTGATAGACCGCACCCGGTGCACGGTCGGGAGTTTTTCCCGGGTCCGGGCGGCGTTTCAGCGCTGTGCGGGCGGCGTACGGCGGATCACCCGCAACAGCAGTCCGCCGATCAGGATGCCCGCCAGCGCGGTGGACAGCAGGGTCGCGAGCCAGAAGCCGGCGGCGCCCATCGGTGCGGTCACGCCCTCGAGTCCGTGGAATGCAAGCCACGCGCCCAGGCCCAGCCCGACGCCCCAGAAGCACACGGTGTGGACCAGCATGGGCGCCAGCGTCACCTTGTAGCCGCGCAGCGCGAACGAGGCCAGCGTATGCGCCGCATCGACCAGCACGAACAGCACGACATAGGGGATCAGACCGCGGGCGACCGCCAGCACCGCGGTGTCGCTGCTGAACAGCGTCAGCACCGGCTCGTGCAGCGCCCACAGCGCCAGTCCGACCAGCACCGCCAGTCCGCTGGCCAGCGTGAAACCAGTCAGCGCCGTGCTGCGCGCGCGTGTCCAGTCGCGCGCGCCGGCAGCCTGGCCGACCCGCACCAGCGTGCCGCTGCCCAGGGCCAGCGGCAGCATGAAACAGAGGCCGTTCAGGTTGGCCACCACGCGATGCCCGCCGACCACGTCCGGACCCAGCCGGGCGACGAACAGCGCGATCAGGGTGAAGCTGGTGATTTCGACGAAATTCGACACCCCCATCGGCCCGCCCAGCCGCAGCATGTCGCGCTGCGCCCAGGCGCGCGGCGCCTGCCAGTCGGCGAACGGGCGCAGGGTACGCATGCGGCCCGCCCGCAGCAGATAGCCCAGCCCCAGCAGCACCGATAGCGCATTCACCGCCAGCGTCGAGAGGCCGCAGCCCAGCGCGCCCAGCGGTGCGCCGAACACCCCGGTGGTGAGCGCCCACGCCAGCGGCACATGCACCGCAAGACAGGCCAGCATGATGACCATGACCGGCCGCGGATGACCGATGCCGTTCATCAGCGCCTGGAAGGCGCGGAACAGCAGCGCGCATGGCACCGCCCAGGCCAGTGCCGCGAGGTAGGCGCGCGCCTTGGCTTCGACCACCGGGTCGAGCCGCGACAGCGCGAGCAGTGGGTCGGGAAAGGCCAGCAGCAGCGCACCCGGCACCGACAGGAAGAGCGCCAGCCACACCGCCTGCTGGAAGGCTGGCGCGATGTCTTCGTGACGGTTGGCGCCGACGTGGTGGGCGATGATGGGCGAGGCCGCCTGCAGCACGCCGATCAGCGCGATCACCACCGATACGAACAGGCCACCGCCCACCGCCACGGCGGCCAGGTCGACCGTGGCGTGATGGCCGGCGATGACGGTGTCCGCGACGTGGGTGCCGATGCCCGCGAGCTGCGACACGAACATCGGCCAGGCCAGCGACACGATGCCGGCGGCGATGCCGCGCGGCGTTTCGCGGGCGGCCACGCTCACGCCGGGTTCAGCGCGCCAGCGCGCGTGCGGCGTCGGCCACCAGCGCCGGGCCGCGGTAGATCAGGCCGCTGTACAGCTGCACCAGCTGTGCGCCGGCGTCGATCTTGGCCTTCGCGTGCACGCCTTCGGTGATGCCGCCGACGCCGATCAGCGGCACACGGCCGTTCAGCCGCTGCGCCAGCGCGCGCAGCACCGCAGTCGACTTCTCATACACCGGCGCACCGGACAGACCGCCGGCCTCGCCGCCATGCGGCAGGTTCTCGACGCCGGTGCGCGACAGCGTGGTGTTGGTCGCGATCAGCGCGTCGATGTGGTGACGCACCGTGGCGTCGGCGATCGCTTCGATCTGTTCCGGGTCGAGGTCGGGCGCGATCTTCAGCGCGACCGGGACCACGCGGCCGGCGGCGGCGTCGAGCTTCCGGCGCTCGGCGTCGAGCGCGCCCAGCAGCTGGTTCAGTTCGTCCGCGCCCTGCAGCTGGCGCAGGTTCTTGGTGTTCGGGCTTGAAATGTTCACCGTGATGTAGCGCGCGTACGGGTGTGCGCCGCGCAGGCCGATCAGGTAGTCGTCGGTGGCACGCTCGATCGGCGTGTCGGCGTTCTTGCCGATGTTGATGCCGAGGATGCCGCCCTCGCGCACCCAGCGCGAGCGCTTCACGTTCTCGATCAGCACGTCCAGACCGAGGTTGTTGAAGCCCATGCGGTTGATGATGGCGTTTGCCTGCGGCAGCCGGAACATGCGCGGCTTCGGATTGCCCGGCTGCGGCCGCGGCGTGACCGTGCCGATCTCGATGAAGCCGAAACCGAGACGGGCCAGGCCGTCGATGGCGGCGCCGTTCTTGTCCAGCCCGGCGGCGAGCCCGACCGGATTCGGGAAATCGATGCCCATCACCCGCACCGGATTCGCGGCGATGCGCTGTTGCGGCACCAGGCCAGGATGCTTCGCCAGCGTGCCCAGCGTCAGTTCATGGGCGTGCTCGGCGTCGAGCGAGAACAGCAGGGGGCGCAGCAGCGGGTAGAGCATGGCGGAATCCGGATCGGCGCACCGCGATGCTGCGGCGCAAAGCCGCGGATTATCGGCCGGCCACCGGGACGAGGCAACCGGCGCATGGCGGTGGCCGGCGCAGTCTCGCCAGCGAACGCCGAAATCGCGGCGGGGGCGCCGCTCGCACAATCTGGACTCGGCGGTGACTGGCGGGTTTTCGTGGGAGCGACGCCCCGTCGCGATAGGGCCTGCGCCCGGCGCAGTCTCCTGAACAGGCGCAGAAATCGCGGCGGGGGCGCCGCTCCCACAAGGCAGAAGCGGTTTCAGCCGGCTTTCTTTATTCTATGCTTTATGCATGAATGATCTTCCCTCTTCCCACCGTTTGCGCAAGGGCCGCTATTCGCAGACCGGCGTCACCTACATGGTCACCACCACGACGATCGGGCGAGCCCCGATATTCCGTGACCTGATCGCGGCGCGCTGTGTTGTCCGGACGCTTGCGGCTGCTGTCGAGCGCGGAGAACTCGAGCTTCTGGCGTATGTGCTGATGCCGGATCATCTTCATTGCCTGCTGACGCTGACCGGTTCTCTGTCGCTGCAGGCGCAGATGCAGTAGCTGAAGTCCGTGAGCGCGCATCGCTGCGGTCGGCGTATCTGGCAGGCCGGATTTCACGATCACGCGCTGCGCGACGAGGAGAGCCTGATCAATTGTGCCCGCTACATCGTCGCGAATCCTGTCCGGGCGGGGCTGGTGGACAGGGTTGGAGACTATCCGCATTGGGACGCGATCTGGCTGCCGCAATGAGGCGTGCGGCGGCGAGATGGTCGGCAGCGCGCTATTGCCCCAGCAGTAATCGCGGCGAGGGCGCCGCTCCCACAATCTGGGCTCGCCGGTGACTGGCGGTTTTGTGGGAGCGACGCCCCGTCGCGACAGGGCCTGTACTTGGCGCCATCTATTGAGCGGGCACCGGAATCGATGCGAGGGCGCCGCTCCCACAATCTGGGCTCGCCGGTGACTGGCGGTTTTGTGGGAGCGGCGCCTCGCCGCGATGATTCAGCTGAGGTCGTCGTCGTCCAGCTCGCGCCAGGCGCTGTTGATGCGGCCTTCGAGCGGGCGGAAGCGGGATTTGTAGGCCATCTTGGCGCTGTCGCGTATCCAGTAGCCCAGATAGACGTGGTGCAGGCCAAGCAGCCGGGCGAGGCGTACCTGCCACAGGATGTTGAAGGTGCCATAGCTGGCGCCTTCGACGTCCGGGTCGTAGTAGGTGTAGACCGAAGACAGGCCGTCATCGAGGATGTCGATGATGCTCACGATGCGCAGCGGCGCGTCCGGCGCGCTGCCTTCGCGGAATTCGATCAGCCGGGTGTCGACATGGCTCTGCAGCAGGAAGTGCGCGTACTGCTCCCGTGAATCCTGGTCCATGCCGCCACCGCTGTGCCGGCTGGACTGGTAGCGCTGGTACAGCGCGTAATGCTCTTCGCGGAAGGACAGCGGCGCTTCGCGCGCCACCAGGTCGTCGTGCTTCTTCTCGGCCCGGCGCTGGGTGCGTGACGGCACGAAGCGATCGACCGGCAGGCGCACCGGCGTGCAGGCGCGGCAGGCGTCGCAGTAGGGCCGGTAGGTAAACACGCCGCTGCGGCGGAAGCCGGCGCGCACCAGATCGCTGTACAGCCGGGAATCGATCAGGTTGGACGGCGTGGCGACCTGCGAACGGGCGGTACGCCCCTGCAAATAGGAACAGGCATAGGGCGCCGTCGCATAGAACTGCAGGGTGGTGAAGGGCAGGTCCTTGAGCAGCGCCATGGCGTCAGCGGTCGGTGTTCAGTCTTTGAAGTAATGCGGGATTTCGTCGGTACGCCAGCGGCGCGGGTGGGCCGACAGCACCGACTGTGACAGCACGCGGCAGAATTCGCTGCGCGCAATTTCACGTCCGCCCATGGACGCCAGATGCGCGGTGTTCATCTGGCAGTCGATCAGTTCGAAACCCTGCGATTCAAGATAGCGCGCGAGATGCACCAGCGCAATCTTCGATCCGTCGCGCACGCGACTGAACATCGATTCGCCGTAGAACATGCGGCCGATGGCCATGCCGTAGAGTCCGCCGACCAGTTCGCCGCCAACCCAGATTTCGACGCTGTGCGCCCAGCCCTGCGCGTGCAGTGCGCAGTAGGCGGCGATCATCGGTGCGGAAATCCAGGTGCCGCGCTGGCCGTCACGCGGTTCGGCGCACAGCCGCATCACCTGCTCGAAGGCGGTGTCGCAGCGCACTTCGTATGTACGGTTGCGCAGCACCTTGCGCATCGACGGCGTGATGCGGATTTCTGATGGCACCAGCACCATGCGCGGGTCCGGGCTCCACCAGAGCACCGGCTCGCCTTCTGAAAACCAGGGGAAGATGCCCTGGCGGTAGGCGTCCAGAATGCGTTGCGGCGTCAGTTCGAGGCCGGCGGCGAGCAGGCCGTTGGGTTCGGCCAGCGCCTGCGTGACCGGCGGAAAGGCGTCGCCCGGTTCCAGCCAGGGAATCACGCTGCGCGGGCAGCCGCCTCGGGGTGGCGGAAAGCCACCACATGGTCGGCGTCGAGCCGGATGCCGATGAATTCGCCGATCGCGTGATTGTGATGCGACGGCACCAGCGACAGCACGCGCTGGCCGGACGCCAGCCTCAGCGTGTACAGGAACTCCGCGCCGCGGAAGGATTTGCCCATCACTTCGGCGCGCAGCGGCGCGGCGTCGTCATGCA
The DNA here is from genome assembly GCF_000214035.2 of Methyloversatilis universalis FAM5. Taxonomy (GTDB): domain Bacteria; phylum Pseudomonadota; class Gammaproteobacteria; order Burkholderiales; family Rhodocyclaceae; genus Methyloversatilis; species Methyloversatilis universalis. The sequence goes on along the minus strand of NZ_AFHG01000036.1, from coordinate 181,829 downwards.
CCACGTCGTCCGGCCGCAACAGCACGTCGACCCGGGTGTTGCCGGCGCAGTGCGGGCAGCCGTCCTTACATTCGAACGGGAATTCGCTGCGCAGCACGCCCAGTTCCAGTTCCACTTCGTGGTCGCCACGCAGCGTGCCCGGGAGGAAGACGCCCTGACCGACGAAGTCCGCGACGAAGCGGCTGGCCGGGCGGTGGTAGAGGTTGTAGGCGCTGTCCCACTGCAGCATCTCGCCCGCCTTCATCACGCCGATCTCGTCGGCGATGGCGAACGCTTCCTGCTGGTCGTGGGTGACCAGGATGGCGGTGATGCCGCGTGCCTTCAGGATGTCGCGCAGTTCGACCGCGAGCCGGGTGCGCAGCTCGACGTCGAGACTGGAGAACGGTTCGTCGAGCAGCAGCAGTTCCGGATCCGGCGCCAGTGCGCGCGCCAGTGCCACCCGCTGCTGCTGGCCGCCGGACAGCTGGTGCGGGTACTTGTCGGCGTGTTCGCTCAGACCGACCACCGCCAGCATGTCGTCTGCACGGGCGCGACGTTCCGCGCGCGAGCCGCTGCGCAGGCCGAAAGACACGTTGTCGGCCACGCTCAGATGCGGAAACAGCGCGAAGTCCTGGAACACCATGCCCACCCGCCGCTGTTCCGGCGCGCGGTGCTGCTGCGGCGTGGATACGGTTTCTCCGCGGATGGCGATGCGACCGCCGGTCAGCCGCTCGAAACCGGCGATGGCGCGCAGGATGGTGGTCTTGCCGCAGCCGGACGGGCCGAGCAGGCAGCCGATGTGGCCCCGTTCGAGGCTGAGCGAGAGGTCGCGGACGACTTCGGTGGCGCCGTACGCGATGCGTACGGATTCAAGCTGCAGTTGTGACATGAACCGAAGTCTGAGGGCGGCGGCAGGACAAATCAGTGATCTGTATCAAGATCGATAATCGCTCTCAATTATAATGCAGCGCCGTCGTGTGGACAGCGTTCCGCACGACAACACACCGCAACCGAAAGCCGGCCCGGCCGGCACAGCCCATCCGCCACGTGTTCGCCCGCCGTTTTCACCCCCTGTCGCTGAGTGCGCTGCTGCTGGCCGCGCTGGTCGCCGCACCGGTGCTGTCGGTGCTGTTCAACCTGTTCGCCGGCGGCACCGGCGATACCTGGGCGCATCTGGCCTCTACCGTGCTGCCGGATTACATCGCCAGCACGCTGTGGCTCTGCCTGTGGGTGGGGCTTGGCACTGCGACCATAGGTGTGGCGACCGCGTGGGCCACCGTGATGTGGGAATTTCCGGGCCGTCGCGTGCTGGAATGGGCCATGGTGCTGCCGCTGGCGACGCCGGCCTACGTGATGGCCTATACGTATACCGACCTGCTGCAGTTCGTCGGCCCGGTGCAGACCGCGCTGCGCGACACCTTCGGCTTGGAACGCGGCGATTACTGGTTCCCGGACGTGCGCAGCACCGGCGGGGCGGCCTGCATGTTCGTCGCGGTGCTCTATCCCTACGTCTATCTGCTGGTGCGCCAGTCGCTGATCGAACGCGCGGCCGGCCTGAACGAGGCGGCGCGCATGCTGGGGCAGGGCGCCTGGTCGGCCTTCTTCCGCATCACCCTGCCGCTGGCGCGTCCGGCCATCGCCGCCGGCGTGTCGCTGGCGCTGATGGAAACGCTGGCCGACTACGGCGCGGTGAGCTATTTCGGCGTGCAGACCTTCACCACCGGCATCTACCGCGCCTGGTTCTCGCTCGGCGACCGGGTGGCGGCCGCCCAGCTGGCCGCGGTGCTGCTCGGATTCGTCGCCACGCTGCTGCTGCTGGAACGGATGAGTCGCGGCGCCGCACGCTTCCACGACAGCGGCCGGGCCGGCGGCAGCGCCCGTCGGCAGGCGCTGTCGCCGTTTGCCGGTGGCTGCGTGAGCGCGCTCTGCCTGCTGCCGCTGGCCGCCGGCTTCCTGATTCCGGCCGGCGTGCTGATGAAGTGGGCGTTTTCCGAAGGCGACGCGCAGTTCGGCGAACGCTTCATCGGGCTGGCCCTGAACAGTTTCACGCTGGCCGCGACCGCGAGCGTCTGTGCGGTGGCGCTGGCGCTGCTGCTGGCCTACGCGGTGCGCGTGAGCCGCTCGCGGCTGGTCGCGCTGGCGCGCGGCGCGGTCGGCCTGGGCTACGCAGTGCCGGGCGCGGTGATTGCGGTGGGCATCCTGATTCCGGTCACCCGGCTGGATCACGCGCTGTCCGGTCTGTGGGCACACTGGACCGGCCAGAATCCGGGCCTCTTGCTGACCGGCGGCATCGCGGCGCTGATCTACGCCTATCTGGCGCGCTTCCTGACGGTGTCGCTGCAGTCGGTGGAATCCGGCCTGGCCCGCATCACGCCCAGCATGGACGAGGCGGCGCGCAGTCTGGGGCTGGGCGCCGGCGAAACGCTGCGCCGGGTGCACTGGCCCATGCTGCGCGGCAGCCTGCTGACCGCTTCGCTGCTGGTCTTTGTGGACGTGATGAAGGAACTGCCGGCCACGCTGGTGATGCGGCCGTTCAATTTCGACACCCTGGCCACCCAGGCCTATACGCTGGCCAGCGACGAACGGCTGCAGGAGGCCTCGACCTCGGCACTCGCCATCGTGGTGGTGGGTCTGCTGCCGCTGATTGCGCTGTCACGCCAGATCGCGCGTTCGCGGCGGAACTGACAAGCGTGGCGACTCAGTCGCCAGGAGTTCGGCGGCTTTGCTGGATGCGGTGGTGGGGCAGGCCCTTTCGCGGCGGGGGCGCCGCTCCCACAGGTGTCCGCAGTCTGTCGCCGACTTCGTGGGAGCGGCGCCCTCGCTGCGGCGACCGCGCTCAGAGGCCCGGCGGATCGACCGGTTCGTTCAGAACCAGCCAGTACAGGCCGAGCTGGCCGACCGCGTAGATGAATTTCTCGAAATCGACCGGCTTGCGGATATAGCTGTTGGCGCCGAGCTGGTAGGCCTCGTAGATGTCCTGCTGTTCGCGCGAGGTGGTCAGGATGACCACAGGCAGCAGATTGGTGCGGGCGTCGGCGCGCACACGGCGCAGCACTTCGAGACCATCTACGCGGGGCAGCTTCAGATCGAGCAGGATGACCGCCGGCGCCACCGACAGGTCGCGCCCGGCGTAGGCGCCGGTGCCGAACAGGTAGTCGAGCGCTTCGACCCCGTCACGGGCGACCACGACTTCGTTCGCGATGCGGTTCTTGTGAAAGGCGCGAAGCGTGAGGGCTTCGTCATCCGGATTGTCTTCAACCAGCAGTATCGGGCGTTCGCTTGCCATATAAAACAGCCTGTCAGGTCGCCTGCGTCATTGCACGGCAGGCTCCAGCGTAAAGAAGAAGCATGCGCCGCGTTCCACTTCGGCTTCTGCCCAGATCCGACCGCCGTGCCGCTGGACGATGCGGTTCACGATGGCCAGTCCGATGCCGCTTCCGGAGAATTCGCCCACCGAGTGCAGCCGCTGGAAGGGGCCGAAGAGCTTTGTTGCGTAACGCATGTCAAAGCCCGCGCCGTCGTCCTTCACAAAATACACGAGCTCACGATCATGCTGCAAGCAACCGATCTCGATGCGGGCGCCATCATGACGGCTGGTGAACTTCCAGGCGTTGCGCAGCAGATTGTCCAGCGCGATACGCAGCAGATTGGCGTCAGCATACACGCGCATTGACGGCTGAATGAGGAACTCTGCCCGCCGTTCAGGCTCGGATCGCGTCAGTTCCGAGCATATTTCGCTCACCATGGCACTCAGATCCACCATCTGGCGGTTCATTTCGTTGCGGGTGATGCGTGCCAGACCGAGCAGGTCGTCGATCAGCCTGTGCATGCGCTGGGTGCCGGCGCGGATGCGGTTGATGTAATCGCGGCCGCGTTCGTCCAGCTGGTCGGCATAATCTTCCTCGATCATGCGCGAAAAGCCGTCGATGCCGCGCAGTGGTGCTGCCAGATCGTGCGACACCGAGTAGCTGAAGCTCTCCAGTTCGCGCATCGCGGTCAGCAGTTCGGCGGTGCGCTCGCGCACCCGGGTTTCCAGGCGCTGGTTCATCGCCAGCACGCTGCGTTCGGCTTCCTTCTGGGCGCGGATGTCCAGGCCGGTGCACAGCAGGTGGGGCAGGCCGTCCAGATCCAGCCGGTAAAGGCTGAAGGCGTGGGTCAGGTGCTCGCCGCCGGCCGACAGCAGGTCGGCCTCGAAGGTGGAATCGCGGTGGGTCAACGCCCGGCGGGCCTGGCGGCGCAGCAGCGGGCGGAACACCTCCGGGAAAAGGTCGAGGGCCGATTTGCCCATCAGGTCGGGCGCGCCGTGACCGGTCACGGTCTGCAGATTCTCGTTCCAGCGGCGCAGCGCGCCGCGCGCATCCACCAGCAGGAATACGCCGGGCATGCTGCGCACCAGCGCAGCCGAGAAATGCTCCTCGCGCCGGGCGGCGTCCAGCGCGCGCCGGCGCGCGGTGTCGTCGGAAAAGATCCAGATCGTTTCTTCCGGCGAACTGGTCCGGGTGCTGACCTGGCGTACCGAAACATAGGCGTGCAGCGGGCTGCCGTCGCGCCGCATCAGCATGGCTTCCTGCGCGTGCGGCTGTGGCGCGTTGCGGCCGGCCCCTTCGAGCAGCGCAGGCAGTTCGTGGTAGCTGTTGAAGAACAGATCCATCGTGCAGCCGATCAGCTCACTCTGGCGGTAGCCGAAAATTTCCTCGCAGCGCCGGTTGCAGTCGGCGATCTGGTTGTCGCGCACATAGACGATGGCCACCGGCACGTCGTCCAGCAGCGCCTGCTTTTCGGCGGCCAGCCTGACCACCGCTTCTTCCGCCAACTTGCGCTCGGTGATGTCGGTGATCGAGCCGGAAAAGCGCAGCACCTTGCCGTTGGGGCTGCGGGTGGCGAGGCCGCGGTCGCGCACCCACAGGTAGCGGCCGTCGGCATGGCGCATGCGGTATTCGATGTCGAACGATTCGCGGCGCAGGAAGTGTTCGTCGATCGCGTGCTGCAGCCGCGCCAGATCGTCCGGGTGCACCCGCTCCAGCAGATCGTCGTGGGTCTGTGGCTGCTGCGCCTGCGAAATGCCGAGGATTTCGCTCAGCCGCGGCGACAGGAAGTAGCGTCCGGCGCCCAGATCCCAGTCCCAGGCGCCGTCGAAGGAGCCGCGTACCGCGTGGAACAGCCGCGCCTCGCTTTCGCGCAGCGCGTCCAGCGTCATCCGCTCGCGGGTCACGTCCTCCAGCGTGCCGGACACGCAGCGCGCGCCGCCCTGCGGGTCGCGGTCGGCGGTGGCGCGCAGCCGGAACCAGCGGTAGGTGCCGTCACGCACGCGCAGCCGTATCGGGTCGTCGGTGCGCTGCAGTTCGCCGCGCACCAGCCGGTCGCGCGCCCGGCGCACCGTGCCGGCGTCGTCCGGATGGATCGCGGCGCGCCACTTGAACTGGCTTTCGAACGCGTCGTGCGCGGTATAGCCCAGCAGTTCGGGAAAGCGCGGGCTGTACCAGGTTTCGCCGGTGGCCGGCCACCATTCCCATTCCGCCTCGTCGTGGGCGCGCACGATGCGACCCAGCCGCTGTTCGCGGGCCATGGCCTCGTCGCGCCGGCTGGCCAGCGTGAAGGCGGCGTTTTCCAGCGCACGTGCCAGCGGCGCGAGCAGGCTGTCGGTGATGCGGTCAAGGCTGGGTCGCCCGCCCTGGGCGATGACCGCGCTGGCGCCTTCGAGCGCGGACAGCGAGGGCGCCAGACGACGGCGCAGCGTGCTGCCGGCACCCCAGGCCACCAGCGCGCAGAAGCCGGCCAGCGCGAAAGCCGGCAGCAGCGTGCGGGCGAGCAGGCTGCCGCCGCCTTCCTGCATGCTCACCACCGACAGCAGGCCGACCGGACGACCCTGATGCATGACCTGGCCGTCGATCTGCAGATGGCGTTCGCTGCCGGTGGGCGACGGGCCTTTCAGCTCGGCGATCACGGTGCCGTCAGCGTCGCGTACCGTGGCCGCGATCAGCTGGCCGCGCCGGGCGGCCTCGTCCAGCGCGGCGTGGATGGGCTCTGCACGCCGTTCGGCGATTGCTGCGGCCAGTTCATGACCCAGCGTTGCATGGACGGCGCCGGCGTCGTCGCGACCGGACAGCGCGGCCAGGCCGAGCGACACCATGAGTACGAACAGGCCGAGCGACAGGCCCTGCCACAGCGCGGGCGAGCGCCTGCCCCGGCGGGCGCGCGCCGCCGGGGCGGCGTCCGCAATGCGGTCCAGCCCTGATGCGGGCTGGTGGTCCGCTTCGCTCATTGCGGCAGGTCTTCGGCCCGCAGCAGGAACACCGGCGCGGTGGCCGAATCGGTGTCCAGCCAGACCAGCGGCAGGTCGGGCAGGGCGGCTTCGGCTTCCGCCTGGTTGTGGCCGATCTCGATCAGCAGCAGGCCACCCGGATTCAGGTGGCGGCCGGCTTCGGCCACGATGCGGCGCACGATGTCCATGCCGTCCGCGCCGGCGCCCAGCGCCATGGCGGGTTCCTTGCGGAACTCTTCAGGCAGCGCGTCCATCGCGGCGTCGGTGACGTAGGGCGGATTGGACAGGATGAGGTCGTAGCGGCGGCCTTCGAGCGGCTCGAACAGGTCACCGTGCAGCACCTCGACCCGGTCGCGCAGACCGTGGTCATGGATGTTGAGCTGGGCCACCTTGAGCGCGTCGGCCGACAGGTCGACCGCGTCCACCTCCGCGTCCGGGAAGGTGTGGGCGGCGGCGATGGCCAGACAGGCCGAGCCGGTGCACAGGTCGAGGATGCGGCCGGGCGCGCCGGTGTCATCCAGCCAGGGCGAAAAACCGTCCTGCATCAGTTCGAAAATGTGCGAGCGCGGAATGATGACGCGCGGATCGACCCGGAAGCGCAGGCCGCCCAGCCAGGCTTCGCCGGTGATGTAGGCGGCCGGTTCGCGCTCCTCGCAGCGGCGCTCGACCACGCGCATCAGGCGTTCGCACTCGTCGACCGTCAGTGCCGCGTCGAGAAAGGGCTCCAGCCGGTCGAGCGGCAGATGCAGCGTGTGCAGCACCAGATAGACCGCCTCGTCCCAGGCGTCGACGAAGCCCTGGCCGAAGGACACTTCGGCCGCGCCCATGCGGCTCATCAGGAAGCGCAGCCAGTCGCGGACCGACAGCAGTTCCTCCGGCGGCAGGGTCTTTTTCGGGGCGGGCGTCTTTTCGGAAGATTTCAGTTTCATGCGGCGGAGTCCGGACCGAGCAGGCGGTCGAGCAGGTTTTCATAGATGCGGGACAGCGGCTCGATGTCGGCCACCGCCACGCATTCGTTCAGTTTGTGGATGGTGGCGTTGCTCGGGCCGATCTCCACCACCTGGGCGCAGATGTCGGCGATGAAGCGGCCGTCCGAGGTGCCACCGGTGGTCGACAGTTCGGTGGTGAGCCCGGTCACGTCGCGGATGGCGGCGGCGGCGGCATCGACCAGCGTGCCGCGCGGTGTCAGGAAGGGCCTGCCGCCCAGCGTCCACACGATGTCGTAGTCCAGACCGTGACGGTCGAGGATGTCAGTCAGCCGCGCCTTCAGCCCGTCCGGCGTGCTGGCGGTCGAGAAGCGGAAGTTGAACAGCACTTCCAGCGTGCCCGGGATGACATTGGTGGCGCCGGTGCCGGCCTTGATGTTGGAAATCTGCCAGCTGGTGGGCGGGAAGTATTCGTTGCCTTCGTCCCAGGTGACCGCAGCCAGTTCGGCCAGCGCCGGCCCGAACAGGTGGATCGGATTCTTCGCCAGATGCGGGTAGGCGATGTGGCCCTGTACGCCCTTGACCGTGAGCCGGCCGGACAGCGAGCCGCGACGCCCGTTCTTGATCATGTCGCCGACCCGGGTGACCGAGGTCGGTTCGCCCACCACGCAGTAATCCAGCCGTTCGCCGCGTGTCGCCAGCGTTTCGACCACGCGCACGGTGCCGTCGATGGCGTCGCCTTCTTCGTCCGACGTGAGCAGGAAGGCGATCGAGCCGGCGTGGTCCGGGCAGCGCGCGACGAAGCGCTCGGTCGAGGTGACGAAGGCGGCCAGCGAGGCCTTCATGTCGGCCGCACCGCGGCCGTACAGCATGCCGTCACGGATGACCGGTTCGAACGGGTCGCTGTGCCACTGGTCGAGCGGACCGGTCGGCACCACGTCGGTGTGGCCGGCGAAACAGAACAGCGGTGCGGCGCTGCCGCGGCGCGCCCACAGATTGGACACGCCGCCGGCATCGATGCGCTCGAGCGTGAAACCGGCCGCGGCCAGACGCGCACCGATGGTTTCGAGGCAGCCGCCGTCGACCGGCGTGACCGACCGCGTGGAAATGAGCTGACGGGTGAGCGCCAGGGTGGCTTCGGACATCAGGGAAATTCCGGAAGGACGCAGCGGCGCTCAGCGGCCGCTGTCGTCGAGATTGAGCGAAAACTCGGCGAAGGATGCGCCGCTCGGCTCGGTCGCTTCGAGGTCCGGAATGTCGATGCTCTGCGCATCGGGTTTGGGCGACTCGGGCGTGCCGAACTGCGAGTTGTTGATGAGCCAGGACAGGTTGGTCGGCGAGTCGGAATTCGACAGCGCCTCGTCCAGCGTGATTTCGCCTTCGCGGTAGAGGCGGAACAGATCCTGTTCGAAGGTCTGCGAACCGGGCGCCATGCTGCGCTCCATCGCCTCCTTCACGCTGTTTACCTCGCCGCGCTCGATCAGTTCGGAAATGTAGCGGGTGTTCAGCAGCACCTCGACCGCCGGCATGCGGCGGCCGTCCGGCTTGCGCACCAGGCGCTGCGAAATGATGCCCTTGAGCGTGACCGACAGGTCGAGGAAAAGCAGCGGACGGCTGTCCAGCGGGAAGAAATTGACGATGCGGTTCAGCGCGTGGTGGGCGTTGTTCGCGTGCAGCGTGGCCAGGCACAGGTGACCGGTCTGGGCGTAGGCGAGTGCCGCCTGCATGGTTTCCAGATCGCGGATTTCGCCGATCAGGATGCAGTCCGGCGCCTGACGCATCGCGTTCTTCAGCGCGGGCGCCCAGCCCTCGGTGTCCATGCCGATCTCGCGCTGATTGACGATGGATTTCTTGTGCTTGAACAGGTATTCGATCGGGTCTTCGACCGTCAGGATGTGGCCCGACTTGTTGGCGTTGCGATAGTCGATCATCGCCGCCATCGTGGTCGATTTGCCGGAACCGGTGGAGCCCACGACCAGGATGAGGCCGCGCTTCTCCATGATCATGTCGGTCAGCACCGGCGGCAGGCCGAGGGTGTCCAGCGGCGGGATGTCGCCCAGGATGTAGCGCACCACCATGGCGATGCTGCCGCGCTGCCAGAACATGTTGACCCGGAAGTTGCCGAGGTCGCGCCGGCCGAAGGACAGGTTCAGTTCGCGCGTCTTCTCGAACTTCTGCTGCTGCTCTTCGCTGAGCATTTCGTAGGCCATGCGCTGGATCGTTTCCGGATCCATCACGCGCTGGTTGATCGGCACCGTGGTGCCCTGGATCTTGATCGCGATCGGCGCGCCGGCCGAAATGAAGATGTCGGAGGCGTTCTTCTCCGCCATGACCTGGAACAGCTTGTCGAGAATCACGCGAGGGCCTCCGCCGGCGACATCTTCAGTGGGTCGGACTGTGCGGAATCAGGCGCGCAGCAGTTCGTTGATGCTGGTCTTGGCGCGGGTCTGCGCGTCGACGCGCTTGACGATGACGGCGCAGTACAGGCTGTACTTGCCATCGGCCGACGGCAGGTTGCCGGACACCACGACCGAACCTTCCGGCACGCGGCCGTACATCACCTCACCGGTGGCGCGGTCGTAGATCTTGGTGCTCTGGCCGATGTACACGCCCATCGAGATCACGCAGTTGTCCTCGACGATGACGCCTTCGACCACTTCCGAACGGGCGCCGATGAAGCAGTTGTCGCCGATGATGGTCGGGTTGGCCTGCACCGGCTCCAGCACGCCGCCGATGCCGACGCCGCCCGACAGGTGCACGTTCTTGCCGATCTGGGCGCAGGAACCGACAGTGGCCCAGGTGTCGACCATGGTGCCTTCACCGACGTAGGCGCCGATGTTCACGTAGGACGGCATCAGCACCGCGTTCTTGGCGATGTAGGCGCCGCGGCGCACGGTGGCCGGCGGCACCACGCGGAAACCGCCGGCGCGGAAGGCCGCTTCGTCGTAGCCGGCGAACTTCATCGGCACCTTGTCGAAGTAGCGGGTTTCTGCGCCGTCCATCACCACGTTGTCTTCCATGCGGAAGGACAGCAGCACCGCCTTCTTGATCCACTGGTGGGTGACCCACTGGCCGTCGATGCGCTCGGCCACGCGCAGCGCGCCGCTGTCGAGCTGGGCGAGTACGTATTCAATGGCTTCGCGCACCTCGGCCGGGAAGTTGTCCGGCGAGTACTGGGTGCGGTTTTCGAAGGCGGTTTCGATGATCTGCTGTGCGGCCTGCATGGAGGGTGTCCCGTAGTGTTCGATGTGAGAGGGTCGTGGTGCCGCGGCTCAGAGTGCGCGACAGAACTGCACGATGCGTTCGGCGGCCTCGATGCACTCGCTGGCGGGTGCCACCAGCGCAATGCGGACGAAACCGGCCCCCGGATTGATGCCGTGGGCCGTGCGGGCGAGGTAGCTGCCCGGCAAGACTGCAACATTATATTCGGCGAGCACGCGCCGGGCGAACTCGGCATCGTCGATCGGCGTGCGTGCCCACAGGTAGAAACTGGCGTCCGGCAGCGGCGATTCCATGACCGAGGCGATCAGCGGCTGCACCGCCGCGAACTTGGCGCGGTACTGGTCGCGGTTGTCGCGCACGTGCGCTTCGTCCGACCACGCGGCGATGCTGGCGCGCTGCACCGCCAGCCCCATCGCGCCGCCGTGGTAGGTGCGGTAGAGCAGGAAGCGCTTGAGCAGGCGCGCGTCGCCGGCGACGAAGCCGGAGCGCAGGCCGGGCACGTTCGAGCGCTTGGACAGGCTGGAAAACACCACCAGCCGCTCGAATGCGCTGCGGCCGAGCGCCTGCGCGGCCTGCAGGCCACCGAGCGGCGGGGCCGCCTCGTCGAAATAGATTTCCGAATAGCACTCGTCGGAGGCGATGACGAAGTTGTGGCGGTCGGCCAGTTCGAAGAGCGCGCGCCACTCGTCCAGCGTCATCACCTTGCCGCAGGGATTGGCCGGCGAGCACACATAGACCAGCTGCACGCCCTTCCAGTCCGCCTCCGGAATGCGATCGAAATTGCAGGCGAAGCGATCGTCCGGCAGCTGGTTGTAGAAGGCGATCTGTGCGCCAGCCAGCAGGGCCGCGCCTTCATAGATCTGATAGAAGGGATTGGGCGCCAGCACCTTCGCGTCCGGCCGGCTGCCGTCGATCACGCACTGCGCGAACGAGAACAGCGCCTCGCGCGAACCGTTCACCGGCAGCACCTGGGTCGCCGCGCTCACCGCCGGCAGGCCGTAGCGGCGCTGCAGCCAGGCCGCGATACACTCGCGCAGCGCATCGATGCCGGCGGTGGTCGGATACACCGCGAGGCCGTCCAGCGCGCCGGTCAGCGCGTCCTTGATCAGCTGAGGCGTGGCATGCTGCGGCTCGCCGATCGACAGGCGCACCAGCGGCAGATCGGCCGGTCCGGTCACGCCGGCGGTCAATTCCTTCAGTCTTTCAAAGGGATAGGGTTGGAGCAGCGACAGATGGGGCGTGACGGGCAGGGTGTCGTTCAGCATGAAAGTCAGCAGTTTCGGTTCTTGAAGCCGGTGGCGCCGACGGCGGCGCCCGTAAACCCGTAAGTATACGTCCCGATGCTCACTTCCCGCCGGCCGTCGTCACGGCTGCTGCCCTCGATCGCACTGCTGGCCGGCGCGGTCGTGTGGGGCCTGATCTGGTACCCCTATCGCGTGATCGACGCCGCCGGCGTCGGCGGCGTCACCGCGACCCTGATCACCTACGGTCTGGCCTTCCTGTTCGGACTGGGGCCGCTGTGGCCGGTACTGCGCCGCACCCGGCCCAGCTTCTGGTTCGTCGCGCTGGCGCTGGCCGCGGCCGGCACCAATATCGGCTACGTGCTCGGCACGCTGGACGGCGTGGTGATGCGGGTGCTGCTGCTGTTCTACCTGTCGCCGCTGTGGACCGTGCTGCTGTCGCGCCTGCTGCTGGGCGAACGGCTGAGCCGGGCCGGTGCCGGCGTGATCGCGCTGTCTCTGGCCGGCGCCTTCGTCATGCTGTGGCGGCCGGAACTCGGCCTGCCCTGGCCATCCGGCACCGCGGAGTGGGTGGGTCTGGGTGCCGGCGTGTGTTTTGCGCTCACCAATGTGCTCATCCGCCGCACCGCCCACATCGAGATAGAACAGAAGGTGATGGCGGTCTTCCTCGGCGTGATCTGCATGGCGCCGCTGATCGCCTGGCTGCGCGGCGAATCGCCGCTGGAACAGGCGGTGTCCGCCGGCGCCGGAACCTGGCTGCTGCTCGCCGTGGTGGCCGGCGTGCTGCTGGTGGTCAATCTGGTGGTGCAGTACGGCATCACCTTCCTCAGCGCCAACGCTGCGATCGCGCTTTTCCTGTTCGAACTGGTGGTCGCCGCGATCTCGTCGTGGTGGCTGGCGGGCGAGGTGATGGGCGTGAAGGAATGGGCCGGCGGCGCGATGATCATCGCAGCCAGCCTGTTTTCCGGGCATCTGGAAGCGCCAGCGGACGAAACGCCGGCCGGGCGCCCGTCCGGCGGCTGAGCGTCCGCGTCCTGCAGGCAACACGGTAGCCAGGGCGCACGGTCACGCATTTTCCGACCGGTGCATTGCCGCGGCCCGACATGCACCGCGGCCGGTCCGCCGGCGCAGCGGGCCTAAAGGTGAAAGTCGCCCGCCGCTTCCGGCTGGTACAGCACGCGCTCGATCCGGATGCGCCGGGTGCGGTGCGGCGTCCGCCAGTCGATGGCGTCGCCTTCGCGGTAACCCAGGATGGCGGTGCCGATGCTTGAGCACACCGACAGTTTGTCCTCGCTGCCGTCCGCGTCCTCCGGATAGACCAGGGCCACTTCCATTTCCTCGTCGTCCAGATTCAGCACGGCACGGGAGTTCATCGTGACCACGTCGCGTTTCACCTGTTGCGGCTCGACCACGATGGCGCGTTCGATCTCGTGTTCCAGATCGACCACGTCGGCACCGTCTTCCAGCGCGATCAGGGTGCGCAGCCGGCTCTGGTCGATTTCGGTGATGTAGATGCCGGACGGATCATTCACCGTATCTTCGCGCAGGCGCTGCAGATAGCGCTCCGAACTCATGGCGAATGACTTCAGCGTCGGTGTTTCGCTGTCGAGCAGGAAGCCGCTGCGCAGGAAGGTGTTCAGCGAGCGTGCGTTGTCGGCGTGAATCCGCGCGATCAGTCGTTCGGCCCGCATGTCGAAAAAGGCGAACTTCATGCCTTCGCGCAGCGCACTGGCGCCCAGCCTGCGGCCCCAGTTGTCGCGGTCGCCGATGACCAGCACGATTTCGCAGTCCGCGCCGCTCTTGACCAGACGCACGAAGCCCACCGGCCGGTCGTCCCGGTCATGGGCCATGAAGAAGCGGCCGCCCTGGTTGAACAGATGGGTCAGCACCGGCAGCTGGACCCGGCTGACGACCTGTTCGATGTGGCGGGAAACATGGCGCGAATCGCTCAGATAGCGGATGACGTTTTCGTCCTCCAGCCAGTCCATCAGATTCAGCGCGTTGGCCCGGGTGATTTCCGGGCACAGGGAAATGAAAGGCTTGCTCATATTCACCCCGATTGATGACAAGGATGAAAGCCTTCCATGGTCAGTGCCATGACGGTTCTTTCGACTGAGGCGCCATTCTAGGACGACACGCGGACGCCGCGGCATTCGATGCACTGCAGCATCCGCGCTCGCTGCGACGGAGCAGAGCCGGATGCTCGACCACCGGACGGCGCCGCCGGTTTCCCTCGCAAAGGCCGCTGAGCCGCGCCGGTGCTATCATCCGCACCCTATCGGGCGTCATTCGCCCGCCTTTTTTCAGCTCACGTCCTTCCTCCCGCCGCAGACCCGTGCGACTGTCCAAGCTCAAACTCGCCGGTTTCAAGACCTTCGTCGATCCGACCACCATTCAGATGCCCGGCCAGCTGGTCGGCGTGGTGGGGCCGAACGGCTGCGGCAAATCGAACATCATCGACGCGGTGCGCTGGGTGCTCGGCGAGTCGCGCGCCTCCGCCTTGCGCGGCGACGCGATGACCGACGTCATCTTCAACGGCTCGGGCACCCGCAAGCCGGTGGGCCGGGCCAGCGTCGAACTGGTGTTTGACAACGCCCAGGGCAGGGCGGCCGGGCAGTGGTCGCAGTACGCCGAAATCGCGGTCAAGCGCGTGCTCGAGCGCGACGGCCAGTCGGATTACTACATCAACAACACCCGCGTGCGCCGGCGCGACGTGATCGACGTGTTCCTCGGTACCGGCCTGGGCCCACGTGCCTACGCCATCATCGAGCAGGGCATGATCACCCGCATCATCGAGGCGCGGCCGGAAGAGCTGCGCGCCTTTCTCGAAGAGGCGGCCGGCATCACCAAGTACCGCGAGCGGCGCAAGGAAACCCAGGGGCGGCTGGACGATGCGCGCGACAATCTGGTGCGGCTGGACGACATCGTCGGCGAACTGGGCAGCCGCATCGACCGGCTGCAGAAGCAGGCCGAAGTCGCCGCCCGCTACACCGAACTGAACCGGCGGCTGAGCGAACGCCAGGCGCTGCTGTGGGCGCTGAAGCAGCGCGCGGCCGCGGCCGAAGCCGAAACCCTGGCGCAGGATGCCGGCCGGCTGGAAAACGACATCGAGCGCGATACCGCGGCGCTGCGCCATCACGAGGCAGCGCTGGAGCGCATCCGCACCGAACATTTCGCCAGTTCCGAAGCGGTGCACGCCGCCCAGGCCGAACTGCTGACCGCGAACGCCGAAGCCAGCCGGCTGGAAGACGACCTGAAGCGGGCGGCCGAGAACCGGCACAAGCTGCAGGCGCGCATCGCCCAGCTGGAAGGTGAAGTGGCCAACTGGCGCGCCCGCATAGAAGGCATCGAAACCGATATCGGCCGCTGGACCGAACTGGCCGACCACGCCGCGCACCGGATCGAGCAGGCCGAAGCGCGGCACGAAACCACCTCCGCGCTGCTGCCGGAGGCCGAAGCCGCTTTCCAGGAGGCCGAACAGCAGGCCAGTGTCGCGCGGCGCGAACTGGCGGCGGTCGAACAGCAGTTGAAGGTCGAGGAAACCCACCGCGCCAACGCCGGCCGCACGCTGAATTCGCTGGCCGGGCGGCGTGAGCGCATCGCGCATGACGAGGCGCAGCTGGTGGAGCCGGACCGCGAGGCGCTGGCGCTGGCCCAGGACAAGCTCGAATCGCTGCAGATGGCGCAGGAGGCCGCACAGCAGCGGCTGCACGCCGCACAGAACGCGGTACCGCAGCTGCAGGCGCAGGTGCGCAACGCCCAGGACGCCGAGCGCGCCGCCACCCGCACGCTGACCGAAACCCGCGCCCGCCGCGACGCGCTGGTCGAACTGCAGCGCAAGACCCAGAGCGACGGCAAGCTCGCGCCCTGGCTGGCCGCGCTCGGCCTGCAGGACGCGAAGCCGCTGTGGCAGTCGCTGCAGGTCGATGCCGGCTGGGAAATGGCGGTCGAGGCGGTGCTGCGCGAACGACTGGGCGCGCTCGAAGTGCCGGACGCAGACACGCTGGCCCGCGCCCGCGCGGCTGGCGCCGCGCCGCAGAACCTCACGCTGGCGCTGCCCGGGCAGGACGCCTCGGCTGCGGTGCCGGCGGACAGCCTGCGCCACCGGGTGCGTGCGCAGGACGCCCGCTGGAACGCGCTGCTCGATCTGTGGCTCGGCCCGGTCGCCGCGGTCGAGTCGCTGGATGGCACCGCCACCGGCCCGCGCGTGGACCGCGAAGGCCGGCTGGCGCACGGCGCCTCGCTCACGCTGTACGCGCCGGACGCGCGCACCCACGGCGTGCTGGAGCGGGCGCGCGACATCGAAGGGCTGGGCGCCGAAATCGACGAGGCGGACGTCCGTCTGGCCGAATCGCGCGAAATGCTGCGCGAAGCCGAAGCGGCGCTCGCCGGTGCGCATGAGGAACAGGCGGCGGCGCGGCGCGAACAGCAGTCGCTGACCCAAGCGGCGCACAGCGCGCAGGTGGAACAGATCAAGCTCGCGCAGGCGGTGTCGCGCTTCGACGAACAGAAGGCGGCGCTGGCGCGCGACCGGGCCGAGGTCGAACTGGCGGAACAGACCGAACAGGCGCATCTGGAGCGTGCCGACGCGGAGATCGAACGCGCGCGCGAACTGATCGAAGTGCAGCGCATGCGGCTGGATTCGGCGCTGGACGCGCAGAAGAACGCCGACATCCAGCTGCGCGAAGCGCGTTTTGCCGATCAGGCGGCGGTGCGCGAACTGCAGGAAGCGAATTTCTCGCAGCGCGAATGCAGCAGCCGGCTGACCGACCTCGGCAACAATCTGGGCATGGCGAAAACCCAGCTCGAGAACGCCGAGCTGGAGCGCGCGCTGCGCAGCGACGAATTCGCGCAGATCGACGAAGGCAGCATAGACGCCCGGCTGCAGCAGGTGCTGGACAACCGGCGGGCGCGCGAACAGGTGCTGGCCACCTGCCGCGACGCGCAGGAAGTGCTGGCCGCCCAGCTGCGCGACCTTGAATCGCAGCGCGCGAACACCGAACACACGCTGGCGCCGGCGCGCGAACGGCTGGCCGACCTGAAGCTCAGGCAGCAGGCGGCACTGCTGAATGCCGAACAGTACGCCCAGCGGCTGGCCGAGATCGAACTGCCGGAAGGCCGGCTCGATGCGCTGGTCGCCGAAGGCGAGGCGGAGAAGGTGAAGGAGGGCGCGCTCAATGGCGAGATCGGCCGCCTCGGCCGCGAAATCGCCGCGCTCGGTGCGGTGAACCTCGCCGCGCTGGAGGAACTGGCCCAGGCCAGCGAGCGCAAGGGCTATCTGGACGCGCAGTCCACCGACCTGCGCGACGCCATCGCGACGCTGGAAGACGCCATCCGCCGCATGGACCGCGAAACCCGCGCCCTGCTGAAGGAGACGTATGATCGGGTCAATGCCGAATTCGGGCGCATTTTCCCGGAACTGTTCGGCGGCGGTGAAGCCCGGCTGGTCATGACCGGCGAAGAAATCCTCGATGCCGGCCTGCAGGTGTTCGCGCAGCCGCCGGGCAAGCGGAATGCATCGATCCAGCTGCTGTCCGGCGGTGAGAAGGCACTGACCGCGACCGCGCTGGTGTTCGCCTTCTTCCAGCTCAATCCGGCGCCGTTCTGCATGCTGGACGAGGTGGATGCGCCGCTGGACGATACGAATACCGAACGCTTCTGCGAAATGGTGAAGCGCATGTCCGCTTCGACGCAGTTCGTGTTCATCAGTCACAACAAGATCACGATGGAAATGGCGCAACAGCTGGTCGGCGTCACCATGCAGGAGCGCGGCTGTTCGCGCGTGGTCGAGGTCGATATGGAAGCGGCGCTGAAGCTGCGCGACGAAGCGCTGAGCGTCTGAACGAACAAGGAACCGGATTCATGCAACTGACTGAACTGCAGATGGGCCTGATCGCGCTGGGCGTGCTCGGCGTCGGTGCCGTGATCGGCTACAACATGTGGCAGGAACGCCGTCACCGCCGTACCGCCGAGCGCGCGCTCGGTGACGCCCAGCCGGATGTGCTGATCGATCCGCTGGCCGCCCCGGTGCGCCGGGTGGAGCCGACGCTGGACATCGACCTCGGCAGCAGTCTTGGCGCCGCTCAGGACGACGCCGTGCTGACCGAGCCGAAGCTGCAGGCCGCGGCCGACGATACCGTGGTCATGCCGCCGCCGGCCCGCGAAACGGCCCTGACCCCGGTCGCCGCCGATGACGCCGGCGGCTGGCTGGACGCGCGGATCGAGGAACAGGTGGTGATCGAGTTCGACAGCCCGGTGGCGGCGACCGAATTCAGCCGCACCTGGGAAGAGCTGACCCGCGCGGTCGACGCCGCGCTGCGTCTGCGTGGCCACGACGCGCAGGCCGGCCGCTGGCTCGCGCTGACGCCGGACACTGCCGGCATGCTGACCCGCGTCGACATGGCGGTGCAGCTGGCCGACCGTCGCGGCCCGCTCAGCGACGCGTCGCTGTCAGCACTGGCGCATGCGCTGCAGGCGGTGGCCGACCGCTTCCTGGCGGTGGTGCATTTCCCGGACGCGCGTCAGCTGCTGGGCCGGGCACGCGAACTGGACGAGTTCGCCGCCTCGGTCGACGTGCAGATCGGCCTCAATCTGGTGGCTGGCGACCATCCGATCTCCGGCACCAAGCTGCGCGGCCTGGCCGAGGCCCAGGGCTTCGTGCTGGAAGGCGGGCAGTTCCATGCGCGCGACGACGCGGGCGTCACTCACTACACGCTGGTGAACCAGGATGCCGCGCAGTTCGCGCCGGAAACGATGAAATCGCTGCAGACGCCGGGCGTCACGCTGCTGCTCGACGTGCCCACGGTGCCGGACGGCGCACGCGCTTTCGACCGCATGGTCATGGTGGCCGAACAGCTGGCGCACGCGCTGGGTGCGCGGGTGGTTGATGACAACCGCCAGCCGCTGTCGCCGGCCTCGCTCGGCCTCATCCGCGGCAAGATCGCGGAGTTCCAGGCCCGCATGACGCAGTTCGGCGTGGCCGCCGGCAGCCCGTCGTCGCGGCGTCTGTTCAGCTGATGGACGCAGCCGTCCGGGCGCGTGCAGAGGAACTGCGCGCGCAGATTGCCCATCACGACCGCCTCTACTACGAACTCGACGCGCCGGAAATTCCGGACGCGGAATACGACAGGCTGTTCCGCGAACTGCAGGCGCTGGAAGCCGGACACCCCGAACTGGCCACGCCGGATTCGCCGACCCGTCGCGTCGGCGGCAAGCCGCTCGACAGCTTCGCGCCGGTGCGTCACGTGGTGGCCATGCTGTCCATCCGCACCGAAACCGATACCGAAGCCAGCGGCGCGCTGAATTTCGATGCACGGGCGCGGCGCGAACTCGGCCTGGCTGAAGATGCGCCGCCGGTCGAATATGCGGCCGAACTGAAATTCGACGGCCTCGCCATCAATCTGCGCTATGAGCAGGGCGTGCTGGTGCAGGCCGCCACCCGCGGCGACGGCGAGACCGGCGAGGACGTGACCCAGAACGTGCGCACCATCCGCGACGTGCCGCTGCGCCTCACCGCGCCGCCGGTCAGCGGCCAGCCCTCACTGTTCGACACGCCCGGTCTGCCCGAGGTGCTGGAGGTGCGCGGCGAGGTGTACATGCGACGCGATGATTTCGACGCCTACAACGCCCGTGCGATCGCGGCCGGCGAAAAGACGCTGGTAAACCCGCGCAATGGCGCGGCCGGCAGCATCCGCCAGCTGGATCCGGCCATTGCCGCGAAGCGGCCGCTGTCCTTCTACGCCTATGGTCTGGGCGAGGTGCGCGGCTGGGACCTGCCCGCCACCCATGCGGGCGTGCTCGACGCGCTGGCCGCCTTCGGCCTGCCGGTCAGCGAACATCGCGCGGTGTGCGCCGGTGGCGAGGCGCTGGCCGCCTTCCACGCCCGCATCGCCGAGGCCAGGCCGACGCTGCCGTTCGACATCGACGGCGTGGTCTACAAGGTGAACAGCCTCGCGCTGCAGGCAAAGATGGGTTTCGTGACCCGAGAGCCGCGCTGGGCGGTCGCGCACAAGTATCCGGCCCAGGAAGCGCTCACCACGGTTCAGGACATCGAGGTGCAGGTGGGACGCACCGGCAAGCTCACGCCGGTGGCCCGGCTGGCGCCGGTGTTCGTCGGCGGCGTCACGGTGACCAACGCCACGCTGCACAACGAGTCGGAAATCCGGCGCAAGGATGTGCATGTGGGCGATACCGTCGTCATCCGGCGGGCAGGCGACGTCATCCCCGAAGTCGTGTCGGTGCTTTCGGACAGACGGCCGGTGGACGCCCGTGCATTCTCCATGCCCAGCCACTGTCCGGTCTGCGGTTCGGACGTGGTGAGGGAAGAAGGCGAGGTCGACCATCGCTGCACCGGCGGGCTGTACTGCTCGGCGCAGCGCAAGCAGGCGGTGCTGCATTTCGCGCAGCGGCGTGCGATGGACGTGGAAGGCCTGGGCGACCGGCTGGTGGAGCAGCTGGTGGACGGCGGGCTGATCCGCACGCTCCCCGACCTGTACCGGCTGGGCGTGCTCAAGCTGGCGGAGCTGGATCGCATGGCCGAGAAATCGGCCGAGAACCTGGTGGCGTCGCTGGAAAAATCCAAGCGCACCACGCTGGGGCGCTTCCTGTTCGCGCTGGGCATACGGCACGTCGGCGAGGCGACCGCCAAGGATCTGGCACGACACCTCGGCAGCATGGATCGCATCATGGACGCCTCTGTCGAGGAACTGTCCCAGGTACCGGACGTCGGGCCGGTGGTGGCCGCCAGCATCCACACCTTCTTCGCCCAGCCGCACAACCGCGAAGTGGTCGAACAGCTGCGTGCCTGCGGCATCGTCTGGGAAGAGGGCGAAGCGCAGGTGGCGAGCGGGCCGCTGGTCGGCAGGACCGTGGTGCTCACCGGTACCTTGCCGACGCTGTCGCGCGATCAGGCCAAGGACTTGCTTGAGGCCGCGGGTGCGAAAGTGGCCGGCAGCGTGTCGAAAAAGACCGATTTCGTGGTGGCGGGCACGGACGCCGGTTCCAAGCTCACAAAAGCGCAAGAACTGGGCATTAATATCCTCGATGAATCCGGGCTGCTGTCGCTGCTCGGTAACAGGGAGCAATAGAACGATGAAATCCGTACGCAAGGCCGTGTTTCCGGTCGCCGGCCTGGGCAGCCGTTTCCTGCCCGCCACCAAGGCCAACCCGAAGGAAATGCTGCCGGTGGTCGACAAGCCGCTGATCCAGTACGCGGTCGAAGAGGCGGTGGCTGCCGGCTGCACCGATCTCATCTTCATCACCGGTCGCACCAAGCGTTCGATCGCCGACCATTTCGACAAGGCCTACGAACTCGAGCACGAGCTCGAAATGAAGCAGAAGCATGATCTGCTGGCGCTGTGCAACACGGTGCCCAAGCACGTGAACTGCATCTACATCCGTCAGGCCGAGCCGCTCGGGCTGGGGCACGCGGTGCTGTGCGCCGAGCCGGTGGTTGGCGACGAGCCGTTCGCGGTGCTGCTGGCCGATGACCTGATCGACGGCGAGCCGCCCATCCTGAAGCAGATGACCGACATTTTCGACCGCTTCGGCCGCTCCATCCTGGGTGTGCAGCAAGTGCCGCGCAGCCAGACCGGCAGTTACGGCATCGTCAGCACCGACGCCGACGTCGGCGGTCTGTACGGCGTGACTGGCATCGTCGAGAAGCCCAAGCCCGACGTGGCGCCCTCCACGCTGGCGGTAGTCGGTCGCTATGTGCTGACGCCGCGCATCTTCCATCACCTGAAGTCGATCACGCCGGGCGCCGGCGGCGAACTGCAGCTGACCGATGCGATTGCCGCGCTGCTGAACGAGGAGGCGGTGCTCGCCTATCCGTTCAAGGGCACCCGCTACGACTGCGGTTCCAAGCTGGGCTATCTGCAGGCCACGGTGGCGCTGGCGCGCAAGCACCCGGAAGTGGGTGCCGCCTTCACCGCCTGGATGGACGCGCAGGAAGTGTCGCGCGAAGCCGACGCCGCGTGAGCAGGCTGGCCGACGCGCAGGCGCTGCTCGACGGCGCCGACCTGATCTGTTCCGCGGCCGAGGTCGACGCCGCGGTGGACCGGGTAGCACGCGAGATCACGGTCGCGCTCGGCGACAGCTATCCGCTGCTGCTGTCGGTCATGGGCGGGGCGGTGGTATTCACCGGCAACCTGCTGCCGAAGCTGGCCTTCCCGATCGATTTCGATTATCTGCACGTCACCCGCTACGGCGACGATACCGCCGGCGGCACGCTGCGCTGGATCAGCGAACCGCGCACACCGGTCGTGGGGCGCACGGTGCTGGTGATCGACGACATCCTGGACGAGGGCATCACGCTGGCCGCCATCCGCGAACACCTCTTGGCCAAGGGTGCGGCACGCTGCCTGACCGCGGTGTTCTCCGACAAGCGCATCGGCCGGCCGAAGCCGATACGGGCCGATTTCACCGGCCTCGAACTGCCGGACCGCTACGTGTTCGGCTACGGCATGGACGTGCGCGGTGCCTGGCGCAACCTGCCGGCCATCTACGCGCTGAAGGACTGAGCATGTGCGCCGCCGTGCCCGAGGCGCTGCCGGTGTTTCTGGACATCGAGGCCTCCGGCTTCGGCGCCGGCAGCTACCCGATCGAGGTGGGCTGCGCGCTGTCCGACGGACGCACCGTGTGCTGCCTGGTCCGCCCGGCGGGATCCTGGCAGCACTGGGATGCGCAGGCCGAGTCGGTGCATCACATTTCCCGCGAAGTGCTGGAACGTCACGGTCTGCCGGTGCAGGAGGTGGTGGGCCGGCTGGACGAGGCGCTGCGCGGCAGTGAGGTCTACAGCGATGCCTGGGGCAATGACTACGCCTGGCTGTCCCGCCTGTATGACGAGGTGGACCGGGTACCGCGCTTCAGGCTGCGCAGCCTGCGCGAACTGCTGAACGAGGACGAGGCCGCGCGCTGGCACGCGGTGAAGGAAGCCGTGGCCGGAGAACTGCGCAGCACCCGTCATCGCGCCAGCAGCGACGCCCGCGTGCTGCAGACCGCCTACGCCCGTCTCAGGGCGCAGGCCGGCACGCCGCTTACACCCTGAATCGGGCGGACGACGCCTGCAGACCGGCAGCGAGCCGCTGCAGCGAGGACGCCTCGTCGGCGATGGCGATCACCTCACCGCTGTTGCGGGTGGCGGTCGACGAAATGCTGACGATGTTTCCGCTCACCAGCGCGCTGGCGGCTGACTGTTCCTGCAGCGCCTCCGAAATGTCGCGTATGGCCTCGCGCACATCGATGGCACCGCGGCGGATCTGTTCCATCGAATCCATCGCCACGCGTGCGGTATCCACGCCTTCGCCGACCCGGCGGCTGCCCTCCTGCATGCTGTCGATGGCGCGCTGGGTCTCTTCCTGGATGCGCGAAATCTTGGTCGATATTTCAGTGGTCGATTGACCGGTGCGCTCGGCCAGCTTGCGCACCTCGTCCGCCACCACCGCGAAGCCGCGTCCCTGTTCGCCGGCGCGGGCCGCTTCGATCGCGGCGTTGAGCGCCAGCAGATTGGTCTGGTCGGAAATTTCCCGGATCACGTTCACGATGCTGGAAATTTCCTGCGACTGCTGGCCCAGCGTTTCGATGAAGCGGGCCGAGGTCTGTACCGAATCGGCGATGCGCTGCATTTCCTCCACCGCGCGTGACACCACGTCCGCGCCCTGCATGGCCAGCTGTTCCGCCGAGCTCGCGGTGTTGTCGGTGCTGCGTGCGCGGTCCGACACGCGGGCAATGCTGCCGCTCATCTGTTCCACCGCGGCCGAGGTTGCCATGGCCGACTGGCTCTGGTCCTGCGAGGCCGAGGCGACCGAGGACGAGGCGGCCGACAGCTGACGGGCCGCGGCCTCGACCGCCTGCGAGGACTGCCCGATGTCGCGTACCAGCCCCTGGAAGCCGCTCATCATCGTGTTGAAGGACTGCGCCATGTTGCGGATTTCCAGCGGACCTTCCACCGGGGCTCGGCGGGTCAGGTCGTGGTTCATCGCCACCTGATCCATGGTGTGTTCCACCGCCTGCAGCGGCTTCAGGATGCTGCGGCCGGTCAGGTGGGCAAGCAGGAAGGCGAGGGCGGCCAGGGCGGCCACCAGCAGACCGGAGCGCAGCGCGAGCGCCATGAAGTCATGGTGCAGGTCGTCGATGTAGATGCCCGAGCCGACGATCCAGCCCCAGGGCTCGAAGCCTTTGACGTAGGACAGCTTGGGCTGCGGCGTTTCCGCGCCCGGACGCGGCCACTGGTAGTGGACGAAGCCGGCCTTCTGCGTGCGCACGACGTCGACGAATTCGCGGAACAGGAACTTGCCGTCCGGGTCCTTGAAATCGGCCACCGACTTGCCGTCCAGTTCGGGCTTGAGCGGATGCATGAGCATGACCGCGTTCATGTCATTGACCCAGAAGTACTCGCGGCCGTCGTAGCGCAGCGACTTCACCGCGGCCAGCGCCGCCTGCTGCGCCTGTTCGCGGGTGAGTGCGCCGGCTGCTTCCTGCTGCTGGTAGTGCGCGATCAGCGCGTGGGTGGATTCGACCAGATGGCGGGTCTTGATTTCGCGGTCGGTCGCGACGTTGCCGTATTCCGACATCAGTCCGAAAACCAGCACCACGACCATGCCGATGGTGCCGATCAGGCTGAGCACCACAAGTTTGCTGCGCACACTGTTGAAGCGGGCCATATCCCGATTGCTCCGTTCTGTTTATTGATTCGAGTTTTCAGATGCAATGCGACTGCGCGAGTCAGGGGCGTGTGCTGGGGCCCGGACACAAGCGCGAAATACGGCCGTGGTGATCCACTCCTTTAGGGCGGGTCGCGGTGTGACATGAAATATTTCCGCCACCGACCGCGCAAACGAAAAAAGGGCACCCGAAGGTGCCCCTTTCTGTCACGGGAACAGTGACGATCAGGCTTCGTCGCGCAGTGCGCGCTTGCGCTCGTGTTCCTTCAGGTGACGCTTGCGCAGGCGGATGTTCTTCGGCGTGATTTCGACCAGTTCGTCGTCGGCGATGAATTCGATCGCCGATTCCAGCGTCAGCGCGATGGGCGGAATCAGACGCACCGCTTCGTCGGTACCCGAAGCGCGCACGTTGGTCAGCTGCTTGCCCTTGATCGGGTTCACCACCAGATCGTTGTCGCGCGAGTGGATGCCGATGATCATGCCCTCGTACAGCACATCGCCCGGATTGACGAACATGCGGCCGCGATCCTGCAGGTTCCACAGCGCGTAGGCCACCGCTTCGCCGTCGTTCTGCGAGATGAGCACGCCGTTGCGACGTTCCGACATCGGGCCGGCCATCGGGCCGTAGTCGTCGAACACGTGGCTGGCCAGACCGGTGCCGCGGGTCAGCGTCAGGAATTCGCCCTGGAAGCCGATCAGGCCACGTGCCGGAATGCGGTACTCGATGCGCACGCGGCCCTTGCCGTCCGGCTGCATGTCGGTCATTTCGCCCCGGCGGCGGCCCAGCTCTTCCATCACGCCGCCCTGGTGGCCTTCCTCGACGTCCACGGTGAGCATTTCGTACGGCTCGCACTTCACGCCGTCAATGTCCTTGAACACCACGCGCGGGCGGCCGACCGCCAGTTCATAGCCTTCGCGACGCATGTTTTCCAGCAGGATGGTGAGGTGCAGTTCGCCGCGACCCGACACCAGGAACACGTCGGAGTCGTTGGTGTATTCGACGCGCAGCGCCACGTTCTTCAGCAGTTCCTTTTCCAGGCGCTCGCGGATCTGGCGGCTGGTGACGAACTTGCCTTCGCGGCCGGCCAGCGGTGAGCCATTCACCATGAAGTTCATGGTCAGCGTCGGCTCGTCCACCGCGATCGGCTTCATCGGTTCCGGCGCTTCCGGATCGCAGATGGTGACGCCGATATTGACCTGCTCGATGCCGGACACCAGCACGATGTCGCCGGCGCTGGCGGAGTCGGCCTGCGTGCGGTCCAGGCCCTTGAAGGTAAGCACCTGGCCGACCTTGGCCTTGCCGCGGTTCTCTTCGCCGTAATAGACCACCACTTCCTGGTTCGGCTTGATGCGGCCGCGCTTGATGCGGCCGATACCGAGCTGACCGATGTAGGTCGAATAGTCGAGCGAACAGATCTGCAGCTGAAGCGGCGCTTCCTCGTCGACCTCGGGCTGCGGCACGTGCTTCAGGATGGCCTCGAACAGCGGACGCATGTCCTTGCGCTCGTCCTCGAGGTTCTCGACCGCGAAGCCGTTCAGGCCTGAGGCGTAGATGACCGGGAAGTCGAGCTGTTCGTCGGTGGCGCCGAGCTTGTCGAACAGGTCGAACGTGTGGTTGATCACCCAGTCCGGACGCGCGCCCGGCCGGTCGATCTTGTTTACGACCACGATGGGCTTGAGGCCCTGCGCCAGCGCCTTGCGGGTGACGAAGCGGGTCTGCGGCATCGGACCTTCCTGCGCGTCCACCAGCAGCAGCACCGAATCGACCATGGACAGCACGCGCTCGACCTCGCCGCCGAAGTCGGCGTGGCCCGGGGTGTCGACGATATTGATGTGCGTGCCTTCGTATTCGATCGCGCAGTTCTTCGCGAGAATCGTGATGCCGCGTTCTTTTTCGATATCGCCGGAATCCATGACCCGCTCGGACACCTGCTGGTGCGATGCGAAGGTGCCGGATTGGCGCAGCAGCTGGTCAACCAGCGTGGTCTTGCCATGATCGACGTGCGCGATGATGGCGATGTTGCGTATGGAGCGGGACATGGGAATGGTGCGGCGCAAAAGATAAACACGCGAGTTTAGCATGCCGCGCTTGCTGCTGATGTATCGGGTGAGCTAGCCCGGCTGATAGACTGCCTGGCTCTCAATCCACACACGGAACTCGACGCAAGATGCTGGCCATCATCGGCGGAAGCGGGCTGACACAGCTCGCCAATCTGGATGTCACGCGGCGCGAAGTGGTGCGCACGCCCTACGGCGAACCGTCAGGTCCGCTCACCTTCGGCCGTCTGGGCGGTCGCGAACTGGTGTTCATCGCCCGCCACGGCTACGGTCACACGATTCCGCCGCACCGGGTGAATTACCGCGCGAATATCGCGGCATTGCGCAATGCCGGCGCCGGCAAGGTCATTTCGGTGGCGTCGGTCGGCGGCATACGTGCGGATCTGGCGCCCGGCAGTCTGGTGGTCCCGGACCAGATCATCGATTACACCTGGGGGCGTCATTCGACCTTCTTCGACGGCCACGACGGCCAGGTCAAGCACATCGATTTCACCGAGCCCTATGACTTCGATCTGCGTCGCCGTCTGCTCGAGGCGGCGCGGCTGGCCGGCGAGGCGGTGGTCGATGGGGCGGTCTATGCCGCGACCCAGGGTCCCCGTCTGGAAACCGCCGCCGAAATCAACCGCATGGAGCGCGACGGTGCCGACGTGGTCGGCATGACCGGCATGCCGGAAGCCGTGCTCGCGCGCGAGGCCGGCCTGGCCTATGCGGCGCTCAACGTGGTCGTGAATCATGCGGCGGGGCGCGGCGCCTCCGCGCACGGCATCGAAATGTCGGCGATCGAGGCCATGCTTCAGGAGGCGATGATGCGGGTACGCCATCTGCTCGAACGCCTGTGCGAAGAAGGGGTGTGCCCGTGATCCGCGACATCCTGCGCATGGGGGATCCGCGGCTGCTGCGGGTGTCGCGTCCGGTCGACCGCTTCAATACGGTCGAACTCGACGCGCTGGTGCGCGATCTGATCGACACCATGGAGGCGGCTGACGGCGCCGGCCTGGCCGCGCCGCAGATCGGCGTGGACCTGCGGGTGGTGATTTTCGGCGGCCTGCCGCCGGCACGCTATCCGGACGCGCCTGTCGTGCCCTTCACCGTGCTGGTCAATCCGGTGCTCGAACCGATGGGCAACGAGATGGAAGACGGCTGGGAAGGCTGCCTGTCGGTGCCCGGCCTGCGCGGCGTCGTGCCGCGCCATCAGCGCCTGCATTACCGCGGCTTCGATCAGCATGGCGTGCCGATTGATCGCGTCGTGCAGGGCTTTCACGCGCGGGTGGTACAGCACGAGTGCGACCACCTGGACGGCGTGCTGTATCCGATGCGGGTACGCGACTTCTCGCGCTTCGGCTACACCGACGTGCTGTTTCCCGGCATGACCGGCGGCGACGACTGAGGCATCTGGCCGCGGGCGCGTATCCATGCCTCGAGCTCGGCGGCCGGCAGCGGTTTGCTGAACAGGAAGCCCTGGGCACATTCGCACCCCAGATTGCCAAGGAAGGCGAACTGCGCCTCGGTTTCCACTCCTTCCGCCACCACGCTCAGGCCGAGATTGTGGGCCAGGCTGATGGTCGCGGCACAGATCGCGGCGTCGTCCGGATCGGTTTCGATGTCCTTCACGAATGAACGGTCTATCTTCAGCCGGTGCAGCGGCATCAGTTTCAGATGGCTGAGTGAGGAATAGCCGGTGCCGAAATCGTCGATCGCCAGTTCGACGCCGAGTTCGCGCAGCTGCGCCAGCATGCGCAGCGTGTTGTCGGCATCCTCCATGGCCACGCTCTCGGTGATTTCGAGTTCGAGCTGCCCGGGCTGAAGGTTGTGTTTCAGCACCACGTCCTTCACCTGGCGCAGCAGATTTTTCGACCGCAGCTGTCGCGCCGACAGATTGACCGCCACCCGCAGCTCCAGTCCGCCTGCGTGCCACAGGCTGAGCTGGCGACACGCTTCCTGCAGGATCCACTCGCCGAGCCGGATGATGAGATCGCTTTCCTCGGCGATCGGAATGAACTTGTTCGGCGGCACCAGGCCGCGCTCCGGGTGCTGCCAGCGCACCAGCACCTCCACGCCGACCAGACGCCCGCTGCCGGTCTCGATCTGCGGCTGGTAGTGAAGCACGAACTGCTGCTGCGCGATGGCCTGGTGCAGGCTGGTCTGCAGTGCCAGCCGCTCGCTGGCGTTGGCTGACATGCTGCGGTCGAAGAACTGGTAGTTGTTCCGGCCCGCCGCCTTGGCGTGATACATCGCGCTGTCGACATTGCGCAGCAGGTCGTCCACGGTTTCGCCGTCGGTCGGAAACACGCCGATGCCGACGCTGGGGGTGGAGTGCAGCTGATAGGCATCGATCGCGTACGGCGCGGACAGCGCGGTCACGATCTTCTCGGCCACCGCGGCCGCGGTCAGCGTGGTCACCATGTCGGTCACCAGCACGACGAACTCGTCGCCGCCCAGCCGCGCCACCACGTCGCTCTGCCGCACGCAGCGATGGAGACGCTTGCCCACCTCGACCAGCAGCGCATCGCCGACGTGATGCCCGAGCGTGTCGTTGATGTCCTTGAAGTGGTCCATGTCTATCATCAGCGCCGCCAGCAGCGTGCCGTGGCGACGGGCGTGCGACATCGCCTGTTCCATGCGCTGCTGCAGCGAGAAGCGGTTGGGCAGCCCGGTCAGCATGTCGTGGTGGGCCAGGTGATGGATCTGCCGCTCGGCTTCCTTGCGCTCGCTGATGTCGGCAAAGGAATGCACGTAGTGACTCACCCGGTCGGTGGCGGCGCGGACCGGATAGATGGACAGCGATTTCGGATAGCGTTCGCCATCGACCCTGTGGTCCTCGACTTCGCCATGCCACAGTCCTTCGGCGGCCACGCGCTGCAGAAAGCTGTCGCGCGTTTCTTCGCTGTAGGGGCAGCCGGTGACGACGGCCGCCGCACGCCCGATCACGTCGCGGGCGGACACGCCGGTTAGCGCGCAGAACGCCGGGTTCACCGTCACCACGCGATCGTCGGCGTCGGTCACCATGATGGCTTCGTTCAGACTTTCGATCACGCTGGCGGCCAGCGACAGTTCGCGGTCGCGCGCCTGCAGGCGCTGCAGGTGCTGCTGACGCAGGTAGAGCAGGGCGGCGACCGCAAGCGAAAGGGCGCCACCGGCCAGTGCCAGCCCCAGTACCTGCGGGTCCTGATACGGGCTGCGCCAGCCGCGGGTCGGAATCGCCGCGAGCTGCCAGCGCGCCTGATCCGGCAGCACTACATCCAGCGTGACCGGATTGGCCTCGAACAGACGCTCGTCACCGTAGATTACCGCCCCTTCTGCACCCAGTCCGTCCCGGCCGCGGATGGCATAGCGTATGCCGTCGGCACGCGAGGTCAGGCCGCTCGCCGACAGCAGCGAGTCGAAGCGCAGTACCACGGACACCAGACCCCAGTACCGTTCAGGTGTGCCGTCGCGTGCCGGCAGAAAGACCGGAAAGCGGTTGATGAGACCGATGCCGCCCTGCACCAGGTTCAGCGGACCGGCCAGCACGAAGCGGCGCGTCGCGATCATGCGTTCGACGCTGGCGCGCTGCTCGGGTACCCGCGCGTATTCCAGATCGATCGCGGCCTCATTGCCCGCCAACGGATAGACGTAGCGGACGACGTTGTCCGGTGCGACGGAAATGTTCCGCACATGCCGGCCGTATGACAGCATCCGTTCGGCCACGCGGGTGAAGGCGTCGCGACTGAAATCCGGATTGGCCGCGATGTAGCTGACCAGTCCGAGCGACAGATGGGCGGCGCTGTTGATTTCGCTTTCCAGCCGGGCGCGTATCTGCCCCGCTTCGGCCGCGATCGCGGCCCGCTCGCGTGCGCTGACCGCGGACGCCTGGCTGTTCACGATGTAGGCGGTCAGCAGCAGGCCGATCAGCGCTGTCAGCAGCGCCACCAGGGCGGGGCGCATGCGGTCGGTGGCGTTGAAGCGGCTGGATGCGGGGCTGATCGGGCTCACGTTTCAGGTCGAGAGGCGGATGTCTTGGGAATGTCGATGGCGTGGAAGCGGCCCCCGCCATACCCGTTCGGAGCATAGTCGAAACCGCGCCCGGCTGGGGTCGGCCGGGCGATCAGGATACGGCCAGTTCGCCCAGCAGTTCCTGCTCCAGCCGGATCAGCGTGCTGCTGTTGCCCAGCTCTTCGCCGGAAATCAGGAACACGTCCTCGGCCCGTTCGCCCAGCGTGGTGATCTTGGCGGTATGCAGGCGGATGTGGTGGGCCGCCAGCACGCGCGCGACCGAATAAAGCAGGCCGGGGCGGTCCGCCGCGGTGACGTGCATGATGTGGTGCTGTCGCCGCTCGTCCGGCTTGATCACGATTTCAGGCGTGATCGGGAAATGCCGGACCTCGCGTGACAGCCGGCCGGCCACCGGCTGATCGGCCGGCTGCTCCGACTGCAGGCGTTCCACCAGACCGGTCTCGATCAGCGCGATCATGTCGCGCGAATTGAGGTGGCGGTTCGGGTCGAGCAGCACGAAGCTGTCGAGCGCGTGGCCGTCGTTCGTGGTGTGGATCTTGGCGTCGGCGATGCTGTAGCCCAGCCGGCCGAAGAAGCCGCACAGGCGCACGAACAGATCGATCTGGTCCGGCGCGTACACCATGACCTGCAGGCCGTCGCCGACCTGATTGGGTCGTGCCTTCACCACCGGCACGGTGGCATCGGCCTGGAAGTAGAGCATGCGGGTATGCCAGGCGATCTCGTCCGGCTCGTGGCGCATGAAATAGACGGTGTCGAGCCGGGTCCAGAACTCCTGCTCGATGCCCTCGCGCAGACCGAAATAGCGCAGCAGGTGGCGGGCGTCCTGCTGGCGGTCGGAACTGTCGGTGGCGTGGATGCCTTCCCCCTTCAGCTGACGGAGTGCCGACAGGTAGAGGTCTTCCAGCAGCTTGCCGCGCCAGGCATTCCAGACCTTGGGGCTGGTGCCGCGGATGTCTGCGTGGGTCAGGATGTAGAGCGCGGTCAGCCGGCGTTCGGTCTTCACCAGACGGGCGAAATCGCGGATCACGTCCGGATCCGACAGATCCTGCTTCTGCGCCACGGTGGACATCGACAGGTGATGTTCGACCAGGAACACCACCAGATCGGTGTCCTCGCGGCTCAGGCCGTGCTGGCGGCAGAACATCCGCGCATCGCGCATGCCCAGCTGCGAGTGGTCGCCGCCCCGGCCCTTGGCGATGTCGTGGAACAGCGCCGACAGATAGAGCAGCCAGCGGCGCTCGAAGCCGGTGATCAGGCGCGACAGCAGCGGGTACTCGTGGGCGTGCTCTGACATGGTGAAACGGCGCACGTTGCGCATCACCTGCAGAATGTGCTGATCCACGGTGTACACGTGGAACAGGTCGTGCTGCATCTGGCCGACGATGCGGCCGAAAGCCGGCAGGTAGCGACCGAGGATGCCGTACTGGTTCATCCGCCGGATTTCATGCACCAGGCCGCGGGTCTGCTGGAACAGAGACAGGAAGAGCGCGCGGTTCTTCGGATCGCGCCGGAATTTCGCGTCGATCAGCCGCCGCGCGCGCCACAGCGCCCGCAGCGTGCGCGCGGTCATGCCTTTCAGTTCGCTGTGCCGCTGCAGCAGCGTGAAGCATTCGAGCAGTGCACTGGGTTCGCGCTCGAACACGTGTTCGTCCACCACGTCCAGGAGTTCGCGGCTGGACTGGAAGCGTTCATTGAGCGGGTGTGTGGCGCCGTCCTCGACCGGGAACAGCGCCGCCGAAATGTTCTGCAGCAGGATGGTGTTCAGCTGCGTGATGGTCTTGGCACTGCGATAGTAGTGCTGCATCAGCACTTCGGACGCCCGGCGGGTCGGGGTGGCGGTCAGGCCGAAGGCGGCGGCCAGCGCTTCCTGATGGTCGAAGATGATGCGGTCCTCGCGCCGGCGCGCGATCAGGTGCAGCCGCACCCGGGTGTCGCGCATGAAGCGTTCGACCCGCGATAGCTGGCGCGCTTCTTCCGACGTGATCAGCCCGCGCGCCGCCAGTTCGCGCCAGCTCGCGCCGAGCTGGCTGGCACGGGCGATCCACTGGATCACCTGCAGGTCGCGCAGGCCGCCCGGACTTTCCTTGCAGTTGGGTTCGAGGCTGTACGGCGTTTCGTGATAGCGCTGGTGACGTTCGTCCTGTTCCAGTCGCTTGGCCTTGAAGAAGGCCTGCGGGTCGCGCTGTTCGGCCAGCGTGTCGCGCAGGTCGCCGAACAGCCGGCGCGAACCGGCCAGCAGGCGGGCCTCGAGCAGCGTTGTTTCGACCGTGATGTCCCGTGCCGCCTCGTCCAGGCACTGCGCCACGGTACGCACGCTGTGGCCGATGTCCAGGCCGATATCCCACAGCAGCCCGACCAGCTGTTCAAGCCGGGCGTCCACGCCGGGCGCGGTGTCTGCCGGCAGCAGGAACAGCACATCGACGTCCGAGGCGGGATAGAGCTCGCCGCGGCCGTAGCCGCCGACCGCGACCAGCGCGGCCGAACGCGGAATGCCGACCGCGCTCCACAGACGGCGCAGCGCCTGATCGACCGCGCGGGCGCGGCCGGCGAGGATGCGCTGGCTGTTGCCGTCCTGTTCGAAGCGCGTGCGCAGTGCCTGCTGGGTGGCGGTCAGTTCGCCACGCAGCGTGGTGACCAGCGTGCGCAGGGCGTCCTGTTCCGGCACTGCGCTCATGCCTCAGGCGGCCCGTGCGCTGTCGCCGAAGTCGGCAGGCGGCGGGCTGCCCGCAGAAACGGTCAGTACCTCGAAGCCGTCGGCGGTCACCAGTACCGTGTGCTCCCACTGGGCGGACAGGCTGCGGTCGCGGGTGACGATGGTCCAGCCGTCCGGCAGTTCGGACACCGCAGCCCGGCCGGCGTTGATCATCGGCTCGATGGTGAAGATCATGCCTTCCTTCAGTTCCATGCCGGTATTCGGCTTGCCGTAGTGCAGCACCTGCGGCTCTTCGTGGAACTTGCGGCCGATGCCATGGCCGCAGAACTCGCGCACCACCGAGAAGCCGTTGCTTTCGGCGTGGCGCTGGATCGCGTGCCCGATATCGCCCAGTCGTGCGCCCGGCTTCACCTTCGAAATGCCCAGCCACAGGCATTCGTAGGTGATGCTGCACAGGCGGGCGGCCTGCTTGGTGGTTTCGCCGCCGACGATGAACATGCGGCTGGTGTCACCGTGGAAGCCGTCCTTGATGACCGTGATGTCCAGATTGACGATGTCGCCCTTCTTCAGCGCGCGTTCGGCCGGCACGCCGTGACATACCACGTGGTTGACCGAGGTGCAGATCGACTTCGGATAGGGGCTGTAGCCGGGCGGCGCGTAGTTCAGCGGCGCCGGAATGGTCTGCTGCACGTTCACCATGTAGTCATGGCACAGGCGGTCGATTTCCGCCGTGGTCACGCCCGGCTGGACATGGGGCCCGATGTAGTCGAGCACTTCCGAGGCCAGTCGGCACGCCACGCGCATGCTTTCGATTTCTTCCGCTGTCTTGATGGTGACGCTCATGAAAAGGGGCTCTTCCTGGGTATTCCGAGGGACAGGAGGTTAGCGGAAGCGCTTCCGCCCGGCAAACGGCCGTCATCCGCCTGACTTGAGTTTGTTGCATTGCGGCTGCTAGAATCATGGGCTGTCTGATTTCAGCTTCCGGTGCGGAGGCGTCAGGCAAATCCACACGCCCGGTGTCATCGCGCTCAGCGCGGCGACGTAACCGATAGGGTGCGCGGCTCCGGACGGGGCTGCGAACACGGCCGGGCGGAGGTCAAACCCTGTTCGGAGTATCTCGAATGTCCGTGTCCATGCGCGAAATGCTGGAAGCCGGTGTCCATTTCGGTCACCAGACCCGCTTCTGGAACCCCAAGATGGCCCCCTTCATCTTCGGCCATCGCAACAAGATCCACATCATCAACCTCGAGAAGACGGTCGCCAAGTACAACGAGGCGATGACCTTCCTGCGCCGCATGTCGGCCAACAAGGGCACCATCCTGATGGTCGGCACCAAGCGTCAGGCCCGCGAAATCGTGGCCGAAGAAGCGCAGCGCGCCGGCGTGCCCTATGTCGACGAGCGCTGGCTCGGCGGCATGCTGACCAACTTCAAGACCCTGAAGCTGTCGGTCAAGCGCCTGAAGGACCTGGAAGCCATGGTCGAAGATGGCTCGATGGAACGCATGCCGAAGAAGGAAGCCCTGGTGCTGCAGCGCGAGCTGGTCAAGCTGCAGAAGAGCATCGGCGGCATCAAGGACATGGCTGGCCTGCCGGACGCGCTGTTTGTGATCGACGTCGGCTACCACAAGATCGCCATCACCGAAGCCAACAAGCTGGGCATCCCGGTTGTGGCCGTGGTCGATACCAATCACTCGCCGAACGGCGTTGATTACGTCATCCCGGGCAACGACGATTCGAGCCGCGCGATCCGCCTGTACGCCTCCGGCGTGGCCGATGCCATCCTCGAAGGCCGCAACAGCGCGGCTGCCGAACTGGTGGCGCAGCTGAAGTCCGACGACGAGTTCGTCGAGGTCGAAGGCGAGCAGCAGGCCTGATCGATCGATGCGGGCGCCACGGCGCCCGCAACTGTTTCAGAGCACCGTTTTTCACTGAATTGCAAACATAGGCAGGAATGAGCATGGCGGAAATCACCGCAGGTATGGTCAAGGAACTGCGCGAAAAGACCGACGCGCCGATGATGGAATGCAAGAAGGCGCTGACCGAAGCGGGCGGCGACCTGGCGAAGGCTGAAGAAATCCTCCGCGTGAAGCTGGGCAACAAGGCGAGCAAGGCTGCCGCCCGTGTGACCGCTGAAGGCGTGGTGGGTCTGTTCCTGGCGGCTGACGGCAAGACCGCCGCCATGGTCGAAGTGAACTGCGAAACCGACTTCGTGGCCAAGAACGACGACTTCCTGGCGCTGGTCAATGGCTGCGCCAAGCTGGTGGCCGAGAACAATCCGGCCGACGTCGACGCGCTGTCGGCGCTGCCGTTCGGCGAAGGCACGGTCGAATCGACCCGTTCCGCACTGGTCGGCAAGATCGGCGAGAACATGACCATCCGCCGCTTCACCCGCGTGCAGGCCGAAGGCAAGGTGGCCAGCTACGTGCACGGCGGTTCGAAGATCGGCGTGCTGGTCGATGTGGTCGGCGGCGAAGAGGCGCTGGCCAAGGATCTGGCGATGCACATCGCTGCCTCCAAGCCGAAGTCGCTGGATTCGACCGGCGTGCCGGCCGATCTGATCGAAGCCGAGCGCCGCGTTGCGGTCGAGAAGGCGCGCGAAGCCGGCAAGCCGGAAGAGATGATCGCCAAGATCGCCGAAGGCTCGGTCCAGAAGTATCTGAAGGAAGTGACGCTGCTCGGTCAGGTCTTCGTAAAGGCCGAAGACGGCAAGCAGACCATCGAACAGCTGCTGAAGGCAAAGTCTGCGAAGATTGCTTCCTTCACGCTGTACGTGGTCGGCGAGGGCATCGAGAAGAAGACCACCGACTTCGCCGCCGAAGTGGCCGCCCAGGCAGCCGCTGCCGCTGCCGCCAAGGCCTGATCGGTCAACACCAGGGAGCCTGCATGACTGTTGCCTATCGCCGCATCCTTCTGAAGCTGTCGGGCGAAGCCCTCATGGGCGACGACGACTACGGCATCAGCCGCGACATGCTTGCACGCATCGTCGCCGAAATTGCCGAAATCCGCGCGCTGGGCGTGGAAGTGGGGGTCGTGATCGGCGGAGGCAACATCTTCCGCGGTGTGGCGGGGGGCGCGGCCGGCATGGACCGCGCCACGGCCGACTACATGGGCATGCTGGCGACCGTGATGAACGCGCTCGCGCTGGGCGACGCGATGCGTCAGGCCGGCGTGGCCGCGCGCGTGCAGTCGGCGCTCAGCATCGAGCCGGTGGTCGAGTTCTATATCCGTGGCAAGTCCATCCGCTACCTCGAAGAGGGCAAGGTGGTCATTTTCGCGGCGGGCACCGGCAATCCTTTCTTCACCACCGACACCGCAGCGGCGCTGCGCGGCCGCGAGATCGAGGCCGAAGTGGTGCTGAAGGCGACCAAGGTCGATGGCGTGTACAGTGCTGATCCGATGAAGGACAAGAGCGCGACCCGCTACGACCGCATCAGTTTCGACGAGGCGATCAGCCGCGATCTGAAGGTGATGGACGCCACCGCGCTGGCGCTGTGCCGCGACCAGCAGCTGCCGATCAAGGTGTTCAGCATCTTCAAGCCGGGCGCGCTCAAGCGCGTGGTACTCGGCGAAGACGAAGGCACGCTGGTCCATATCTGAGTCCCGCCGGGCGGTGCAGCCCGGCCGGCAGACGGGCCGTTGCGCAACGGCCGCACTTCAAACAAGAGGCGAGTGATGATCCCCGAGTTGAAGAAGAACACCGAACAGAAGATGCAGAAGACGCTGGAGTCGCTCAAGACCGACTTCGGCAAGGTGCGCACCGGCCGTGCGCACACCGGCATCCTCGACCACATCCAGGTCGATTATTACGGCTCGCTGGTGCCGCTGTCCCAGGTTGCCAACGTGACCCTGATCGACGCGCGCGCCATCGGCGTGCAGCCGTGGGAAAAGAAGATGCTCTCGGTGGTCGAGAAGGCCATCCGCGATTCCGACCTGGGCCTGAATCCGTCCGCCATGGGTGACATCGTGCGCGTGCCGATGCCGCCGCTGACCGAAGAGCGTCGCAAGGAACTCATCAAGGTGGTGCGCGGCGAGGCTGAAAACGCCCGGGTCGCGGTCCGCAACCTGCGTCGTGACGCGAACAACGCGCTCAAGGATGCGGTGAAGAACAAGGAAATTTCCGAGGACGACGAACGTCGCGCCCAGGACGATGTACAGAAGCTTACCGACCGCTACATCGCCGAGGTCGACAAGCAGCTGGCCCAGAAAGAACAGGATCTGATGGCCGTCTGAGGCCGGGTGTCCTTATCTTGTCTTCATCGAACGGCACCCGCGACATTCCGCGGCACATCGCCATCATCATGGATGGCAACGGCCGCTGGGCGAGGCGCCGCTTCATGCCGCGCGTGGCCGGTCACCGCAAGGGTGTCGAGGCGGTGCGTGCGGTGGTGTCGCGCTGTGCCGAGCTGGGTGTCAGCCACCTGACGCTGTTCGCCTTCAGTTCCGAGAACTGGCGCCGGCCGGCGGAAGAGGTCAATTTCCTGATGCAGCTTTTCGTGCGTGCCCTCGAGGACGAGGTGTCGCGCCTGCACCAGAACGGCATCCGCTTGCGTGTGATCGGCGATCTCAGCCGGTTCGAGCCGCGTCTGGTCGAGCTGATCCGCAACGCGGAGGCGACGACCGCGCAGAACACCCGCCTGAACCTCACCATCGCCGCCAACTATGGCGGTCGCTGGGACATCCTGCAGGCGATGGAGCGCATGCTGAAAGCGCGGCCGGACCATCGCGGTCCGTTCACCGAACAGGAGCTGGAACCGCACCTGTCGATGGCTTTCGCGCCGGAGCCCGACCTGTTCATCCGTACCGGCGGCGAAAAGCGCATCAGCAACTTCCTGCTGTGGCAGCTCGCCTACACCGAGCTGTATTTCACCGACAGCCTGTGGCCCGAATTCAACGGCGCCGCCATCGACGACGCGATCGCCTCCTACCAGCAGCGGGAGCGCCGTTTCGGGCGCACCAGCGAACAGGTCCAGGCCGCTTCGGCCGGCCAGCATGCTTAAGCAGCGGGTCATCACCGCCATCGTGCTGCTGGTCGGGCTGTCGGCTGCCCTCGCGCTGATGGATCTCGCCGCCTGGTCCTGGCTGGTGGCCGTCGTGCTCGGTTTCGCCGGCTGGGAATGGGCGCGGCTGGGCGGTGCCGGTCCGATGCCTGCCCGCATCGCCGGTGTGCTCGCGTTTGCGGTGGTTGCGCTCAGCGCCCAGTGGACGTTCGGCCCGGACGGCGTCCGCGCCGGCGCGGTCGGGCGCCTGACCGCGCTGCACGGCGTGGCGGTGCTGTTCTGGCTGTTCACGGTACCGGCCTGGATGTCGCGCGCCGCACGTCCGACCGCGCTGGTGCATGGCCTGACCGGTTTCATCGTGCTGCTGCCGCCGGCGCTGGCGCTGATACAGCTGCGCGCGGTCGGCGTGCTGCCGCTGCTGCTGCTGATGGCGGTGGTGTGGATTGCCGACATCGCCGCCTATTTCAGCGGCCGCGCCCTCGGCCGTCACAAGCTGGCGCCGTCGATCAGCCCGGGCAAGACCTGGGAAGGCGCATTCGGCGGTGCCGTGGCGGTTCAGGTCTACGGTTTCGCGATCCGGCCGCTGCTGGCCGACAGCGGTCTGGTGCTGCCGTCCGTCGCGGTCTGGGCGGGTGTGCTGCTGCTGCTGACCGCGGTCAGCGTCGTCGGAGATCTGTTCGAATCCATGCTCAAGCGCCAGGCCGGCATGAAGGACAGCAGCCAGCTGCTGCCCGGTCACGGCGGCGTGCTCGACCGGGTGGACAGCCTGACCGCGACGCTGCCGCTGATCGGCCTCTACCTGCTTACCCTGAATTCCGGAACACTGCACTGATGCAGAGACTGACCGTACTGGGCGCAACCGGCTCCATCGGCGTCAGCACGCTGGACGTGGTGGCCCGTCATCCGGACCGCTTTGAAATCGTCGCGCTGTCCGGCCACCGCCAGATCGAGCGGCTGGCGGATCAGTGCCTGCAGTTCGCGCCGCGTTACGCGGTGGTCGCCGATGCCGCTGCGGCGGCGCTGGTGGCCGGGCGGATCGCCGGCAAGGTGGCGACCGAAGTGCTGCACGGCGTCGAGGCACTGGAAGCCATTGCCGCGCTGCCCGAGGTCGATGCCGTGATGGCAGCCATCGTTGGCGCCGCCGGCCTGCGTCCGGCGCTCGCCGCCGCCCGTGGCGGCAAGCGCGTACTGCTGGCGAACAAGGAGGCGCTGGTCATGACCGGCGACCTCTTCATGCGCGAAGTGGCAACCCACCGCGCCACGCTGCTGCCGATCGACAGCGAGCACAACGCCGTCTTCCAGTGCCTGCCGTCCCAGCATCACCGCGGAGT
This sequence comes from Methyloversatilis universalis FAM5, assembly GCF_000214035.2. Classification (GTDB taxonomy): domain Bacteria; phylum Pseudomonadota; class Gammaproteobacteria; order Burkholderiales; family Rhodocyclaceae; genus Methyloversatilis; species Methyloversatilis universalis. The sequence goes on along the minus strand of NZ_AFHG01000036.1, from coordinate 142,505 downwards.
GCGCCGCATCCTGCTGACCGCCTCCGGCGGGCCGTTCCGTCGCACGCCCATCGCCGATCTGGCGAATGTCACGCCGGAACAGGCCTGCGCCCATCCGAACTGGGACATGGGCCGCAAGATTTCGGTCGATTCGGCCACCATGATGAACAAGGGGCTGGAAGTGATCGAGGCGCGCTGGCTGTTCGACACGCCGGCGGACCGCATTGACGTGGTCATCCACCCGCAGAGCATCGTGCATTCCATGGTCGAGTATGTGGATGGATCGGTGCTGGCCCAGATGGGCAATCCGGACATGCGCACGCCGATCGCCCACGCGCTGGCCTGGCCGGAGCGCATCGACTCCGGCGTCAGTCCGCTCGATCTTGCGGCGTCGGCCGATCTGGTGTTCGAGCGCCCGGATTTCGAGCGTTTCCCCTGCCTCAAGCTGGCTTTTGACGCGCTGAAGGCGGGCGGCGGCACACCAGCGGTGCTGAACGCCGCCAACGAAGTGGCGGTGGCCGCCTTCCTGGAACACCGGCTCGGATTCCGTGCCATAGCCGATGTGATTGCCCATACCCTCGATCAGCTGCCGGGTCGCCCGGCCGACACCCTCGAACAGGTGTTTGCCGCCGACGCCGAAGCGCGTGCGCTGGCCACCCGCATCGTGTCGGAGCGAGCGGTCGCGTGAACCTGCCTTTCTACATCGGCGCCTTCGCACTGGCGCTGGGCATCCTGATCACCGTGCACGAACTGGGGCACTACAGCGTGGCCCGGCTGTGCGGCGTGAAGGTGCTGCGTTTCTCGATCGGCTTCGGCCGTGCGCTGTGGTCGCGCCGGGCTGGCCCTGACCAGACCGAGTGGGCGCTGGCGGTTTTTCCGCTCGGTGGCTACGTGAAGATGCTGGACGAGCGCGAGGGCGAGGTGGCCGCGCACGAACTGCACCGCGCCTTCAACAGGCAGTCCATCGGCCGCCGCTTCGCCATCGTCGCGGCCGGTCCGATCGCGAATTTCCTGCTCGCCATCGTCGTGTACTGGGGTCTGTTCATGTACGGCATGGAAGAGCCCCGTCCGCTGCTGGCGGCGCCGGCGGTCGGCACACCCGCTGCGCAGGCAGGAGTGACGGATGGTGATCTGGTGCGCAAGGTCGATGGCGAGGACATCCTGTCGTCCCAGGATCTGCGCTGGCATGTAGCCCGGGCGGCGGTGGAGCGGCGCACCCTGACGGTCGAAACCATCAACGAGGCGCACGAAATCAACGTCCGCCGGATCGATCTGTCGGGCGTCGGCGGCGATGTCGATGCCACGCTGATGGAGCGCGTCGGCCTGATGCCCTACCGGCCGCGCATGCCGACCGTGGTCGGCACGCTCACCGACGGCGGTGCCGCTGAAAAGGCGGGTGTGCGGGTCGGGGACCGGGTGCTGGCGATAGACGGCAAGCCGCTGGACGACTGGGGTGACATGGTGAAGGTCGTGCGCGAACTGGCCGGCCGGACCGTGCCGGTGCGGCTGCTGCGCGACGGCCGCGAGATCGAACTGCAGGCCGAAGTGGCCACGGTGGAAGAGGGCGGTCAGCGCTTCGGCCGGCTGGGCATCGGCCCGACCCCGGATCCGACGCTGCGCGACCGGCTGTTCGTCGAGGTGAGGCACGGCGTGCTCGATGCGCTCGGCCTGGCCGTCTCCCAGACCTGGGATACCGCCGCATTCAGCCTCAAGGCTTTCGGCCGCATGCTGACCGGCGAACTGTCGTGGCGCAACCTGAGCGGACCGGTCACCATCGCCGACTACGCAGGGCAGTCCGCGGCCATGGGGCCGACCCACTACATCAAGTTCATCGCCCTCATCAGCATCAGTCTGGGCGTGCTCAACCTGCTGCCCATCCCGCTGCTGGACGGCGGACACTTGATGTACTATACGATCGAGTTTTTGAAGGGCGGTCCGGTTTCCGAGCGGGTCATGGAAATCGGGCAACAGGTGGGTCTCGCCATCCTGCTGATGCTCATGGCGTTCGCCTTCTACAACGATATCAATCGCCTCTTCGGTTGACTGCCGGCTGAATTCCCCGATGCGCAAGTTTCTCCTGCCCGCACTGACTGCGGGCCTGCTGTCCGCTCATGCCTACGCGTTCGAACCTTTCGTCGTCCGCGACATCCGGGTCGAAGGCATCCAGCGCACCGAAGCGGGTACGGTGTTCAACTACCTGCCGGTCCGCGTCGGCGAAAGCTTCAACGACGAGAAGGCGGCCCAGGCGATCAAGGCGCTGTTCGCCACCGGCTTCTTCAAGGACGTGCGCATCGAGGCCGAAGGCGACGTGCTGGTGGTGGTGATCGAAGAGCGACCGGCCATCGCCTCGCTCGACTTCACCGGCATGAAGGAGTTCGACAAGGAAGCGATCAAGAAGGGCCTGCGCGAAGTGGGTCTGGCCGAATCGCGCATCTTCGACCGCGCGGTGCTCGAACGCGCCGAGCAGGAACTGAAGCGTCAGTACCTGTCGCGCGGCCGCTATTCGGTCGAGGTCAAGACCACGGTGACGCCGCTGGAGCGCAACCGGGTCGCCATCAGCTTCCAGGTCGACGAGGGCGAAGTCGCCAAGATCCGCCAGATCAACATCGTGGGCGCCAATGCGTTCAAGGAAAAGGATCTGCTCAAGCTGATCACGCTGACCACGCCGAACTGGCTCAGCTGGTACACCAAGAACGACCAGTACTCGAAGCAGAAGCTCGGCGCCGACGTCGAAACCCTGCGCAGCTGGTATCTGGACCGCGGCTATCTCGAATTCAACGTCGATTCGACCCAGGTGTCGATCACGCCGGACAAGCAGGACATCTACATCACCATTTCGATCACCGAGGGCGAGAAGTACACCATCTCGGGCGTCAAGATGTCGGGTGACCTGCTGCTGCCTGAAGCGGAACTGCGCAAGCTGGTCAAGCTCAGGACCGGCGAAGAGTTCTCGCGCAAGAACCTGACAGACACCACCAAGGCGATCAACGACCGCCTGGCCAACGAAGGCTATGCCTTCGCCAATGTGAATGCGGTACCCGAGCCGGACAAGGACAAGCGTACGGTGGCCTTCACCGTGTTCGTCGATCCGGGCCGTCGTGTCTACGTGCGCCGGATCAACGTGGTCGGCAACAGCAAGACCGCCGACCAGGTGATCCGCCGTGAATTCCGCCAGATGGAAGGTGCCTGGTACGACGGCGAGAAGATCAACCGCTCGCGTACCCGGGTTGACCGCCTGGGCTATTTCGACGCCGCGACCATCGAAACGCCGGCGGTGCCCGGCAGTACCGACCAGGTCGACGTGAACATCACGGTGAAGGAAAAGCCGACCGGCAACCTGATGTTCGGTGCCGGTTTCTCCAGTTCGGAAAGCCTCATCCTGTCGACCTCGGTGTCGCAGCAGAACCTGTTCGGCAGCGGCAAGTCGCTGTCGCTGAGTCTGAACAGCGGCAGCATCAACAAGACCTATGCGCTGTCCTTCACCGACCCGTACTACACGCCGGATGGCATTTCCCGCGGTTTCGACCTGTATCTGCGCAACGTCGATCCGACCCGTCTGAACATCGGCAACTACCGCACGTCGTCCATCGGTGCCGGTCTGCGCTGGGGCTTCCCGATCCGTGAGGACGACCGGATCAACTTCGGTCTGGCGGTCGACCAGACCTCGATCGACACCTTTGCCGACAGCCCGCTGCGCTACAAGAACTTCGTGAACGAGTTCGGCGACACCAACACCTCGCTGGTGAGCACCATAGGCTGGGGCCGCGACACCCGGGACAGCTTCATCTACCCGACCCGCGGCTCGGTCCAGCGGGTTAACGGTGAGGTGTCGGTACCGCCGGGCGACCTGCGCTACATGAAGGCCTCTTACCAGCACCAGACGTATTTCCCGCTGTGGGGCGATTTCGTGCTGATGCTGAATGGCGAACTGGGTTACGGCCGCGGCTATGGCGGCAAGCCGCTGCCCTTCTACAAGAACTACTACGTGGGCGGCATCGGTTCGGTGCGCGGTTTCGAAACCGCGTCGATCGGCCAGCGCGACCGCGACGCGAACGGCAATCTGCTGCGCACGACCATCGGCGGCGACCGCAAGCTGGTCATGAACGCGGAAGTGCTGTTCCCCTTCCCCGGCATGGGGCAGGACAAGACGCTGCGCCTGGGCACCTTCTTTGATGCCGGCAACGTGTGGGCCGACGGCCAGAGCCTGAGCGTCAGCGATTTGCGCTATAGTGCCGGCCTTTCCGTGGCGTGGAGTTCACCCATGGGTCCGCTGAAGTTCAGCATTGCACAGCCCCTGAACAAGGAACCGACCGATCGTCTGCAGCGCTTCCAGTTCCAGATGGGTAATGTGTTCTGATCGCAACACGCACCGAATGAACAGGTCGAGTATGTCCGTACGCTCCGCACTTCTTGCCGCACTGTCTTCGCTGGCGCTTCTGGCGGCCGCCCCGGCTCACGCGGAAAACGACGTGAAGATCGGTTTTGTCGACACCGAACGCATCCTGCGCGAGGCGGCGCCGGCCGTGCGTGCCCAGAAGAAGCTCGAAAAGGAATTCGAGAAGCGCAGCCAGGAACTGGAGCGCATGGCCAAGCAGCTGCAGTCGATGCAGCAGAACATGGAAAAGAATGCGGTCACGCTGTCAGACAGCGACCGCCGCGCCAAGGAGCGCGAGTTCAGCGAACTGACGCGCGACATGCAGCGCAAGGAACGCGAATACCGCGAAGACCTGAACCAGCGCCGCAACGAGGAACTGTCGGGCGTGCTGGACAAGGCGAACAAGGCGATCAAGGTGATCGCCGAGGCCGAGAAGTACGACATCATCTTCCAGGAAGTGGTCTATCGCAGCGCGCGCATCGACATCACCGAAAAGGTGCTGAAAGCGCTCGCGGACCCTCCCGCAACCAAGTAAGGCATCCATGGCAGCCCGACTTGGCGACATCGTCGCCCGTCTGGGCGGCGAACTGCATGGCGACGCCGACCTGATGGTCGAGCAGGTCGCACCGCTGGACAGCGCCGGCCCGGCCCACATTTCCTTCCTGTCCAACCCGAAGTACCGCCCCGCGCTGGCCACCAGCACGGCCGGGGTGGTGATCGTGCCACCGAAGGACGGCGAAGGCCTGGAACGCACCCATATCCGGGTGCGCAATCCCTATCTGTACTTCGCTCGGGTGGCCCAGCTGCTCAATCCGGACTCGCGGCCTGCGGCCGGCGTGGACCCGATGGCCAGCGTGCATCCGGGGGCGCGCATCCACCCGACGGCCCATGTCGCAGCCGGCGCGGTCGTGGGCGAGGGCGCCGACATCGGTGCCGAGGTGGTGGTCGGCGCCGGTTCGGTGGTGGGTGAGGGCGTGCGCATCGGCGCGGGCAGCCGGCTGCATGCGCGCGTGGTCATCTATCCGCACTGCGTGGTGGGCGAGCGCTGCATCCTGCATTCCGGCGCGGTGATCGGGGCCGATGGCTTCGGTTTCGCACGCGAGGGCGACGGCAGCTGGGTCAAGATTCCGCAGATCGGCCGCGTGCTGATCGGCAACGACGTCGAGATCGGCGCCAATACCACGGTGGACCGCGGCGCGCTCGAAGACACGGTGATCGAGGACGGGGTGAAGCTCGACAACCTCATACAGATCGCCCACAACGTGCGCATCGGCGAACACACCGCGATGGCGGCCTGCTCCGGCGTCGCCGGCAGCACCACCATAGGCAAGCGCTGCATGATCGGTGGCTCGGCCAACATCATGGGCCACATCGACATCGTGGACGACGTGGTGGTGTCCGCGGTGTCCTTCGCCACCAAGTCCATCCCGGAAGCCGGTGTCTATACCGGCTCGGTGCCGTCGATGGAACACAGGGAATGGACGCGCAACTATTCGCGCCTGCGCCACCTCGACTCGATGGCTGACCGCATCAAGGCGCTCGAGCAACAACTTGCAACGCTGCAAGGCAACAAGGAAGACTGAATTGAAATCGATGGACATCCACGCGGTACTGAAGTCGCTGCCGCACCGCTTTCCCTTCCTGCTGGTCGACCGCGTGCTCGAAGTCGAGCCGGGCAAGCACATCCGCGCGCTGAAGAACGTCACCATCAACGAGCCCTTCTTCCCCGGCCACTTCCCGAACCACCCGGTCATGCCGGGCGTGCTCATCGTCGAGGCGCTGGCCCAGACGGCCGCCATCCTGTCTTTCGAGACGCTGGGCACGACGCCGGACGCCGATTCGGTCTACTACCTCTGCGGCGTGGACAACACCCGCTTCAAGAAGCCGGTCATGGCGGGCGACCAGCTCGTTCTGGAAGTGGAACTGCTGAAGCACTCGCGCGGCATCTGGAAGTACCAGGCCCGTGCCCGGGTGGACGGCGGCGTGGTGGCCGAAACCGAACTGCTGTGCGCGGTGCGCCCGACCTGATGGCTGCGCAGATTCATCCGACCGCGATTGTCGATCCGGCGGCGCGCATCGCCGACGGCGTCGAGATCGGTGCTTACAGCGTGATCGGCCCGAATGTAGAGATCGGCGCCGGCACCCGGGTGCACCCGCACGTGGTGATCCAGGGCCATACCCGCATCGGCAGCGACAACGTGTTCCATCCGTTCTGCTCGATCGGCGGCGATCCGCAGGACAAGAAGTACGCCAACGAGCCGACCCAGCTCGTCATCGGTGACCGCAACACCGTGCGCGAATACGTGACGATGAACTGCGGCACCGTGCAGGACGGTGGCGTCACCCGCCTGGGCGACGACAACTGGCTGATGGCCTATGTTCACGTGGCGCACGACTGCCAGGTCGGCAGTCACACCATCATGGCCAACAACACCGCGCTCGCCGGCCACGTCCATGTGGGCGACTGGGCCATCCTTGGCGGCTTCACCGGCGTGCACCAGTTCGTGCGCGTGGGTGCGCACAGCTTCTGCGGCGTGCATTCGAGCGTGCTGCAGGACGTGCCGCCCTTCGTGCTGGCCAATGGCGTGCCGGCGGCGCCGCACGGCATCAACAGCGAAGGCCTGCGCCGCCGCGGCTACAGCAGCGAAGCCATCATGGCGATCAAGCGCGCGTACAAGACGCTTTACCGCGAAGGCCTGAAGCTGGACGACGCGAAAGCGGTCATCGCCGAGGCTGCCAGAACCACGCCGGAAGTGGCGCTGCTGTCCAATTTCCTGGAAGCCGGCGGACGCGGCATCATCCGCTGACATGGCCGACCGCATCACGGTGGCCATGGTCGCCGGCGAAGCGTCGGGCGACCAGCTGGCCGCGCATCTGATCAAGGCCCTGCAGGCCGTCCGCCCCGACATCGATTTCGTCGGCATCGGCGGCCCGCGCATGGAAGCCGCCGGCTTCAAGGCCTGGTGGCCGTCGGAAAAGCTGGCGGTGCGCGGCTATTTCGAAGTGCTGAAGCATTACCGCGAACTGTCGGGCATACGCCGCAGCCTGCTCAGCCGTCTGCTCAAGGACAGGCCGGCTGCCTTCATCGGCATCGATGCGCCGGATTTCAGCCTGTGGCTGGAAAAGCGCCTCAAGGATGCCGGCGTGCCGGCCATCCACTACGTGAGCCCGTCGATCTGGGCCTGGCGCGGCGGGCGGATCAAGGGCATCGCACGCAGCGTGTCGCGCATGCTGTGCCTGTTCCCGTTCGAACCGGCGATCTACGAAAAGGCCGGCGTGCCGGTCAGCTATGTCGGCCACCCTTTCGCCGACGAAATTTCACCCGAACCGCAGCGCTTCGCGGCGCGCGAGCGGCTGGCACTGCCGGTCGATGCGCGCATCGTTGCGCTGCTGCCGGGCAGCCGCCAGTCCGAACTGCAGTACAACGCGCACGCCTGGATCGGTGCCGCCCAGTTGCTGCACCGGCGCCATCCGGACCTGCGCTTCCTGGTGCCGCTGACCACGCGCGAAACCCGCCAGCAATTTGAACAGGCGCTGTGGGACTGTCAGGCCAACGATCTGCCGCTGTCCATCCTGTTCGGCCACGCGCGTGACGCGCTGATGGCCTGCGACGTGGCGCTGGTCGCCAGCGGTACCGCCACGCTGGAAGCCGCGCTGTGCCGCGCGCCGCATGTGGTGGCCTATCGCATCCACCGGCTGAGCTATCTGCTGATGAAGCGCATGGCCTATCAGCCCTGGGTGGGTCTGCCCAACATTCTGGCCGGCCGGTCTCTGGTGCCCGAACTGCTGCAGCACGATGCCACGCCGGAAAAGCTGGCCGACGCGCTGGACGCGCTGCTCGGCGACCCGGTCGCGCGCAGTGCGCAGATCGAGGAATTCGAGCGCATCCACCACACGCTGCGCCAGGGCACGGCCGCGCGCGCGGCACAGGCCATCCTGCCGCATCTGCCGCCGGCATGAGCGGCGCCGTGCTGCGGCAGGCCGGCGTCGACGAAGCGGGCAGGGGGCCGCTGTGCGGTCCGGTCTATGCCGCCGCCGTCATCCTCGATCCGGCGCGACCGATACCCGGGCTGAACGATTCCAAGAAGCTGTCCGAGAAGAAGCGCGAGGCGCTGGCGCCGCTGATACGCGAGCGGGCGCTGGCGTGGGCGGTGGGCATCGCGACGGTGGAGGAAATCGACCGGCTGAACATCCTGCACGCCACTTTTCTCGCGATGCGGCGGGCGGTGGAGGGACTGGCGGTGCGGCCGGACGAGGCGCTGATCGACGGCAACCGCGTGCCGCCCGGCCTCATCGTGCCGGCGCGCGCCATCGTCGGCGGCGACGCGTCGGAAGCGGCCATTTCGGCGGCGTCCATCCTGGCCAAGACCGGCCGCGATCACGAAATGCTGCAGTGGGCCGAACGGTATCCGCAGTACGGCATCGCGAAGCACAAGGGCTATCCGACTGCCGAACATCTGGCGGCGCTGCGGGCGCATGGCCCGTCGCCCATCCATCGCCGCAGCTTCGCACCGGTTGCTCAGTGCGCGCTCGATTTCGGCCAGACGGACTGACTCCGCTGGCCCCGGTTGCGGCGGATTCAGACGGTCGCGGCCGGGAGATGCACGGCCAGCCAGACCGACACCTGTTCCGGGTCGGTGGCCTCCACCCGATGGCGCGCACGCGCCGGAATGAACACCCAGTCGCCCGGGCGCAACATGCGCGGCGCCGCCTCGTCCGCCAGCCTCAGCTGCGCGCTGCCTGACAGCAGCACCACCCATTCGTCGTCCGGCTGCTCGTACCAGAAGCCGGGCGGGCTGCACTGGCCGGTGGATACGATGCGCTCGATCCTTACCCCGGCACCCGCGTGCAGTTGTTCGAAGTGTTCGTCCGCTTCCGGTGCCGACGGCAGCCCTGCGAACAGATTGCCGCTCATGGCGCGGCGTCCAGCAGTTCGGTGTCCTCGTGCGCGTACGCCGGGCTGCAGCAGCACAGCAGGGTCAGCGGCGCCTCACCCAGCGTTTCGATGCAGTGCGCCGCGCCCGGCGGAATCAGCACGGTGTCGCCCGGCCCGACCTCGAATCTGCGTTCGCTCAGCGTCATCAGGCCGCGCCCTGCGGTCACGTGGTACAGCTCTTCGGTCAATCCATGCCGGTGCAGCAGCGTGCGGGTACCCGGCGGCACGGTGGCTTCGGCCAGGCTCTGCGCACGGCCGCCGTGCTGCTGCGGGTGCATCAGTTCGCGGATGATCGAACCGTCCTTGGTCACATAGGCCGGAATGTCCGCGTAGCGGGTGTGGGGCGTGCAAGGCGTGTTCATGGGGCGGCATCGTCGCACAGCGGCACGATGTCGGCACTGCGCAGGCACAGCGTCACGTCGGCGTCGCGGCTTACCGCATGACGACGGATCGCGCGGGTCGGCAGGCGCAGTTGCAGCGGCGCGTCGGCCAGCCCGGCGGGCTGTACCCGCACTACCGCTTCGCCGCCCAGTTCGACCACCTCCCGCACTCGCGCCGGCACCGCGTTTTCCAGATCGCTGTTCCACGCCCGGTCGGCGTGCGCCAGCAGCACGTTGGACGGCAGCACCGCCCAGCGCAGCAGGCCGTCCGGCAGCGCCGGATCGAGTGCGGCCACACGCAGGCGGTGCGGACCCCAGTGCAGCAGCCGTTCGCCGCCGCCCTCGCGCGTCAGCCGGCCCTCGAACACGTTCGGAATGTCGAGCAGCCGCGCGGCGGACACGCTGCGCGGCCGGTTGAGCACGTCGGCCGCCGGCCCGGCCTGCAGCAGCCGGCCGTGCCGCACCAGACACAGGTGGTCGGCCAGCTGGGCCGCCTCGTCCAGATCGTGGGTCACCAGCACGACGGTGTTGCGCAGCTGTTCGTGCAGCCGCCGCAGTTCCAGGTAGAGGCGCTTGCGGGTGCTGCGGTCGACCGCCGAAAAAGGTTCGTCCAGCAGCAGCACCCTCGGCGCGCGGGCGATCGCGCGGGCCAGCGCCACCCGCTGCTTCTGGCCGCCGGACAGCTCGTGCGGCCGCCGGTGTTCCAGCCCGCCAACGTGGGCCAGCGCCAGCACTTCGAGCGCGCGGGTGCGGCGTTCGGCGGCCGGCAGATGGGTGAGCGACATTTCGACGTTGCCGAGCGCGCTCAGGTGCGGAAACAGCGCGTAGTGCTGGGACACCAGACCGATGCTGCGCGCGCGGGTGGGCAGGCGGACGCCTGCCCCGTCCCAGTGTTCGCTCTCCAGCGTGACGCGGGCTTCGCGCACCGGCAGCAGGCCGGCGATCGCGCGCAGGATGGAGGTCTTGCCGCTGCCCGACGGGCCGAGCAGGGCGGTGATGCGACCGCGCGGCAGATCGGCGCGGAAGTCGAGCGGCGGGCCGTCGTGGCGCAGGTCGAGCGACAGGCTCATGCGCTGCGCCGCCTGCGCATCAGGCGCTCCACCAGGCCGTAGCTCACCGCCATCGTGACCAGCGAAATGACGAGCAGCAGCGCCGCCATGGCGCCAGCCGATGCGTGGTCGAAGGACTGGGTGCGGTCGTAGATGGAAATCGCCACCGTCTGGGTTTCGCCCGGAATGTTGCCGCCCACCATCAGCACCACGCCGAATTCGCCCAGCGTGTGGGCGAAGGTGAGCACCGCGGCGGACAGCAGGCCGGGCCAGGCCAGCGGCAGTTCGATGCGCCACAACGCCTGCCAGCGGGTCAGGCCGCAGCATTGCGCCGCTTCGCGCAGATCGGGCGAGATCGATTCGAAGGCGCGCTGCACCGGCTGTACCGCGAACGGAACGTTCACCAGCACCGAGGCGAACACCAGCCCGCCGAAACTAAAGGCCAGCGCATGGCCGACCACCGCCTCGAACAGACGGCCGAGCGCGCTCTGGTTGCCCATGGCCACCAGCAGGTAGTAGCCGACCACGGTGGGTGGCAGCACCAGCGGCAGCGCCAGCAGGCCTTCGATCCAGGGCTTGAAGCGGGTGCGGGTGACCGCCAGCCAGCGGCCCAGCAGCACCGCCAGCGGCAGCAGCACTAGCAGCGTCACGCCGGCCAGCCGGGCCGACAAGGCGATCGCGGTCCCGTCCATCAGGGCGCGGACGCTTCAGGCCGCGTGAAACCGTGGCGGGCGAGCAGATCGCGTCCCGCCGGGCTGCGCAGCCAGTCGTGAAAGGCGCGCGCGGTGGCACCGGCACCTTTGAGCAGCACCATGCGCTGGCGCAGCGGCTCGTCGGCATGCCATTCGGCCGGCAGGGGCACGAAACGTCCCTGACGGGCGATGTCCGGTGCACGCGACAGCGACAGCGGCACGATGCCGCCCTGGCTGGAGCCGGAGGCCGCGAACTGCATGGCCTGGGCGGCGTTCTCGCCCAGCACCAGACGCGGCTCGATCGCGGTCCACAGGCCAGCGTGCCGCAGCACCGAACGGGCGGCGCGGCCGTAGGGCGCGTGTTCCGGGTTGGCGATGGCGAAGCGGCGCAGCCGGCCGTCGGTCAGCGCCGCGCGCAGGTCTTCCAGCGTCGGGTCCGGCTTCAGCGGCGAGCGCTCGGGCACGAAAAGCACCAGACGGCCGATCGCGTACTGCGTGCCGCGGTCCAGCGTGCGGCCCGCGTCGGCCAGCCGGAACACGAAGGCCTCGTCCGCCGACAGGAACAGTTCGAACGGCGCACCGTTCTCGATCTGCTGCGTGAAATTGCCGGACGAGCCGAAGCTGAGCCGGACCTTCTGCCCGCTGTCGCGCTCGAACTGCGTGGCCGCTTCGCTCAGCGCGAACTTGAGATCGGCCGCCGCAGCCACCGCAGGCGGTTCGGCCGCGCGGATGCTACCGAAGCACAGCGTCAGCACAACAAGAACAAGCGGGAGCGGAAGCAGACGACGGCGCATATGAAGTTCACTTCTGAATACAGGAGCAAGGGTAGCCGATTTCGCTTTCCGCAGTTTCCCGGCGCTTGCGTCCGGAATACATTTCAACAATAATTGAATTATGGAAGAACAGGACATCATCCGCGCACTCGGGGCGCTGGCGCACGACATCCGGCTGCGGGTATTCCGCGCGCTGGTGGTGGCCGGCCCCGAAGGCATGACGCCTGGCCGGCTGGGGGAGGCGCTGACGGTCGCACCGACCACGCTGTCCTTCCATCTGAAAGAGCTGTGCAACGCCGGCCTGCTGCTGCAGGCGCGCAGCGGCCGCAACCTGATCTACCGCGCCGACTACGCGCGCATGGGCGCACTGATGGCCTATCTGACCGAGAACTGCTGCGCCGGCGACGCCTGCGCAGTCACCCCGCCTTCCTGCACGAACTGCTGACCGGAGACACCACATGAAGCGCTTCCACGTCCATCTGCACGTCGACGACCTGGCGAAGAGCATCGCCTTCTACAACCGCCTGTTCGACGCGCAGCCGGCGCGTTCGGAGTCCGACTACGCGAAGTGGATGCTCGACGATCCGCCGGTCAATTTCGCCATCTCCACCCGTGGCAGCAAGGCCGGCATCGACCACCTGGGCATACAGACCGACGATCCGTCCGAACTGGCCACGATGAAGTCGCGCGCCGAGGCGGCCGACATGGCGCTGCTGGACGAGGGCGAAACCACCTGCTGCTACGCGCGCAGCGAAAAGCACTGGGTGACCGATCCGCAGGGCATCGCCTGGGAGCATTTCCATACGCTGGGCAACATTCCGGTGTTCAACGAAGCTGCGACCACAGCCGCCGAAGGCAGCGCCTGCTGTGCGCCGAAGTCGCCGGGTGCCCAGAGCGCGCCGGTGACCCGTGGCAAGCCGCTTTCCATCGGCATCAAGAGCACTGGCGGTTCGGGCTCCGGGTGCTGCTGAGTTGACGCAGCCGCTCAATGTGCTCTTTCTGTGCACCCACAATTCGGCGCGCAGCGTGCTCGCCGAATGCTTGCTGAACCATCTGGGCCGCGGACGCTTTCGCGCCTTTTCGGCCGGCAGTGCGCCCAGCGGCACGGTGAATCCGTTCGCGCTGCAGGCGCTGGCGGAGCAGGGCGTCGATATCGCCGGCGTGCGCAGCAAGGCATGGGACGAATTCGCGCGGCCGGGCGCACCGCAGATGGATCTGGTGATCACGGTATGCGATGCCGCAGCCGGCGAAACCTGTCCGGTGTGGCCCGGGCATCCGGCGACCGCGCACTGGGGCTACGCCGATCCGTCACTCGTGGCGGGCAGCGACGCCGCGAGGCTGACCGCCTTCCGTGACACGCTTGCGCTGATCCGTCGCCGCCTCGAAATCCTCATCGCGATGCCGGACGAGCGGCTGCACGCACTCGCGTTGCAGCAGACCGCGCGGGATCTTTCCGCACACTGAGGACCTCATGGGACTGTTCGAACGCTGGCTCACGCTGTGGGTGGGCCTGAGCATCGCGGCCGGGGTGGCGCTGGGTCTTGCCGCACCGGCTGCTTTTACCGCCGTAGCCCGGCTTGAGCTGGCGCACGTGAATCTGGTGGTGGCAGTGCTCATCTGGGTGATGATCTATCCGATGATGATCCAGATCGATTTCGCCGCGGTACGCGAAGTCGGCCGGCGGCCACAGGGGCTGGTGCTGACGCTGGCGGTGAACTGGCTGATCAAGCCCTTCACGATGGCCGTGCTCGGCGTGCTGTTCTTCGATCACCTGTTCGCCGGCTGGGTGGATCCGCAGTCGGCGTCGGAATACATCGCCGGCATGATCCTGCTCGGCGTGGCGCCGTGCACCGCCATGGTGTTCGTGTGGAGCCAGCTCACCCGCGGTGACCCCAATTACACGCTGGTGCAGGTCGCGGTGAACGATCTGGTCATGGTGTTCGCCTTCGCGCCGATCGCCGCCTTCCTGCTGGGCGTGACCGATGTCGACGTACCCTGGCAGACGCTGCTGCTGTCGACCGTTCTGTACGTGGTGCTGCCGCTGGTGGCCGGCGTGATCACGCGCCGGATGCTCGGCGGCGAGGCGGTGGTCGGGCGCTTCGTGGCACGGCTCAAGCCCTGGTCCATCGTCGGGCTGCTGGCCACGGTGGTGCTGCTGTTCGGTTTCCAGGCGGCCACGCTGGTGGCCCAGCCCTTCGTGATCGCGCTGATCGCCTTGCCGCTGGTGCTGCAGACCTACGGCATCTTCGCCATCGCCTTCATCATCGCGCGCCGGATGAAGCTGCCGTATCCGATTGCCGCACCGGCCTGCCTGATCGGCACGTCGAATTTCTTCGAACTGGCGGTCGCGGTGGCGATTTCGCTGTTCGGCCTGCACTCCGGCGCAGCGCTGGCGACCGTGGTCGGGGTGCTGGTCGAGGTGCCGGTCATGCTGTCATTGGTGGCGCTGATGCGGCAGGCCGAGCATCTTTTTCCGGATACCGATGAACTTTCTTAGATCAAGTCTAAACAAAGCATCAGATTCGCACTATCATGCGCGCTTTCTCCACCCACAACAGAAGAGGACTCTGAGATGAGCATCATCAATACCGCTGTCCAGCCGTTCAAGGCCAACGCTTTCCACAACGGCAAGTTCATCACCGTCACCGAAGAGAGCCTCAAGGGCAAGTGGTCGGTCCTGGTGTTCATGCCGGCCGCCTTCACCTTCAACTGCCCGACCGAAGTCGAGGACGCCGCCAACAACTACGGCGAATTCCAGAAGGCCGGCGCTGAGGTCTACATCGTCACCACCGACACCCATTTCTCGCACAAGGTGTGGCACGAAACCTCGCCGGCGGTCGGCAAGGCACAGTTCCCGCTGGTTGGCGACCCGACGCACCAGCTGACCCGCGCTTTCGGCGTGCACATCGACGAAGAAGGCCTGGCGCTGCGCGGCACCTTCGTGATCAACCCGGAAGGCGTGATCAAGACCGCTGAAATCCACGACAACGCGATCGCCCGCGACATGAACGAAACGCTGCGCAAGCTGAAGGCAGCCCAGTTCGTCGCCAACAACCCGGGCCAGGTCTGCCCGGCCAAGTGGAAGGAAGGCGCGCAGACCCTGACCCCGTCGCTGGACCTGGTCGGCAAGATCTAAGAGCGTTTCACGCTCTGCGCAGCAACACCGGCAGGCTCACACCTGCCGGTGACGCACCGCCGGAACGCCCGGGTCTGATCGCGCACCGCGCCCGGCCCGGGCGTTCCGTTTTCTGCTTCACCCGTTTGGAAAGCCGAGCACATCATGCTGGACGACACCCTCAAGGCCCAGTTGAAGGCCTACCTCGAAAAGCTGCAGCAGCCCATCGTACTGAAGGCCGCGCTGGACGACTCGAACGCGTCGCGCGAACTGCAGGCGCTGCTGAACGACATCGCCTCGCTGTCGGACCGGATCAGCGTGAGCGCCGACGACACGCCGGGCGCGCGCACGCCGTCGTTCGCGATCCAGCGTCCGGACGGCACGCTGTCGCTGCGCTTCGCCGCCATTCCGCTCGGCCATGAATTCACGTCGCTGGTGCTGGCGCTGCTGCAGGCCGGCGGCCATCCGCCGCGCGTGTCCGACGACATCATCGAGCAGATCCGCGGGCTCGACGGCGACTACAGCTTCGAAGTGTTCATGTCGCTGTCCTGCCACAACTGCCCGGACGTGGTGCAGGCGCTGAACCTGATGGCGGTGCTGAATCCGCGGGTGAAGGTGGTCACCATCGACGGTGCGCTGTTCCAGAAGGAAGTGGACGACCGCCAGGTGATGGCGGTGCCCATGGTGTTCCTGAACGGCGAACTGTTCGCCTCCGGCCGCATGACCATCGAGGAAATCCTGTCCAAGGTCGATACCGGTGCCGCGAAGCGCGACGCCGAAAAGATCAGCGCCCGGGCGCCGTTCGACGTGCTGGTGGTGGGCGGCGGCCCGGCCGGCTCGGCGGCCGCCATCTACGCGGCGCGCAAGGGCATCCGTACCGGCATCGTCGCCGAGCGCTTCGGCGGCCAGCTGATGGACACGCTGAGCATCGAGAACTTCATTTCGGTCAAGGAAACCGAAGGCCCCAAGCTGACCGCGGCGCTGGAAGAGCACGTCAAGAGCTATGAGGTCGACGTGATGCCGCTGCAGCGGGTAGAGAAGCTGGTGCCGGCCGAACAGCCGGGCGGGCTGGCCACGCTGCATCTGGCCAATGGCGCCACGCTGCAGTCGCGCGCCGTGATTGTGGCGACCGGTGCGCGCTGGCGCGAAATGAATGTGCCGGGCGAACGCGAGTACCGCAACAAGGGCGTGGCCTACTGCCCGCACTGCGACGGCCCGCTGTTCAAGGGCAAGCGTGTCGCGGTGATCGGCGGCGGCAACTCCGGCGTCGAGGCGGCGATCGATCTGGCCGGCATCGTCGGTCACGTGACGCTGCTGGAATTCGACAAGCAGATGCGCGCCGACGCGGTGCTGCAGCGCAAGCTGCTGTCGCTGCCCAATGTGACGGTGATCCTGCAGGCCCAGACCACCGAAGTGACCGGCGGTGCCGATGGCAAGGTGAATGCGCTGAAGTACACCGACCGCGCCACCGGCGAATCGCACACCGTGGAACTGGAAGGCATTTTCGTGCAGATCGGTCTGGTGCCGAACACCGAGTGGCTCAAGGGCAGCATCGAGCTCACGAAGTACGGCGAGATTCCGGTCGACGCGCGCTGCGAAACCGGCACCCACGGCGTGTTCGGCGCCGGTGACGCGACCACCGTGCCGTACAAGCAGATCATCATCGCGATGGGCGAGGGCTCGAAGGCCGCGATTTCCGCCTTCGACTATCTGATCCGCACCTCCGCGCCGGCCTGAGCCCGGCTCGCGTACACTCCGGCTCGCACGCTGCAAGGTGTGCGGGCCTTTTTCTTGATGGAAGAGCGACCTGTCAGCGGACCCCTGCCATGAACCTTCACTACCTGATGCTTTTCCTGCACATCGCCGGCGTCACCGTCTGGGTCGGCGGCATGTTCTTCGCCTATGTCTGTCTGCGGCCGGTGGCCGCCAGCCAGCTCGAACCGCCGGCGCGGCTCACGCTGTGGCGCGGCGTGTTCGCGCGCTTCTTTCCGGCGGTCTGGGTTTCGGTGCTGGCCATACTCGGCAGCGGGCTGGCGATGATGCTGGCGGTCGGCATGAAGGCGGCGCCGATCTACTGGCACATGATGTTCGGCATCGGCCTGGTCATGATGCTCATTTTCATGCACGTGTTCTTCGCGCCCTGGCGCCGGCTGCAACGGGCGGTGGACGCGGCCGACTGGCCGGCCGGCGGGGCTGCGCTCGGCCAGATCCGCAAGCTGGTGGCGCTCAACACCACGCTGGGCTTCATCAATATCGCGGTTGCCACGCTGGGCCATCTGCTGGCCAACGGATGAAACACATCCAGTCGCGCGACAACGCGCAGTTCAAGCAGCTGCGCAAGCTGGCCACCACCGCACGCGCGCGGCGCGAAGCCGGGCAGACGCTGATCGACGGCGCCCACCTGTTCCGCAGCGCGCTGGAGGCCGGCGCGCGGCCACGCATGGCGCTGGTCGCCGAGCGCGCGCTGCACCAGCCGGAAATCGCGTCGCTGCTGGCCGGGCAGGAGGTGCTGCTGCTGGCCGACGCGCTGTTCGATGAACTGAGCGTGACCGACACGCCGGCCGGCCTGCTCGGGCTGGTCGATCTGCCGCCTGAGCCGGAAGGTGCGGTCAGCGGCGACTGTCTGGTGCTCGACGCGGTACAGGACGCCGGCAACCTCGGCACGCTGCTGCGTGCGGCCTGGGCGACCGGCGTGCACGACGTGCTGCTCACCACCGGCTGCGCGCAGGCGTGGAGCCCCAAGGTGCTGCGCTCGGGGCAGGGCGCCCACTTTTCGCTGCGCATCCGCGAACACTGCGACGTGGCCTCGCTGCTGGCTGGCTACCCGGGCCGCATCGTCGCCACGCGGCTCGATGCGCGCGGGGCGCTGTACGACCTTGACCTGCGCGGTCCGGTGGCCTGGCTGTTCGGCAACGAAGGCGCCGGTCTGTCGCCGGCGCTGGCGGCGCTGGCGACCGACGCGGTCATCATTCCGATGCCGGGCAGTGCCGAGTCGCTCAACGTCGCCATGGCCGCCACCGTCTGCCTGTTCGAACAGGCGCGCCAGCGCCGTCCGGGCTGAGACCTCACCGCCACGCGCCTGCACGTCCGGTGTGGGCAGCCATCCGGAGCATGTGTATCCATTAATTAACTAGCTTGCTTATTAATTGGTTGGTTGCTATCTTGAGGCCATGGATACGATCGATCAGCTCAGACTCAGCCTTACCCGTTCGCTGCTGCAGACCGGCCGCCACTGGCAGCATCTGGCGCAGAACGCGATGGGGACCTACGGCATCTCACCCTCCGGCGCCACCGCGCTGCTGTTCATCGGCCGCCTCGGCGAAGGGGTACGCCAGATCGAACTGGCGAAGGAAATCGGCATCGAGGGCGCTTCGCTGGTGCGGGTGATCGACCAGCTCGAAGCGGCCGGGCTGCTGCGGCGGGAGGAATCGTCGACCGACCGTCGCGCCAAGACCCTGTGGTTTACCGAGGCGGGCAGGGCGCTGACGCTGCGCATCGAGGCGGTGCTGGTCGATCTGCGGGCGCGCGTGCTGGCCGACATCGACGCCGCCGATCTGGACGCCACGCTGCGCGTGTTCAAGGCCATCGAGCGTGCCGCCCAGCAGGGCGTGCCGCCCGCTGCCGACACCGGCCGTCCGGGCTGAATCATGGGCGGCGGCCTCACCCTACCGGGCTGGCGGGACTGGCTGTTCTCGGCCAAGACCTTTGCCGCCGCCATGCTGGCCCTGTACATCGCGCTCGCCTTCGAACTGCCGAATCCCTACTGGGCGATGGCCACCGTGTATGTGGTGGCGCATCCGCTGGGCGGCGCCACCCGATCGAAGGCGATCTATCGCGCCGCCGGCACCGTGATCGGCGCGGCGGCGGCGGTGTTCTTCGTGCCGCTGTTCATCCATGCGCCGCTGCTGCTGAGCGCGGTGATCGCTTTATGGACCGGCAGCCTGCTCGGTCTTTCCATGCTCGACCGCTCGCCGCGCAGCTATGTGTTCATGCTCGCCGCCTATTCGCTGCCGATGATCGCGCTGCCCGCGGTCGACACGCCGCTCGCGGTATTCGATCTCGCGGTCGCGCGCAGCGAGGAAATCCTGATCGGCATCGGCTGTGCCAGCCTCGTGTCGGCGCTGTTCTTTCCGGGCCGGGTCGCGCCGGTGCTGGGCGCGCGGGTCGATCACTGGCTCGCCCACGCGGCCGACTGGGCGGCGGACACCCTCGGGTCGGCCGCCGGTCACGCGCCGGCCAGGGCTTCCGGCCGCCCGGCGCTGGCGGCGGACATTCTCGCGCTTGACCAGTTCATATCGCACCTCGCCTACGATTCCACGCGCGAAGCGCTGACCGGCACCGCGCACGAACTGCGCGGCCGCATGAGCATGCTGCTGCCTGTGCTGTCGTCGCTGACCGCCACCGTCGACGCACTGCGTCGCCAGCCGGGCGGCGTGCCCGCGGATCTGGCGCAGCAGATGGATGAGGTCGCCGACTGGATGCAGCGCACCGACCGCGCCCCGGCGGAGGCCGGCCGGCTCGTTGCGCAGCTGCAGTCGGCCGGGCAGGCGGCCTCGCGCGAACAGGGCTGGTCCGCGCTGCTGGTCGACCAGACCCGGGCGCGGCTGATCACGCTGACCCGGCTGTGGCAGGACTGTCTGGCGCTGCGCCGGATGATCGCGGACGAGCGGCCGAACCGCCAGTGGCAGCCGGCCTACCGCCGCGCCGGCACCGCCATGCAGGCCCGCCACCGCGACGCCGGCATGATGCTGTACGCCATCCTGTCCGCTTCGCTGGTCACCTTTCTGGCCTGTATCGGCTGGGTGGAGATGGGCTGGGCCGACGGCGCTCAGGCGGTCATCATGACCGCCATCGCCAGCTGCTTCTTCGCGGCGCAGGACGAGCCGGCGCCGCTGGTGCGCGTGTTCCTGCTGGCCGGATCGATCGGCATGGTGATCGCGTCGGTCATGCAGTTCCTGATCATTCCGCTGGCCCACGAATTCGAAACGCTGGTCGCGCTGCTCGCGCCGCTGTTCCTGCTGATCGGCACGCTGAGCACGCAGCCGCGCTACAGCATGCTGGCCGCCATCCTGGCGGTGAACACCGCCTCCTTCGTCGGCATCCAGCACGCCTACCTCACCGACGCGGCCGGCTTCATCAATGCCAGTCTGGCGGGGGTGGCCGGCATGATGCTGGCGCTGGTGTGGACACGGCTCACCCGCCCGTTCGGCGTCGACCTGGCGCTGCGCCGCATCGTCCGCGCCGGGCGCGAAGATCTCGCGCACAAGGCGGCCGGCCGGCACGACGGCGACTACGCGGCGCTGACCGCCCGCATGTTCGACCGGCTCGGGCTGACGCTGACCCGTCTGGCGACCCGCAGCGCGGACGCCGCCCCCGACGGGCTGGCCGACCTGCGCGCCGGCTTCGCGGTGCTCGACCTGCAGCGCGCCGGTCGCCGTCTCGATGGCGCGACCCGGAGTGCGCTCGAACGCGTGCTGGCCGCGGTGGAACGGCATTACCGCCATCTGGCGGATCACCCGCACGCTGCCCAGCCCGACCCTCGGCTCGCATTCGACATCAACGCCACGCTCGACGCCGCCCTCGATGCGGCGCGGCAGGCCGCCGGTCCGGCGGCGCGGGCGGCACGCCACGCGCTGACCGAACTGAAGCTCACGCTGTGCCCGCCGGCAGCGGTGGGCATTCCCGATACATCGCTGCCGCCCGCGGAGGTCGCCCATGCCGGGTGAGATCGATCTGTACGGCGTGTTCGTGCCCAGCCTGCTGATGCTGATGCTGATCGCGCATGCGCTGACCGTACTGCTGCGCCACGCCTTCGAGCGCTGTGGCCTGTACCGCTTGGTGTGGCACCGCGCACTGTTCAATGCCGCCCTGTACGTGATCGTGCTGGGGGCGACCGTAACGCTGACCCGAGTCCTGATGACATGAAGACCGCTTTCCGACCGCTGCTCCGTCGCCTCGGGCCGGTGGCCCTGACGCTGACCCTCACGCTGGCCGCGCTGCTGGTGGCCCAGCACCTGTGGGCCTACTACACCCGCGCGCCGTGGACCCGCGATGGCCGGGTGCGGGCCGACGTGGTCCGGATCGCGCCCGACGTGTCCGGCCTCATCACCGCGGTGAAGGTGCGCGACAACCAGCCGGTGAAGCGCGGCGAGCTGCTGTTCGTGATCGACCGCGCGCGCTATGAACTGGCGCTGCGCCAGGCCCTGGCGGAGGCGGCGGCGCAGCGGGCGCTGCTCGCACAGGCGCGGCGCGAGGCCGGCCGCAACGGCGAACTGGCCGAACTGGTGTCGGCCGAGGCGCGCGAAGCGGCCGAAGCGCGGGTGCAGCAGGGCGAAGCGGCGCTGGCGGCGGCCGAGGCGGCGGTCGGCATCGCCCGGCTCAATCTCGAACGCACCGAGGTGCGCAGCCCGGTCGATGGCTGGGTCAGCGATCACCTGCCGCGCGCCGGCGACCACGTGACCGGCGGTCAGGCGGTGCTGTCGGTGGTCGATGCGGCGTCCTTCCATGTCGATGGCTATTTCGAGGAAACCAAGCTCGACCGGGTGCGCGTGAACCAGCCGGTGGACATCCGCATCATGGGTGAGTCGCGGGTGTTCCGCGGTCATGTGCAGAGCATTGCCGCCGGCATCGAGGACCGCGAGCGCAGCAGCGGCGCCAGCCTGCTGCCCAACGTGAATCCGGCCTTCAACTGGGTGCGGCTCGCGCAGCGCATTCCGGTGCGCATCGCGCTCGACGAAACGCCGTCCGACCTGCATCTGGTGGCCGGCCGCACCGCCACGGTGGAAGTACGCGAACAGCCGGTGGCTGCGGGCGGGGAGGGCGCACGCTCATGAAACGCACGTTCGCGCTGCTGCCGGTGTTCAGTCTGCTGGCCGCCTGTACCGTGGTCGGCCCGAATCACCGGGTGCCGGATGACGCGGCGATCCGGTCACCGGCCGCGTCAGCCCCCTTCATCGGTGTCGACGGCAGCGCCACCTCGATCGCGCCGCTGCCGCCGCGCTGGTGGTCGCTGTATGACGACCCGCAGCTCGACGGACTGGTGCGGCAGGCGCTGTCGGCGAATACCGATCTGCGCGTCGCCTCCGCCCACCTGCGGCGGGCGCTGGCCCAGCGCGACGAGGTCGATGCGCTGGCCGGGCCGCACGCGGTCGCCAGCGCCTCGGCCCGCCGCGCGCAGAGCGCCGGCGAAAGCTATCTGCTGCCGCGCAAGCTGGCCGCCGCGAATCTGGCGGATCTGGGTGTCCAGGTGTCGTATCAGGTCGACCTGTTCGGGCGCATCGCGCGCAGCGAAGAGGCGGCCGACGCGAACGTCGGGGCCGGACAGGCGGCGCTGGAATCGGCCCGGGTCACCGTGGTGGCCGAAACCGTGGCGGCCTATGTCCAGCTGTGTGCCGCCACCCACGAACAGGCGGTCGGCGAGCGGGTGCTGGCGCTGCAGCAGCGCAGCGTCGCGCTGGTGCAGCGGCTGGCCGATGCCGGCCGCGGCCCGGTGACCGACGTGACCCGCGCCCAGGCGCAGGCCGAAACGCTGCGTGCGGCACTGCCGCTGCTCGAAGCCGAACGCAGTGCCGCCCGTTACCGGCTGGCGGCCCTGCTCGGAGAAATGCCGCGTGACTTCGATGCGCGCAAGGTCGACTGTGCGCAGGTGCCGCAGCTGCGCGCGCCGGTACCGGCCGGTGACGGGGCAGCGCTGCTCGCCCGCCGGCCCGACGTGCGCGAAATGGAGCGCCAGCTCGCCTTTGCCAGCGCGAAGATCGGCGTCGCCACCGCCGCGCTCTACCCGGACATTTCGATCGGCGCTTCGGTCGGCTTCACCGGTCTGCTCGATCATCTGGGGCAGGGGCGTACCACGCGCTGGGGGCTGGGGCCGCTGATCAGCTGGTCGATTCCGGACAGCGGTGCCCGCGCCCGCGTGGTGCAGGCCGAAGCCGATGCCGAGGCGGCGCTGGCGCGCTTCGACGGCGTCGTGATCAACGCCATCCGCGAAACCGAAACCGCGCTCGCCCGCTATGTGCGCGCGCTCGAAAGCCAGGCCGCGCTGCGTGCCGCGCGCGACGCCGCCGACACGGCGCGGCAGCAGCAGGCGCGCCTGTACGCGGCCGGGCGTACGCCCTATCTGGCCAGTCTGGACGCCGAACGCACGCTGGCCGATGCCGAGGCCCGGCTGGCCCGCTCGGAAAGCGCAGTTGCGAAAGAGCAGGTGGGTCTGTTCCTCGCGCTCGGTGGGGGCTGGGAGATGGCCGTCACCGACGGCGACCTCCGATAGCCGCTGGCGCGGCAGTGGCCGCCGGAGGGTCAGGCCGCGGCTTCGCCTTCGACGCCCGGGCGCGCCGCCCACGGCACCAGACCGGCGGCGGTGGCCAGACGCACCAGTTCCACGTCGCTGCGCACATCCAGCTTCTGGCGGATTTCGCTCATCCGGTTGGAAATCGTTTTCGGGCTGAGCTTGAGCGCGTCGGCGATCTCGTCCACCGTCATGCCGGCCAGCAGCAGGCGGCAGATCTCGAATTCGCGCGGCGTCAGCACGTCCAGCCGCTTCTCGTCCGGCATCACGTTGTCCAGCGCCAGCTGTTCGGCCACCCGCGGGCTCAGCGTGCGGCGGCCCTGGGCGGCGGCGAGCACCGCCTGCACCAGCGCGTCCGGCTCGGTGTCCTTGGTCAGGAAGCCGATCGCGCCGGCTTCGAGCGCCTGACGGGCGAAGGCCGGCTGTGCGTGCATCGAGAACATGAGCACGCGCGCCCGGCCGTCGAGCGCCAGCATGCGGCGCGCCGCCTCGATGCCGCTGGCGCCGGGCAGCGAAATGTCCATCACCACCACGTCCGGCTTGAGCAGCCGGAACATCTGGTAGGCCTCGTCGGACGTGCCGGCTTCGCCGACCACTTCCATCACCCGGCTGTGTTCCAGAAAGCGGCGGTAGCCGGCGCGCACGACTGCGTGATCGTCGACCAGCAGCACGCGGATGGGATTGTTGGGCGTCATGTCAGGGCTCCTGTACCGATGTCTTGAGGGGCAGCCAGGCGGATACCGCCCAGCCGCCGTGCGGGCGCGGACCGGCGATGCAGTCGCCGCCCAGCGCCAGCGCGCGTTCACGCATGCCCACCAGCCCGAAGCCGCTTTCCGGCGGCACGAAGGGCGTGGGTTCGCCGTTGTCCAGCACCTCCAGCACCACACGGCCGGCGGCCTCGTCGATCGACAGGCGAACATCGATGCGGGTGCAGCGCGCGT
The DNA here is from genome assembly GCF_000214035.2 of Methyloversatilis universalis FAM5. GTDB lineage: Bacteria > Pseudomonadota > Gammaproteobacteria > Burkholderiales > Rhodocyclaceae > Methyloversatilis > Methyloversatilis universalis. The sequence goes on along the minus strand of NZ_AFHG01000036.1, from coordinate 117,981 downwards.
GCTTGGCGGTGTTGGTGAGGCACTCCTGGACGATGCGGTAGAGCGTGATGTCGTGCATCGCCGACAGCCGGCCGAGGTCCTCGTCCAGATGCAGCACCACCTCGGCCTGATCGGCCGCCCGGCTGCGCTGGGTGCCCAGTTCGCGCAGTGCGTGACCCAGCCCCAGTTCCTCGATGTCCGGCGGACGCAGGTGTTCGAGCAGGTTGCGCACCAGGCGCAGCAGGTGGCCGACCTGCTCCGCCATCCAGCTGGCGGCGCTGCGGTGCTCGGCCAGTTCGGGACGGTCGGCGCAGGCGGCGGCCAGCAGGCGGGCGTGCGGGTGGATGGCCACCAGATAGGGGCTCAGTTCGTCGTGCAGGTCGCGCGCCAGCTCACGCCGGGTTTCCTCTTCGTGAGTGATGAGCTTGCGCAGCAGCCGGGCGCGCTCGCTGACCGCGGCTTCCAGCGTGGCGGCCATCGCGTTGAACGAGGCGGACAGCGGCGCCAGATCGCCCGGGCCGACATCGTCCAGCCGCGCGTCGAGCCGGCCCTCGCCGATGGCGGACAGTGCGCGCATCACGCGGCCCAGCGGCTGCAGCGCGCGGCCGACCGCCCAGAACACCATGATGCAGGCGATCACGCCGATGGCCGCGACCATGATGGTCTGTTCGATGTAGTCGTTCCAGATTTCGCGCAGTTCGTCGTCGGCGTTCGGCACCAGCAGGTAGTGGCCGATCACCGTGCTGCCGACCCGGATGTCCTTGCGCAGCGGCGGCAGGCTGCGCAGCCGGTCGCCCAGCCAGGCGATCAGCGCCGGTGGCTCCTTCGGCGGGCCGCTGCGCGAGGACTGGACCAGACGGTCGTCCGGCGTGCGCACCTCGACCGTCAGGTGGCGCAGCGTGCGCAGTTCGCGCGTCAGTTCGATGCGGGCGAGCAGGGCTTCGGCGCCGAGGCCGGGCGGCGGCGGCGACAGCTGGCTTGGCAGCAGCGCATGTGCCAGCCGTGCCACCGAATCGATCTCTGCGACCGCGTCGTCGTGGGCGTCATGCAGCCGGCGCGCGCTGTCGGCCACGACCAGCAGCGACATCAGGGAGGCGATGATGAGGGTGAGTCTGAAGCGCAGACTCATGCGGTGGTGTCCTGAAGCGGTGACCGGCCATCGTAATGCGAAGGCAACCGGGAAATCCTCCCGTGCACCGGTCCGACCTGGCCCGCCCGGGGCAGGGGGCCGTATTTGTAATCGTTGTTTTCAGTGCCGAACCGGCGTTGTGGCCCCGGCGTCGGTGACAGTGCATCGATTAGCACACTAAATGATGTGCGCGATGTACCCATCGAAACCATCGACTATGGAGGACGTCATGAGCATCAAGACCGCTTTTCTGGCTGCCTGCGTGGTGTGTGCAGGCGCCGCCCATGCTGCCGAAGGCAACCGGGCCGGCGACGGAAAGCCCGAACTGGCCCGCGACTGGGTCGCCATGGATGTTGACCGCGACGGTCACATCACGCCGGATGAAATGCTGAATTACGAAAAGCGGAAAAAGGAAAAATCCGCGCAGAACACGCGCAAGTGATCGCGGCGCCGCAGCCCGCCCGCTTTCATGACGGGCTGAGGCTGCGCGCAGCGGCTTCCGGGCGGGCATGCACCACACGGTTGCGGCCCGCCCTTTTCGCTTCATAGAGTGCGGCGTCGGCCGCATCGATCAGTTCATCCAGGCTGGTGATCCCGTCCGCCGGAAACCGGCTCAGACCGATGCTCACCGACATGCGGCAGGGCACCGTTCCATGGTCGTAGGCGGCTTCGACCGCGGCGCGTATGCGCTCGGCGACCACGCCGGCGCCGGTTTCGTCGCATTCCGGCAGCAGCACGACGAATTCCTCGCCGCCATAGCGGGCGATCACGTCGCAGTGGCGGTTGGCACTCGCACACAGCTGCAGGGCGGCGGATTTCAGACACAGATCGCCGGCCGGGTGACCGTAGGTGTCGTTGATGTGCTTGAAGTGGTCCATGTCGATGAACAGCAGGGCGAGCGGCCGGGCGTGCCGGCGCGCCCGCTCAAGCTCCGTCTGCATCAGCTGCAGCAGGCCGCGCCGGTTCAGCAGGCCGGTCATCGGGTCATGAACCACCTCCACCTGGAGCTGGAGCGCCCGCTGGGCGGCCGCCCGATACAGGCGGAAGGAGTGGGCGAGCAGGGCCATCAGCAGCGCACCCGCGCACAGCAGGCTCATCGCGCGCGACATGTACCAGCCGGCGCTGTAGCGCGACTGGCCGGCCAGCGCGAGCACCACGTCCAGCGTGAAGGCGTACTGGCCGAGTGTGAGCCAGCGGTCGAAGGTGTCGCGCAGCCGGGTCACGCCCACCACCGCACACAGTGCGGTCACGCTGAGCACCACCGCGCCGATGCCGCTCGGGTCGCGCAGCATGGTGCCGTAGTGATACCCGTCCATGATGACCGGCAGGTGTTCGGCCGCCCCCAGCACGATGAGGCCAAGCAGCAGCGCGCAGGCGACTGAGAACAGCACCGGCAGGATCTGGGTGGCCGGCGCCTGGGCTTCGTGCCGACCCAGCAGACGCTGACCGACATGGGCCAGCAGCAGCAGCGGGAAGCCGGCGTGCCATACCGCCCACACCCAGGCGGCGGTCTGGCCGCTGCCGCCCACCAGTGGCGCCGGGCCGAAGATGCCGGGAAAGGCCAGCATCTGCATGACCGCCATCACCGTGGAAAAGGCGTAGGCCGCCGCGACCCAGGTCAAGCTGTGCAGCGGGCTGCCGGCCAGCAGAAGCATGCACAGGATGGCGGCCGTGAGGCCGTTGAGCAGGCAGACCGCAAGAAGGAACAGACCCATCAGCGCCGGCTGGGCCGGCAGCGCCACCGTGGCCACCGGCAGCGTGAACAGCGCCATCAGCGTGAGTACCGTGGCGCTGAGCGGGAACGCGAGCGGGTTGCCCGGGCGGCCGGCGTTCGCGTCCGGAATCATGGGTCCCGTCCGCACCGTGACGGGGGCGCCGCGCCTGTCGATGAGGCACCCGCTCCCGGTGCCGCGCGCCCTGTTCGGGAACGGCCCGGGAGGCGTGTGCTGCACGGATCGGATGACCACTCACCGAAGCTGCTGGACGGCATGACCGGCCCCCTGCGGACGCCCTGCCGTGCAGCGTAATACGCCTCCGGCGCTTTTGTCATCCGGCATGCACCGGACCGGCTCACGCGGTGCGCCACACGCCGCGACCTGTGGCTACACTGTCGCCCCATGGCCTGCGCACTGATTTCCCACCCCGACTGTTTCGACCACCGACCGGGCGAGCGTCACCCGGAATCGCCGGCACGGCTGGAAACCGTATTCGCAGAGCTGGAACGCAGCGGGCTGCGCAAGACGTGGGTGCCGTACGAAGCGCCGAAAGTGACCCGCGAACAGCTGGAGCGCGTGCATCTGCCGGCCTATCTCGACGAACTGGAGCGGGTGTCGCCGAAGACCGGCACTTACCGCGTCGAGAGCGACACCGTCATGTCGCCCGGCTCGCTGCTCGCCGCGTCGCGCGCGGCCGGTGCGGCGGTGCTGGGGGTGGATCTGGTGATGAGCGGCCGTGCATCGGCCGCCTTCTGTGCCACCCGGCCGCCGGGTCACCACGCCAAGCCGGGTGACGCCATGGGTTTCTGCCTGTACGGCAACGTCGCGATTGCCGCCGCGCATGCGATGGCGGTGCATGGGGTCGAGCGCGTCGCCATCGCCGATTTCGACGTGCATCGCGGCAACGGCACCGAACTGATGTTCCGGCGCGAGCCGCGGGTGCTGATGGCCGACAGCTTCCAGCATCCTTACTACCCGCGCGGCGAGTTCCCGGAGCGCGCCGGCTACATTCCGCTGCGGCTGGCCGAGGGTGACGGCTCGGCGGTCTTCCGCAGGCAGTGGAAGGAGGTCGCGCTGCCGAAACTGCGCGCCTTCCGGCCGCAGCTGGTGCTCATTTCGGCCGGCTTCGATGCGCTGCGCGACGACCCGCTGGCCAGCATCGAACTGGAGGCGGCGGATTACCGCTGGATCACCCACGAACTGCGCGACATCGCGGAAGCCTCGGGCAAGGGGCGCATCGTGTCCACGCTGGAAGGCGGCTACGGCCTGCCCGCCATCGGGCCGGCAGTGGCGGCGCACCTGATGGCGCTTGGCGACTGCGGCCCTTGATGGGCCGCGACTGCAGGCCGGTGGCCCGGTTGAAGCAAGCGGGTGGGGCCGGCTGAGCGCATCGGGCGGGCGGCCGTCACGGGCGCGGCCGCCAGCTTTGCCATAATGGAATCCAAATCACACCCGGGCCGCGGCGCTGCCGGGCGGCCTTTCGCATGGACATCGTCCTGCTCTTCGCTCTCATTCTTCTCAACGGCCTGTTCGCCATGTCCGAAATCGCGGTGGTGTCATCGCGCAAGGTCAGGCTGATCGGCATGGCCTCGGACGGCAATCGCGGCGCCGCCGCCGCGATGAAGCTGCACGAGGACCCGACCCATTTCCTTTCGACCATACAGGTCGGCATCACCTCGATCGGCATCCTGAGCGGTGCCATGGGCGAGTCGGCGCTGGCCGATCCGCTGGCCACCTGGCTGTCCGGCATTCCGGCGATCGAGCCTTATGCGCGCACCGTGGCGCTGTCGGTCGTGGTGGTGGGCATCACCTATTTTTCGGTCGTGGTGGGCGAACTGGTGCCCAAGCGGCTGGCGCTGCTGGCGCCCGAAGGCATCGCCTCGCTGGTGTCGCGCCCGATGCTGCTGCTGGCCGCGCTGGCCCGGCCGCTGGTGCTGGTGCTGTCGGTCACCAGCAATGCGGTGCTGCGCCTGGTCGGCGCCCGCCGCACCGAAGAACCGCCGATCACCGATGAAGAGATCAACGTGCTGATGGGGCAGGGCGCCGAGGCCGGCGTGTTCCACGAGAGCGAACAGCAGATCGTGTCCAATGTGCTGCGGCTGGACGAACTGCGGGTGGGCGCCATCATGACGCCGCGCAAGGACATCTATGCCATCGACCTCGACGACGATGACGACACGCTGCGCCGGCGCATCGCCGCCAGCCCGTTCAGCCGCATCCCGGTGTGCCGCGACGGTCTGGAGCACATGCTGGGCATGCTGCAGACCGGTGCGCTGCTGCAGCATTCGCTTGATGGCACGACCATAGACCGCGCCCGGGTGGAATCGCTGCTGGCGCCGGCGCTGTACGTGCCGGACAGCGTGAGCACCGCCCAGCTGCTGGAGAACTTCCGCCGCACCGGCAAGCACGTCGCGCTGCTCGTCGACGAATACGGCGATCTGCAGGGGCTGGTTACGCTGCACGACGTGCTCACCGCCATCGTCGGCGACATTTCGCTGTCCGGTCTGCCGGAGGAGCGCGAGGTGGTGCAGCGCGAGGACGGCTCGTGGCTGATCAGCGGCAGCACCTCGATCGAACGCTTCCGGCAGGCGGTGGAGGTGGGCGAGGACCTGCCGGGCGAGGACGAGGCGAATTTCAATACCGTGGGCGGCTTCGTGCTGCACATGTTCGGCCGCATCCCGGTCGCGGCCGACCACTTCGAATGCGCCGGCCTGCGGGTCGAGGTGGTGGACATGGATGGCAACCGGGTCGACAAGCTGCTGGTGCAGCGGTTGCCGTCGGAGGCCGGCATGACCGACGCATCCGGCGGTCCGCTTCAGTAAGTCCGCGCGGCGGCCGCGTCGTCTGCCCGTCTTCTGCTAGTCTGCGCGGCGGCGTGCATCGCGTGCCGCACGTCTTCGTCATTGAATCGACGCCCTCCGGGGCCTGCTTATGGACGTTCTCTGATGGACATACTCTGGTGGCACTGGCTGGTGGCCGGTCTCGCGCTCATCGTGGCCGAACTGGCGGTACCCGGCATGGTGCTGGTGTGGTTCGGCGTCGGTGCAATCGGCACCGGGCTGCTGCTTGCGGCCGCGCCCGCGCTGTCGCTGACCGCCCAGCTCGCGGCCTGGACGGTGCTGTCCTGCGCGCTGGTCGTGCTGTGGTTCCGGGTGTTCCGTACCGACCAGCACAAGACCCATGTCGGCATGGCGGACGGCGAAACCGTCGGCGAGATCGGCCTGCTGGTGAGCGCGGTCGAGCCTTTCGGCCGCGGGCAGGTGCGCTTCCAGAAGCCGCTGCTGGGCAGCGAGGTGTGGGCCTGCATCGCCGACGAGGCGCTGCCGGCCGGTGAACGGGTGAAAGTGCTGTCGGTCGAGGGCTCGCTGCTCAAGGTCGGCCGCAACAACAGGGGAGGGGCGGCATGAGCGCAGGTCTGGTGGTGGCACTGGCAATACTGGTCTTCGCGGCGGTCACGCTGGCCAAGGGCCTGCGCATCGTGCCGCAGGGCGAGGAATGGATCGTGCAGCGGCTGGGCAAGTACCACGGCACCCTGCTGCCCGGCCTCAACGTCATCATTCCCTACCTCGACGACGTGGCCTACAAGGTGGTGACCAAGGACATCATCCTCGACGTGCAGGAGCAGGAGGTGATCACCCGCGACAACGCGGTCATCCGCACCAATGCGGTCGCCTTCATCAAGGTGACCGATCCGGTGAAGGCGGTGTACGGCGTGACCGACTTTTCGGAAGCCATCCGCAACCTCATCATGACCACGCTGCGCTCCATCGTGGGCGAGATGGATCTGGACCAGGCGCTGTCCAGCCGCGACAAGATCAAGGTGCGGCTGCGCGAAAGCATCGCCGACGAGGCGATCGACTGGGGTCTGACCGTGAAGTCGGTCGAGATCCAGGACATCAATCCGTCCGAGTCGATGCAGCGCGCGATGGAACAGCAGGCCAGCGCCGAACGCGAGCGCAAGGCCATGGTGACCCGCGCCGAGGGGCAGAAGCAGTCGATGATTCTGGAAGCCGAGGCGCGGCTGGAATCGGCCAAGCGCGACGCCGCCGCCCAGGTCACGCTGGCCGAGGCGAGCGCGGAGTCGATCCGCCGCGTCACCTCGTCGAACGCCGACCCGCAGCTGCCGATGATGTATCTGCTGGGCGAGAAGTACGTGAATGCGCTGAACCGGCTGGGCGAATCGCCCAACGCCAAGATCGTGGTGCTGCCGGCCGACCTGAAGGACGCCATCGCCGGCGTGCTGAGCCGGGTCGCCGGCAGGCAGTAAGGCACGGGCCCGCGGCCTGCTCGCTCCCCGGCGGGCGCGGCAGCGCTGCCCGGCCGCTCCAGAACCGGCAGGAATCCTGGCATGCCTCACGCGGGTCGGGCACGGAAGACGCGTATTTGCGAGAATCCGCGCCTTCCGCGGCCCGGCCGCCCCTGAATGACGAGAACACCGAATGAGTGACAGCGTGAGCGACATCGAACGCGAATCCATGGACGTCGACCTGCTGGTCGTCGGCGCCGGCCCGGCCGGTCTGGCGGCCGCCATCCGCGCGAAGCAGCAGGCGGCGCAGGCCGGCATCGAACTGTCGGTGTGCGTGATCGAGAAGGCGGCCGAAGTCGGCGCCCACATCCTGTCCGGCGCGGTGATGGACCCGCGCGCGCTGACCGAACTGCTGCCCGACTGGGCCAGCACCGGTGCGCCGCTGGACACCCCGGTCAGCGAAGACCGGGTGCTCTTCCTGTCCGAAACCGGCGCCCGCGCGGTGCCGCACGCGCTGCTGCCGCAAAGCTTCCACAACGACGGCAACTACATCGTGCGTCTGGGCCATGTCGTCAAATGGCTGGGCGAACAGGCCGAAGCGCTGGGCGTAGACGTGTTCGCCGGCTTTGCCGGTTCGCAGCTGCTGATCGAGGACGGCAAGGTGGCCGGCGTCATCACCGGCGACATGGGCCTCACCCGCGAAGGCGAGCCCGGCCCCAACTTCGCGCCCGGCATGGCGCTGCGCGCGAAGTACACGCTGTTCGCCGAAGGCTGCCGCGGCCATCTGGGCAAGGAGCTGGAACAGCGCTTCCGGCTGCGCGACGGCGTCGATCCGCAGACCTATGGCCTCGGCATCAAGGAACTGTGGGAAGTGCCGGCCGCGCAGAGCCAGCCCGGCCTGGTGGTGCATACCGCCGGCTGGCCGATGGACAACGCCACCTACGGCGGCGGCTTCATCTACCACCTGAAGGACAATCTGGTCGCCATCGGCTACGTGGTCGGCCTCAACTACAGCAACCCGCACCTGTCGCCGTTCGAGGAATTCCAGCGCTTCAAGACCCACCCGTCGGTGCGCACCCACATCGAAGGCGGCCGCCGCCTGTCGTACGGCGCCCGTGCCATCACCGCCGGCGGCCTGCAGAGCCTGCCCAGGCTGGTGTTCCCGGGCGGTGCGCTGATCGGTGACGACGCCGGCTTCCTGAACGCCGCCCGCATCAAGGGCAGCCACGCCGCGATCAAGAGCGGCATGCTGGCCGCCGACGCCGCGGTGGCCGCCATCGCCGCCGACCGCGCGCAGGACACGCTGGACGCCTACCCCGAAAGCTTCCGCACCAGCTGGCTGCGCGAAGAGCTGTATCGCACCCGCAACTTCAAGCCCTACATGAAGAAGGGGCTGTGGCTGGGCTCTTTCCTGTACGGCGCCGAACAGCTGCTGTTCAAGGGCGCTGTGCCCTGGACGCTGCGCAACCAGGCCGACCACACCTCGCTGAAGCCGGCCGCCAGCTGCGCGCCCATCGATTACCCGAAGCCGGACGGCGTGCTCACCTTCGATCGCCTGTCGTCGGTGTTCCTGTCGAACACCAACCACGAAGAAGAGCAGCCCTGTCACCTGCGGCTCAAGGACGCGGCGGTGCCCATCACCGTGAACCTCGCCGCCTACGACGCGCCGGAACAGCGCTACTGCCCCGCCGGCGTGTATGAAATCGTGCGCGAGAACGACACCCCGAGGCTGCAGATCAACGCGCAGAACTGCGTGCACTGCAAGACCTGCGACATCAAGGACCCGACCCAGAACATCACCTGGGTCACGCCGCAGGGTGGGGAAGGGCCGATCTACAACGGCATGTAGGTCAGTTTCCTGCGGGAGCGGCCTTGGCCGCGACAGAGCCTGAACCCGGCACCGCCACTCTGCTCACCGCTGCTGTCGGGGTCAGAAGACCCCTCCCACAGGGGCTGCGCACCCGACCGGCGACCTGAGCCTGGGCCGCCCTTCTGCAGGAGCGGTCCTCTGACCGCGACAGGGCCTGAACCCGGCGCCGCCACATTGCCCACCGCCGCGGTCGGGGTCAGAAGACCCCTCCCACAGAACCTCGGCGCCGGCCGCGGGTCAGGCGTGATCCCTGTGGGAGCGAGCTTGCTCGCGATGCGGCCGATGCGGGCCGCAGTCATCAATATCCGCCACGATCGCGAGCAAGCGTGCTCCCGCACACCTCTGCATCGCCCCCGCGCACACCTTGCCAATTTTTGGCAAAGCACCCACACTCGGTTCATGGGCACGATGAACATTTCCCTCCCCGACACGCTGAAAGCCTTCGTCGATGAGCAGGTCAGTCAGCGCGGCTACGGCACGAGCAGCGAGTACGTGCGGGAGCTGATCCGCAAGGATCAGGATCGCCTGCAACTGCGCAGCCTGCTGATTTCTGGCGCCGAGTCGCCTCCCGCAGCCGTGGCTGACGGCAACTACTTCGAGGGCCTGCGGGACAAAGTACGCAAGGCCGCCGGAACGACGCCCAAGGCGTGAAGAGCAAGCCTGTCGTACCGCGCGAGCTGGCCAACAAGGATGTGGACGACGCTGTCGCCCACTACCTCGACGAAGCCACCGAGGCGGTGGCGCTGGGCTTCATCGATGCGCTGGAGCAAGCCTGTGCCCACGTCGGCCGCAATCCCGCCATAGGCTCACCGCGCTACGCCCACGAACTCGATCTCCCCGGCCTGAGGGTCTGGCCGCTGACGCGCTATCCCTACCTGGTTTTCTACCTGGAGCGTCATGACCACATCGACGTATGGCGCGTGCTGCACCAGCAGCGCGACATCCCGGCCTGGATGCAGGAACCGGACAGCATCTGAACGCCTGCCGCCGCAGTCGGGGTCAGAAGCCCCCTCCCACGGAATCCCGACTCAGGCCGCGGGTCGGGCGCAATCCCTGTGGGAGCGGCCTTGGCCGCGACAGGGCTTGCGCACACTGCAAAGCTTCGATTACAGGCGGCGATCGCGAGCAAGCTCGCACCCACAGTCTCCGTCACAGCTCGGAGCGGAGACCTCTGTGGAATGGCGCCATCGCTGTTGGCCGGGCCAGAACCCAGCGCCACACCCCTCACTTCGCCGGAATGCAGGTGCCCTTCGTCATCTGCGAACTCAGCAGCCCCAGGGTTTCGGCTGCCGCGCCGGCCTTCTTCGCCTGCCCATAGTGCTCGGCCCATTCCTGTCGCATCTGCGCTTCCGCCGAAAGGCATTCCGCCAAGCTGCCGAAGACCAGATCGGTCTTGACCGGCGCGTTCATCACGATGACCACCAGCATCCACTTCATTGCAGACCTCCCGGTTCCGTTCTGACTGCGTTCCGCCTCTGAATCCACCGCCCGAGCAAAGCCCTGGGCGTGCGGTTCACCCGCGCACCGCCGCCTCGATTGCCGCGATGTCGATCTTCGTCATGCCCATCATCGCCTCGAACGCCCGCTTCGCCGCGGCCGGGTCCGGGTGGGTGATCGCGTTCATCAGCGCCACCGGCGCGATCTGCCACGACACGCCCCAGCGGTCCCGGCACCAGCTGCACGCGCTCTCCTGACCGCCGTTGCTCACGATGGCATTCCACAGCCTGTCAGTTTCCGCCTGATCCACCGTCGCCACCTGGAACGAGAACGCCTCGGTCTGCGGGAAGGCCGGCCCGCCGTTCAGCCCGAGGCAGGGGATGCCCATGACCGTGAATTCCACCGTCAGCACATCGCCTTCCTTGCCGGACGGATAGTCCGCCGGCGCGCGATGCACCCGGCCGACGAAGGAATCGGGAAAGGTGGCCGCGTAGAACCGCGCCGCGTCCTCGGCGCCGCCGTTGAACCACAGACAGACGGTGTTCTTTGCAGGGGTGACCATGGTCGTTCTCCTTCAGAGGTGCCCGAATCCGGGGCGCTTCAGCGTGCACCGCCGGGCTTCGTCGCCCTGCCGCTTCGCGACTGCCAGGTATCGGCACTCCAGGTCGGCGCCGCTTCCTCGATGAGCTGCAGAAGATCAGCGGGCAGGTCATCCGAACCGGTCAGTTGCCGGACTTCCAGAATGTCGTCCGTACGGAGGCCGCAGGGCGCGCGCAGCGCCCACTGTATGGCGTCGTCGAGCGAGGGGACTTCGATGATGTAGAAGCCACCCACCAGCTCCTTGGACTCCGCGAACGGACCGTCGACGACATAGCGTTTGCCGTCCGCAACAGCAATCCGCGCGCCTTGCGCCGCCGGATTCAGACCCTCGGACGCGATCAGCACACCCGCCGTGTGCATCTCTTCGTTGAAGCGCATGTAGGCCTTGAACAGCTCGGCATCGAACTCCGCCGATGCGTCGGATGGCGTGCTCGCTGCATCGGACTGCGCCGTGATGATGAATCGCATCGCCTGATCTCCATTCAGAGTGGGGTAGGGATGGGTACGACGAACGATGGGCTGGCGGATCGACAGGGCCGCCCCTCGGCGCCGACAGCAAGCCAGTTCAATAAGCTTGTTGCGTCCGAAGAAGGGATCGGCGCGCTCCGTTAGAACGTGATGCGGACGGAAGCGGACGATCGGGTCGCTTCGCCGTGATAGACCGCTTCGATGTTGTTGCCATCCGGATCGAGCACAAAGGCCGCGTAGTAGCCGGGGTGATAGGGCCGCTCTCCCGGCGCCCCGTTGTCCTTGCCGCCACTCGCCAGTGCGGCCGCGTAGAACGCATCCACCATCGCCCGGTCCTGTGCCTGGAACGCCAGGTGACAGCGACCGGTGACCTTGCCTTGCGCCGCAACGCTCGTTGCCGTCGACACGAACAGCTCGTCCGCCCAGAAGTAGTCATCCGCCGAGCCGCCAAGGGGAATGTTCAGGGCGCCGAGAACAGCCTCATAGAAGGTCTTGCTGGCCATGAGATCGCTGACTACGAGCTGGATGTGATCGATCAGACGGCCGCGATGCAGTTCCTGAGTTTCCATAAATGGGCTCCGGGGTTTCCGGTGAACGATGAAATTCCGAGTCTTGAACGGCGGTCGGCTTCATTGACCTGAAAGGTCGAATATCAAACCGAGCTCAGTGAACAGAGAACGTGGTCTGTCCCCTATTATTCCAAGCGACGGAGTCACTTTGGCTGCGTTATGTATCCGATAAGTGTCGCGAGTGCGAGGCATGCCATGTTTGCCCAGCGCGTTGCCCAGTCGTGAGTGACTTCGTCATCGCGCTTCCGCGTTGAGAATAGGTCGCTGCTTGGGACAAAGCTTGAAGTGAAAGACCCGACTTTCAGCATACTCACGTAGATAATGCCGACAAAGAACGAATAGAGCAAAAAACGCCAAGCTGGCTCACGGAGAAAAATTGCTAGAGTAGGTAGCAAAAAAAGGATGCTGGTAAACGGGCTCATCTTTGCGCCACCTGTTCTGAAAATTAGAACCGTGACGAAGATGATGTCGAGCACAAAGACCGCTACAAAGGCGCCTTCGCGAGGAATGCTTGGAAGCGCGACGTTGCCGAGCACCGGGCTCCATTGCGCGTACAAGTCCTCGCCCATGACAATGACTATGATCGTCAAAAGAAGCCACAGGACAAGTGTGCTGTGGGAGCCCCGGGTTGTTAAACGCCCATTGAGGCTGCGGCCAAGTATTCCGAGGGCCACATATGCGATCGTGAGTACGCAGATCTGAATGACGATGGATGCACCAGAGAGAGCCGCGGGCGTGATAGGCGTGGTCATAGATTACGATTCTGAAGGCCTAAAGGTCGCCTGTATTGACGAGTACGACTCCATTCACAATGCCTCCATTGCGAATCTTCTTTTCCGCAATCGCGAGGAGCCGCTCTGCACTAAAGTTAAATTGGTTGATCGGTTGATCTAGGGTGAACTCCGGATTGACGTCTTGGAGGGCTTCCCAGGTGAACTGACAAGCAACCGTCACGCCGTCGACGGTCGCGCGATAAGAAATTCCTCCGTCCTGCATGGGAACGGCAGGACCTGGAAATTGAACGTTCATCTGTTTCCTCCTTTGTGAAATCTGTCTTCTTATCGACCGCGCAAACCCCGGATTTCATGCGTCGCTGGCGGTGGCCTCATTGAACCTAACGTGGAAGCTAGGAGCAGCCGGAGCACGGAGGGCACAGAAGGGTTACCGACCGATTGTATTTCTCTGCATCCATGGCGAACTCCCATGAGTGAGTGGGCGCATAGCGTTCAAGGTCAGGAGCGAAATAGGGGGCAGACCACGATTATGTTGCCCCACCGGTAATTCAGATTTCTGAAGACGTGGTCCGCACCTATTGTTCAGCCTGTCCCTTGTTGTTCTTCATTTCCTTATCTCCGCACAGGATTATTCATCATGGGGCACTCCTACCTTGATTGGTTTGTTCGGGATTTTCTTCGGTTTGTCGAAATCGAGCTCGCTACCACCGACCTTGAGCTTCAGCTTTGACGCCGTACCCAATAGCGCCGACGCGAGTTCGTCTGCGGGGTGGATGACACGCTCTGGCTCCGTCTGGTTGTTCACAAAAAGCCCGGTTGTAATGCTCCCGAGCAGTTCCTTAGGAATGGCCGACTCCGTCACCTTTCGCCACTCCAGGCAACTTTCAATGACCCAGTTGGCCCTGTTGACGTCGATATAGAATTGCTGAAGGTTAAACTCCGAAATGATGTGCTGTTCAGCCCATCTGTTCTGCCACTTGATGTAGTAGAGAATCGTGCCGACAAGCCCTAGTGAGAAGAGGGTGAATCTGCCCCACAGCCAGAATAGATGAGTGCGGTCCACATCGGTAGCGGAGACGTGAGCAACGACGTCCGCGCCGAGCCCAGCCGCTTTTATCTTTTCCGGCCCCCATGCCGATATGTTCTTTATTGCTTCAAGCATGCTGGAGTACTGGTTGTCCATGGCGTTGATTTCGTATCCAGTCCAGCCCAACAGTCCGACGAATACAGCCAATAGTAAAATAATTCCCACAAGAACCGGGCGCCGCTTATCTGATGTGAACCTGGAAACGCCGAATTGACTGATCCGTTTCTTGACGTCGTCAAGCATTCGATCGCGAATCTCACGCCGGACATGGGTGTTGTCTCGATCATCAATGGCCTTCAGCTTCTCGTCGAGTGCCCGCTCTTTAGCTTCGACCTGAGCGGTAAGTGCTTGCCCATCAACTTCGAGACGCTTCTTCTTCTCAGCATACTCAGCATCGACTTGCGCTGCTTTCTCTTCAAATTTCTCTTCTAGGCCCTTCCGAAACTCGGAGCTTTGTCGAATAAGGTCTTCATTCAACCTCTCAAGTCGATCAAGCGTGCTTTGGTGGATCGCCAAGAGTTGTGCCTGCTCCTCTGAGACCCCAGATCCGATTACTCGACCGGGTTCGAATGGATGCAGTCGGCTATTTATAAAAGCGACGATGTCGAGCTTTTGTGCGGTTGTTGGAGTCCCTTGATTGTGCCAATTTAGAACAATTTCATCGAAGATCGGCGACTTTTGCTCAGACGGATACTGGCCTCCCCGAGCGTACGAAATAGTAAGCCCGCCAATCGAGCAGCCCATCGATTCGATCAAACTTGAATCGTGGTCCAGCAGAACCTTCCAATCGCCGACTGGTTCCCCGGTTAGGTTAATCTGGCCAATGTCGCTAAATGCCAACGCGTTCACATGGGCGTGGGTTGTTGCAAATTTTTTTCCAAGCTCGGTAAACGTCTCAGCGATTTTTCTGTCGGCGACGCGAGGAATCTTAATGCGCTGAACGCTCATGGACGGCCTCAATGAAAATGGAATGGTGAAGCATAAAATGATGTGTGCGAGGGTTTCATCGTGTACGAAGGGCTCTGTTTCGATAAATGGAGAAACCGGACACTGGTCTCCCTCATATATTCAAAACATCGCATTCGATTTTCTGCTTAAGAAAGAAACCGTGAAACTGGACATATGGTTCTCGCTTCCCGATCCTGCCTTCTCTTTTGGCAGCGAGCACTTTTTACTTCATGCGTGCACGCGACTATACCGCGTGCATCTCCGTCAGACCCATCGGCCGTTTTCCCGAGCACACCGTTTGAAACGCCCCGTCTCCACCCCACTGGCGCATCATCACCCCCTGTTCCCCGTCACCGGACGCAAGGCATGAAAACGCGCATCACCGAACTTCTGGGCATCCGCTACCCCATTGTGCAGGGCGGGATGATGTGGGTGGGGCGGGCGGAGCTGGCTTCTGCGGTGTCGAATGCCGGCGGGCTGGGCATTCTTACCGCGCTGACGCAGCCGACGCCTGAGGCGCTGACGGCGGAGATTGCGCGCTGTCGTGACATGACGGATCAGCCTTTCGGCGTGAATCTGACGATACTGCCGGCGATCAAGCCGCCGCCTTACGAGGCCTATCTCGACGCGATGCTGGATGCGGGCATCCGCATCATCGAAACCGCGGGCAACAATCCGGAGGCGTTCATCGCCAAGGCGAAGGTGCGCGGGGCGACGATCATCCACAAGTGCGTTGCGGTGCGGCATGCGCTGTCGGCGCAGAAAAAGGGCGTGGATATCGTGAGCATCGACGGCTTCGAGTGTGCCGGGCACCCGGGTGAGGACGACGTGCCGGGCCTGGTGCTGATTCCGATCGCGGCGCGGGCGCTGGACATTCCGGTGATCGCGTCCGGCGGCATCGGCGACGGCCGCGGCATGGCAGCGGCGCTGGCGCTGGGCGCCGAGGGCGTGAACATGGGCACGCGCTTCTGCGTGACGAAGGAGGCGCCTATCCACGACAGCATCAAGCAGGCGCTGGTGAAGGCGAGCGAGCGCGACACGCGGCTCATCCTGCGCAGCCTGCACAACACGGCGCGCGTGTTCCGCAACGCGGTGTCGGACGCGGTGGTCGAGGCGGAAAGCCGCGGCTGCACCTTTGAGGACATCCGCCCGCTGGTGAGCGGGGCGCGCGGTGCGGCGGCGCTGGCCGAGGGCGATATCGATGGCGGTGTGGTGACCGCCGGTCAGGTGATCGGGCTGATCGACGACATTCCGGGCTGCGCGGAGCTGATCGAACGCATGGTGGCGGACTGCCGCGCGGCGCTGAAAGCCGCTGCTGAAAAGGCGGCCGGCGACTGAGGCCGGCGGGCCCGCTCAGCCCGGGTCGGCAGGCGGCGCCGGGCAGTCGGCTTCGCGGATGAGCCCGTCGGCCAGCCAGCGCGCCAGCCAGCCGCCGATCAGCGTCTGCGCGTCCGGCGCATCCACGCAGGCGCAGGCGGCGGCGAAGGGCGTGCCGGCCTGCATCGCACGCAGCATGACGGCTTCCGGCGCGTCGACCGAGCGGAAATGCGGCTGTTCGCCCTTGCGCCACGCCAGCACGGTGAGCGGCTGCGCCAGCGTCACGAGAGCGGGCGGCGGGTCGCCGCGGTCCATCGCGTGCCACAGATCCAGCGTGTTGCGGCTGAACTGCAGCCACTGCGCGCCCGGCTGCAGCGCGAACACGATGCGGCCCCAGTCTTCGGCGCTGTAGGCCGCCAGCGCGGCGGCATCGAGCGCTGCGCCGTCGGCGCTGTCGAAGGCGTCGCGCAACGCCCAGTCGAGCGCGGCCAGTTCGGCCACTTCCGGGTCTTCCGGCCATGCGCTCTGCAGCCACGCGGGGAAGCGGTCGCCGAAAGGCCGCAGGCTGAACTGCGTGGGCGGTTGGGCCGCGATGTAGCGCCGGCCGGCCGACTCGAAGGCCTCGTCGCCCAGCCAGGCCCAGGTCTTGTCGAAACTGTCTTTCAGCGTGTCGAGCAGACGCACCCGGTAGGCGTTGTGATAGATGTGCGCCCGCGCGGCCGGCGCCAGCCCGTCGCTCGCGGCCAGCGTGTCGATGAAGGCGTTCGGCGCGTCATGCAGGTAATGCATGAACTGCCGCTGCAGTTCGGCCAGCGCGCTCATGCGGCCACCTGTTCGGCGGTGACGGCCTGCGCGGCGATGCGGCGGGCGCGGGCGAGTTCTGTGAGCAGGTCGGGCAGATCCGGGATGTTGTCGTCGCGCTCTATCATCGTGGCGACGTCGCCGAACAGGCGGCAGGCGTGCTCATACAGCGCCCACACTGCTTCGCACACCGGCTGGTCATGGGTGTCGACCAGATGGTCGTCGTGGGTCGAGTGGCCGGCGAGATGGATCTGCTGCACCCGCGCGGCAGGAATGCCGGCCAGATAGTCGAGCGGGTCGAAGCCGTGATTGACGCTGCTGACATAGACGTTGTTCACGTCGAGCAGCAGCAGGCAGTCCGCCTCTTCGGCCACGGTGCGGATGAAGTCCCACTCGGTCATGTCGGACACCGCGTAGCCGAGGTAGCTGGATACGTTTTCCAGCACCAGCCGGCGGCCGAGTTCGTGCTGCACCTGACCGATGCGGCTCACCAGCAGGCGCACCGCCTCTGCGGTATAGGGCAGCGGCAGCAGGTCATGAGAAGTGTGGCCGCCGACGCCGGTCCAGCAGAAGTGGTCGGAAATCCACAGCGGATCGACCCGGTCTGCCAGCGCTTTCAGCTTCTTCAGGTAGTTGCGGTCGAGCGCGTCGGTCGAGCCGATGGACAGCGCCACGCCGTGCAGGGCCATCGGGTAGTCGGCGCGCAGGCGGTCCAGCATGGCCATCGGCTTGCCGCCGTCGACCATGAAGTTTTCGGAAATGATTTCCAGCCACTCGAGCGGCGCGCGCGTTTCGAGCAGCGCTGCGTAGTGGGCCGGACGCAGGCCCAGGCCGAAGCCGGGCGAGGGGGCGGTGAGTGTTGTCATCGGCGGTGCGCGGCCCGGTGCGAAGAGGTCTGGACAGAAGCCCCGGGCCGCGTGTCGGCGCGAAGCTTACTTGGCCGACAGGTCGCCGATGGTGCCGCCTTGTTCCAGGCACTGCTTGGCCGAGGTGGCCTTGAAGCCGTGACCCTTGCAGGCGTTCTGGCCCTTGCAGCTGTGTTCGGTGGTGGCGCAGTCGCTGTTGCCCTTGCAGGCGTGCAGGCCGTAGCAATGCACCTTGTCGCCGGCGCCCACTGCGGCGCCCTTGCTGCCGGCCGGCATGTCGGCAGCGAAAACGGTTCCGGACAGGGCGAGCAGGGCAGCAGCAGCGGCGATCGAAGCGCCGAAAGTGTTCGTGGACATCGAAATTCTCCTCGGGAGGTGCGGCCGGGCGGGATGCACGGCAACGCGGCGGGTGCGCCGCCGGTGTCCGGATCACCGGCGGCGACAGTCCTGCCCACAAGACCTGCCCGATGCGGAAAACCTTACCGGGATCTTTCGCGTGCCCTCAAATTTTCCGGCCGGCCCTGCTCCGGGCCGTGATGAGCAGGGGCAGGGCGGCGGGCCGGGTCACTTCGATCCGGGTGTCGACGCGTCCGGCCCGTCGGGCACCACCCACGGCAGCTGCTGCTTCTGAGCCTCGTCGTGCCAGCGCTCTTCCTCTTCGTGGATGTAGCGCTGGGTGGTGCGCGCGTCGGTGTGGCGCGCGTCCTTCTGCACGTAGCGCTCGCTCATGCCGGCGTCGAGCTTGGCGGTGATGCCGGTGTGGCGGCCCCAGTGGGCGGAGGCGGCGCGCAGCTTGTCCTTCTTGTATTCCGATTCTTCCGGCAGCAGTTCGGCCGCGGCGTAGAAGATCTTTTTCAGGATCTGGTTCAGCCGGCGCGAGGTGATCGGGCTGCGGTCCTTCAGCGACACCAGCAGCGGCGTGAGGTCGGTGCGCTTCGGCATGGCCGGCAGGCCCAGATGCTTGCGGTAGCGCACCAGCGCATGAACCATGTCGTCGGCCACCGGCACCTTGGCCTGCTTGCCGCCCTTGCCGACCACATGCCACCACCAGCGCCCGCGCTCTTCGCGGAAGCTGTTCATGCGGTGCGATTCCAGCTCGCCGGCGCGCGGCGCCAGCATGTAGAGCAGGGCGGCGATGAAGCGGGCGCGCTCGTACTCGTCGCGCTCGCCGTCGGTGTCGCGCGGCATGGCCTCGATGGCGCGGGTGACCGCCTGCCACATTTCGGCGTCGAGAAAGCGCTCGATCTTCTGCATCTCTTCGGTCTGCGCGATCACGTGCGCCGGGCCCGCGTTCTGCGCGGCCAGCTTGCGGCGGCGCTGGCGGATCAGGCCGAGCGGGTTGCCCGCCAGATAGCCGGCGTCGACCAGATAGGCCATCAGCGAATTGATGGCGGCGATCGCGGTGAGCACCGCCGATTCCGACAGCGGGCCGACGAAGGGCCGCCACTCGGCGCGCACCCGCTGCACCTTGGGGCCACACCACAGCTTCGCCGGCTGCGGGTCGACCAGGAAGTTGAGATAGCCCTCGAAGTCCTGCCGGTTCAGGCTGGACAGCGGCTTGCCGCACTCGACCAGCGACCACAGCAGCAGCCGTTCGCACTCGCGCTGGTAGATGCGGTGGGTGCCGGGCGAGCGGTCGTATTCGGTCAGGAAGCAGCGGATGGCGTCCATGTCGGTGTCGGCGCCGATCTGCAGCCGCGCGCGGTCAGCGCGGTTCACGCCGTCATGGCCGTCGAGTGCGACCGGCACCGAAATTTCGTCCATCGGACGGATGGGCACCGGTGCGCCGCCAGGAAATTCATCGCTCATGGGGCGTGATGTTACCGCCCGCTCCGCTCGTGCGGCAGAGCGGTGCCGGGAACCTGCCGCCGCACCGGCGGTCAGGTCGGAAATCCGAAATGGCGGCCGGCCGGGCGCGCACGCGAAAACAGGTATCCTTCGCCGCTCCCGCGCACGACCGCCCCCGCATCGTCTGCATGAATCTTCTCGCCACCGTCGTACTGCTCCCGCTGCTGGCCGGAACGTCCGCCTGTGCCCTGATCGGGCGCGGCAATACGCCGGCGCGCCGCCTGCTCACCGCGCTGGCGGCCGGCGGCGTGACGCTGGCCGCACTCGCGCTGCTGCTGCGCATGGCGCCGGCGGTATTCGCGGGCGAGGTGCCGGCAGCCGGTTTCGAATGGCTGCCGCAGCTGGGCCTGAACATCGGCTGGCGGCTCGACGGCCTGGCGCTGATGTTCGGCCTGCTCATCACCGGCATCGGCGCGCTCATCGTGCTGTACGCCCATCACTATCTGGGCAGCGAAGACCCGGCGGGCAAGTTCTACGCGCTGCTCATGCTGTTCATGGCCGCCATGCTGGGCGTGGTGCTGTCGGACAACCTGCTCATGCTGGTGGTGTTCTGGGAGCTCACCAGCGTGTCCTCCTTCCTCCTGGTCGGCTACTGGGGTCACCGGGCTGACGCGCGCGCCGGCGCGCGGATGGCGCTGGCGGTGACCGGCGGCGGCGGGCTGGTCATGCTGGCTGGCTTCGTGCTGCTGGGCCAGATCGCCGGCAGCTATGAACTGACCGAAATCCTGCAGCACCGCGAACGCATCGTCGCCGACCCGCTTTACCCGCTGGTGCTGGCGCTGGTGCTGACTGGCTGCTTCACCAAGAGCGCGCAGCTGCCCTTCCATTTCTGGCTGCCGGAGGCGATGGCCGCGCCGACGCCGGTGTCCGCCTACCTGCACTCGGCCACCATGGTGAAGGCCGGCATTTTCCTGATGCTGCGGCTGTATCCGGTGCTGGGCGGCACCGCGCTGTTCGAACAGGTGGTGACCGGCTTCGGTCTGGCCACCGTCACCTTCGCCGCCTGGGTTGCCATCTTCCGTCACGACCTGAAGGGGCTGCTCGCCTATTCGACCGTGAGCCACCTCGGTTTCATCACCGTCCTCATCGGCCTCGATGCGCCGATGGCCAAGGTGGCCGCGGTGTTTCACATCCTGAACCACGCCACCTTCAAGGCGGCGCTGTTCATGAGCGCGGGCATCGTCGATCACGCCTGTCACAGCCGGGACCTGCGCCGGCTCGGCGGCCTGTACGGCTGGATGCCCTGGACCGCCACTTTCGCGCTGACCGCGGCCGCGGCCATGGGCGGCCTGCCGCCGCTGAACGGCTTCCTGTCCAAGGAAATGTATTTCGCCGAAGCACTGGCCGGCGCCGACCGCCTGAGCTGGATCGTGCCGGCGGTCGCGCTGCTGGCGGCGGTGTCGTCCATGGCCTATTCGCTGCGTTTCGCGCACGACACCTTCTTCAACGGCCCGACGCGCGATCTGCCGGCGGACGCCCATCCGCACGACCCGCCGGCCGGCATGCTGGCGCCGGTCGCGCTGCTGGCGCTGCTGTGCGTGGCGGTCGGCCTGTTCCCGGAAAGCACTTACGGGCCGCTGGTGCGGCTGGCGGCCGATGCCGCGCTGGGCGGCCCGCCGCCGGAATTCCATCTGGCACTGTGGCATGGCGTGAATGGGCCGCTGGCGATGAGCGCGGTGGCGGTGCTGGCCGGCTTCGCGCTGTATGCCGGACTGATGAAGGGCCGCGCATTGCACGGTTACCTGCCGCGCGCATGGTCCGGCAAGTTGGCGTTCGGCTGCGCGATCGACCGGCTGTTCGCATTCGCCGGCCGCGTCACCGCCGCCACCGAGAACGGTTCGCTGCAGCGTTCGCTGCTCATCATGGTGGCGTTCGCGGTGCTGCTGGCCGCGGCGCCGTTCTGGCAGGCGGACGCGCTGCCGGCGGCAGGAGATCGCACGCTGATGCCGGCCACGCCGCTGGCGCTGGCGCTGTGGGCGCTGCTGCTCATCACCGCCACCGTGATCGCGGCCACCCATCATCAGCGCTTCCGCGCGCTGGTGCTGGTGGGCATCGTCGGCCTCATCACCGCGCTGACCTTCGTCGGCCTGTCGGCGCCGGATCTGGCGCTCACCCAGCTGTCGGTCGAGGTGGTGTCCACCGTGCTCATGCTGATGGGGCTGGCACTGCTGCCGCAGCACACGCCGCGTGAATCGAGCGCGCTGCGGCGCGGCCGCGACGCGCTGCTGGCGCTGGTGGCCGGCGGCGGCGTGGCCGGGCTGACCTGGCTCATGCTGACCCGCAATCACGACTCGATCTCGTGGTTCTTCCTGGAGCGCTCGCTGACCGAAGGCGGCGGCAACAATGTGGTGAATGTGATCCTGGTCGACTTCCGCGGCTATGACACCTTCGGCGAAATCACGGTGCTGGGCATCGCCGGACTGGGCGCGCTGGCGCTGCTCGACGGCTTCCGCACGCGCCGGCCGGCCGCCGACGCCGACGGCCGTGCCTGGGCCTTCGAACAGCAGCCGCTGCTGCTGCGGGTGGCGGCGCGCGTGGTGCTGCCGCTGGCGCTGCTCGCCTCCGCCTACATCTACTGGCGCGGCCACAACATGCCGGGCGGCGGCTTCATCGCCGGCCTGATGACTTCGGTCGCGCTGGTGATGCAGTACATGGCGCTCGGTCAGGCGCGTGCCGAAAGCCTGCTGCACGGCGCGGCCGGCCGCCGCTTCACCCGCTGGATCGGTACCGGTCTGGGCATTGCCGGGCTGACCGGCATCGGCGCCTTCTGGTTCGGCCGCCCCTTCCTGACCAGCGCACATGGCCACCCGGCGCTGCCAGTGATCGGCGAACTGCCGCTGGCCAGCGCGGCGGCCTTCGATCTGGGTGTGTACATCACGGTGGTCGGCGCCACGCTGCTCACACTGTCGGTGCTGGGCGCGGCCAGCAAGGAAGATCACGCATGAGTCTGCTCGCCAACGTCAGCATGGAATTCCTGGTGGCGACCGGCATCGGCTGGGTGACCGCCTGCGGCGTGTACCTGATGCTGCGCGGGCGCAGCTTTCCGGTGGTGCTGGGGCTTACGCTGCTGGGCTATGCGGTAAACATTTTCATCTTCGTGATGGGTCGGCTGTGGAGCGGCGCGCCGCCGATACTCGGGCAGGGCGCGGTGCAGGCTGACCCGCTGCCGCAGGCGCTGGTGCTCACCGCCATCGTGATCGGCTTCGCGACCACCGGTTTCGTGATCGAACTGGCGCTGCGCAGCCGGGCCGAAGCCGGCACCGATCACGTGGACGGGCGCGAGCCCGGCGAACGGCCGGAGCGCGACGCATGAACGCCACCTTTGCCGACGTCATGATGCAGATGTTCCGCCAGCACCTCGCGGTGCTGCCGGTGCTGCTGCCCAGTCTGACCGCGGTCTTCATGCTGCTGATCGGCGACCGCGCCGATGCGCTGCCGCGGCTGCGCCGCATCGCGCTGGTGTCGGTCGCGCTGGGCCTCATGTTCGCGCTCAAGCTGGCGCTTGAGGCGGACAGCGGCGCACTGCGGGTGTACCGCGTCGGCGACTGGCCGGCGCCTTTCGGCATCGTGCTGGTGGTGGACCGGCTGTCGGCGATGATGCTGGTGCTCACCCAGGCGGTGGCGCTGCCGGTGCTGTGGTACGCCGCTGGCGGCTGGGACACCCGCGGCCGGCATTTCCACGCGCTGTTCCAGTTCCAGCTGATGGGCCTGAACGGCGCTTTCGTCACCGGCGACCTGTTCAACCTGTTCGTGTTCTTCGAGGTGCTGCTGATCGCTTCCTACGTGCTGCTGATACACGGGCAGGGCCGGGAGCGCTTCCGGGTCGGCCTGCAGTACGTGGCGATCAATCTGGCGGCGTCGGCGCTGTTCCTGATCGGCGTGTCGCTGATCTACGCCAACGCCGGCACGCTGAACATGGCGGACCTCGCGCAGCGGGTGCCGCTGGTCGAGGGTGACGCCGCGGTGGTGCTGAAGGCGGCGGCGCTGCTGCTGCTCGTGGTGTTCGGCGTGAAGGCGGCGCTGCTGCCGCTGCACCTGTGGCTGCCCGCCACCTATGCCGCGGCCAGCGCGCCGGTGGCGGCGCTGTTCGCCATCATGACCAAGGTGGGCGTGTACAGCATCGTGCGGGTGCATGCGGTCATTTTCGGCGCGGACGCGGGGGGCTCGGCGCTGGTGGCCGGCCCCTGGCTGCTGCCGCTCGGGCTGGCGACCGGTCTGCTCGCGGTGTGCGGCGTGCTGTCGGCGCGCAGCCTGCCGCGGCTGGTGGCCTGGCTGACGGTGGCGTCGGTCGGCACCGTGCTGGCCGGGGTCGGGCTGTTCAGCCCGGCCGGCCTGTCGGCCGCGCTCTATTACATGGTGCACAGCACGCTGGTGGTGGCCGCGCTGTTCCTGCTGGCCGAACTGCTGGCCGCGCAGCGCGGCGACGCGGCCGACCGCATCGAACCCGGGCCGCCGCTGGCGCAGCCGGCGCTGCTGGGCCTGCTCATGCTGCTGGCCGCCGCGTCGGCCGCCGGTCTGCCGCCGCTGCCCGGCTTCATCGGCAAGCTCATGGTGCTGCAGGCCTCCAGCGGCATCGCGTCGCAGCCCTGGGTGTGGGCGGTGGTGCTGACCGTGGGCTTCCTGACCCTGCTCGGGCTGGCGCGCGCAGGCAGCGTGCTGTTCTGGAGCGAACGCCCTGAACTGGCCGGCAGCGGTACGCCGGCCGGCGCCAGTCCGCGCATGCTGGCGGCACCGGTCGCGCTGCTCGGCGCCGGCGTGCTGATGAGCGTGCTGGCCGGCCCGCTGACCCGCTACACCGACGCCGCCGCCGCCCAGCTGGCGGACCGCCGCAGTTACGTGCAGGCGGTGCTCGGGGTCGAAGGCGTCATCACCACACGGCCGTATGGATTTCCGGCACCGGACGGGGAGGGCAGGCCATGAGCGAACAGCGCAGCCCCGCCGCCCGCCGCTGGCTGGCGCACCCGGTCATGTCCGCGCTGCTGGCGGCCGGCTGGCTCATGCTGCAGCAGTCGCTCGACGCCGGAAACCTGATCGCGGCAGCGCTGCTGGCGCTGGTCATTCCGCGCATGGTGGGCGGCTTCATCGGCGACGGCTTCCGGCTGCGCGCGGCCGGCCCGGCGCTCAGACTCACCGCCATCGTGCTGTGGGACATCGTGCAGTCCAACATCACGGTGGCGAAGCTGGTGCTGAACCCGGCCCGCACGCCGCAGCCGGCCTGGGTGCCGGTGCCGCTGGACATCACCCACCCGAACGGCATTGCGCTGTTCGCGTCCATCATCACGATGACGCCGGGCACCGTGTCCTGCATCGTCGACGAAACGCGTCGTGAAATCCTGGTGCATGCGCTGGACTGCAGCGACCCGGAGGCCGCGGCGCGCGACATGAAGGCGCGTTACGAGGCGCCGCTGAGGGAGATTTTCGGATGACCGATCTCGCGCTCGACATCACCTTCGGCGCACTGGTGCTGGCCATGCTGGCCTGCGGCTGGCGGGTGCTGCGCGGCCCGGAAATCGCCGACCGCATCCTGGCGCTCGATACGCTTTACGTGAACGTGGTGGCGCTGGTCATCGTGCTGGGCATGCGCCAGCGCAGCGAACTGCTGTTCGAGGCGGCGCTCATCGTCGCCATGCTGGGCTTCGTCGCGACCGTGGCGCTGGCGCGCTACCTGACGCGTGGCGACGTGATCGAGT
Organism: Methyloversatilis universalis FAM5; assembly: GCF_000214035.2. Taxonomy (GTDB): domain Bacteria; phylum Pseudomonadota; class Gammaproteobacteria; order Burkholderiales; family Rhodocyclaceae; genus Methyloversatilis; species Methyloversatilis universalis. The sequence goes on along the minus strand of NZ_AFHG01000036.1, from coordinate 92,677 downwards.
GAGGGGCCGCGATGACTGAACTGAATCCGTGGATCGACGGGCTGGTGGCGCTGCTTCTGCTGATCGGCGCCTTCTTCCTGCTGGTGGGCGCGCTCGGCATGCTGCGCTTCCGCGACTTCTTCCAGCGCCTGCACGCACCGACCAAGGCCAGCACGCTGGGCGTGGGCGGCGTGCTGATCGCCAGCATGCTGTACAGCGCCGCCACCGGCCGTCTGGCCATCCATGAACTGCTGATCACGCTGTTCATCTTCATCACCGCACCGGTGTCGGCCAACCTGCTGGCCAAGGCCGCGCTGCACCTGAAACTGCCGTCGAAGGCGGGGCATCCGGAGCGGGACTGAAGGCCGCTGCCTGCAGCATGAGCCCCAGTGACCTGTGCAGATTCCGTGGGAGCGGCGCCTAGCCGCGATCGCGGCGGTTGTTCAGGAGACGGTGCTGGGCGCAGGCCGTATCGCGGCGGGGGCGCCGCTCCCACAAAGACTTTCAGCGACCAGTGCGGATGCCGTGGGAGCGGCGCCTCGCCGCGATTGCGGCGGTTGTCCAGGAGACGGTGTCGAGCACAGGCCCCTTCGCGGCGGGGGCGCCGCTCCCACAACGGCGTGCCGCGACCTGTGCAGATTCCTGTGGGCGCGGCGCCTTCGCCGCGATTGCGGCGTCAGTGGCTGGCGAACATCAGCCCCGCGTGTTCGCGCATGGCGTGGAACTTGATCTTTTCCCACTTCTCTTCGGCCACCTTCAGCTCGGCACGCATGGTGGCGAGGAAGGCGGGGGCGTTCACCGCGTCGTAGGCGATCCGGTGGGCGTTGGCGTCAATGAAGCGCTTCAGTTCGCGTTCGTCGTCGCAGGTGACCCAGCGCGCCATCGTGTAACGGGTGCCTTCCAGCCGGGCGTCGCAGCCGTATTCGGTCTTCAGGCGGTGGATCACCACCTCGAACTGCAGCTGGCCGACCGCGCCCAGCAGCAGCGTGCCGCCGGCCAGCGGACGGAATACCTGGATGGCACCTTCTTCACCCAATTGCTCAAGACCTGCACGCAACTGTTTGGTTTTCAAGGGATCTCGAACTTCCACGCCCTGGAACAGCTCCGGCGCGAAGAAGGGCAGGCCGGTGAACTGCAGGGTTTCGCCTTCGGTCAGCGTGTCGCCCAGCTGCAGCGTGCCGTGGTTGGGGATGCCGATGATGTCGCCGGCGTAGGCCTCTTCCAGCAGCTCGCGCCGCTGCGACAGGAAGGTGACCACGTTGTTTGGCCGGATGTCCTTGCCGTTGCGGCTCACCTTCATCCGCATGCCGCGCTCGAAGTGGCCGGAACACACGCGCAGGAAGGCGACGCGGTCGCGGTGCGAAGGGTCCATATTGGCCTGGATCTTGAACACCACGCCGGAGAACTTCGGTTCGGTCGGTTCGACCCGGCGCTGGATGGCCGGGCGGCCGCCCGGCGGCGGGGCGAGGTCGACCAGCGCGTCCAGCACTTCCTTGACGCCGAAGTTGTTGATGGCCGAACCGAAGAACACCGGGGTCTGCCGGCCGGCGAGGAATTCGGCTTCGTCGAAGGGCGGGGCGGCATCGCGCACCAGGTCGATCTCGGCGTGCGCGGTTTCGAACTGCATCGGGTAGCGGCCGGCGATTTCCGGGTTGTCCAGCCCCTGCAGCACTTCCTCGTCGCCGGAAATGCGGTCCTCGCCCGCGCGGAACACGCGCATGCGGTCCTCCCGCAGTTCATAGACACCGGCGAAATCCTTGCCCATGCCCAGCGGCCAGGTGAAGGGCGCGACGTCCATGCCCAGCGTGCGTTCGAGTTCGTCGATCAGGTCGAGCGGCGCGCGCACCTCGCGGTCCATCTTGTTGATGAAGGTGATGATGGGCGTGTTGCGCGCACGGCAGACCTCGAGCAGTCGCAGCGTCTGCGCTTCGACACCGTTGGCGGCGTCGATCACCATCAGCGCGGCGTCGACCGCGGTCAGCACCCGGTAGGTGTCTTCCGAAAAGTCCTTGTGGCCCGGCGTGTCCAGCAGGTTCACGACGCAGTCGCGGTACTCCATCTGCATCACCGAGCTGGCGACCGAAATGCCGCGCTGCTTCTCGATTTCCATCCAGTCCGAGGTGGCGTGACGTGCGGCCTTGCGCGCCTTCACGCTGCCGGCGATCTGGATCGCGCCTGCGAACAGCAGCAGCTTTTCGGTCAGCGTGGTCTTGCCCGCGTCCGGGTGGGAGATGATGGCAAAGGTGCGCCGGCGGGCGACTTCTTGTTCAAGCGACATGGCGATCTTCGGCAAATGAAAACGGCCGCGCGAGGCGCGGCCGCGGAAACAGGGTCAGGTGTCAGTGCAGGTGGGCGGGCGGCTGGTCGCCGGTTTCCGGCAGTTCGGCATGCACCGGCTGGCCTTCCGGGTCCGGGTACATCGGCGCGCCGCAGTCGTCGCAGTACTCCATCGGCATGCGGTGGTCCAGCACCAGGATGTCGGTCACGCCGCACTCGCGCAATACCGCCTCGATGTCGCCCACGGTGTCGGTCTCTTCGTCCTCGGCGCCGAGCAGCGCCCACACCAGGCCGTGCACCACCTGGTTCGAGCCGCTGGTGGTGAAGGCGACGCGGTATTCCTCGAGCTGCTGGTCGTGGAAGGGCGCGATGATGGCACGCAGGCCACTGGCCGGCACCGCCAGCGTCTGTTCCAGGAAGGCGACCGACGCGCGCAGCGAATAGGCGCGCGACGCGCGGTCGGCTTCGCGGCAGGCCGAGTGGTAGGCATTCGGCGGCAGCAGTTCGAAGGCGCAGCCCGGCAGCAGCGTGGCCATGACCGCGCCGCCCTGGGCCTGCCACTGCTTGAGCACGTGCTCGCGCGAGCCGTCGTCTTCCTGCCAGCGGAACAGCGCCTGACCGCGCGGCGCCATTGCGATGCCGATCAGGTAGCGGGTGTCGGACAGGAAGGTGGTGGTCTGCGCCATCGCGTCGGATTCCAGCTTCAAGTCCTGGCCGGCGCGCACCACCTCGCCGAGGTCGTCGGCCAGATCGCGGGTTTCGACATAGCCGCGCGGCAGCTGGTCCGGGCTGAACAGATAGTCGGCAAGCGCCACCTTGACCCGTGCGCCGAAGGCGTGGGCGCTCAGCTGCACTTTCAGGCTGGCCAGCGTGGCAGCCGGAATCGGGCCGGCCGGAATGGAAAAGCGCGACCAGGCGAGCAGCGGTGCGGCGAACACCACCGCGTCCCAGTCCTTGCCGGCCTCGCCGGCCACGCCGCATTCGGCGCCGGCTTCGATGAAATCGGCCAGTTCGTCGTAGGCGGGCGCGTCCTCGCGCCACAGGTGGTCGAGCGCGGCGTTCAGCGCATCCTCGTTGCGGTCGGCCAGCAGCCGGCTCACCTGTTCGGTGAGCCGCACTTCCCAGTAGCGGTCTTCGATGCGGCTGGCGGACAGCGCCAGTCCGGCGGCCAGCCGGGTGAGCAGCGCGGCGTCCTGCGTGAGGCCGCCGCGGCGGGCAAATCGGGTGCGTTTCATGTAGGGGTCCGGTAACTGAGGCGCGATTTTAGCAAGCCGCGCCGCCGGCCGCGGCAGAGTTGCCGGTCATCGGGCGGGGATCCGGGCGGAAGGCGGGCCGAACAGCAGCGTTTCGGCGCCGGTCATATCGTATTCCTCGCCGGCTTCATCCAGCGCGTAGCCGCTCAGTTCGCGGCCGCGGGCGCGCCAGTGCGGATCGCGCAGCAGCGCCGACAGCGCGTGCGCGGTGTCGCGGCCGGCGGCGCTGTCGCGCAGCGCGAGGAAATACATTTCCTCGAACAGCGGGATGAAATCGAGATCGAGCCGGCGCGCGAACGCCTCCAGCCCGAGGCCGGCGTCGGCTTCGTCGCTGGCGATCAGCGCAGCGACCGCGGCGTGGGTGTGCTCTTCGTCGCCGTCGTTCAGCGCCCGCGTGTCCAGCCCGGCCCGGCGCGCCAGCAGATCGAAGGCCAGCCGGGTGCCGGCGCCCGGCTGGCGGTGTACGAAGCGCAGGTCCTTGCGCGTCAGGTCGGCCAGACCGCTCACCTTCTTAGGATTGCCGCGCGCCAGGATGAGACCCTGGGTGCGGCGCGCGAAACCGATCAGCCGCAGTTTCGGCAGACCCGGCTGGGCACGGTAGAGCGACCAGATGTCGCGCCCCAGATCGCCGACCGGGCAGTGAAAACCGGCGATGTCGCAGCGGCGGGCGGCCAGCGCGAGCAGCGATTCCAGACTGCCGTGGGTGCTCAGCGTGACCGCGGCGCCATCGGCGCGGGCGCTGCGCAGCTGGCGGATCAGTTCGTTCAGCAGCGGTTCGTGGCTGGCGGCGAAGCGCAGCGCCGCGCTGTCGTGTTCGGCCGGCTTCAGCGACAGCACACGCATCGGTTCGCTGGCGTGCTCCAGCGCGCGCGACAGCGAGCGGCGGGCACCGCGGTCGATCTCCAGCAGCTGGCGGGCAAAGGGCTCAAGCGACGAGCCGTGCGCGCGCGCGGTGACGATCAGAGGCTGGCCGAACCAGGCCTGCCAGGCGTTGATCAGGCCCCAGGCGTTGCGGTAGGACAGCCCGGTTTCACGCGCCGCGCCGGCGATTGAACCCGAGCTGTCGATGGCGGCCAGCAGCGCGATCAGCCGGCCGATGCTGGCGGGCGCCTCGGCGCCGAAATCCCACTCGACCCGGAGCGTCGGCAGGTTTTGTGCAGAATCGGACATATAGGACGCAAAGCGTCGTTGAGATAGCGTCGCGCATCTTATGTGTTTTCCGATGCCGATTCATGAATTCGCCTGTTCCGGGAACGCCCGGTCCGGCGCCGCGCTCAGGGCCGGCGCGCCTTTCGCAGCGTTTGCGGCAGGGTGAGGAATAGGATGCGATCTTCAGGACTTGCGCTCGCGGGTCTGCTTGCGGTGAGCGCTCTGTTACCGCTTCAGGGACGGGCCACCGACAACGACGCGGCCTGTGCCGATGCGCCGGCGGTCACCGCTGCGCTGGCACGCGCGTGGACGATGCCCGCCGACATGCTGGAGGCCGGCCGCAGCGCCGCTGCCGCACCGGCGATACGGCCCGGGCAGCGCGCAGACGCACGACTGGACGACGAAACGCGGGTGACGCTGCAGGCGCCGGGCCGTCGCACTGCCGGTCAGGCCGGCATTTTCGTGCTGGGCGTGCCGGCCAGCGGCCTGTACCGCGTCATGAGCAGCGCACGCGCCTGGATCGAAATCGTGGCGCCGGACGGCCGGCCGCTGCCGGTGTTCATGCGGCCGCTGCGCTGCCTGCGCGGCGAGGGCGTGCAGAAGGAACTGATCTACCGGCTTGAGGCGGGTGTGGCTTACCGGCTGGAAATCAGCGCGGTCGCCGAAGCGCAGGTCGGGCTCATGGTGATCGCGGAGCCCGCGCCATGAGTACGATCACCGAAAGCTTCCTCACCGCCGGCCAGCTCATCGCCGAAGCCGACGGCAAGCTGCTGTCCATCGTCGGGCTCAGCCTGCAGGTGAGCCTGACCGCCGTCTTCCTGGCCGCCTGCCTGGGCCTGCCGATCGGCGCCGCCGTCGCGGTCGGCCGCTTTCCCGGACGCAAGCCGCTGACCGTCATCCTGAACGGCATGATGGGCCTGCCGCCGGTGGTAATCGGTCTGCTGGTCTATCTGCTGCTGTCGCGCGCCGGTCCGCTCGGCCCGCTCGGCCTGCTGTTCACGCCGACCGCCATGGTGATCGCGCAGGTGGTGCTCATCACCCCCATCATCGCCGCGCTGTCGCGCCAGATCGTGGCCGACGCCTGGCGCGATTACGAAGAACAGCTGCGTTCGCTCGGCGCTTCGACGCCGCGGGCAGCGCTCACGCTGCTGGTGGATACCCGCTTTTCCCTCAGCACCGCGGTGCTGGCCGGCCTCGGCCGGGCGGTGGCCGAAGTGGGCGCGGTCATGATCGTCGGCGGCAACATCGACGGCGTCACCCGGGTGATGACCACCAGCATCGCGCTCGAAACCAGCAAGGGCGACCTGCCGCTGGCGCTGGCGCTGGGCTTCATCCTCATTTCCATCGTGCTGATACTGAATGCGCTGGCGCACGCGCTGCGTGAATGGGCGGCAAGAAGACATGGCTGAGCCGCTGATCACCCTGGAATCGCTGCGCTACGAAGCGGGCGAACGCACGCTGATCCACGACGTGTCGCTGCGGCTGGATGCCGGCCGCCGTACCGTGGTGCTCGGCCCGAACGGCGCCGGCAAGAGCGTGCTGATGCGACTGATGCACGGCCTGATCGAACCGACCGCCGGCCGCATCGTATGGAACGGCGGCGGCGCGCGTCCGCCGCAGGCCATGGTGTTCCAGCGCCCGGTCATGCTCCGCCGCAGCGTGCTCGATAACGTGAGCTATGCGCTCTACCTGGCCGGCGTGCCGGCTGCCGAACGCCGAGCGCGCGCCGAAGCGGTGCTGGAGCGGGTCGGCCTGTCGCCGCTCGCGCACCGGCCGGCGCGGGTGCTGTCCGGCGGCGAGCAGCAGCGGGTGGCGCTGGCGCGCGCCTGGGCGCTGCGCCCGCGCGTGCTGTTCCTCGACGAGCCCACCGCCAGCCTGGACCCGGGCGCGTCGGCCGAGGTCGAGCGCCTGATCCGCGTCATCGCCGACGACGGCTGTTCCATCGTCATGGTCACCCATCACCTCGGTCAGGCGCGTCGCCTGGCCGATGACATCGTTTTCGTCGACGCCGGCCGCATCACCGAACACACGCCGGTCGCCGATTTCTTTGCCGCACCGCGCTCGGAGCAAGCCGGGCATTACCTCAGAGGAGAACTTTCATGGACCTGATCCGCCGCTCGTTCATCGCCGGCGCAGCTGCCGCTGCCCTGGCACTCGCCGCACCGTTCGCCACCGCGGCCGACCGTTTCATCACCGTGTCGTCGACCACCTCGACCGAACAGTCCGGCCTGTTCAAGCATCTGCTGCCGGTGTTCCAGGCCAGGACCGGCATCGAGGTGCGCGTGGTCGCGCTGGGCACCGGTCAGGCGCTGGACATGGCGCGTCGCGGCGACGCCGACGTGGTGTTCGTGCACGACAAGGCGGCGGAAGAGAAATTCATCGCCGAAGGCTTCGGCGTGAAGCGCCAGGAAGTGATGTACAACGACTTCATCCTGGTCGGCCCGAAGAGTGATCCGGCCAAGGTCGCCGGTGGCAAGGACATCACCGAAGCGCTGAAGGCGGTGCAGACCGCCCAGGCGCCCTTCGTGTCGCGTGGCGACAAGAGCGGCACCCACGCGGCCGAACTGCGGCTGTGGAAGGCGGCCGGCATCGACCTCGATGCGGTCAAGGGCGCCTGGTACCGCGACACCGGCTCCGGCATGGGCCCGGCGCTGAATACCGCGGCGTCGATGAACGCCTACATCCTGGCCGACCGTGGCACCTGGCTGTCGTTCAAGAACCGCGCTGACCTGACGGTGGTGGTCGAAGGCGACAAGCGCCTGTTCAACCAGTACGGCGTCATCCTGGTGAACCCGGAAAAGCACCCGCACGTGAAGAAGGCCGACGGTCAGGCCTTCATCGACTGGGTGGTGTCGGCCGAAGGCCAGAAGGCGATCGCCGACTACAAGATCGACGGTCAGCAGCTGTTCTTCCCGAACGCGGCCAAGTGAGCATGCGCGCACTGATCGTGGCGGTCTGCACCTCGCTGCTGTCCGGTGCCGCGCTGGCCGACGGCGCGTCGGTGCACGCGGCGGGCAGCCTGAAGGCGGTGTTCACCCAGCTCGGCAAGCTGTACGCGGAGCAGGGCGGGGCCGCGCCCCGCTTCGAATTCGGACCGAGCGGCGTGCTGCGGGACAAGATTGCCGGCGGCGCGAAAGCGGACCTGTTCGCGTCCGCCAACATGTCGCACCCGCAGACCTTCGTGGACGCAGGCAAGGCGGCGAAGGTCGAGCGCTTCGCGCGCAACGAACTGTGCCTGCTGGTGCGGCCGGGGCTGGCGGTGACGCCGGGCAATGCGCTCGATCACATGCTGCGCCGTGATCTGAAACTGGGCATGTCGACGCCGAAGGCCGACCCGTCCGGCGACTACGCGGTACAGATGTTCGAACGGGCGGACGCGCTGCGTCCGGGCGCCGGCCGTGCGCTGCTGGCGCGTGGCCGTACGCTGACCGGTGCCGCCGATTCGCCGAAACCGCCGGGCGGGCGCAATGCCTACGCCTGGGTGGTGGACAGCGGTCAGGCCGACCTTTTCGTCACCTACTGCACCAATGTGCGGTTGGCAAAACAGGAGGTGCCGGCGCTGCAGGAAGTGGCGCTGCCGCCGGAACTGTCGGTCGGCGCCGACTACGGCCTGGTGGTGCTGTCCGGTGCCGGCAGCGAGGGCGAGCGTTTCGCCCGCTTCCTGCTGTCAGCGCCAGCGCGCGCGGTGCTCGCCGCCGACGGCTTCGCGCTGCCCTGATCCGGCTTGCGCGGCGTGCCCTTCGGGGTACGCCGCGGCCCGCCGCATCAGCGTGGCAGCCAGCCCAGACCGGCCACGGTGTCGCCCGCCGGCAGGTATTCGGCGCTGACCCAGCCGTCGTAGCCGATGCGGTCCAGCCAGTCGAACAGGAAGGGGAAGTTGATCTCGCCGCTGCCCGGTTCGTGCCGGCCCGGATTGTCCGCGATCTGCACATGACCGATGCGCGGCAGTTCGCGCTCAAGCGTGCGGGCGAGGTCGCCTTCGGTGATCTGCATGTGATAGACGTCGTACTGCAGTTTCACGTTGGGCTCGCCGACGCGCTCGATCAGCGCCAGCGTTTCGGCCGAACGGTTCAGCAGGAAGCCGGGCATGTCGCGCGGATTGATCGGTTCGACCAGCAGCGTGATGCCTTCCTTCGCCAGTGCGCGCGCGGCGAAGCGCAGATTGCGTTCCATCACCGACAGCAGTTCGCTGCGGTCCGCATCCGCCGGCGCCAGTCCGGCCAGACAGTTGATGCGGCGGCAATCCAGCGCCTTCGCGTAGCGGATCGCAGTGCCGACGCCGTGCTCGAATTCGTCGATGCGGTCGGGCAGGCAGCCGATGCCGCGCTCGCCGGCGGACCAGTCGCCGGCGGGCAGATTGAACAGCACCTGTTCCTGCGCGTTGCGACGCAGCGCGTCGGCCAGTACCTCCGCCGGTTCGGCGTACGGAAAGTGGCACTCGACGCCGCGGAAGCCGGCGCGGGCGGCCGCATCCCAGCGCTCGGCGAATGGATGTTCGGTAAACAGCAGTGACAGGTTGGCGCAGAAGCGGGGCATGTGACGGTTTCTCCGGCGGGGCATCGATTCTAAATGGCCGGAGCGCGTGCGCAGTGAGGGGCAGGGGAGTATCGTCCGTGCTTCAGTCGTTTTCACCGCCGTGTCCCCGATGTCCGCCGCTTCAAATTCCGGAACTTTCGCCCGTGCGCTGGCCGAACAGGTCGCTGCCCACGATTTCTGCTTTCTTCCGTCCGCACAGCTGCGCGATGCGCTGAGCAGCCTGCGTTCGGGCTGGCGTACCGACTGGGACGTATTCGCGGCAAGCTGGGGGGATCTGGTCACCGATACCTATATGGCGGACGGCGGTCGCTACCGCCGGCGCCGCTATGCGGTACTGAGCGCCCCGGCGGAGGGCCTGCGCATCCAGCTCGAACCGCACCAGCCGCACTATCAGAGCCTGGACTACAACACGCTGAATGGCGGCATCGAGCGTCATTTCGAGCCGATACGGCCACAGGTGCTGGCCGGCCCGACGCTGCAGACGGTGGCACAGTTCGGGCTTTCGGTGTTCCAGCGCCTGCATCCGGATCAGGCGGCGCACATCGAGGTGCACCAGTTCCGCATCGAGGCGCGCGCGGACGGCGAGGGCAAGCCGACGCCCGAGGGCGTGCACCGCGATGGCGTGGATTTCGTGCTGGTCATGATGGTTCGACGGGAAAACGTCGAAAGCGGCACCACCGAAATCTTTTCGCCGGAAGGACAGCGGCTGGACAGCTTCACGCTGACCGCGCCCTGCGACGCGGCGCTGGTGAATGACCAGCGCGCGCTGCACGGCGTGACGCCCATCCATCCGCTGGATCCGGCCAAACCGGCGTGGCGCGACGTGCTGGTGGTGACCTACCGCCGGCGGCCGACCGCCCAAAGCTGAAGACGTCCGCGTGTCCGACCTGAACGATCCGCGCGTCTTTTTCGCGGCCGAGCGCACCTTGCTCGCCTGGACCCGCACGGCGCTCGCGCTGATGGCCTTCGGCTTCGCGATCGAACGCTTCGCGCTGTTCGTGGCGATGATGCACAACCCGCAGACCGTCGCCGCCCAGGTCGGGCACGGATCGTCGTTCTGGATAGGCGTGGCATTGATCGCGCTCGGGTCGCTGGCCGTGGTGCTGGCGGTCGTGCAGTACCGGCGGGTGCTGGCGACCCTGAAGCCGGTGGAGATACCCGACGGCTACATGGCCGGGCTGGCGTCCTGGACTTCGCTCGCTGTCGGCGTGATCGGCATTGCGCTGATCGTGCAGCTGTTCTCTTCGCGCTGATCGGGTGAGTGTGCGCCGGATATCAACCGAAGAAGCAGAAGCAGAAAATGAAAATCCAGCAGGGCCAGTAGTTTGGCGAAAAGATCTCGCACATCACTTCAACCTTCCTCAACTTCTGAAAACAGTAATTTTCAGAACTTGGAGGTTTACCGCGTCGCGCTGCCTTCCGGCATGGTTTTCTCGTTTTCGGAGGGTTCTGCAGAGTGCGTTTCAGGGCGGTTTTGCTGCACATGCACTGACCTGACCCGCTGCGGGTGCACACCCGCTTGAGACACAGAAGGCCCGGCGACCAAAGCGGTCGACCGGGCCTTCTGCTTTTTGCACTCTATCAGCGCGCAGCGGATTTCACCACGGTGCGGCGCGGGCCGGCTTCAGCACGCGGCCCAGCAGCCGCGGAACGGCTGCATCGATCGCCGCCCATTCTTCGGCGCAGCTGGCGCGTCGGGCGTCCGGCAGGCGCACCATGTCGGGCAGTTCTCGATAACGCACAGGGTCGGCACCGAAGGCCCAACACGCGACGTTCATCAGCCGCTGCGCGTCCAGGCTGTGCGGCCCGCCCATCGCTTCATAGTCGGTTCTGGTCTGCGGATTCAGGAACACCAGCATGCCGCCGGTGATCGGCTCATTGACGCCCGCCGGTGGCCGGCGGATGGCGATCCACGTCGCCAGCTGGTCGGCGACGTCCTCACGGCGGCCAAGGGTCGGCAGATCGGCAACTTGGTGCACGGCGTGCCCCACTTCGTGCAGCAGGATGAACCACAGCGCACCGTCGAGCATTTCAGTTGCCGTCCGCGTCGAGGCACCGACCGACGACGAAAGCCACGTCACCCGCTTGTGAATGGCGTCCTGCATCTCGTAACAGAAGACGACGGCACGCTGACGCGGCGAAAAGAAGGCGTTCTCCATGCCGCAGGCCTGGAACTGGATCAGGACCGGCGCCGGCAGCTGCAGGACGCTGTTCAGGTGATCGGCGATGCGCTGGGGAATCTGGCCGCGGGCCAGTGACAGCGCGATCCGCTGGTGTGCCGGATCGGGGGGTGCTGCCTGGAAATTGCCGACGAAGCCGGCGGCGGGAGCCTGGCCGGCGGCGATGGCCAGCGCAACGGCAACGAGGAACAGACGGAACATCGGGATACCTCCCCAGCAGGACGCCGGGGAGGATAACGCGCGGTCAGCTGTGCGGGTATGCGGCGATGATCACCGACGACGATGCTCCCAGGGCATTTGCTGCATCCGCATTTACCGCATAGACCATGACGTAACGCCCGGTCGGCCGCACATGCGTTTGATTCGTTCCGTTGGCGGATGCCATATTCGAGAACGTGGAGCCCCAGTTTGAACCGAACGCGTGCTGCAATCGACGGATTGACGACGTAGAGGCATTCGGTCCGCTGTAGATCTGTACCGCGTTCAGGCCGGATGATGGCGCCTGAGGGAAAACGCTGACGCTGACAACTCCATATCGGTCCCAGTGCGGCCCGAGATCGAAAATTACCGTCACCCCTGCGGACGGCGCCAAGTTCGCGATATCGCCCGACACCCATCCAGGCATTGCATCGCCGGCGACAACGGGATTCGTTCCGGACGCAGCCGTGATAGTGGGCAGTCCGCTTTCCATATCGGCGACGCCAGTTCGCACCATCGATACGAGAAACGAAACGGTTTGCGGTCCCGGAGAGATGATGCGAACGCGCGTGAAGGGATCGTCTTCGAAGTCTGCCCAGAAGCCGGCGGTGATCGATTCCAGCAGTTCGGCCTGCTTTCCTGCACGCTGCAGGGAGACAGTCACCGGCGCCACGGATTCCAGCAGCGTGAAGAACCGGCCCGGGTGGTCCAGTTCGACCGGCACGCCGGCTTGCATCTGGAGGCTGTATCGCTTCATCGGTCAGCCCTTCTTACGGCGGCGAAACTGGCCGTTGCTCTTGCGAGGCGGCAGGCGTTTCTTCTTCGTCATCGCGATCCCCTTTCGTAGAGTTGATCAAGTCGGGCATGAGCCCGCGTTACCGAAGCTTCGTTGGCTTCGATCCTCACCAGCATGTTCTGCAGGTCTGCACGGATGCCGCCGTACAGCGCGCCGCCGCAGACCAGCAGCGTTGCGATTTCACGGACGATGCTGGGCATTGCTTTGGTTCTCCGGCATGAACACGGCGACCAGGCCGGCGAGGCCGCCGACCGCGTTGGCGACGGCTTGCGCCTCTTCGACGCTGGCACCGAACAGCACGGCGAGGCCGGCGAGGCCCGCCCAGGTGCTGGGCTCTTTCAGGCGTTGGGTGGTCTTTTTCATTTGAACCAAGCTCCGAAGGCGTCGTTCTGCAGCTGTTCGAACGACTGTTGACCGAGGTCGACCGGCGACGGGTTCGGATTCGTCGCGGCCGGCGTTTCTTCCAGATCGTCAGGGTTCAGCGCGTCGTAGAGCCAATAGCCCCAGGACTGGAAGTCATCGCCGAAGATGGCCCGGCCGACCGCGTTGCTGCCGCGATAGAAGATGTTGTTGTGCGACACCGGGTTGATTGATTCGCCGAATGCGGACACTGCTTCCACGGCCTTGGCGCCGTTGCGCACGGCCACGAACAGCACGCCCAGCACGATCACGCCGCCGATGAAATACAGCTGTTCGGTCGAAACCTTGGGAATGGGAAGGGAGCTGCTCATTGGCGCCTCACGGGTAGGTGTAGCTGTACGGGTCGGCGTTGGCCGACTGCTGCGCGGCGGCGGCGCCCTGCCCTGCCCGGTACAGCAGGAACAGCGCGGCCGCGACGATCAAGAGGTGTTCGGTTTTCATGAGTAGTAGCCCCCGGCGGTGCCGCTGAACATGGCGACTTCAGCCTGTCGGCGGTTCAGCAAGCCGGCGGACTGGACCTTCTGCCCGCCCTTGGTCACATAGACCCAGCGCGTGAATTCCTGCGCGACGGTCGGATCACCCGCATTCAGCTTCCGCAGCAGCGTGGAGCGGCGGAACGCACCGGTGCCGACGTTGAAGACGAACGACACCAGTGCGTCGAACTGGTACTGCGACAGGCCGACGCGCACCAGAGAATTCACGGCGTCTTCGGCGCGGCCGACGTCCTTGGCTAGCAGCGAGGACGCCTCCTGTTCCGTCAGGCTGCTGAATTCCTCGCCGGCCTCGATCTTGTGGCCGTAGCCAATGGTCCAGATGCCCGCCTGATCCTTGTAGGGCACCGACACGAACTTTTCGTGTTCCTTGATCGCGTTCAAACCTGCCAGTGATAAGAACATGCGGCCCCCCGTGAAACCAGACAGTGCGGTGCCGGCGCTGTAGAGCACCGGCATGAAGTAGTTCTCCACCAGCCCTTCGTCCACGTAGCCGTCCGGGTCGGTCGGCGTGACGGTGGAATCCCACTCCGACGTATCGGTGTAGGGGTTGGTGAACCAGAAGCCGAGGTAGTCATCGGACGTGGTGCCGGTCACGGCCGGCGCGCCGGTGGTGGCCGGCCGGCGGGCGAACCACCAGGCGGCACCGATGCCGGCGGCGATCACGACCAGAGCGGCGGCGCGGCTCATTCCGTCACCGACAGCTGCAGCGTGCTGCACACGCGGCGCAGTTCAGCGCCACTCAGGGCGGCCACTTCCGGCAGCTGTTCGCGCAGCTGGGCGAACGTGAAGACCTTCGTTTCACGGTTCGCCTGCAGATGCGCCTTCAGCATGTCGCGCGCGGTGGCCACCTTCTGCGCGCTGGCGTTCTGGAAGAACGGGTTGGTGATACTCGGCATTGCGATCCCCTTAGATGAATTCGACGTCCGACTCCGCCAGTTCCGTCCACTCGACTTCGATGCAGGCGGTGGTGGCGATGGTCTGAGACATGACGATCCAGGCCAGCCCGCGGCCCGGTTCCACGACGCGCGGGAAGCGGTCCAGCACCAGCGACTGGCGGAAGTACAGGTCTTCACCGTTGTGCACATACGGGTCGGTGCTGACGGTGACCAGCATTCGGGCCTTGGACGCGCTGATCAGCGATGACCAAGTCGCGTTGTCGTACAGGCGCGCGTTCGTGCCCTGCGGCCACGATGACCATGCGGTCCACGTGTCGGTGGCCGGGAACGCGACGTCACGTTGGAAGCTGTAGCCCTGCCGCAGCAGGCCGATGGCGTCATTCTTCAGCGACACGACCAGGCGCTTCACGACGAGGATGACGCCGCTGTCTTCGTGGTTGCGCAGGCCGAAAATCGCCACGTTGCCGGCGCCGCTGGCGGCGATCAGCGCCGACCGCTGCATGTAGAAGTTCTTCCCCTCAATTGCGGACGCCAGTTCGCGTTCGCTGACGGTCAGGTTTCCGATGACGCGGCTGTCCTGGAAGTCGGCGAGGCCTGCCACCAGTTCGCCGACGATGCCGGCTTCGCCGTCCGCGTTCTCGATGTACAGCTGTTTCACCGGTGCGTTGAAGCGCAGTTTCTGACCCGGCACCATGCGCACTCGCTGGCTGGTGGCGTCCGCGCTCACGAGGATCGCATTCGACCAGCCGCGGGCGTTGCCGCGCACGTAATGCACGGACGTGGCTTCAACGGCGATCCCGACCGGCGCCGACAGCTGCGGGAGGTCAAAGCGGTAGGTCTGCATCAGCGCATCGCCTGCAGCGCGACCACGCCGGCGATGAGCAGCCCGGCGTAGATCAGCGGCTTGTTGCCGACCGCGGTATCGGTCGCGTCCTTGAACTGGTCGCCGGTGGCATCCAGCACGCGCAGCACGTTGGCCTGCAGCGTGTCGTTCTGGCGCTCGTTCGACTGGATGAGCGACAGGTAGCTCGCGGCCAGATCGGAATAGCCGGCGCGCAGCGTGTCATTGCTCTGCGACACCATGTCGGCCGCTGCCTTGATCAGCGCCGGATCGACGTTGGTGATCGACAGCGATGATCCGGCGCCGCCGATGCTGATATCCGGCGCGAAGACCGACGACATGCCGTCCGCAACGATGCGGCGGTCGATGTTGTTGATCGTCGTGGTGTTGTACGTCGACGACTTCGACTTGCTGGACGAAAGCAGGCCCATGGTCAGCCCTTCTTCTTCCAGACCAGCAGCGCGAGCACGACCGCCGCACCGACCGCGGCGACCATGTAGACCGACGTCGATTTCAGCGCGGGCGGCGTGCCGTAGGCGGTACCGCCGCCGGTGCTCACGGTCCAGCCCGAATGATCGACCGGGACCGTAGAGCCGAGCGTGCCGCTTCCGGAAATGGCCGGCGGTGCCGGCGGCGCGGACAGCGCCTTGCCGAGCACCGACGAACCGGCGTTGAGCCATTGCGACGCGGTGATTCCTTCCAGCACGCTCAGTCCTTCAGCAACAGGATGCCGGCGATCACCACCGCGCCGCCGATCAGCAGCATCGGCAGCATGCCGGACATAGCGGACGCCTGCAGGCCGGTGGCGCGCGCCTGGACGGCGGCGGCCTGGCCCTGCAGGGCAATGCCGTTCGCCGCCTGTTCATAGCGGCGCTGGTCCTGCCACTCGGACTGATCGCGCATCAGCAGCACGCCAGCACCGAATTTCAGGATGTCGAGCACGTCCTTGCCGTAGTCCCATCCGCCATCAGACGACGACGGCTGAGACGCGCCCCACCATTCATTCGCGTTCGGATTGACGGTCGCGCCGGTGTCGTAGTCGCTCAGCGTGCCGTCAGAGTTGAACATCCACGACATGGCGCGGCCCCCTTACAGGTTGCCCAGCACGTCGAGCACTTCCACCACGGCGGTGGTGGTGTCGCTCGCGCTGTACGTGGCGTTGAATTCCAGCGACGTCATGTCGTTGGTGCGGATCGCCTCGCTGTAGTTGTCGGTGCAGGTCGGGTCGTAGCTGAACAGGTTGGTCTGCGCGGTCTTTTCGTACTGGCCGTTCAGGAACGAGTTCACCGCGGTCGGCACGTTGTCGAAGATGACGATGCCGTTTTTCTTCACTTCCAGGCTGGACAGGTTGCCGCCGTGGGCGAAGTGGACGCGCTTCACGATGCAGCCGCGGTTCGCCACGTCGATCAGGCGCACCGGGAACTTGCCGCTGCCGGTGTTCGACGACACGAACATCAGCTGCTTGTAGATCACGCCCAGCGGTGCCGGCGGGCCGAGTTCGGACCACGAATCCAGCGTCGGGCTGGTGGCGCCCGAGATGGTGACTTCCAGCGTCAGCGAGGACACGCCCTGCGCGGTGTTCAGGTTGCCGACGTACTGTTCGGCCATCGTGCGGGCGCGCGCTTCGGTGAAGTCGATCACGAGGAAGTTAGCGGACGCCGCGAAGCCGCGATAGGTCTGGATCAGGTCCAGGCGGGCGCCGGTGTTCTGGAAGATGACCTTGCCGTTCAGCTTCACCTTGATGTCGGTGATCATCGCCTTGGTGAAGGTGCCGCCCAGCTGCAGCAGGATGCGGTTATACGACATGCCAATCGGCAGATTGACGGTCGCAACGCCGTTGGCCACGACGTTGTTGAAGGGTACGTTCTTGACGAAAAGCATGTCGCGGCCCCCCGATTACAGGTCCTTCAGGACCGGCACGTTCAGCTGCTTGAAGACCGGGCGCACGACCAGGGCGTGCACGACCGAGTAGGCGAGGAACAGGCCGAAGCCCTTGACGTGTGCGTTCATTTCACTGTCTCCGATGGTTGAATTCGGCGGGTGTGCCGACGTGTCGGAGACTGCGCGCGAGCGGGCCGGAAACCCAAGCCGGGCGCTCATTGATGCCCGGCGCATTGAACACCGCCCCGCCCTGCCCTGCCCGGCGATCACCGGGCGAAAAAAAACCCGCCGTAGCGGGTGAAGAGGAGCCTTCTGTGTGCGTTACGTTTTCGGCCGGTACACATCACCAGCGGTGACGGCGTTACGATTTTTTCCAGCTGCTGGGAGCCCGAGCGTTCATGAGGGTGAATTTTTTCCTCAGTCGATAGGCCTTTTGGCGGTCCGCATTGTCCCGATACACCCGCCGTCGCCCTGCACGCTTGTGGCCGCTCACGGCTTCACCACTCCGCGCCGGGTTTCGTTCGGGCTGGTGGTGCGTTCGATGAAGTGCAGATCGGGCAGCGTCAGCAGATCGGACGGCGGCACCAGCAGCACGCGGCCCAGCACCTTCGCGTCATCTTCGAACGAAACGCGGCCGGCGTGGATCATGGACACGTTGCTGAACAGGTCCTTATCGACCGACGCCGGCCGCTGCGACAGCGCGAAGATTTCCACGCCCGCGGCGCGGCCCATCAGCACCAGCGCGGACCACTGGTCAGGCGCCCAGCTGGGTTGCGTGACGGTGTGCAGTTCTTCCACCACCAGCGTGATGTTGCCCAGCTTCAGCACGGCGGCGCAGATGGCGTCGAACTGCTTGACCGCGGTCTTGCGGTTGATCGACGGGCGGAACACCAGGCGGAACGGCGACGTGGTGCCGGCCGCCGACATGACGGCGTATGCGTCGCGCACCGTATCGACGGCCGGCGCCTGGAAGGTGATCGCGTGGCCGTCCTGCGCTTCTTTCGGCGACCAGATCACGAGGCGGTTGCGCTTCGGCTTGCGCAGCTGCTGGATGGTCCATATCGACTTTCCGGTACCGGTGGCACCGAACACGGCGACGATGCGCGCGCTGCGGGCGTTGCCGGTGGCCGGCTTGACCGTGGTCACTGGTACAGGCCCATCTGCGAGTGGACGCCGTCCGCCGGCTTGGCCGGATCGGCGGCCGGTGCGCTGGCCACCACTTGGCCGGGGATCGGCGCAGCTGGCTTCGTGCCCTGCTCTGCCTGTTCGGTCTTCAGGTCCGCGATGATCGCGTTCCGGGTTTCGATCAGCAGCATCAGCACCGATCCGCCGGCACCGATCCACATCATCGTTTCGCCGTGGTTCAGGCTCACGCCCAGGCGCTCGAGCGCGGGCGCCAGCGCCTCGCCGTGCGCCTTGCACCGTTCTTCGGTGTAGACCTTGGCCAGCGATGGGAAACGCATGCTCCCCATGCTGCCAACGGTCAGCAGGATTGCGGCAAGCTGGTCGGCCTGGCTGGGTGCCGGTGAGGCGACCTGGCCGGCCGGCTTTGCAGCGGCGGTCTGTTCAGCGTGCGCGCTGTCAGCGGCGTCCGCGAGGTGCGCCAGATCGGCGAGCGCGTCGGGTGCGGTGTTCTGGTCGGCCATGGCGCTCACCCGAAGATCGTTGCGGGTTTCGGCTTCGCGGCCGGCTTGGCCGCTGCCCCGGCCGGCGGCACCGCTGCCGGCTCGGGGTGAGCGCCTTGGCTGCTGGAGTTATTCGGCTTCATCTTCGATTCAATGACCTTGCGCGCCTGGGTGCCCTGCCGGCCGTAGCCGCTGAAGTCGCACCACGGGCAGCAGACCGACAGCGCGCCGCTGTCGGCTTCCTTGTAGGGGATCGTTTCGCCGCAGGCGAGGCACGGGCCGGTGCCGATCTGTCGTTTCATCGCGGTTGCTCCTTTGGTGCGGTCAGGGTGACCAGGTCATCGGCGCGCCGCAGGATCGCGGCGACTTCGGCGGACAGCTGCAGGCGGATGATGGCGGGCGCCTTCGCCCACAGTGCCGACAGGTCATCGCGCAGCGCGACGGCGGTTTCGTGCGCCGTCATGCGGCCAGTTCCAGCACGTCGCGGCCACTGGTGAAGACGCGCGGCACCAGCACGGCGCCGCGTCCGGTCTTCGGCATCGTGCGTGCCCAGGCCATCCAGTCGTTCAGCGATTCCTGATCGTCGGCGCGGCCATATGGCCCGAAGGTGCGCACCAGTTCGCCGAGCAGGCCACGCGACACGATCACCTGCAGATCTTCCACCTGCAGCACGCCCACGCGCTGGCGCTCCGGCAGTTCTTCGTCGAGGTCGGCCACCGCTTCATCTGACGCCTCTTCCGCCGACAGCTTCAGGCGCTTGCGCAGACCCGGCGACCAGGTGAGCAGACGTTTCCCGTGGAAGGCGTCCGCGTACTCGCGGAACAGCGCGCCGGCGCGGGTGTCGCCAGCGCCGGCCCATTCCAGCAGCTGAAACGGCGTCACATGCAATGCGCCGCCCACCGTGCCGGCCGCGCCCACCTTGGCCGCGCTGCGGGTCAGTTCCGACGACGCGCCCCACCGGGTGTCGCGGCCGTACTTGGCGATGTACTCCGCGGCCTTCTCGCCGCCGCGCACGTTGAAGCTGTGCGCCCAGACGTCGGAAACCTGCTGCTGGTCCGCAAGGCCGACTTTCAGCAGCTGCTTGACCCAGGCGCCGCGCAGCGCGTCGATATCCGGCGACGACAGGTCACCGTTCAGCGCCGGCAGACCATCGCCCAGGCCACCGCGGGCGGCGAAGACCAGCATATGCACGTGCGGGTGCCAGCCATTCGCGCCGTGCGTCACTTCCATCGCCGTGACGGCACCAGCAGAGCCGGCGGTGCCGTCCGGTCCCAGGATGCGCTTGTAGGTCCGGCTGTTCTTCCAGCCCTGCCGCGCCTTGGCCAGCTTTTCGAGCATGGCGCCCAGGTCATCGCCCGCGGCGTGCGGGAACGTCAGCGTCACGAGGTAGGCCGTGCCGCCTTCGGCATTCGTCCACGCGGCCATCGCTTCGGACAGTTCGCGGCGGCGGTGTTCGGCGATCTTGGCGCCGCACACCGGGCACGTCCAGCCGTTGCCGCAGGTGTTCAGGCCCGAGAGGTACGCATTGGAGCCGTCCGCCGCGCGGTACAGCGTCGCGGACTCGCCGCGCATCGATCGATGGCACCAGCACGTGCGGTGCTGCTGCAGCGGCGCGAGGTCTTTCCGGAACAGGATGCTCTGCGCCGTGCGCTGCAGACGGAAGCGGGCCGCCTTCGCCTCGCACGCCGCCGCGCTGGAATCCAGACTGCGCGCGGGTTTCCCGCCCGCGTGTATCGATTTCGCGTTAGTACCGAGAAGAGCTTGCACGGGTTTCGTTCAGTGCGGTTGTGCGACCGGCCGTAGCTGGTCGAGGGGCACGAGGAAGTGCGCGACGCGCTCCTCGTTGGTGTGCTTGACCCATGCCATGCCCCGCGCGGGGGCTGGCACGGCGCTGGAGGCGGTCAAACCTTCGACGGCGACCACCTCGACAGGCCAGCCATCGATAGCGGCGTAGAAGTCGCTGGACGCGGCCACAACGCAGGGCTGGCCCAGCTTCATCACAGGCGCTTCAGTTCGCTGACGTCGACGGCCACTTCCACGACGGGCCGTTCGCTGTCGGCGTCCAGGCGCACGACGGTCTGCCCCGACTCGCGGTTGATCTGAGTGACGATGCCGGCGCGGCCGGCGTGCGGGTTGTCCTCGTTGCTGACTTGAACGGCGTCCCAGGGCTGCATTGCGCTCTCCTTCAATGAAAAAGCCCCGACCACCAGCGCAGTGATCAGGGCAGTGAAGACCGCGTAGGCGGTCCAGAAACGGCGGGCGCACGACCAGCGTCGGCGTCCGAAAATTCGGCGCTGGGCGTCGATGGCGTGCGGGTGCGAGTACATCAGGCGGCCTGCTTCTCATTGGCCGCCTGTCTGGCGAGGCGGGCGCGGGCTTCGATCAGCGCGGCGTCAGCGTTCTCCCAGGCGAGGTCCACCGTGCTGCTGAACTGCTGCACAAGATCGAGCAGCTGGACGGCGTGATGCGGCGGCAGGATGCAGACGCCGCGCGCTTCGTCCTGCTGCGCGAGGACGATCAGTTCGACGGCGGCCAGCAGCGCCGGGGTGATACAGATGGACAGGCGGTTCGCGCAGTCGCGGATTTCCAGCAGTCGGCTTTCGACGGTGGCATCCGCACGGGCGATCACGGCGCGGGCGCGGTGAAGGTCGGCGGCGCTCATCGCACCACCTCACGCTGCCGCACGAACTCATACCCGAACACGACCGCATGAACGCACGACCCGGCCGGCACTCGTTCCGGCGCATCCATGCTCCGCATGCTGTCATCGTCTTCCGTCAGCCTGAAAACGTCGCTCAACAAGCACGGCAGCACCCATGACCCTATCGACGCGATCGGATACTGAGTCATTGCAGGCTCCCCGTCCGCTGGCCGCGGTTCATGTGCGAGGCCACGGTGGCGGCCCGGATGATCGATTCGGCGATGGTCAGCGCCTCGTGCGGCTGGAACGTCATCGCAAGCACCTTCTCACCCTCGAACCACACGTCCGCATCGACCACGGCGGCCATGTCCGCCATGACGGCCGATATCTCGATGACCGGGTGTCCGCTGCTCTTGCTGCGTTCTTCGGCCGACAGCTGGCCGGCTGCTACAGGTGTGTCGCTCATTGGAATCCCCTTCAAGGTTTCCGGTTTGAGGCCCGCAGGGATGCACCCGGCAGGGCAACCGGAAACGTGAAGGGGATCGCGGGGACCGCCCTAGCTCCGGGTGCAGGGCGAAAAATACGTCCACATCTTGAAACTAGTCAACTGATGGAGCGTATTCCCCAGCTGTGGACGTAGCGTTAGAGTGCAGCCGTCCACGTGAAGGGGATTTCAATGAACACCACTCAGAGGTTGATGCAGGAGGCGAAGTCCGCCTTGGGCATCGAGTCGGATTACGCGCTGGCAAAGGCGCTGGAGATGAGCCGGCAGGCCATCAGCCATTACCGGACGGGCCGGTCACAGCTGGACGTTGAAGGGGCGTTCAGGATTGCTGAGGTCTTGGGGAAAGACCCGGCCGCGATCATCGCGGCGGTGGAAGCGGAGCGGGCGACGAAACCGGAGGCCCGCGAGGCCTGGATTCAGCGCCTAAAGCAGCTGGGCGGGGTGGCCGCCTCGGTGGTTTTCGTTATGTTCGGAGCGCTGCCCGCTCCGGCGGATGCTGCGGGTGCACAGCATGAAGATGATGCAGCGGTCCTACCATACTCAGTAATTTTCAGAAGTTGAGGAGTCGGGCGGCGCAGCAGATTCTTCCGGGCTTCGCGGTCGCAAACGACGCCTCAGACCGTGCTATCGGCGCTTCACGGCCTGTACGGCTGTATGCCTCCACCGACGTAGATCTGGGTGACCGAGCCGTCCGCTCCGGTTGAAAAGCGCACCGGTGCGTTGGCCGGTATGTCGGTCACCTTCGCAGCGCGCCTCACATTGCCGCGGCCGTCGTCGAGAAAGATGACCGTCCGGGCGTTGACCCGGTAGCGCTTGCCGCCGATGGAAATGGCGCCGGTTGCGCTGTCCACCTGGCCGGCGATGCCCTGTTCCTCATACAGCGACGGATTGGCGATCGGCGACAGCGGCTCCGCCGCCCATGTCGTCCAGGCGGCGAACATGCAGGCCGCGAGCAGTCCCGTTTTTTTCATCACGTCCATCAGTCCCTGACTATTTCCTTCCACGACACCCGTCCGGACCGCAGGCCGTCCGACACGATGCGCGTATGGGCGGTACCGTCCGACCCGCCGACGACCTGCTGCTTGCCGATCTGCAGCGGGCTGCCCGGCAGACTGTCGGTGCTGTAACCGCTGCCCACCGTTCTGCGGCTGGTGCCATCGCCATTGGCCAGATTGACCTGGTCTCCGGAGTCGACGCTGCCGTCGCGGTTGAAGTCGAATACGTCGAATTCCTGCCGGCCGCCGGTGAAGGGATTGACGCCCATCACCCACCCTCGCCCGCCCGGTACGCACGGATCGCTGCTGGGGATCAGCGAATTGACGAAAAGCGTGCTGCTGGCCAGCACCGGCGGATGGATGATGCGCTCGCCCTCGGCGCCGGACACCGGTGAGGTCAGGTCAATGTACCAGCCCCGTTTGGTTCCCATGACCGTGCCGCCGGAACTGTCGCCCGGTTTGGATACGACCCGGTAGGAATCTCCGGCGCCGGTCGAACTTTCCTGGAGGATGATGCGCTGCGCCAGATCGCTGCGGCTCGCGATGGTGCTGCCGGTGTCGTTGAGGCCGTACCAGGTCTGGGTGGCGGTGGTCGAGAGGTCGGCGGTCGACAGATAGCGCCCGGTACCGAAGAACACCCACAGCTTGCGGTCCTTGGGATTGAAGCCGACGCTGACGCCACCGGTGATCGGCTGCACCACACCGCTGCTGCTGGTGGCCGAGAACAGCGGTGCAGGTGCGGCGGTGGTGCCGTACGCCACCTTCCACTGCGCAGCCGTGGCAGCGGTGAAGTCGAATTTCCACAGATTGCCGAGCAGGTCGCCGGCGTAGAAGTAATCCATGTCGCCGTCGCGATCGATATCCACGCCTTCGGCGACCGCAAGCCCGTTCGGGGTGGTCGACGATCCGCGCAGCGTGTCGATGCGCGCGATCAGCGCACCGGTGGCCAGATTGATCACGAACAGCTCCGCCCGCTCGTTGCCGCTGTTGTAGCCGTTTCCGACAATGGCTGCCCAGCTGCCGTCGTTCAGCCGGGCGATCACCGGCGGACCGACGATCTGTCCCAGGCTGGCGTGGGTGAATTCCCACATGATCTTGCTCGTGCCGAAACTGTCCGGACTGGTCACGTCGAGTGCGTACAGGCTTTTTCCGCCCCGGCCCTGCGCGCCGACGAGGACGGTACGCCAGGCGCCATTCACATAGACCTCGGCCACGACCGGCGTGCCATCGTTGATGAACTTGTGGGCGTAGTCGCGGCTGGTCAGCGTCTTCATCGTCGCCAGTGCGCCGCTGGGTACGAAGGCGAAGCGTTCGGCGCCGGTGCGCGCGTCAAAGCCGTGCAGCATGCCGTCATTGGCCGCGACATAGACCATTTCCCGGCGCGAGGCGACCGCGGTGCGATGCGCCTGATAGGTGTCGGCGCCGGTCCAGCTGAAGCGGTCCAGACGCAGATCGGTGACCGGTCCGACATAGACCGGAGACGAATTGACGATGTCGCCGAGCACCGACGCACGGTTGCGCAGCGTGCCGCCGTTGCGCAGTTCGCCGGAGGTGTCGCCGCGCAGATAGGACAGTGTGGCCGAACTGCCCAGCGTGGTCTGCTGCGCGGTGGTGAGGCTGGCCCACTGGAATGGAATGCCGGCCGTACCCGACCAGGTGTAGATGGCGCGGCTGGCTGCGCTTGGCAGCCGTTCGCCCGCCTTCCAGCTGGGCGTGGTCGCGAGCGTTCCGTCCGTATTGAAGCGGGTGGCCCACAGATCGCCGGTCCAGTCGTTGCCGACGAAGCGCGCCTGGAACAGCAGGGTGTTGGTGCTGATCGAGGTGCTGGTCGCCGCGACCGCGCCATTGGACGCGACACGCTCACCGATGTCGGCCAGCATCGACGAAAGGCCATCGACGAATTCGGTCGGATCGTTGGCATTGACGAAAGCACCCCGTCCGTTCAGCGTCGCATGCCACAGATCGTCCAGCTTTGCCGGCGAACTGGTGGTCGGATCGGGCCAGCTCTTGGTGCCCGCGGTCAGCGCGGCCAGGTCGGTGTCCGGGTTCAGCGTGCCCTGGGTGCCGAGCGAAATGCCGAAGGTCACCATGTGCTGCCAGTTGGCGCTGTCCTTGGGCGAGGTCGGCACGTTGTTCGCGATGCCGGTGCGCAGATCGCGCTTGTAGTAGTACATAGCGACGTCCGCGAGCGTGTTGCTGTAGGTATCGCGGTATGGGCGCGCAGCGGTCCCGTCCGCGTTCTGGTCTGCCGGCAGGGCGTAGATGTCACCCCAGTAGCCGTCAGTGGTCAGAATGGTGAAGGACTGACGGCAGGCCAGCGGCTGCGTGTACGCGCTGTCCTTCCACGGATCGTCCGTGCCGGTCTTGGTTTCGTAATAGTTGCCCGCCCAGGCAAGTGCGGTGCGCAAGGGCGTGCCGAAAGACGGCACCGGGGTGTTGAAAAGCCGGTCGAACCAGGTTGATCGATTGGTGCCGGTGAACGTGCCTGTGGTCGGGATCAGGAATTCGCCCGCCCCGTTGATGGTGCGGAAGCCGACCCGGTAGTTCGTACCAAGCTGACCGAAGGCGATCGAGGCCCCTGCCCTCGCTGCCAGCGTACGGCTGCGGTAATAGCTGAACCAGTTGGCGAAGTTCTGGGTCTCCTGCGCCACGGTCCGCGTCGTTCCGTTCGGCCATGGAAAACTCGTGATTTCCACTTCGGCGGCGGTGACCGGATCCCGCTTGTAGGCCCGCGTACCGCGGATCTGGTATTTCACGTAGTTGGCGGCACTGACGCGAGAGCCGGATCCTTTGTAGACGAAATACGTGATGGGCTGGAAGGTCTGGTTGCAGGGCGGAACGCAGGCATAGCTGGCCTGATTCTGGTCGGTATTGGAGGTGTTGGTGAACCAGAAGGCGGCCTGGGTGGCCGCGGCGGTCAGGTTCAGTGTCCCGCGGGTCGCGTCGACCGGGTTGTAGGGGGCAGCGGTGGGTGACACGTCGCCGAAGGATTCGCCGGTGGAGCGTATCCACGGCTTGTAGGTGTTCAACGGGTTGTAGAACACCTGATTGTTGGCCGACGACCGTCCATAGAAATTATGGATGTTGTTGTCTTGGAAAGTCGGTACCTGGGAGGTGTATACCCCTGCGCCGTAGAGCAGTGCTGGTACCGGAAAAAGATAGTAGGAGTAATAGAGGTTTTCATCCGGCATCACTTCCCACTGCATCGATCCCGAATCGTCTAGCAGGAACATGATGTTGGGCGCCACCGCGGTGCCGACCATGATGGGCGAATCCGAAATGTCGACCACGGCCCGCACCGGCAGTACGCAGGCGGTGAGCTGTATGAAAAGAAGGATGAGCAGTCGCACGTACATGGCGGGTCTCAGGGTCGGTAGGTTGTCTGCAGCAGCACCACCGGACGGCCTGCGACCTGCGCACTGCGCGCGGTGATGCGGTAGCGCGGCTTGAGGCAGTCGGACGCGATGGTGGTCACGGTGTCGCAATCCGGCGTCGATGGCCACATGCCGAGATCCTCGATGATGTACTGCGGTGCACCGGCCGCGCGGGCACGGGTGCCCGCATCCGCCGCGGTCCACCAGGTGCTGGCGCTGGCCCACGCGGTGGCGCTGTTGTCCCAGCGGTTCTTGAATCCGCTGCCTGCCGGATCCGGCTTGCCGAACAGCCCGGCGACCGTGCCGTCAAACGGGCCGGCGGTGCCGGACGCGAGCAGGGTTTCCGCCTCGCGCAGTGCGGATTCAGCGGCCTGAAAGGCGATGGCGCGGTCGTACAGGTTGGCGCTCATGCGTTCCTGCATGCCGGTGCCGCGCATGCTGGCCAGGCCCAGCAGCGTGACAGCGATCAGCAGCATCAGCGCCACCACCAGGGTGACGCCATGCTGACGGAAGGCGTTTGACCGACTCATGACATGCGGTTCCGGAGCGTGACCACATGGGTCATGGTACGTCGTACCCGGTCGGTCACCGCCGCCGGACGGTCCGGCTCCTCGATCTGCAGCCGGATGCGTACGCCGGTGACCGCGTTCCAGTTGGTGACCGATGCCGCCGGGACGAAGGCGGTGGTGCCTTCCAGAAGGTAGTCCAGCTGCAGATCGATTACCCCCTCGAGCACCTCTTCGGCGACCAGCGTCAGGGTGCCGGCGTTGTTCTGTGGCGCCACCCGGAACAGGGAGCGCGCGGTGGTGCCGGCGCGGCCGGTATTGCCGACATACCAGGCCAGCGATTCGAGCTTCATCAGCACTGCGTTGGCTTCGAAGCGGTAAGTCTGCCCGGTGGTGCTGCAGTCCGGCGGATCTGCGAAGCCCAAGCCGCGGCTGCAGTTGCCCGGCGTACCGCCGGTGTCGTGCGAAACCGTCGTGGCCGTGGCGGCCGACACCTGGAACAGGCTGGCCTGACTGAAGTTGCAGACGATGGCCAGATCGCCCGCGGCCAGCGCGTCGTTGGCCGGACTGAGGGTGAAGGTGCGGGTGCTGGTGTCGTGCGCGGCCACGGTCTGGGGCTGGCTGCCGCTGCGCATCACCTGCAGTGCCGCGGTACCGCTCACGCGCTGGCCTGCGGCAGTGCCGATCGGCGCGCCGGAAAACGCTTCGGTACCGCCGTAACCGCGAAGGCCGCCGTTCCACTGGGTCCACCAGAGGGAGGACGGATTGTTCAGCACATTGACGAACTGCAGCGCGCCGCCGCAGGAATTCAGCCCGGCTTCGCGCACATCCCGCGCGAGCAGTTCGAAAGCCATGCGTGCCGATTCCTGGATGCGCGAAAGCCCCTCGGTGGTGTCGTAGGTCTGGCGGTTGCCCAGCATCACGCCAATCGCGGCGGCCGTGATGAACAGTCCGATGGCCAGTGCGATCATCAGTTCAACCAGCGTGCTGCCGCGCTGCCCCGCCCGCTTCACAGCCTTGCCTCGATCGAGAAGGTCTGATTGGTACGACCGCCGCGAACCCGACTGTCATCCCAGCGAACGCTGATGACGCAGGTCGCGGTGGCGCCGGTGGTGCAGGTCACCCCGCCGCAGGCGGATGAGCCCATGCTGGTCTGCAGGTCGGTCAGCCAGGCCGCAAGCTGGGTGGCGGGAAAGGTGCTGCCCGACGGAATCGTGCAGCTGTTGGCCGGAAGGGCCAGGTTGTAACTGCCGGCGCGGGCGGCGGTGATGTCCGCGCGCAGGCGGTCGATCATGGTGTAGGCAGCCAGCACCGCGGCACTGCGCTCATACGAGCTCTGGTTTGAGCGCAGTGAAGCCATCTGCAGTCCGGCCATGCCCAGCATGCCGATGGCGAGCACGAACACGGCCACCATGACCTCGATCAGCGAAATGCCGCTCTGCGCGCCACGTACCTTCATCAGCCGTTTCCAGGAGCGCTGCAGCTGGACGAAGTCGTCCGGGTCACGCTGATGCGGCTGCCGCCACCGATCCGCACATCGCGCGCATTCTGCTGAAGAGATGAAGACGGCTCGCAGATGCGCACCGTGGCGGTCTGGAGCGTGGTCTGCCCTGCCGCACGTGCCAGGCCATCCGGGCGGAACACGATGCGGTTGCCTGCACCGGAAAGGCCGGCACTTGAACCGATCTGCATCTGCGCGCCGTTGAACACGTGCGCGCGCACCAGTACCTCATCCGGATTGGTCGTGGCGTTCGGGTTGTAGCTGCCGCTGCTGTCCGCATCGATGAAAATCATCCAGCCGCCCCAGCGATCGGTGCCGCTCACGCAGCCACCGGCCGCATCCACCTGCCCGCCCGCTGCCACTGCGGCGCGACAGAGTATGGCCCGCCTGTTCAGGCGGATCGCCTCGCTCCGCGCCTGCCCGAGGCCGGCAAGCAGTTCGTTGGCTTCGCTGGACAGACGGTTCAGCGTGATCAGCGACTGGAAGGACGGAACGGCAAAGGCCGCGATCACCGACAGGATGGCGATCACGATCATCAGTTCCAGAAGCGAAAAGCCCGCCATGGTTCGAGGGCCGGTCATGAACAGCACTTTCAGGGTGGATCAACGGTTTACGGCCGCTTCACCTTGCAGCTTGAGCGCCCCCTCTGCGGCCGGCCGGTGAAACTGTGTGTCCGCTCTGCCTGATCCGCCTACTTCCAGCAGGCCGTGACACCGGCGCCGGTCGAACAGCGGGACGGCGTACCGCTCGCGCCCTTGGTACCGGCCTGATCCAGAGCAAGCGAACAGCCGCATTTCGAATCGTTGCTCTGCTGTGCGTTACGAGGGGCGGCGGTGATCGAGAACTGGC
Source organism: Methyloversatilis universalis FAM5 (assembly GCF_000214035.2). Classification (GTDB taxonomy): domain Bacteria; phylum Pseudomonadota; class Gammaproteobacteria; order Burkholderiales; family Rhodocyclaceae; genus Methyloversatilis; species Methyloversatilis universalis. The sequence goes on along the minus strand of NZ_AFHG01000036.1, from coordinate 63,781 downwards.
GCGGACTGGCGTTGCTGATCGTCACGCCGAAGGTATAGAAGTTGGTCAGGTCCGTGACGCACTGCAGTTCGTTCAGATCGCGTGTGCCGTTTGCGTTGGCATCGCCATCGCCCCCGACATAGGTGAGATTGGTGGTGAAGAAGCGCTCGAGCACCTGTGCCTGCTGGGTCAGGCAGGCGGCCGCGGTTGCCCGCCTGCTGTCTATCACGTACTGCGTGTAATTCGGATAGGCGATGGCGGACAGAATCCCGATGATGACCACGACGATCATCAGTTCGATCAGTGTGACACCGGCCTGAAGGCCTGCGCGCGTGCGTTTCATGTGTGCTTTCCGTTGTCGGTCCGGGTCAGTCGTTGATCAGTTCGCGCCAGGATATGCGGCCGAAGCGGTCGGGCAGATTCAGACGTTCGCGCAGGATACCGAGGTCGGACGTATTGACCAATGCGTCCGACCGTCCGACGGTGCTGCCGGACGAGCTGCCGCCACTGCCTCCGGTGGTGCCGCCGGTATCGGTGCCTGTATTGCCCGAACCGCCGGTGCTGCCCCCGGTCGTGGTGCCGCCGCTGCCTTCGTTGCGCACCAGAATCGGACTGGACGGCATGGAGCCGGTGCTGACTGCGCTGACATAGTAGCGGTTCGACGTTTCACCCGAGGTGATGGTCACCTGTGCGCGGTTCGCGAACAGATCGGCGTTCAGCCGGCCGCCGGTATAGGGATTGATACCCATCAGCCAGCCGGAACCGCCCGGTGTGCAGGGATCGTCGGCAGGAATGGCCGATGTCGCGAAAAGGGCGCCGCCAAACGCCTGCACGCCGTAGATCATGCGCTCGCCCGCAGCGGTGCGGGTGTCGGGCAGCAGGTCGAGGTACCAGCCCTTGCGGATGTAGGCGCCATCGGCATTGGTGATGGCCTGACCACCCACGTCGTCGCCCGGCGCAGAAATGACGCGCACTTTCACCGAGGTCGCGGTGTCGCCGGTACCGGTAGTCTGCGTTTCTTCCTTGATGACCCGGCGTTCGGCCAGATTGGTACGACCGACCACCGGACTGGTGGTGGTGCCGCTCAGATAGTTGTCGTACAGGCCGTACCAGCTCTGGACCGCGCGACTGTTGCGGTCGGTGGTGCTCAGGAACTGGCCGGTGCCGAAGGACACCCAGCGCACGCCGGTAGACGGATCGAGCATCACCTCGACGCGTGAGGTGATGGGTTGCGGCGTTCCGGCCGAGTCGACCGCGCGGAACAGCGGCAGCGGGCTGGAAGCGGTTCCGAAGGACACTCCCCAGTTTGATGGCGTCGCGGAGGTGACATCGAAGCGCCACAGATTGCCGCGCAGATCGCCGGCATAGATGTAGTCGACGTCCCCGTCGTCGTCGTCGTCCCAGGTCGTCACTTCGGCCAGGCCATTGCTCACGCAGGGCGAGTCGGTCGTCGGGCAGGCGCCGGTGTCTATGGTCGAGATGAGCTCGCCGGTCAGCGCATTGATGACGAACAGGAAGCCCTTGTACTGATCGCTGTTGTAGCCGTTGCCGACGATGACCGCCCACACGCCATTGTTCATCCGGGCCACCACCGGCTTGCCGGTGAACCGGCCGAAATCGCTGTGCGAGAACTCCCATTTCACCCGGGCAGCGGCCGCGCCGGAAGCCGGAACAGTGGGGTCGGTCACGTCCAGCGCATACAGCTGACGTCCGCCGCGACCGGTAGAGCTCACCAGCAGGCTGCGCCAGTTTCCGACGCTGCCGCTGGAGTCGAACACGTCCGCCACAGTGATGGCACCGTCATTGATGAACTGATGGCTGTAATTCGTCTGGGTGAGCGTCTTCATCTGCGCCAGCGCCGACGACGGCACATAGGCGAACACCTCGGCGCCGGTGTTCGCATTGAAAGCATGCGTCATGCCGTCATTCGCATTCACGTACAGCATCGGCGTGCGGCTCGCGCGCAAGGCGCGATAGTCCTGGTAGGTCGAGGCGCCGCTCCAGGAGAAGCGCTCGTACCCGAAATTGTCCGGCGTACCGACAAAGACCGGCGACGAATGCACGATGTCGCCGATCAGCTGATTGCGGTTGCGGAACAGGCCGCCCTCGGACGCCTCCCCGGTGCGTACGCCGCGCAGGTAATCGAGCACCGCACTGTTGTTGCCAAGTGCCGCCTTCTGCGCATCACTCAGATTGCTCCAGGTGAAATCGACCGAGCTGCTGCCATTGCGGGTGTAGATGCTGCGCGCCGACGGGGCCGGAATCTGTTCCGATGCCTTCCAGTTGGCGGTGGTCTGCAGGTTGCCATCGGTGCCGACCTGGAAGGCCCAGATGTCGCCGGTCCAGACTTCGCTGGTGAAACGGGCCTGGTACACGCGGCTGCCCTGCCGCAGCTGGGCGGAGGACACGCCGAGATTGGACGAAGAGGCCGTGCGGGCAACGATGGTGTCCAGCGCCGCCTTCAGACCGTTGGCAAACTCGGTCGGATCAGCGGCACTGACGAAGCGCCCGCGCCCGTTCACCGTTGCGTGCCAGAGATCATCCAGCTTGGCGGTGTCACTCAGCGTCGGATTCGGCCACGACTTCGTGCCTGCAGTCAGCGCCGGAAGATCCGAGGTCGGATCCAGCGTACCTTTCAGGCCGAAGGCGACGGCGAAGGTGTTCATGTGCTGGCGGTTGTTCGGGTCCTCGCCGCTGGTCGGCACCTTGTCCGCGATCGTGGTCTGCAGATCGGTGTCGTAGTAATGCATGGCGATGTCCGCCAGCGTCAGCGAGTAGGTGTCTGCGTAGGGACGCCCCTTGCCACCGTCCGCATTCCCGATGCTCGAATTTACCGCGGTAATGTCGCTGTCGGTCGTGGTGTTGTAGTAACCATCGGTCGTCATGATGGTGAAGGCCTGCCGGCACCCGAGCGGAGCGCCTGCCACATCCGGTCCCCAGGGGGCTGAGGTCTTGAAGTATTCGCCTGCGTCCAGCAGTGACTTGCGCAGCGGCGTCAGACCGGAGGGCGTTGCAGCGAACAGCTTGGTGAAGAAGTTGGTTCTGTTGGTATCGGAAAACGTACCGGTCGTTGGAATGCTGAGCCAGCCGCTGGTGCCGTTGATGGTGCGGAAACCGACGCGGTAGTTCTGACCCAGGGTAGAGAACGCAAAGCTCACGCCGCCCTTGGCGGAATTCATCCGGGTGCGGCCGTAGGTGTACCAGTTGGCGAAGTTCTGGATTTCCTGAGTTACGGTGCGGGTGACGCCGTTCGGCCAGGAAAAGCTGGATACGGTCACTTCGGTCCCGTCAGCGAGATCCTTGCGATAGGCGGTGCTGCCCTGAATGCGGTAGCGGTAGTAGTTGCCCCGCTCATAGATCGAGCCTGTCCCCTTGTGCACGAAGAAGGTGATCGGCCAGAACGTGAGAGAGCAGGTGTCGTTGTTGCTCGCACAGGCCCGGTTGCGCGGAATCGCGGATGAACTGAACGAGAAAGTCGTCACCGACGTGTTCTTGCGCCACTTGAAGGTGCGTGAGGTCTGGCTCGTCAGATCGAGCAGCGAGCTGGAACCAGGCTCTGCAGGCGCAGCCGTTGGCGTCGCAGGGTCATATGCACTGCCGTCCGCCTTGGTCCACGGCTTGTAGGTAACCGTCGGGTCGTAATAGATCCTGTTCAGCCAGGCGGTCCGCGTCGCCAGATTGAAGATGTTGAGGTCGTCGTAATCGGCAACGATCTCGCCAGTATCGTTGGTCGGCTTCAGCGCGAAGTCGATCGAAAAGGTGTTGTAGAAGTCATCCGGCAGCATTTCCGATGCCATCGACCCCGAGTTGTCCAGGATCATCAGCACGTTGGGCGCCGCCGTGACGTTCAGCACCAGCGGCTGGCTGGAAATGTCGGTCGCGGCCTGAACCGGCAGCGCGATGGCGAATGCGGCAAGCAGTGCGGCGTTCAACCTGCGCGGGGCGCTCCCTGCATATTTGAGAGTATTCGTCATGCGTGTGCTCCGAAAGAATCAGGGCCGGTAACTGGTCTGGAGAATGACGTTGGGCAGGCCATCGACCTCGGGCATGCGGGCGGTCACCCGGTAGCGCGGGCCGCGGCAGCTGGTGTCATTGCGACGGCCGCAGCCGGTGCCGTCTTCCGACTCGCCCATGTATTCGATGATGTATTCCGGTCTGCGATTGGTGCCGCCGAGGCGGGCCTTCATCGCGCTATCGACGCTGTTCCACCAGCCGGACGCCGCGGTCCACTGCGTGCCGGTGTCCTTCCAGCGTTCGACGAACACCACTTCCGGGGGCGTTGTCCCGCCTCCGCTGCCACTTGTCGCGCTCTGGGTCGCGGAGGGGCCGGGTACGGCGCACGACGGCGGTATGCCGTTGGGCGGGCAGTACAGTCCGTTCGAATTGGTCACCACCGTATTGATCGAAATGGTCGCCTCCGCTTCACGCAGTGCGGACTCGACCGCCTGGAAAGCCAGGCTGCGGTCGTAGAGATTCGCACCCATGCGTTCCTGCATGCTGGTGCTGCGTATGCTGGACAGGCCGAGCAGTGTCATCACCACCAGCAGCACCAGCGCGATCAGCAGCGTCGCACCGCGTTGCCGATCGATCGGCCGGACATAGTGGGCTTTCATGGCACCCGGTTCCTCAGATTGACCATGTGAATCAGCGTACGGGTGAGCCGATTTGCTGCTGCCCCCGACGTGGTGCCGCTTTCGGGTGACTCGATCACCAGCCGTATCTCGACGCCGGTTACCAGTTCCCAGTTCGCGGTGGTGGTGATCTGGTTGGCGGTCAGGTAGTCGGTGCCGAGGACGTACCAGACCTGCAGATCGCGCACCCCCTCAACCACTTCTTCCACCACCGGGGCGGCCGTTCCGGTGCCGTTGCCGCGCACGCTGATGCGGTAGAGCGAGGTCGGGCTGCTCTGGGTGCCGGTACGTCCGTTGTTGCCGACGAACCATGCGACCGGCTCGAAGCGCATGACCGAGGATCCGGGGACGAAAGACCTCACCGGTGCCGCGGCACAACTGCTGCCGAAACCCATCTTGGTGCCGCAATTGCCCGGCGATCCGGTGCTTGCCGCGTGCGCCACGGAATTCGACGCGGTATCGATGGCGGAGGCCTGGAAAATCGTGGTGTCCTCGTAGTCGCACACCACCATGAGATCGCCCGGTGCAAACGAGTGCGCCTGGCCGTTCGGGCGCTCCAGTGCGATCGAGTAGGCCGGTACGCTCAGGCTGCCCACCGTTGTGGCCGACGCGGTCGCGTTGTGGGCACGCACCGGCAGCGCATTCGATGCGCCATGCATGATCTGGATCACATCGGTACCGCTGACCCGCTGACCGACGCCGGTGCCGATGGCCACCGCGCCGGCCGCGTCGGTGTCGTTGAAGCCGCGCAGACCGCCGGTCCAGTCGGACCACCAGTTGGTGGTCGGCGAATTCAGCAGATTCATGACCCGCACGCCGCCGCTGCACGCATTGACGCCGGCGGATCTCAGATCACGCGACATCAGGTCGAAGGCGACACGGGTGGTTTCCTGCACCCGGGCCAGCGATTCGGTGGTGCGGTAGGCCTGACGGTTACCGATCACGACCGATATGGCGCCGACCGACACGACCAGACCGAGCGCGAGCGCAACCATGACCTCGACCAGAGAAACGCCCGCCTGCCTGAAAGCGCTCTGCTTCATATGCGCACATCCACTTCAAAGGTTTGCGCCGCCCCGCCGTTGGCGACCCGGCTGTCGTCCCAGCGAACGGTGATGCGGCAGAACGCCGGCGTGCCGGCGCAGTTGATCGCACCGCACGCGGTCGTTCCGAAGTTCCGGTTCAGTTCATCCAGCCATCGGCTGGTATCGACAGAAACCCGGTCAGTCCCCGAGGGGGCCGTGCATGCACCGGTCGGCATCGTGCGGTTGTAACCGCCGGTGCGGGCCGCGGCCTGGTTGCTGCGCATGCGCTCCGCAATCGAATTGGCCGAAATGACCACGGCGTTGCGTTCGAATGCACTCTGGTTTGCCTTCATCGCCATGGTCTGCATGCCGGCGATACCCAGCATGCCGAAAGCGAGCACAAACAGCGCCACCAGAACCTCGATCAGCGACACGCCCTGCTGGATGCGTCGGGGCCCGTTCATTGCGTGGTCTCCGTGGTGGATGTCGGCGGTTCCGGCACAACGCCGCAATTGGTGATGGTGGCGCGGGTGACTGCGATCCGGCTGCCGGCGAGCAGCGCTACGTTGCGCGCGTTCTCGCCGGTGAGCACACCGCTGCTGTCGCACACCGTGATCGTCGCGGCCTGCAGGGCGGCCGAATCGACCGCACGGGCCAGGCCATCCGGGCGGAACACGATGCGGTTGCCGGCGGTACCCAGTGCATTGTCGGACGAGAACACCAGACCGCTGGCGGTGATGGCCTCGCTGCGCAGCAGCGTTTCGCCGGCGTCGAAGGTGCCATCCGAATCGTTATCCACGAATACGGCCCAGCCCTGCCATGGCGCACCGTCGGCTGCGGTCACGCAGCCGGACGAGGCGGTCAGCGTGACCAGGCCGCCGGAAGTCGCCACCCGGCACAGGATGACGCGCCGCTGTATGCGTACCGCTTCCGACCGCGCCAGATTCAGCGCGGCCAGCATTTCGTTCGATTCCGCGGTCAGCCGGTTCGACGCAATGAAACCCTGAAACGCAGGCATGGCCATCGCCGCGAGAATGGCGAGCAGCGCCACCACGATGGCGAGCTCGATCAGCGAAAAGCCCCGCTGGAATGTCCGGGCGACTGTCATGGCGATGAACGCAATTCACGAAATTGTGTAAATCGAGGTTAAATCAATGTCGCCGCAATCTCGACCGAAGCAGGACGAACGGCGGACAGCAGCCGGCGGACGGCAGCCGTGGCGCGGCATCGCGTGAAATCCGTCACGGCCGCGTTCGCGGCGCCCGAAGCGGGTCGGCCTCCTGCACAATGAAGGTTCTTACATTCGCGCGCTTGATTCATGTCGTCATCCACGCCCGCTTCCACGCACCGTCCGGCCGAACATCCGCTCCGCTACAAACTGAACAACGAGGTGCACGCGCGCCCGCCGGTGCCGGTCAGCCATCCGCAACTGGTGTCCTATGTGGCACTGATGCACGACGGGCTGCAGGAGGACGACGAACTGCGCCATCTGCAGGCGCTGGCGGACGCGTACGCGCGACCGCTTCCGCAGTCCGACGGCGGCCACCTGCAGCTGGACGTCGGCGATTTCCGGCTGAAGTGGGAGCGCCACAACGAATTCTCCAGCTACGCCTTCTTCCGCGCCCCGGCCGCCGACGAGGACGGCAGCCGGGGCGCGCTCGGCGTCGTGCCGTCAGCCTGGTTCGACGCCCTGCCCGGTCAGCTGATGGTGGCCACGCACATCGAGCTGCGCTCGACCGCCGATCTGCCGCCGCGCGCGGTCATGGACAGGCTGATCGCCAGCGGCCGTCAGGCTGTGGGCGCCCAGGTGTCCGATGGCGCCGCCTGGGTATTTACCGACTTCGTGCTGACCGACGGCTGGTCGCGCTATACCGTGCTGGATGAACGCCTCACGCCGCGTCAGGCCGGGCGTACGGTGCAGCGCCTGCTGGAGATCGAGACCTATCGCGTGATCGCCCTGCTCGCCTTCCCGGTCGCCAAGGAGGTCGGACGGCTGCTCGGTCGCGCCGAAGGCGAACTGGCCAACCTGATGGACGGCATGGGCAATGCATCGACCGCCGAGGACGAGCGCAGCGTGCTGTCTCACCTGACCCGTCTGGCGGCCGAAGTCGAACATTCGGTTGCCCGCACCACCTATCGTTTCGGTGCGGCCCAGGCCTACTACCGTCTGGTGCGCAGCCGCATCGCGGAACTGCGCGAGCATCGCATCGAAGGCTTTCCGACCATGGGCGAATTCATGGACCGGCGGCTTACGCCGGCGATTTCGACCTGCGAGGCGATCGCCCGCCGGCAGGAAGACCTGTCCGGCCGGGTTGCCCGCAACTCGCAGCTGCTGCGTACCCGGGTCGACATCGAACTGCAGCGGCAGAACCAGGAACTGCTGGCGCAGATGAACCGGCGCGCCAAGCTTCAGCTGCGGCTGCAGGAAACGGTGGAAGGCCTGTCCATCGTCGCCATCACCTATTACGCGTCGCAACTGGTGCAGTACGTCGCCAAGGGCGCGAAGTACGCGCTGCCGGTGAATCCGGACATTCTGACTGCGGTGTCCATTCCGCTCATCGCCGGCATGGCGGCGCTCGGCCTGCGCAGCATGCGGCGCAAGCTCGCGGCGGAAGAAGGCGCCCACTGAAGGAAGCAGCCGCGTGTAGGAATGCGCTGACAGCGGCGGGGCCTGGCCCCTGCCACTATCCGGCTCCAGAAGGGGAGTAGCTCCACGCCGCCTGTCGTCATTACGAAGCGTCAGCTTCCGGCACGCGGGTCCGCACAGTGCGGATGAGCAAGACCTTTGCCGTGACGGCAAGGTCGACTCCGGACAAAGGAAGGCCTTGTGTGCGCGCGGACACAAGGCCTTTTTTCTTTGATCCGACGGAGATTCGATCTGATGGAAACCGTTGCAACCGGCTGGATGTGGGCGGCCTTTTCGGCCGTCGTACTGGGCATGCTGTTCATCGACCTCTTCCTGGTCGGCGGCGGCAAGAAACATGTGGTGAGCTTCCGCGAGGCCGGCATCTGGTCTCTCATCTGGGTCAGCGTGGCCATGCTGTTCGCCGCTTTCCTTTGGTGGACGCTGGACGGTCAGCTGGGGCGCGAAGCCGCCAACGAACGCACGCTTGAATTCATTACCGGCTACCTGATCGAGAAATCGCTGGCGGTCGATAACGTATTCGTCTGGCTGATGCTGTTCAGCTACTTCGCCATTCCGGCGGAGCTGCAGAAGCGGGTGCTCATTTACGGCGTTATCGGCGCCATCGTGATGCGGGCCGGCATGATCTTCGGCGGCGCCTGGCTGATCGAGCGCTTCCACTGGGTGCTGTATCTGTTCGGCGCCTTCCTGCTGGTGACCGGCATCAAGATGGCGTGGTTTGCCGACCACGCGCCTGATCTGGAAAAGAACCCGGTGCTGCGCTGGCTGCGCGGTCACATGAAGGTGACCCCTGAGCTCGAGGGCGAACGCTTCTTCGTGCTGCGCGACGGCGTGCGCTACGCCACCCCGCTGTTCCTGGTGCTGGTGCTGGTGGAACTGTCCGATGTGGTGTTCGCGGTGGATTCGATCCCGGCCATCTTTGCCATCACCACCGACCCCTTCATCGTGCTCACCTCGAACGTGTTCGCGATCCTGGGCCTGCGTGCGATGTATTTCCTGCTGTCCGGCATGGCTGACCGCTTCTCGCTGCTGAAATACGGTCTGGCTGCTGTGCTCATCTTCATCGGCATGAAGATGCTGCTGATCGATCTGGTGAAGATTCCGATCTGGCTGTCGCTGCTGGTGGTGGCTTCGCTGATCGGCGGCTCGGTGTGGCTGTCGCTGCGCAGGACGGCGCACGCCGAGCACCCGGCGCCCAAGCCCTGACCTGAATGTACGGCGGACCCTGGCGGGTCCGCCGCAGCGGCCTCAGTCCAGTTCGCGCAGCCGCGCGAACGCTTCTTCGATACGCTCGACCGCGATGACGGTGAGACCGTCGATCGGCTGCTTGGGCGCATTCGACTTCGGAATCAGCGCGTGAGTGAAACCGAGCTTTGCGGCTTCCTTCAGTCTTTCCTGTCCGCGCGGGGCGGGACGGATCTCCCCGGCCAGACCGACTTCGCCGAAGGCGACCAGCTTGGCCGGCAGCGGCCGGTTCTTCAGCGAGGACACGATGGCCAGCAGCACCGCGAGGTCACCCGCCGGCTCGCCGATCTTCACGCCCCCCACCGCATTCACGAACACGTCCTGATCCGCGCAGGTCACGCCGGCGTGGCGGTGCAGCACCGCCAGCAGCATGGCCAGCCGGGCCGAATCCAGGCCCACCGTCAGGCGGCGCGGATTGCCGTATGCGCTGTCGACCAGCGCCTGGATCTCCACCAGCAGCGGCCGCGTGCCTTCCTGGGTCACCAGCACGCAGGCGCCGGGCACCGGCTGCGCGTGCTGTGACAGGAAGAGCGCTGACGGGTTGGACACGCCACGCAGCCCGCGCTCGGTCATCGCGAACACGCCCAGTTCATTGACTGCGCCATAGCGGTTCTTGAACGCGCGCACCAGCCGGAAGCTGGAGCCGGTTTCCCCTTCGAAATAGAGCACCGTGTCCACGATGTGCTCGAGCACGCGCGGTCCTGCCAGCGTACCTTCCTTGGTCACGTGGCCGACCAGGATGAGGCTGTGTCCGGCCTGCTTGGCCGCCCGCGTGAGCTGGGCCGCGCATTCGCGCACCTGGGCGACCGAACCGGGCGCCGACGTGAGCTGTTCGGAATAGACGGTCTGGATGGAATCGATCACCACCACGCGCGGGCGCGTATCGTTCAGCGCGGCACCGATCTTTTCCAGATTGATTTCGGCCAGCAGCTGCAGGCCGGCCGGGTCGAGCGCCAGCCGCTGCGCGCGCAGCGCCACCTGTTCGCCCGATTCCTCGCCGGTCACGTAGAGCGCCGGTACCCGCGGCGCGAGCTGGGCCAGTGCCTGCAGCAGCAGCGTCGACTTGCCGATGCCCGGGTCGCCACCGATCAGCACCACGCCGCCGGGCACCAGGCCACCGCCCAGTACCCGGTCGAATTCGTCCAGGCCGGTCGGCAGGCGCGGTTCTTCGCGCGGCCGGATGTCGGCCAGAGACTGCACCTTGGCGGTCCCGGCCAGAGAGGCGAAACGGTGGCCGCCACCGCCCTGCTCCGGCACGGTTTCAACCAGCGAATTCCAGGCCTTGCAGTCGGCGCACTGGCCGGCCCACTTCGGGCTGACCGCACCGCACTCGTTGCAGACGTACTGGGTTTTCGCCTTCGCCACGTCAGCGTGCCAGAGCGACGGCCGGCTGCGGCTCGGTTACGGACAGATCGGCCACGCCGACCTCGACCGCAGGCACCCGCAGCGCCAGCGCGCACACCAGTTCGTAATTGACCGTGCCGGCGCGCTGGGCAACCTCGTCCAGCGACACGTGTTCGCCCCACAGTTCGACCACGCTGCCCAGGCCGGCCTGCGGAATATCGGTCAGGTCCACCGCGATCATGTCCATCGACACCCGGCCGACCAGCCGGCTGCGCACGCCATCCACCGCCACCGGGGTGCCGCTCGGCGCGTGGCGCGGATAGCCGTCCGCGTACCCGCAGGCCACGGTGCCGATGCGCATCGAGCGTTCGGCGGCGAACAGGCCGCCGTAGCCGACGCGATCACCGGGCTGCAGCTGCTGCACCGCGATGACCCGCGCTTCGAACCGCATGACCGGCTTCAGGCCGATGTCGGCCGCCGTCATGTAGGCGGTGGCCGGGCTGGCACCGTACAGCAGGATGCCCGGTCGCACCCAGTCTGCGTGGGTCTGCGGAAAACGCAGCAGCGCGGCCGAATTGGCCATCGATACCGGACCGTCGAACTGTGCGGCCAGCGGTGCGAAGCGCGCGAGCTGGGCGTCCACGCCACGCTCGCCGTCGGCGTCGGCGAAATGGGTCATCAGACCGATCGGACCCGCGTGCGGCCAGGCACGCAGACGGGCCAGCGCGGCCGGCACCTGGGCCGGACTGATGCCCAGCCGGTTCATGCCGGTATTCACCTTGAGGAAAAGCGGAATGCGGGCGCCGGCCGGCAGCTGCGCGGATTCCAGCCAGTCGAGCTGCTCCGCGGTGTGCACCACCGTCGACAGCTTCCGGGCGGCGATCTCCGGCAGGTCGCGGGCGCTGAAGAAGCCCTCCAGCAGCAGGATGGGCTGACTGATGCCGGCTTCACGCAGGCGGACCGCATCTTCCAGATCGAGCAGGGCGAAGCCGTCGGCCAGCGTCGACAGCCCGCGGGCAATGCGCATGATGCCGTGACCGTAGGCGTTGGCCTTGATCACCGCCCACATCCTGGCGCCACCGGCCAGCTCGCGGGTGCGCAGGTAGTTGTGGCGCAGCGCATCGAAGTCGATGCGTGCGTGGATGGGGCGGAACAGCGGAAAGGAATCGGTGAAGGACGGGCGCGACATGAAGGGGCTTCGGGGAACTGCCTGGCTGCGAAGCCCCGGATTGTACTATCGGGGCTGCGACAGCCGACCCGCTGCGAACTGTCCGAACTGTTTCGCCATGTAGGTGCGGAAGCGTTCGGATGGATACAGCAGTGTCATGTGCCGGATGAGCCGCGGCCTCAGCGGCACCGCGACCAGCAGCCCCAGACTGGTTTCATGACGGATCGCCGCGCGCGACAGGATGGCGTAGGCCAGGCCGCGTTCCAGTACACCTTTCACCGAAGAGAGGCGGTCCAGTTCGAACGCGAGCGGCAGCTTGGCCGGATCGACGCCACCGCGCGACAGATAGTTTTCCAGCAGCGCGCGCACGCTGCCCGCGTCGCGGCCGGCGCACGGATGCTGCAGCAGGTGCTCGGGCGTCACTTCCTTCTGCTGCGCGAGCGGAAAATCCGGCGAGCACACCACCACCAGTTCGTCTTCGGCACAGTGCTCCACCATCACCTGCGACCCGCCTCGGCCCAGGCCTTCCACGATGCCGATGTCGAGCACCCGCTCGTCCACCATGTCCTCGATCACGTCCGGGTTATCGACCGTCAGACGCGGTACCACATTGGGGTGCGCAATACGGAATTCGGCCAGCACCGGTGGCAGGTGATATTCGGCGACGGTGGGCGTGGCACCGATCAGCAGGTGGCCACGCAGATCGGTGGCCATGGCCTGCAGTTCGTTCTCCAGGCTGGCGAACAGATCGAGGATGCGCGTCGCGTAGTCCTTGACCTTGTCGCCCTCGGGCGTCAGCGACACGCGGCCGTGGGCGCGTTCGAACAGGCGGGTACCGAAATGCTCTTCCAGCTGCTTGATCTGGAAAGTGACTGCGGGCTGAGTCATCTGCAGCAGTTCGGCCGCGCGCGTGAACGACAGCTGACTCGCCGCTGCGTGAAACACCTCCAGCCTCCGATCAGGCATTTTTCCCTCTTTATAAGTGACACCTGCCCTCGTGGTTATAGACCAAGTCAGGCTTCAACGGTGAACGAAAATGCGGCCAGTCTAAGCCGCATCCTGCATGCATTCACATGCTGCGGTGCGACAAGATACGGATTGTCAAAGCCCCTGGAACGCCCGACGGGGCGTCACCGGGTTCATGGTATAAAAGCGGACTTTTTTCGCCCGGCCGGCTGGCTGTTCCGGCCATAGACGTTCGATGCCTTTCGGCTTCTACATCATCATGGCGGCGCAGTTTTTTTCCGCGCTCGCCGACAATGCCCTGCTGGTCGTCGCCATCTACGTGCTGAAGGACATGCAGGCGCCGGGCTGGCAGATTCCGCTGCTCAAGCTGTTCTTCACGATTTCCTACGTATTGCTGGCCGCCTTCGTCGGCGCCTTCGCCGATTCCATGCCCAAGCGGCGGGTCATGTTCGTCAGCAATCTGATCAAGGTGGCGGGCTGCGCGATGATGTTCGGCTGGGCCCATCCCCTGCTGGCCTATGCGGTGGTCGGCCTGGGTGCGGCCGCCTATTCGCCCGCCAAGTACGGGATTCTGACCGAATACCTGCCGCACCGGCTGCTGGTGGTGGCCAACGGCTGGATCGAGGGCCTGACGGTTGGCGCCATCATCCTCGGTGTGCTGATGGGCGGTCTGCTGATCGATCCGGCCATCAGCGCCCGCCTGCTGGCCGTCGATCTGCCGCTGCTGGACACCGGCCTGGACACCACGGTGGAGATCAGCCTGGTCATCGTCGGTGGCCTGTACGCGCTGGCTGCGCTGTTCAATCTGTACATTCCCGATACCGGTGTGCCGCTGAAGCCGATGCATGGCAGCCCGGTGATCCTGCTGCGCGACTTCACCCGCTGCTTCAGCGGACTGTGGAAAGACAAGCTGGGACAGATTTCGCTCGCGGTGACCACGCTGTTCTGGGGCGCCGGCGCCACGCTGCAGTTCATCGTGATCGACTGGGCGGATCGCGCGCTGGGCATGGGGCTGTCCCAGGCGTCCAAGCTGCAGGGCGTGGTCGCGGTCGGCATCGCGATCGGCGCCATCATGGCGGCGCGCCGCATTTCACTGCGTGGCTCGGTGCGGGTGATTCCGCTGGGCATCGCGATGGGCGTTCTGGTGCCGCTGATGGTGCTGGTGAACAGTCTGTGGCTGGCCGTCCCGCTGCTGGTGCTGATCGGCGCCTGTGCCGGTTTCTTTGTGGTGCCGATGAATGCACTGCTTCAGCACCGCGGCCACATGCTGATGGGCGCGGGGAATTCGATCGCGGTCCAGAACTTCAACGAAAACCTGTCCATCCTGATCATGACTGGCCTGTACGCCGTGCTGCTGGCAGCCGGCCTGTCGGTCTATGCGGTGATGGTGCTGTTCGGCCTCTTCGTGGCGGGCGCGATGTGGCTGGTGCGCCGCTGGCATCACGCCAACCAGCGCCGGCATGATGACGTCGCCCAGCTGGACGACGGCACCATCCACTGATCAGCCGCGCGGCACCCAGGCGCCGTCGTCACGCCGGCAGGCCGTCCCCTTCGTGCTGTCGCTGCGGCCATTGGCCTCCCCGCGCAGGGTGTAACTGCGGCAGCCCTTGCCGCTGGCCTTGCCCGGAATGACGGTGTAGGTCACCCCCTCCGACACCCACCTGACCTGACGGCCTCCCGCAGCCAGTTCCAGCGCATGGCCGATGCAGGCGCGGTCGGTTTCGTCCAGATCGCGGCCGATGCGGGCGCCGATCAGTGCGCCGATGGCCGAGCCGAGCAGGATGGCCACCGTACGGCTGTCGCGGTCACTGATGGCCGAGCCGGCCAGCCCGCCCACCACGCCGCCCAGCGCTGCCCCGACCGCCTCACGGTTGCAGCGCCCTGACCGGATGCCGTAATCGTCCTGCCACGTGCGGCCGGTGTAGCCGACATAGTGGGGGTCGTTCTTCTTGCGCCAGCCGTGGGCTGGCGCATGACCCGGCGGATCGGCCAGCAGCGGGACCGACACGGCAGCCAGACCGAGGGCGATGACCATCTTCTTGACGAGATTCAAGTGGGAACTCCGGAACAGGGACGCGCGATGCTAGCGCCGCTCACCGGCACCCGCTGTCAGACGATGCTGGCACGCGCAAAGCACAAATCTTCCCATGCCTTGGCCTTGTCCTGCGGGTTGCGCAGCAGATAGGCCGGGTGATAGGTCACCACCACCGGAATGCCATGGCGATCGAACAGTCGACCTCTGGCCGCAGCGATCTTCACCTCGCCGTCCAGCAGTGTCTGCGCGGCCGGCCGGCCGAGCGCCACGATGATGCGCGGCCTGATCAGTTCGATCTGGCGTTCCAGATAGGGCTGGCAGGTCGCCATTTCGTCCGCTTCGGGCGTGCGGTTGCCGGGAGGCCGGCATTTGACCGCGTTGGCGATGTAGACATTCTGGCCGCGCCGCAGCCCGATCGCCGCCAGCATGGCATCCAGCAGCTTGCCCGCCTGACCGACGAAGGGCTCGCCGCGCTGATCCTCTTCCGCACCCGGACCTTCGCCGACGATCAGCCAGTCCGCCTCGCGATCGCCGACGCCGGGCACCGCCTGGGTACGGCGTTCGCACAGCGCGCAGGCCCGGCAGTCCCTGATCTGCTGTTCGAGCGCCTCCCAGCCCAGGCCGGATACATCGGGCACGGCCTGCGGGCGAGGCGGCGCAGCAGCCGGTGCAGACGCTGCCACGGTTCGCGGACGCGCCGGCGGAGGGGGCGCCACCGCCGGCGGGGCGGACTCTGGCGCAGGCGGCGGCGCAGTCTGTCCGGCGGGCGACACTTCGGGCGGATCGACCGGATCGACCGAGCTGCGCAGACGCCAGAGCGGCGCCAGCCCCATTTCCCTCAGTACGGCGCTGCGACGGTTCACTTGAGCCACTCCGTATCGATGCCGGCACTCATCACGATGGCGTCCTCACGGCCATCCAGCGCCGGGTAATAGGCCGGGCGCCGTCCTATGGGCTGGAAACCGGCCCGGTGATACATGGCGCGGCCGGCCGCATTGCTGGGCCGTACTTCGAGAAACATCCGGGCCGCGCCGTGGCCGGCCGCCTCGCGCCCGAGGTGGCCGAGCAGACGCCATCCCAGCCCGCGGCGCTGGAATTCCGCTGCCACGCTGATATTCAGCAGATGAGCCTCGTCGAGCACGCACATCATGACTGCGTAGCCGGCCAGCGCCCTGCCCTGCCACAGCACGCGGCACAGATAGCCCGCGGCCAGGGAATCGGCAAAATTGGTCCGGGTCCACGGAAAATCGAACAGCGTGCGCTCGACGCGCGCCACCTCGTCCAGATCCTGTTCGCGCATCGGCGCGAAGGCGGTCACCGCGGTCGAGGCCAGACTGGCGTCGTTCACGCCCGCCCTCCTGCCGCCAGCCTTTCGGCCGTGGTCTGGGCCACCTTGTCGCGGATGTAGAGCGGTGCGGCGAGCGCGGCGTCCACGGTCTGTCCGGCGTCGAGCAGCCGGGCGCCGAGCCGGGCCACATCACGTGCATGCGGGGCGGCCGACGCGTCGATGCCGGCCAGCGTTGGCAGCCAGTGCAGCGACTGCGTGGCGGGCAGCGCAAAGCCGCTGCCGCAGGCCTGCCACTGCGCGGGTTCGCCCGGCGGCGGTGACAGATCGCCCGGCGCGCCCACCCGTACCTCGCTGCGCGCGATCACCGCATCGCCGCGCACCTCGCAGGCCTGGCTGTACACCTCGCTCATCCGCGCATCCATGCAGCACAGGTGCAGGCCGTCGCCGCGACCGAAAGCCAGTGCGTGCAGCGTCGGTACCGCAATCAGCGGAAGGTCGGCGGCCACCGCCAGACCCTGGGCGACGGATACGGCCAGCCGCAGGCCGGTGAAACTGCCCGGGCCGGCACTGAAGGCGATGCCGTCGATCTCCGCCAGCGCACATCCGCCCTCCTCCAGCAGCGTCTCCACCCAGCCGAGCACGAAGCGGGCATGGGTGCCGGGCGTGCCGCCTTCACGGTGCAGCAGGCGATCACCGGTCAGCAGGGCGACCGAGGCGGTTTCGGCGGAGGTTTCGAGCGCGAGAAGCTTCATGCAGCGGATGGACAGCAAGGGTTCAGGCCCGGATTGTAGGGGCTTACGCCGCCCGGTGGTTCGGAAGGACACTTCAAGTTCACCGGCGGATCCGCCGTTAGACCGAACTGCTTTACTCATCCAAGGTGCATCGCTGCCCATGTTCCTGCCGACCGAAGTCCTCGACAAGATGCGCGTGGTCATCGCGGACGCCAATCAGGTGGTCCGTACCTGGGTGCGCACGCAACTGTCGCAGGCCGGGGTGAAGCATGTGGGCATGGCGGGCACTTCTGCCGACCTGCTGCGGCAGTGTTCGGCCACGACACCGGACGTCGTGCTCTGCGACTACAACTTCGGCGAGAAGCAGGATGGCCTGCGGGTGCTGGAGGAACTGCGGCTGAACGACATCCTGCCGCTGTCCTCGGTATTCATGATCGTGACCGGCGAACGGGTGCGCAAGCGGGTGGTGTCGGCGGCGGAGTTCGCGCCCGACGACTATCTGCTCAAGCCCTTCACCTCCGGGCAGCTGGGCGAGCGGCTGGTCAAGGCGGTCGAGAAGAAGCATGCGCTCAAGTCCATCTATGAACAGATGGCGGCCCGCGATCTTGAGGGTGTGGTCATCGAATGCGACCGGGTGCTGGCCAGTGCGCCGCGCTACTCGATGGACGCGCTGCGCATTCGTGCCGAGGCGCTGATCGCGCTCGGCCGGCTGGACGAGGCGGCGGAAATCTACAAGGCGGTGATGGCCCGCAATACGGTGCCGTGGGCGCGCATCGGCTACGCCATGGTGCTGAGGGAGCGTGGCGAAACCTCGGAAGCGGCGCGCCACGCCGCCGAAATCAACCAGGAGTTTCCGGATTTCATGGGGGTGTACGACTTCCTGGGCGAACTTCACGAAAAGGCGGGCGAACTGGAGCAGGCACGGACCTACTACGAGCGGGCCGACTCGATCGCGCCGGACAACCTCCGCCGGCTGCGCAACATCGGCGAAATCTGCCTCGAATCCGGTGACGCGGAAGAAGCCGCCAAGGTGATGCGGCGCGTGGTCGAGCGTACCGAAGGCACCTCGCTCGCCAGCGCCGAGGACCACCTCACGCTGATCAAGAGCCTGATCGAACTGCCGGACACCGGCAGCGAGCTGAATCAGCGCCTGAACGAAATGAAACCGCTGCTGCAGGGCAGCGAATCGGCGACCGTGCTCGCCGATGCGCTGGAAGCGCGGGTGAAGGCACAGCAGGGCGATGAAAGCGGCGCCCGGGCAGCGATCGAACGCGCGCTGAAGGCGCACTCCGAGCTGCAGAAGCAGGACACGCTGGCGACCACCGAACTGGCCGACGCCTGTTTCAGGACGAACAACGACGAGGCCGCAGCCGGTCTGGTCGAACAGCTTGAAGCGAGCGGCAGCGCGCCCAGCCGACTGAAGCGGCAGAGCGCCCGTTCGGCGCGCGAACGTGCCCAGGTGGCGGCCGCGCAGCTTGCCGCAGAAACCGCGGCCGGACCGGACCTCGACCACATCGAAGCGGAGCTGACCCGCCTGGCCGACGTGATCAAGCGGCTCGACCCGGCGTGGAGCGATGCGCTGGCGGAAGAGGCGCGCAACATCCTTATCGACGTATTCACGCTGGCGCCGCGCGAGCGGCGGGTGATCGACGCGCACATCCATTACAACCGGGTGGCGCAGAAACACGGCTACGAGCGGCACAAGCCGACCGCCCGCACGAACAGCGAAGATCAGGAGTGATCCGGCGTCAGCTGACCAGCGCGAAGGGCAGCGGCGGCAGATCGGCGCCCAGCGCGGCAGTGTCCACGCCCAGCCACTGTTCGGCGATGGCTGACTGCAGCGTGCGGACATCCAGCGTCGCCGGCACGCCGCCCCGCGCGTCCAGCGCATCGAGATCGGCGGCGGTGCCGCGCAGTCCGCCCTCCACCCGACCGCCTGCGACCAGCTGCACGCCGGCATTTCCATGGTCGGTACCGGCGCTGAGATTCTCGTGGGCGAGCCGGCCGAACTCGCTGCGCGTCATCACCAGCGTGTCCTGCCAGCGGCCCATCGCGGTCAGCGCATTGCGCAGCGCCGCCAGGGAGCGGGCGAGCGAATCGAGCAGTCGCGCGTGCGTGGTCGGCTGGTCTTCGTGGGTGTCGAAACCGTCCAGCGCGACCCGGATCGCCGTGGCATCTGCGCCCCCGGCCAGTTCGGCACAGGCACGAGCCAGCGCATCGCCCAGTGCGTCGGCCGGAAAACCGAAGCGCGCGGCCAGCGTCTCGCCATCGGCACAGGACAGGCTGCGACAGCGCGGCAGTCCGTGCAGCGGTCCGGGCATGTCCGAGCTCACGACCAGCGCCGGCGTGGCGGCGTGGCGAGCGGTTTCATGCACTGCCAGACAGCGTGCCAGCCAGCCCGGCTGCAGCGGGCTGTCGTCCAGGCGACCGCTGTCCATGATTTCGGTGGCGCGGTGATGCGACAGACTGCCGGCCGGGCACCCCACGCCCTGGAGCAGCGCGAGCTGTCCGTCCTGCCAAAGCGGCATCAGCGGACGCAGTGCCGGATGCAGTCCGAACCCTGAGGCCACCGGAAGCAGCGCGCTGCGGTCCATCGCAATGGTGGGGCGCAGCCGGTAGTAGGCCGGCTGACCGAAAGGGATGAGGGTATTCAGGCCGTCATTGCCGCCCAGCAGATCGATCAGCACCAGAAGACGACCCGACGGGGCCGCGGCGACCTGACCGAAAGGCGCCAGTGCGAGCGGGGCGCTGCCGGCGGTGAGCAAGAAATGCCTGCGGTCCATTCAGACTCCGTCTGGAGAGGAGGCCACCGTCCTGCGGCGGCAGCATGGGGGCGAGCGGAATGACAGGGAGAATCAGGGACCCGGCGCGTCGCGGTACAGCTCGCGCGCTGCGTCCCGGATGTCGCGTCGCAGCTGGCGACGTTCTTCGGGGGTCATGCGGCTGCTGCGCGGGTCGCCGTAATCCAGCCGGCGCACCGGCCCGGAATCCTCGTCGAAGCGACGCATGGGCTGCATCGTTGCGCCGGCCGGAATCACCCGTTCAAGACGCTGCGGTTCGGCAAAGTCGCGACGCCCGCCCGGCTCGCCAGCGAGTACCGGGAGCGACGCAAACAGGGCCGCCCCGACGCACGAACCGGCGATCAGGCCGTACAGTCGTGAACCGGCAAGCTCTGCACACTTCATCCGCTGTTGCTCCTTCACTGCGTCACGTGTCCGAGGGTGTCCGCCTCTGCGGGAACGCCGGCCATGAGCAGCCCGGCGGCCGGATTGTAGAGTGAGCGACTGGCCCGGTGTAGTGAGTACTGCAGTCGTAGATGCGTATCCGCAACACTTTCCGCTTCGGTCACCCCGGCCTGCGGCGGAGTGGCAGGCAGCCCTGCCGCGGCCACCGGGTCCGCCGGCCGCTCGGTCTTCATTGCGGAAGACGGTGCCGCCGACAGGTTGCCGGACAGCGCACACAGTGCGAGCATCGATACAAGCAGCGTCGTTTTCATCCGTGACCCCTCCGGCTTCGACACCGGACATCGTTACGGAATTGATGCTGAGCGGGCGCTGTAAGCGTTCTGTGTTGCCCCGGGCGGGCTTTGTAAGCACGGGTAACCGGCGCGCCGGCGCGTAACATCCGCTCACGGGGCAATTGAACAGGCCGGATTCGCTCGGGTAGCATCAGTCCATGGAAGAAAAAAAACGCAAGATCCTCGTCGTCGATGACGACGCCCGCCTCCGCGCACTGCTCGAACGCTATCTCGGCGAACAGGGCTTCACCGTCAAGTCGGTGGCCGACAGCGGCCAGATGGACCGGGCGCTGGCGCGTGAACTTTACGATCTGATGGTGCTTGACCTGATGCTGCCGGGCGAGGACGGCCTGGCCATCTGCCGCCGCCTGCGCGCGCAGGACAACGCGATTCCGGTGGTCATGCTGACCGCCAAGGGCGACGAGGTCGATCGCATCGTCGGCCTGGAAATGGGGGCGGACGACTATCTGCCCAAGCCCTTCAATCCGCGCGAACTGGTGGCCCGCATCAACGCGGTGCTGCGCCGCCAGGCGCCCAAACCGCCGCCGGGCGCGCCGGCCCTGGACGAACGCGTCGTGCGCTTTGGCCAGGTCGAAGTCAATCTGGCGGCCCGTACGCTGACACGCGACGGGCAGGAACAGGTGCTCACCACCGGCGAGTTCTCGCTGCTCAAGGTGCTGCTCGAATCGCCGCGCGTACCGCTGTCCCGCGACAAGCTGATGGAGCTCGCGCGTGGCCGCGAATACGACGCCTTTGACCGTTCGATCGACGTCCAGATGTCCCGCCTGCGCAAGCTGGTCGAGGACGATCCGGCCAAGCCGCGCTATCTGCAGACCGTCTGGGGATTCGGCTACGTGTTCGTTCCGGACGGCACCCGGCATGGCTGACGCCGGTCGCGCCACCACCCGGCCGTGGTGAGACGCAGTCGCCGGCGCGGCAGCCTTGCGCGCTGGACCGGCCAGACGATTGCCCGTCCGCTGCGCCGCTTCACGCTGCTGCCACGCTCGCTGCTGGCGCGCACCTTCCTGCTGCTGGCGGGCCTGCTCACCGCCTCGGTGCTCGCCTGGTCCGGCATCTACAGCTGGCTGGAACAGGGGCCGCGCGCGCAGCAGGCGGCGCAGATCATCATCAGCGTGATCAATCTGACCCGCGCCTCGCTGGTGAGCGCCGACCCGCAACGCCGGCTCGAACTGCTGACCGAACTGTCGATGCGCGAGGGCCTGCGCATCTATCCCGACGGCGACATCCCGGGCTTCCAGCCCATGGCCGGCGACCGTTCGCTGGCCACCATCGAGCAGGAACTGCGCCGCCGGCTGGACCCGCGCACTCGCATCGTCGTGTCCAAGGGGCTGCAGAGCGGCCTGTTCGTCAGTTTCAGCATTGCTGACGAAGAAGGCGTGGACGATTACTGGCTCATGCTGCCGCGCAGCCGCATCGAGCGTCCGCTTGCGCTGGAGGTGATCGGCTGGGGCACGGCGGCGCTGCTGCTGGCGCTGGGTGGCGCCTATCTGATCGTGCGACGGGTCACCCGCCCGCTGGCCGCGATGAAGCGCGCGGCACGCGCGATCGGCCGTGGCGAGCGCCCGGCCCCGCTGCCAGTGCAAGGCGCGGAAGAACTGGCCGAAGTGGCCAGCGCCTTCAACCAGATGGCCGACGATCTCGCACGCAACGAGGACGAGCGCGCGCTCATCCTGGCCGGCATTTCACACGATCTGCGCACGCCGCTCACGCGGCTGCGGCTGGACATGGAACTGGCCGGGCTGGACCCGGATACGGTGCGCGACATGAGTGCCGACATCGACGACATGGACAAGATCATCGGCCAGTTCCTCGATTTCGCGCGCATCACGACCGGCGAAGAACCGGTCGAGGGCGATCTGGCCAGTCTGGTGCTGGAAGCCGCCCAGGCCTACGCCCGGCACGACAAGCCGGTCCTGCTTGGCCGGGTCGATCCGCTGCCGGCGCTGCGCTTCCGGCCGCTGGCGATACGCCGCTGTCTGAACAATCTGATCGACAATGCGCTGCGCCATGCCGGCGAAGACAGGCAGATCGACCTGCTGTGCAGGCTGGAGGACGGCGAAGCGAGGCTGGAAGTATGCGACCGAGGTCCGGGCATACCGCCGGAGCAGGTCGATCGGCTCAAGCGGCCCTTCACCCGTCTGGATTCGTCGCGCACCGGGCAGAGCGGCGCCGGCCTCGGTCTGGCCATCGTCGATCGCACCATGCGTGCGCACGGCGGCCGCTTCGACCTGCTGCCGCGCGAGGGCGGCGGCCTGATAGCGCGGCTGAGCCTGCCGCTGCCGGCCGGCTCGACCGCAAGAGACTGATCAGTGCTTCGTCGCCTCGGCAGCTTCCTCTGACGGCGGGGTTTCGGCTGCGCCGCGGGTGGCGGTCCGGTCCAGCAGGATGCGCAGGTGACCCAGCGACAGCAGCTGGGCATAGACCAGACCCATCCAGCCGCGCCGGAACAGATCGACCGCGGCGGCCGCGGACAGCGCCTGCAGCTTGGCCTCGTCGATCACCCACAGGCCGTCGAGCCGGAACTTGCGGCCGTCGTTCAGTTCGGCCATCGCGCTCATTTCGTTGAGCAGGCCCAGCTGTTCGATCTCGCGGCAGAATTCCGCGGTGCGCTGCGCCTCGTTCTGGTAGCCCTGCACGAAGGCCAGTGCATTCTTCAGGTAGTCGGTTTCCGCACCGTTCTCGTCGAACAGACGCTCGCCCTCTTCCGTATTGAAACCCGGGAACTTGTCGTCCATGCACACCAGCAGCTTGTCCGGCGCGTTGTTGTCCTGCACTGCCACAAAGGGATAGCGACGGACGAAGGCCGGCACGTAGCGGGCGTCCCACTTGCCTTCCGCAGTGACATAGAGATTTTCCGCGTCACGCAGGCCCAGCAGCGCCACCGGCACCAGACCGCCGGGCAGCCGGGCAAACACGATGGGGTATTCGCGGGCCACGTCGCCGAACTCGACCAGGGCCAGCGGCACGCAGTTGGTTTCCGCGGCGAACTTCAGATTGTCCTGCGGCTTCAGGCGCAGGTCGCGGTGGGTGTCGCGGTTGAGCACGACCACGTTGTCGTAGAACAGCAGGGTTTTCATGGCACTCCTCGGTTCGGTGTAAGCGTGCAGCGCCCGGATTCTATGCCGCGGCCGATGACGTCCCTGCGAAAAAGGTCCGCCGGCCGAGCAATGAAGAAGCCGCCGGCCGCGATAAAATCACGGATTCACGCAAGACACCCCCGAAATGAGCCAGAGCGCCCCCACCTTCTACGATTACATCGGCGGCGAAGCCACCGTCCGCCGACTGGTCGACCGCTTCTACGAACTGATGGACACGCTGCCGGAGGCCTACGGCATCCGCAAGCTGCACCCGGCCGACCTGTCCGGCTCGAACCAGAAGCTGTTCATGTACCTGTCCGGCTGGCTTGGCGGCCCGCAGCTGTTCGTGCAGGCCTACGGTCATCCGCGGCTGCGTGCCCGCCACCTGCCCTTCACCATCGGCGAGGCGGAGCGCGATCAGTGGCTCATGTGCATGCGGCTGGCAATGGACGAAGTGCTGCCGCCGGACGAGGCGAACGAACAGCTGCTGAAGGCGATCGAGGATCTGGCCGACCACATGCGCAACCGGGAAGGCTGAAACCGCCCCGGTTCAGCCCAGGTCGCGGGTGACCGACTGCAGGCGCAGTCGTCGCGCATGGGCGTGACGGGCGCGCAGTCGCGGGTCGGCGGCGACAATGCTGGCGGTTTCACCGATCACCATCACCACGCCCAGTAACGGCAGCACCAGCAGCAGGCCGGCGACGCCCGCGACCGCACCACCGACGAAAATCATCAGCACGGTCACCAGTGGATGCATCTTCAGGCTGCGACCTATGGTGAGCGGCATGAACACGAAGTCATCCAGCAGCCGCACGAACACGAACAGGCCGACTGCGGCGTAGGCCACGCCGGGCGAACCGGGAAAATCGGTCGCCGCCACCATCACCACCACCGCGCAGCCGAGGATGGACCCCACATAGGGTACCCAGGCCAGCACCGCGGTGATCAGTCCCAGCATCAGCGGCGACGACAGCCCGATCAGCCACAGGCCGATCGCCAGGCAGGCGGCGTCCAGCACGGTGAGCTTGATCAGGCCCTGAAAGTAGGCGCGGGTGGTGCGGTCGACCTCGTACAGCAGGTGCAGCGTGCGCTCGAAATAGGCGTTCGGCACCGCCCGCGCCAGAAAGCGCTGGAAACGGCGACCGTCGCGCAGGAAGAAGTAGGCCAGGAAAGGCGCCAGCAGGAAGGACGGCAGCCAGGCCGCCACGCCCAGCATCAGCGCCGGCAGCCGTTCCTGTGCGAAGCCCTCGCCGGCCCTGGCGATGCCGGACGACACCGCATCCGCGACGTGCGCGTCGCGCATGAAGCGGGACTGGGCTTCCAGCGCCCGCAGCGTTTCGTTGAGCAGGGTGAGCCCGCCCTGCAGATAGCGCTGGCCGGTGTCCTGCACGCTCACCGCGTGCGCGGCGAACCAGGGCAACATCAGCGCGAAACACACGATCAGCAGCAGGGCGAAGGCGCCGACCGTGATGTTGGCGGCCGCCTCCTGCGAAAACCCGGCGAACACCAGGCGCTGCACCGGCGGATACAGGAAGTAGTAGGCGATCAGTCCGAACAGGAAGGGCAGCACCAGCCACAGCAGGTGCTGGAACAGGAACAGCGCCAGCGTCGTGGCGAGCAGGATGCCGCACCAGGCCAGCGGCCCCGCGCCGGACGGCTGCAGCCGTCTCACAGATGGCCTTCCTGACGCGCGCCGGCATTCGCCTGTCGCAACCGGCCACCCAGATGGCGGGCCAGAGCCAGCGCGATCTTGGACGCGATCTTGGGGTGGGTTTCCAGCAGGCTCATGAAATCGGCACGGAAGAACACCACCAGCCGGCAGTCGCTGAGCGCCCTTGCCTGCGCGGCGCGCGGTGCCTGATCCAGCAGCGCCAGTTCGCCGAACACCTCGCCCGGCGCCAGCAGCGCCAGCCGGTGCGGGCTTCCGCCCTCGGCACGCAGGATTTCCACCTCGCCTTCGACGATGGCGTAGATCGCCTGGCCCTCGTCGCCCTGGTCGAACACGATTTCGCCGGCCAGGTAGTGACGTTCGTGCCGCAGGCCGTACACCACCTTCAGCTCGCGCGCGGTGAGCGACGAGAACAGCTTGATCTGGCGCAGCGGCTGCAGCGCGGCATGGTCATCGTCGCGGCCGAAAAAACGCACGTCGTGCTCCGGTGGGCGTGGGGTGGAGGTCAGCGCGCAAGCATACCGGCTTTCGCCGTCCGCTTTTGCGGCGCATTCATTGAATTCCCCCTATCCTTGCCGGTCACAGGCGCGATCGCCACAACAAGAACAGACCATGACATCCCGACTGCTGAACTGGATCGATCAGAACATCCTGTCCCTCGGGCGCGAAATGCGCCTTTCCTACCTGCCGCCGCTGATGGTCTACATGGCAGCGGGCATCCAGGGCCTGACCGGCATCGTCGGGACCTTCTTCGTCAAGGACTACCTCGGGTTGTCGGCCGAATTCCTGGCTGCGCTCGGCTTCTGGGTCGGCATACCGTGGGCGCTGAAAATGCCGATCGGCCATCTGGTCGATCTGCTGTGGCGCTTCAAGAGCCTGCTCATCTATCT
Source organism: Methyloversatilis universalis FAM5 (assembly GCF_000214035.2). Lineage (GTDB taxonomy): Bacteria > Pseudomonadota > Gammaproteobacteria > Burkholderiales > Rhodocyclaceae > Methyloversatilis > Methyloversatilis universalis. Next base: position 37,551 of record NZ_AFHG01000036.1, on the reverse strand, counting down.
GGGCGCGACGCTGATCGCCGCCAGCCTGCTCATCATGGCCGGCCTGATCGCCGAGCGCGAAGCGATGGCCGCGGTGCTGCCGGTCAATACCTGGTTCGTGATCAGCGCGCTGCTCAGTCCCATCGGCTACGTGCTGCAAGACGCGGTGGCCGACGCGATGACGGTCGAGGCAGTCCCGCACGTCGATGAGCAGGGCCGGCCGGTGCCGCCGGAACAGCTCAAGCTGATGCACACCACGATGCAGACGCTGGGCCGGGTCGCCATCATCGGCGGCAGCGTGCTGGTGGCCCTGATCAACCTGTACGTGTTCGCCGGCACCGAAAAGCTGCCGGAAGCGCAGAAGGTGCTGATCTACCGCGACATCTACCTGATGGCGCTGGTCATTCCGGCGGTGTCGGTCGCCGGCGTGGCCTTCGCCGCCTGGCTCAGGCGCGGCGCCCTTGCCGCCCACATGTCGCGCGGCCTGTCGCGTGCCGAGGCGGCTGCCCTGCTGCGCGATCCGGACAGCCATACCGACCCCAACTGGTGGATCCTCGGCGGCAGTCTGGTGTTTGTCGTGTTCACGCTGGGCATGGGCCTGTCCGACCTGAAGTGGAACCAGGAAATCATTTTCGCCGGTTCATTCGCCATCATCGCCTTCCTGATGACCCGGCTCACCCGCGAACTGGAACCCGCCGCGCGCAACACGCTGATCGGTACCGCGCTGGTCATCTTCATGTTCCGCGCCACCCCGGGCACCGGCCCCGGCGTGTCCTGGTGGACCATAGACGTGCTCGGTTTCGACCAGGCCTTCTTTTCGGTGCTGTCGCTGATCGGCAGCGCGCTGACGCTGGCCGGCATGTTCATGTTCCGCCGCTTCATGGCGGAACGCTCGATCACCTATGTCGTGGGCTGGCTCACAGCGGCCGGCTTCATCCTATCGATGCCGACGCTGGGCATGAGCCTGGGCCTGCACGAATGGACCGCCCGCGTGACCGGCGGCGTGGTGGACGCCCGTTTCATCGCGGTGATCGACACCGCGCTGGAATCGCCGCTGGGCCAGATTTCGATGATTCCGATGCTGGCCTGGATCGCCAATTCGGCGCCGGCCCACCTGAAAGCCACCTTCTTCGCGGTGATGGCCTCCTTCACCAACCTCGCACTGTCGGCAAGCCAGCTCGGCACCAAGTATCTGAACCAGATCTACGTGCTGTCGCGCGAGGTGAAGGACCCGGCGACCGGCGCGGTCATGACCGCCGCGAACTACGGCGACCTGACGCCGCTGCTGCTCACCGTGGTGGCCATCGCGGTCGTCATGCCGGTCAGCGCCATCCTGATCGCGCGCGCGCTCGGACTGCGCAGCGCATGAAACAGGCTGCGGGAACGCGCGTCCCCGCAGCCTCCGGCGGGTCCTGCTAGGCCAGCCAGCGCTCGACCAGCCGCGTCCAGTAGGCCACGCCCAGAGGGATGATGCGGTCGTTGAAGTCGTAGCGCGGGTTGTGCAGCATGCAGCCGCCGCCCTCGGCATGCGCCGGGTCCGACGCCGCATCCGGTCCGCCGCCGTTGCCCAGCCAGACATAGCAGCCCGGCCGCTCCTGCAGCATGTAGGCGAAATCCTCCGCACCCATGCTGGGCGGGTAATTCACCTGCACCTGGCTGTCGCCGAACACCTCGCGTGCGACCGCGGCGCAGAAATCCGCTTCGCCCGCGGTATTGATGGTCGGCGGGTAGCCGCGGCGGTAGGTCGCTTTCGCGCTCACGCCGTGCGCGGCCGCCACACCCTGCACCACGCGCTGTATGCCGCTTTCCAGCTGGTCGCGCACTTCCGGCGTGAAGGCGCGCGCGGTGCCGCCCAGACGGGCCGACTCGGGGATCACGTTGTAGGCCTCGCCGGCATGAAACTGGGTCACGCTGACCACGCCGCATTCGACCGGCGGCACGTTGCGCGACACGATGGACTGCAGCGCCTGCACCATGGCCGCGCCCGCCAGCACCGGATCGGCGCCCAGATGAGGCATGGCCGCGTGGGCGCCGCGGCCCGCGATCTCGATATCGATCGAATCGCTGCACGCCATCGCCGGCCCGGTGTGCACCGCCATCTGTCCCACCGGCAGGCCGGGCCAGTTGTGCAGGCCGAACACCGCCTGCATCGGGAAGCGCTCGAACAGGCCGTCGGCGATCATGGCCGGCGCGCCGCCCGCGCCCTCCTCTGCCGGCTGGAAGATGAAGTACACGGTGCCGTCGAAACCGCGGGTTTCAGCCAGATATTCGGCGGCAGCCAGCAGCATCGCGGTATGACCGTCGTGGCCGCAGCCGTGCATGCGGCCCGGGTGGGTGGAACGATGGGCGAAGGTGTTCTGTTCGGTCATCGGCAGCGCGTCCATGTCGGCGCGCAGGCCGATGGCCCCGCTGCCATTTCCGTTGCGCAGCACGCCCACGACACCGGTGCGGCCGATGCCCTCGTGTACCTCGATGCCGGCTTCGCGCAGTACGCGCGCCACCACCTTCGCGGTCCGGTTTTCCTCGAATGCCAGTTCGGGATGCGCATGCAGGTCGCGCCGCAGTGCGGTCCAGCGCGCGACGCGTGCATCCAGCGCGTCGACCAGCGGATGCAGTGCGTTCATGAAAGCTCCTCGATATCCGAAAACAGGGCCGCCTGCCCGCGCAGCACGCCGGCCTCGTCGATCACGTTCCACACGGTGGCGCGGCGGATGCGGAACAGCCGACCGTCCGCCCTGACCCTCACCCCGCTGTAATCCGGAATGTAGCCGTCGCGGCTCACCTGCTCCAGCAGCCGGGCGCGTTCGTCGCGCTCGGGTGCGCGGGCCGACAGACGGGACGGCAGCGTGACGAAGGTGGCCCAGTCGTAGCCGAACACCTGCTGTGCGTGCCGGTTGGCGTAGTTGAACACCGGATCGGCTTCGGTGCCGTGCGACACCAGCGCGAACGGCGCGTCATACAGTGCATCTGGCGGAACGCTGATGTCGCGCCCCACCAGGCGGCGGTGACTGTCGGCAAGCAGCGCGCCATGGGCGCGCAAGAACTTCGGGTCGGGCAGTACGGTCATGGTCCGGAAGATACCATCGTCCCCATGCGCACCGACCTGATCACGCTGCGACCGGAAGGCCTGTACTGCGCCGCCGGCGACTTCCATATCGACCCCTGGCGTCCTGTGGCGCGGGCGGTCATCACGCACGCCCACGCGGACCATGCGCGCACTGGCCACGGCGCCTACTTGGCCAGCCGCGAAGGCGAGCGGGTGCTGCGCGCCCGCCTTGGCGACATCGCGCTGCAGACGCTGGACTATGGCGAGCGCCTGCGCATCGGCGACGCCACGGTGTCGCTGCACCCGGCCGGCCATGTGCTTGGCTCCGCGCAGGTGCGGGTCGAGGTGGAGGGTGAGGTGTGGGTGGCCTCCGGCGACTACAAACTGGAGGCCGACGGTACCTGCAGCGCCTTCGAGCCGGTGCGCGCGCACACCTTCATCAGCGAATCGACCTTCGGTCTGCCGGTGTATCGCTGGCGTCCTCAGGCCGAACTGCTGGCCGAACTGAACCGCTGGTGGGCCGCCAATGCAGACGCCGGCCGCAGCAGCGTGGTGTTCGCCTACGCCTTCGGCAAGGCGCAGCGCATCCTGGCCGGCCTCGAGACGCGGATCGGCCCGGTCGTCTGTCACGGCGCGGTCGAGGCGATGAACCGCGCCTACCGCGACAGCGGCGTGGCGCTGCCGGCAACGCGCGCGGTGTCGGAGGGGCTCGACGCCGATCTGCTGCGCCGCGCCCTGGTGATCGCCCCGCCTTCGGCCCAGGGTTCGCCGTGGATGAAACGCTTCGGCGACTACGCCGACTGCTTCGCGTCCGGCTGGATGCAGGTGCGCGGTGCCCGGCGGCGGCGCGCGGTGGACCGCGGCCTGGTCATGTCCGACCACGCCGACTGGCCTGCGCTGATGCGCGCGATCGGCGAAACCGGTGCCCAGCGTGTCATCGTCACCCACGGTCAGGTCGCGCCCATGGTGCGCTGGCTGAACGAACAGGGGCTGGAGGCCGGCGCCTTCCGCACCGAATTCGGTGACGAACGCGACGACGCGGACACCGAAGTGCGGGACGGCGCGCTCGCGCCCGATACCCCGGACGGCCCGCCCGCATGAAGCGCTTTGCCTCCCTGTACGACGCGCTGGACGCCAGCACATCCACCCGCGCCAAGGTGGAGGCCATGCGCGCCTATTTCGCGCTCACGCCACCTGAGGATGCTGCCTGGGCGGTCTATGTGCTGGCCGGCGGCAAGCTGCGTCAGGCCGCCCCCAGCCGCCTGCTGCGCGAAACCGGGGCCCGCGTCGCCGGCCTGCCGGACTGGCTGGTCGACGAATGCTACGAGGCGGTCGGCGATCTGGCCGAAACGCTGGCGCTCATCCTGCCGCCGCCCGAGGCCGACGACGACGCACCGCTGCACCGCTGGGTGGACCGTCTGGGCGCCCTGCGTGCCGCAGCCGCCGGTGACAAGCCGGCACTGCTCGAATCGGCCTGGCGCGCACTCGACGCGCGCAGCCGTTTCCTGTTCAACAAGCTCATCACCGGCGGACTGCGGGTCGGCGTGTCACGGCTGCTGGTGACGCGCGCGCTGTCCTCAGTGGCCGGCGTGCCGGCCGAAACCATCGCCCAGCGACTCATCGGCTATCTCGCGTCGGATCCGGCCCGTGCCGGCATGAGCGGTACGCGCTATGAGGCCCTGATCGCCCCGCCCGGTGAAGGCGAACGGGGTCTGCAGCCCTATCCCTTCTTCCTCGCCCATCCGCTGCAGCAGGCTCCGGCCGAAGCGCTGGGTGACGCGGATGACTGGCTGGCCGAATGGAAGTGGGACGGCATACGCGGCCAGCTGGTGCGCCGGGCCGATGAGGCGGCGCTGTGGTCGCGCGGCGAGGAACTGGTAAGCGAACGCTTTCCGGAACTGATGGAAGCCGCCCTCACCCTGCCCGAGGGCTGTGTGCTCGACGGCGAAGTACTGGCCTGGCAGGACGGCGCGCCGCTGCCCTTTGCCCGGCTGCAGACCCGCATCACCCGCAAGACCGTGAGCCGCCGGCTGATCGACAGCGTGCCGGTCGTGTTCATGGCGTACGACCTGCTGGAGCTGGACGGACAGGATCTGCGCCCGCAGCCCCAGTGGGCGCGCCGCCAGAAGCTGGAGGCGCTGCTCACCGCCAGCGCGCATCCGCGCCTGTTGAGTTCGCCGCTGATCAGCGGCGACTGGCTGGCGCTGGCCGGGCAGCGCGCGCAGTCCCGCGATCGAGGGGTCGAAGGCCTGATGCTCAAGCGACGCGACGCCGCTTACGGCGTGGGACGCGTGAAGTCCGATGCCCGCGGCCAGTGGTGGAAGTGGAAGGTCGATCCCTGGACTGTCGATGCGGTGCTGCTGTACGCCCAGCGCGGGCACGGCCGTCGCGCCGGGCTGTACAGCGACTACACCTTCGCGGTGTGGTCGGTGGCGGCCGACGGCTCGCGCACGCTGGTGCCTTTCGCCAAGGCTTACTCCGGTCTGACCGACGCCGAAATGCGTGCGGTCGATGCCTTCATCAAGGCCAATACGATCGAGCGCTTCGGCCCGGTCTGTTCGGTACGGCCTGAACTGGTATTCGAATTGGGCTTCGAAGGCCTGCAGGCCTCACCGCGGCACAAGTCGGGCATCGCGGTGCGCTTTCCGCGCATGCTGCGCTGGCGCCAGGACAAGCCGGCGGCCGAGGCCGATACGCTGGAGGCGCTGAAAGCCCTGCTTTCACCGGAAGGGTCGATACCGAATGGATAATCCCTTCGGCTGATCGACGGGTGCGCGCCCGTCCGACACACTGCGGCCGTCTTCATGCATTTTCATGTCATGCGCGCACGCTTCCGGGTCACCTCGCCGGGCCCTATTTCCGCTTCCTTTCCCGCTTTCCTGTTCGTGCCACTTCTCGCGCTTCATGCCCCATCCGCGGTCGCAGCGATCTCAGGCAGCGTCAGCTGTTCCGGCACGTTGACCACGCTGAACGGCGAAGGCCTCCATATCCGGTGCGCAGGTGCGCTGTCGCTGAGCGATGCGGTGGTGAGCGATCCGCTGCGCGTCGTGCTGGAGGCATCCGGCCCGCTCAGCCTGACACGCAGCGTACTGCAGGCCCCGGCGCTGGAACTGGTGTCGCCGCAGATCGCGCTCGACAGCCGGTCACGGCTGAATGGCGCGGAGGTCCAGTTCCTGTCCGCACCCGCGGTGGTGCCCGTCCCGCTTTCCCCAAGTAGCGGCTCGCTGCAGGTCGGCGGCAGTCCGCTCGGGGTCATCCCCGGCGCGGGTGCATCGCCTGGACTCACTGGTGGATCGCCCTCCGGTCCGTCTTCAGGCCCGCTCCCGCCGACATCGCCCCGCAGCGGCGGATCGCTGCAGCTGGGCGGCGGCGGTCCGCCCACCTTGACCGGCGGCACTCAGGGCGGCAGCGCCGGCATTACGTCCGGGGCGATGGCGTCCACGGTTCCCGAGCCCTCACAGGCGCTGCTTTTCGCTGCAGGCATGGCGGTTTTCATGTTGCGCTGCACACGGAAATCCGGGCGGCGATAGGCCCGGATCACCGCCGCGGCGTATGCTGCGCCCCATGAGCACGCTGTACGGCATCGATTTCACCTCCGCCCCGTCGGCCCGCAAGCCGATCACCGTCGCGTCCGGGGTCGTGGGCGCGGACGGCGCAGTGCATCTGCGACGCGTCGAACGCTTTCCGTCCTGGGACGGCTTCGAAGCTTTCCTCCGCCGCCCCGGCCCCTGGCTGGGCGCATTCGATTTCCCCTTCGGCCTGCCGCGTGAGTCGGTGCTGGAGCATGGCTGGCCGACCGACTGGGCCGGCCTCGTGCGTGCCGTCACCGCGCTGTCGCGCGCCGAATTCAAGGCACTTGCCGACGCCGAACGCGCGCAGCGCCCGGTGGGCGACAAGTACACCCACCGTGCGACCGACCGCCCCGCCGGCTCCCATAGCCCGATGAAGTGCGTCAATCCGCCGGTGGGCTGGATGTTCATGGAAGGCGCGCGCCGCCTGCTGGATGCCGGTGTCCATGTGCCGGGCATGCATGGCGGAGACGGTCAGCGTGTCGCGCTGGAGGCCTATCCCGGCTGGCTGGCGCGCAGCATCGTGGCCGGCTCGTACAAGAGCGAGGCGGCCGCAGGCCAGACGCGGGAACGGCTGGCCAACCGCATGCTGCTGTCGGAAGCGCTGCTGCGCGGTCAGCATCCGCTGGGCGTGCCGCTGCGCTGCGACGACAACGCGCTGCTGGAAGCGATGAGCAGCGACGGCACCGGCGATACGCTGGACTGCGTGCTCTGTCTGGTGGAAGCGGCCTGGGCCTGGTTGCGGCGCGACGCCGGCTACGGCCTGCCGCTGCACATCGATCCGGTGGAAGGCTGGATCGTCGGCGTATCACGCCCGGAAGCGGTCGATCCGCTCAGGCACTGAGGCCGTTGCCGACGTCGGTGCGGCGGCCAGCCAGCACTTTCTGCACCAGCGGATGCTGCACCCGCCGCTCGGCGGAAATGGCGTAGAAGTGCTCGACCACTTCGGTGCAGCGGCCGACCAGGGTCAGCGCACGGTGTCCGGTCAGTTCGTCGTGTGACCATTCGGTCGCCGGAAAGGCACCCATGCCACTCTCGCCGAAAATGGCGAGCAGCGCGCTGTCCTCGAATTCGCCGGCCACCTGCGGCCGCAGGCCGCGCCGCTCGAACCAGTCCTCGATGCGCGCACGTACTGCGGCGTGGCGGGTGGGCAGCAGCAGCGGCATGCGCTCGAGACAGGCCGGAAAACCGATGTCCGCCGCGGCGGCCAGCCCGGCCGGCGCATACCACTCGAGGGCCGCGTCGCCGACCGGGTGGCTGTACACCTTCAGATTGGGATTCGCCGGCGCCGGCCGGTCGGCCAGCACCACGTCCAGACGGTGCAGCGCCAGATCGGCCAGCAGGTCATCGAATTCGTCCTCGACGCATACCAGATGGAGGCCGGGCGTTTCGGTCGCCGGTTCAAGAATGTGGCGCACCGCAGCCTTGGGCAGGCCGTCGGAAATGCCCACCGACAGCCGCACGCCCTGCGACTGCGCCGCCTCGCGCACCGCCAGCGGCAGCTGTTCGCCCAGCTGAAAAATCTGTTCGGCCAGTCGCACCGCCGCCGCACCGGCCGCGGTCAGTTCAACGCTCCGGCCGGCCGGCTTGAACAGCGCATGGCCGAGCGCCCGCTCCAGTTCACGTATCTGGGTGCTCACGGTCTGCACCGCCATGTCCAATCGTTCGGCTGCGCGCGCGATGCCGCCTTCCTTGGTGGCGACCCAGAAGTAATACAGATGACGGTAGTTGAGCACGATCTCTCCTGACTTCGTATTTTACGAAGTGAAACTACCATCAACATCCATTTTTAGGAAACCCGGACCTGCGTACAGTGAGCGCTCCCATCCACAAGGAGGTGAGCCATGGAAGTGATCGTCGAAACACGTCATCCGGAAGGCCAGGCGCTGCGCAGAGCGGCAGAGCACCGACTGCGCTTCGTGCTGCGACGTCTGGCCTGGCGCATTCCCCGCGTGACGCTGCGGCTGGCCGACACCAACGGCCCGCGCGGCGGCGAGGACAAGGAAGTGCAGGTGACGCTGCAGCTGGCAGGCGGCCCGCCGCTGCTGGCGAGAGCCCGCGCGCGCGAGTGGCACGCGGCGCTGGACGGTGCGCTCGATCGCGCCAGCCAGCGGCTGCGCCGCACCCTGAAGCGCAGCCGGCAGCGGCTGCATGAACGCAGCCGGCCCGATCTGCAGCCGGCCTGAACCGATTTTTATGCATCGAACAAGGAGATCATGATGGATGACCGTCTTTCCCGTGCGCGCCCTCTGACGCTGCGCGCCGACCACGTATCCGACGCCACGATGGTGATCGACGAGCGCGCCCGGGGCGTGCTGCGCAACACCTGGATGCTGCTCGGCCTGAACCTCGCTTTCAGCGCTGCCGTCGCCTACTTCGCCATGGCGGCGAAATGGCCGGCCCCGGGCATCCTGCTGACCCTGGCCGGCTACTTCGGCCTGCTGTTCGCGGTCACCAGGTTCCGCGACAGCGGTGTCGGCGTGCTGCTGACCTTTGCGCTGACCGGCTTCATGGGCTACACCGTCGGGCCGCTGCTCAACGCGGTAATGGCGCTGCCCGGCGGCAGCCAGACCATTACGCTGGCGCTGGGCGCGACCGCGGGCGTGTTCCTGACGATGGCGGGCTGGGCCACCGTGACCCGACGTGACCTGTCGGGCATGGGCAGCTTCCTGTTCATTGGCATGGTGGTCGCGATGCTGGCCGGTTTGGGCGCGATCTTCTTCGAAATTCCGGCGCTGTCGCTGACCGTGTCCGCGGTGGTCGTGCTGCTGATGGCGGGCATGATCGCCTTCGAAACCCAGCGCATCGTGCGCGGCGGTGAAACCAACTACGTGATGGCCACGACCGGCCTGTTCGTGTCCATCTTCAACCTCTTCACCGCCCTGCTGCAGCTGTTCGGTTTCGCCGGCAGCAACGACTGATCAACCTCCTCCGGTGCACCCCGGTTATCCGCGCGCGGCGCACGCCGCCCGCGGATTTTTTTCGTCGGTCGCCGCCCGGCGGACCGGCTCAAGTCGGCGGGAAATCCGCCCGATAAGCGGAAACGAAGGGTTCTGTCGCACACCCTTTCGATGAACAGAATCCGGGGGCACGGAGGAGACATGTTGAAAAGTCTGAGCATCCGCAAGGCGTTTGCCGCATTTGGCGCGTCGTCGGCACTGGTGTGCTGCGTCGTCCTGAACCTCGCCATCGGCAACGCGAACCTGCCGCTGCAGATCGCCCTGTCAGCGCTGCTGCTGGCCGGCGGCGGCGTGACCGGCATCCTGATCGGACGCTTCTATGGCCAGCGCGCCGAGGTCATTGTCGGCGGGCTGAATGCGCTGGCCAAGGGACATCTGGACTGCCGGCTCGACCTCGACGGTCGCGACGATTTCGCCTGGCTCTGTTACGAGTACAACGCAGCGCGCAAGGCGGTTAAGAAGCTGGTCGAGCATCTTCAGGCCCTGTCCAGCACGCTGACCTCCGCCGCGGTGGAGCTGTCCGAGCACTCCGGCAGCGCGCGCGAGAACGGTGCGCGCCAGCTGGACTCGATCCGCGCGGTGGGCAGCGCGATCGAACAGATGAGCGGCAATATCCGGGACATCGAATCGCTTTCAAGAGAGGCCGACGAGCTCGCGCGCAATGCCGGCGAAGCGTCGCGCGTGGGCAAGAGCACGCTGCAGGCCTCGCTGACCGGCGTGCATGCTGCGTCAGACAAGATGGCGGCGTCCCTTACCGTGATCGAGGAGCTGGTCGAGGATTCGCGCGCGATCAACCGGATCAACGAGCTGATCAAGGAACTGTCGGACCAGACCAATCTGCTGGCGCTGAATGCCGCGATCGAGGCGGCGCGCGCCGGCGAGCAGGGTCGCGGCTTCGCGGTCGTGGCCGACGAAGTGCGCAAGCTGGCGCAGCGCAGCCAGGTGTCGGCCAACGACATCAGCCAGCTGGTGGTGCGCATCCGCGACGACGCGGAACGCACGATAGAACTGGTGCGCAGCGCAAACGCGGAAGTTGACGGCGCAACCGGCAGCACCGCCACCGCGGTGAACGAGTTCGACGACATCCTCAGCCGGCTGGAAGCGCTGTCCGGGCGATCGGCCACGATTTCCAGCAGCCTCGGTGCCCAGAACAGCGCGGTGGCCGAAATCGTCCGCAACGCCGATCTGCTGTTCGGGCTGTCCGAGCGCTCCGCGTCCGGTGCCGAGGAAACCGCGCGTCAGGGCGACGAGGTGGCGCGCTCTGCACAGTCGCTGCAGGAGGCGGTTCAGGCGTTCCGCATCTAGTCAGGGCCGCGTGCCGGCACGGCCGGACTCCTTTCAATTCCACCGCGGATGGCGATGCGCTTTCATCTTCTGTTCGGCCCCGCAATCCGGCTGATGAACCGGCTGGACTATCGGCGCAAGTTTGCGGTGTTCGGCGGTCTGGTGCTGCTTGCACTGTTCGTCCTGTCGCACAGCCTGTATTCCAGCCTTCGTCAGGACATCGAGGCCGCGGAGCACGAACTGGCCGGGCTGTCCCATATCCGCACGCTCAGCCAGATTGTCCAGCGTGTGCAGAAGCACCGTGGCCTGAGGGCGGGTGAGCTGGCCGGCGTACGCTCGATGGGCGCCGAGCGCCAGGTGCAGGCAGCCGAAACCGACGCGCTGTTCGATCACATAGCCACCCAGCTGCCGGCCGGACTGCTGTCACAGCGTGATCTGTTTGCACTGCGCACCGACTGGGAACGGTTGCGCAGTCCGGGTGAGCCGATGGACAGCCCGGCGAATTTCGATGCCCATACCCGGCTGATCGAACGGCTGCTGAACTTCGAAGCGGATGTGGCCGACGCGTACGGTCTGACGCTGGATCCGGACCCGGCATCGACCTATCTGATCGACAGCAGCGTGAGCAAGCTGCCGGCCACCATCGAGAGGCTGGGCCGCGTGCGGGCCTTTGGTGTCGCCCTGCTGTCGGCAGGCCACGCGTCGCCCGAGCAGGTCAGCGAACTGTCCGCACTGGTGACCGAACTCGATTCGGCACGCAAGGTGGCGGGCTACAACATCGAGAAGACCGGGCGCTACAACCCTGCCCTGCAGTCCGAAATGTCGCGCTCGGCGGTCGATATCGGCGATTCGCTGAGTGCCATTGTGCGGCTGGTGCGGACGCGCATCCTGTCGGGCCCGGTCACGCTCAGTCCCGAAGTGTTCTACCGCGACGCGACCTCGACGATAGACAGCCTCTACGCCCAGATCGAACACATGCTTCTGCCGGCGGCCGAGCGCCTGATCCGGGAAAGACTGGACGGTCTCCGCCACGCACTCATGCTGACCATGGGTATGGTGTCGGCCCTGCTTGGCGTTGCTCTCTACTGTTCGATCGGTGGCTACTACGCCATCACGCGTTCAGTGCGCAATCTCGCCGAATCCGCCCGTGCGCTCGCCGATGGCCGGCTGGAGGAACGCATCCGGCTCGACAGCCGGGACGAACTGGCCCAGATCGCCGGCAGCTTCAACGACATGGCGGCCGGCCTTTCGGCGCTGATCGCTACCCGTCGTGACAACGAAGACACCATGCGCGCCATCATCGATTCCGCCCTCGACGCCGTGGTGCAGATGAACGAGGACGGCGAGGTCACCGGCTGGAATCCCCAGGCGGAAGCCATCTTCGGATGGACACGCAGCGAAGCGGTGGGCCAGCCGATGCACGCACTCATCGTGCCGCCCGAATACCGCGAAGCCCATGTGCGCGGTCTGCGTCACTTCCTCGCGACCGGCGCCGGTCCGGCGCTGAACCGGCGCCTGACGATCACCGGGCGTCACCGGGACGGCCACGACATTCCGATCGAACTGACCATCGCGGTCAGCCGGGTGAACGGCCGGCACGCTTTCAGTGCGTTCATCCGCGACATCACCGAACAGAAGAAGGCGGAAGAGCTGATCTGGACCCAGGCCAATTACGACGTACTGACCCAGCTGCCGAACCGTCGCATGTTCCGCGACCGGTTGGATCAGGAACTTCTGAAGGCCAATCGCAGCGGACGTTGCATGGTGCTCATGTTCATCGACCTCGATCGTTTCAAGGAGGTCAACGACGCCTTCGGTCACCAGACCGGCGACGTGGTGCTGATCGAGGCGGCACGACGCATACGGAGCTGCGTGCGCGAATCCGATACGCTGGCCCGACTGGGCGGCGATGAATTCACCGTCATTCTGTCCGAGCAGGACGATGCCGCCCACGCTCAGCGGGTCGCCAGCGACATGCTGCAGGTGCTGACCGCGCCCTACGACCTCGGCCACACGTCTGCGCACCTGTCGGCCAGCATCGGCCTCACCGTCTATCCGCAGGATGCCGCCGACGCTGACGGCCTGATACGCAATGCCGATCAGGCCATGTACGGCGCAAAGGACAGCGGCCGCAACTGTTTCAACTTCTTCGTCAGTTCGATGCAGGAGGCTGCGCAGAAGCGGCTGCAACTGATCAAGGACCTGCACGCGGCACTGGAACAGGAGCAGCTGGTGCTTCACTACCAGCCCATCATCGGTCTGGAAACCGGCACCATACACAAGGCGGAGGCACTGCTGCGCTGGCAGCACCCCCAGCGAGGTCTGGTCAGCCCGGCCGATTTCATTCCGCTGGCGGAAGAGACCGGCCTGATCGTGCCGATCGGCGACTGGGTATTCCGTGAAGCCACCCGCCAGCTGCTGCGCTGGCGCGAAGCGTATGCCCCCGGGCTGCAGGTGAGCGTAAACAAGTCACCCGCCCAGTTCGAACGCAGTGCCGGCGATGAAGGCTGGATAGACCATCTGCAGACCCTGGGCCTGCCCGGTGACAGCGTGGTGATCGAAATTACCGAAAGCCTGCTGCTGGACGCCACGAGCAAGGTGGCCCGCCAACTCTGCAAGTACCGCGAAGCCGGCATCCAGATATCGATCGACGATTTCGGCACCGGATACTCTGCACTGTCCTACCTGACCAAGTTCGACATGGACTACCTCAAGATCGATCAGTCATTCGTCCGCAACATGAGCCGGGATCCGGCCGGTACCGCACTGCCTGAAGCCATCATTCTGCTGTCGCACAAACTGGGGCTGACCGTGGTGGCCGAAGGCGTCGAAACCGTCGCCCAGCGCGACCTGCTGCGCGATCTGGGCTGCGACTACGCGCAGGGCTATCTGTTCTCGCGGCCGCTGCCCGCAGCGGACTTCGAGGCGATTCTGAAAATGCAGAGAGGGATGCCCCACGGCTGTGTGCCGATGATGGGCATGGCCTAGGTTGCGGTGCGGTCCGGCAGGAGCCGGTCGTACTCCTTCTTGACTACGGCATAACACTCGCAGGTGCGCCGCTCCAGCCCGGCGCGGTCGAGTACGTGGATGTGGCCACGCGCGTAGCGGATCAGACCTATCCTTTGCAGTTTCAGCGCGGCTTCGGTCACACCCTCGCGGCGCACACCCAGCATGTTGGCGATCAACTCCTGGGTCATCGTCAATTCGCTGCCCTGCAGCCGATCAAGGCTCAGCAGCAGCCAGCGGCACAGTTGCTGGTCCAGCGTGTGGTGTCGGTTGCATACCGCGGTCTGCGCCATCTGCGTGATCAGCGCCTGGGTGTAGCGCAGCAGCAGGTGCATCACGGGTCCGGCGCGGTTGAACTCGTCCTTGATCTTTTGCGCGCTCATCCTGACACCCTTGCCGGCGCTCTGAACGACCGCACGACTGGGCGTCGATTCACCGCCCATGAAAAGGGAAATGCCGACCACCCCCTCGTTGCCGACCACGGCGATCTCGGCGGAGGCACCGTTCTCCATCACGTAAAGAAGCGACACGATGGCGCTGGTCGGAAAGTAGACATGGCTGAGGGTGCGCCCGGATTCGTACAGCACCTGGCCCAGCGGCATATCGACCCATTCGAGCAGAGGCAACCAGCGCTGCCAGTCGGCCTCGGGCAGCACTGCAAGCAGCCGGTTGCTCTTCGGGTCTGCAGCATTCAAATTCAACGCCCTCCGGCGACTCGTGTAATCGGAAAAAGCGGGCTGGGCTGACTACCGGCACGTCCCTGAAAACACTATAGCAACTGATTTGAGGGATCTTTTGTGCGGTAGCGAACACAGTCGATGGGCGCTCGTCGAAGCGCTGTTCCGCGGCTGCGGCCGATCAGCGACGGCCATCGCTCCGGGTGTCGATGATGATGTCGACGCGACGGTTGCGCAGGCGCCCGCTCGCCGAGTCATTCGGGGCGATCGGCATATGCTCGCCCATGCCCGAGGCGACGATGCGTGTGGCGGAAATACCGCGCGCCACCAGATAGGCTTTCACCGCATCAGCCCGTCGCTGCGACAGGTCGAGATTGGCGTCACCGCGCCCCACGCTGTCCGTGTGGCCTTCTACCGTCGCCGTGCGTTCGGGATAGACCTCCATGAAGGCCGCAATTCTGTCCAGACCTGGCGTAACGCCCTCATTGAGTCCGGCTTCCCCGCTGCCGAACAGCACATCGCCCAGCGTGATGACCAGACCACGATCGGTCGGCCGGCCCTCGAGTTCATCGATCCGTGCCTGAACTGCTGCACCCGCCTGTTGTGCCGTGCTCGCCTCTGCGCGCGCAACCTCAGCCTGATGTCTCGACTGCTCGGCGTCTTTTCGTGCCGAACTCAAGTCGTCACGCGCAACGTCCGCCTGCCGTGTGCGGGCATGCAGCCGCGCTTCCTCGCGCTGTACGACGAGTCGTTCCCGCTGCTCTTCCGCCAGTCGCCGTTCCGCGAGCGCACGGGCGATGTCTATGCTGCGTTCGGCCATCAACAGGCGATGCGCCGCCAGTTCGTCGTCCTGATGCGGCAGTTCCGCTTCACGTACCGCGGATTCGGCCGCGTTGAGCGCCTCCGGCGCGCGGCGGGCGAGCTGCGGGTCTGCCTGCAACTGCGCCAGCCTGATGCGGGCTGCTTCGGCGCCCGGCGAGGGCGCGGGCAGTGCGGAGCAGGCTCCCAGCGCAAGTGCACCGACGACGACGCCACTGAGCGGTGACGAAAAGCGGTGGATCCTGGCATTCATCAGCGGTCTCCCGTGTTGCGCTGCATTTCCTGCTTCAAGGTGTCGGTGCTGCGGCTCATGTCGGCGTTCACGGCGCGCGCGCGCGCCAGTTCCGCGCGTGCGGTCGCCAGTTCCGCGCGTGCGGTCGCCAGTTCCGCGCGTGCGGTCGCCAGTTCCGCGCGTGCGGTCGCCAGTTCCGCGCGTGCGGTCGCCAGTTCCGCGCGTGCGGTCGCCAGTTCCGCGCCTGCGGTCGCCAGTTCGGCGGACGCGCGGGCCCGCTGGGCCAATCTGTGGGCGCGCCCCATGTCTTCCTGCCGGACGGCCTCCCGGGCCGCATTCAGGCTGTCACGCGCGTCGCCCAGTTCGTTTGCGGCGTAATCGGTCACACGCGCCTGCTCTGCGGTCGCGATGGCACGCTCAGCCGCCTCGATCGAAGCCGTGGGCGGAGGTGCCGACGCGCAACCAGACAGCGCCACCAGCGCATTGAAGGCGAAGATGGCCCGGCTGGGGCGCAATGTTTCGGAACGGAGGCTCATGATGTAGTTCCCTGTCAGAACCGCCGACGACGAGCGTCGCCGCACGGTCACGCCCTGCAGCGCACTCCTGCGCACGCATGAGGTCGCATGGTCCAGGGTTCAGTGTTGACCGGCGGTTTCCTGCGGTCGGTACGCTGACGTACTCAGAGCCGTTCAGCGCGCGGGCATTCCACCTGCAAGAAGGCCTGCAAATCCGTCAGCCTCCATTGGTCTGCCCACCAGATGTCCCTGCACCGCGTCGCACTGACGGATGCGCAGCAGCGCCAGTTGCTGCTCGGTCTCCACGCCTTCGGCAACCACCTTCTGGCGCAGGTGGGTCGCCATGCCGATGATGGCGCCGACGATGCCCGCATCGCCATCTTCGCTGTCAAGATCGTGTATGAACGACTGGTCGATCTTCAGCACGTCGAAGGGAAACCGACGCAGATAGCTGAGGCTGGAATAGCCGGTGCCAAAATCATCCATCACGAGCTTTACCCCGATGCTCTTCAGCGATCTCAGCACGCTCATGGATGATTCGGCGTCCTGCATCAACCGGGTTTCGGTCAGTTCGAGTTCAAGCAGATGGGGTGGCACGCCGGTCTCGTAAAGAATCCGGGCAACGCTCTCCGCAAAGCCCGGACGCCGCAGTTCGACCACCGAAATGTTGACAGCGACGGGCACGACGCACAGCCCCCTGTCCTGCCATGCGCGGATCTGGCGGCACGCCTCACGCAACACCCATTGTCCGATCGGTACGATCAGACCGCATTCTTCGGCAATCGGTACGAACTGGGTTGGTGAAACCAGTCCGTGATCGGGCGTCCGCCAGCGTAGCAGCGCTTCGGCGCCGGTCACGGCTCCGGAGGCGAGATTGATCTGCGGTTGATAGTGCAGCCGGAACTCCTGATTGCCGAGCGCCCTGCGCAGACCGCCTTCTATCAGCAGACGCTGCACTGCGCGTTCGTTCATTTCCGGTGTGAAGAACTGGCAGTTGTTACGCCCCTGGGCCTTGGCGTGATACATCGCGATGTCGGCATTCCGCATCATGGCTTCGGCGGTGTTGCCGTCGTCAGGATAGACACTGATACCCACGCTCAAGGTGATCTGCAGTGTGTGCCCGCCGACCTGCTGGGGTTCCAGGAAGGCCTGGTGAATCTTGTCGGCGACACCGGCGGCGTCCTGCGGCTGTTCGATCTCCGCAAGCAGGATGACGAACTCGTCGCCGCCCTGACGACACACCGAGTCAGTGGCGCGCACGCAGCCGATCAATCGCTCCGCCACGCATTGCAGCAGCTGGTCGCCCACTGCATGCCCGAGCGAATCGTTGATGCGCTTGAAGAAGTCGAGATCGATGAAAAGCAGCGCCACCTGCTTGTGATGGCGTGCCGCCTGGCCGATGGCCTGAGCAAGCCGCTCGGTCAGCAGCGCACGGTTGGGCAGTCCTGTGAGGAAATCGTGCTGCGCCATGTAAGCCATGCGTATCGCCATGGCGCGTGACTGACTGACGTCGTGGAATACGATGACTGCACCGGTTACCCTGCCCCGACGGTCGTGTATCGGTGCAGCAGAATCCTCGATCGGCAGTTCGACGCCATCGCGACGAACCAGCAGGCAATCCATTGCCAGACCGACCCGCCTGTTCTCGGCGATGGCCCGTTCGGCAGGATTGGTCGCCACGACGCGGCTCGTGCCGTCGATGACTGCGAATATCTCGCTGAGCGGGCGGCACAGTGCCTCGGGTGCAGACCAGCCGGTCATCGATTCGGCCACCTGGTTCAGATAGCTCACCCGCCCCTGGGAATCGGTCGCGATCACGGCGTCACCGATCGAATTCAGGGTCACCTGCGCGCGTTCACGCTCATCGAACAGCGCTTCCTCGGCCTGCAACAGGGCATTTTCGGCCTTCTTGCGATCGGTAATGTCTTCGACCGTCTGCACGCAGCCCTGTGGTGCGCCGTCGTCCGTCATCCAGGCGGCATGCATCCGTGCCCATACGACTTCGCCGTCCCGCTGCAGCAGACGCATTTCCCCGCTGAACGTCTTGGCACTCTGCAGCACAGCGGCAACTTCGAGCTGCACGCGGGCACGATCATCCGGATGAATGAAGCAGCTCCAATGCCGGCCGGCAACGTGCCGCGCATCAAGCCCGGACATTGATTGATAGGCGTCATTCGTGTAGGTGCACAGCCCCTGCGCATCGGTCACGACGATACCCAGCGGCGAGGCATCACTGATCGCGCGAAACCGTGTTTCGCTGAAGCGCAGCGCACGCGCTGCCGCGCGGCGCTCCAACGCATGGCCGACGGTGCGCGCGAGCCATCGGGCGTCGGTGTCTCCTTTGAGCAGAAAGTCGTGTGCGCCGCACTGCAAGGCTGCACGCGCGCGCGCCTCATCACCGGCCTCGGCAAGCACGAGCAGAAGTGCGTCAGGCGCCAGCGCACGTATCTGTCCGCAGGTTTCGAGGTTGTCGGCGGGCAACAGTGCGAGATCGAGCAGTACGATCGTGATGTCGTCGCGGGTCAGCTGTTCCGCGGCATCGGTCAGCGAGGTCACGCATTCGACCCGGAAAAGGTGTCCGCTCATCGCCTGCGCCTCGGTGCCTTCAAGCACACCGCGCAGCCGCCCCGCTTCCCGGGTGTCGGCATTGACGATCAGTACGCGCGTCCGGGCCGCGTCCATGTCATGAGCGTCCACTGCATGCTCCCGTGCGGCGCATGACCGCTCGTTCAGCGCATGCGCCGGGCACGTACCTTGCCCTCCCAGATGCAGCTCATCGAGCCGCAGCGGTAGCGATAGATAGACACGAAAAGATTGACGAACAGGTCCATCAGATTGCGCTGCACGCGATAAGCCGAACGCCCGCAGCGAGGACACGGAATGCCCTTTGCGTAATGTCCGGAGTCTTCGCTGCGCGCCGTGGCGTCTGAAGCGGGTATGTGCATTCGAACCTCCATGTCACGTTCTGCAGGCAGGCAGATGACAGACGTGGAGCCGTCCTCCCGCAGTGTTCCTCGGCAAGCCTGCTGCCAGCTGGATGCGGAATCACGGGAGGACGGTTCTCGCGGACGCCTTCTTACTTGTGCAGCAGCTCGAACCGTTCGATCTGGCGTTCTGCCTGTTCCTTCGTCAGCCCGTAGGCCGCCTGCAGGCGGCCGGACAGCTCCTGGCGTTTGCCGGCGATGACATTGATGTCATCGTCGGTGAGCTTTCCCCAGCGCGCCTTCACGGTGCCCTTGATCTGCTTCCAGTTACCTTCGACAGTGTCCCAATTCATATCGGATATCCTCCGTGATTGCTGTACCGGCGAAGTCGCCGGTGCAGCGAAGCAAGAGTGCGCCTTCCATGTCCAGGTGTCGGTACGGTGTCGCACATTGCCGTCTGCCGACCCGGGTGGATCAGCACGCCACAGTGACCTCGACGCGATGCGTGCAGCCGTCATCGACCAGCACGAAGGCGCCGTCACCGCAGGCTGTGCCATCGAGTACGACCGCGTTTGCTTCCTCTTCCTCGCCGTTGGCGGCTGAGCGGCCAATTTCGATGTGATACGGCGTGTCCCCGAAGCGGTAGTCGATGACGAAATCGCGCCAGCCGGGCGGCATGCACGGCCGTACTCGGAGTATGTCCCCGGTACGTCTGAACCCGAGCAGCGATTCGAGCAGCAGGCGGTACATCCAGCCCGCGGAGCCGGTGTACCAGGTCCATCCGCCGCGGCCAGTGTGCGGATCTGCCGCATAGACATCGGCCGCCATCACATAAGGTTCCACGCGATAGATCGCCGCTGCGTCTGGCGACAGCGCGTGATGTACGGGATTGATCATGTCGGCGAGTGCCCAGGCGCGCTCACCGTCACCCAGTTCGGCAAAAGCCATCGCTGCCCAGATGGCGCCGTGCGTATACTGGCCTCCGTTCTCGCGCACACCTGGAACGTAACCGCGGATGTAGCCCGGATCGAGGCCGGCGGTGTCGAACGGCGGATCGAGCAACTGCACCAGCGCGTCGGCGGGACGAACCAGACGGGCATCGACCGACTGCATGGCGCGTCGCACACGGTCCGGGTCGCCGCCCCCTCCCCCGCACAGCACCGACCAGCTCTGCGAGATCGAATCGATGCTGCATTCGGCATTGACCGCGGACCCCAGCGGCGTGCCGTCATCGAACCAGGCGCGCCGGTACCAGTCACCGTCCCAGGCGTGCTTCTCGATATCGCTGCGCAGGCGCACACCCTCACGCAAGCACAGGTCGGCCACCGCTGCGTCGTCGCGCGCCCGCGCCACGGCGGAAAACTGCTGCAGCACCTCGCACAGGAAAAAACCCAGCCATACGCTCTCGCCGCGCCCCTTGATGCCGACACGGTTCATGCCATCGTTCCAGTCGCCGGACCCCATCAGCGGCAGTCCGTGCACGCCGAAGCTCAGCCCGTGGCGAATGGCCCGCACGCAGTGGGCGTACAGGGTGTCCGCATCGGCCGAACGCGCCGGCAGATCGTAATAGGCGTCATCCTCGCCGTGCACCGGGCGGCCTTCGATGAAGGCAACTTCCTCGTCCAGCACGGAGGCATCTCCGGTGCTCTGCACATAGCGGCAGACGGCCAGCGGCAACCACAGATAGTCGTCGGAACAGCGCGTACGCACGCCACGCCCCGAGGGTGGATGCCACCAGTGCTGCACGTCACCCTCGGCGAACTGGCGGCTGGCGCACAGCAACAGATGAGCGCGCAGCCGCTGCGGCTCGGTGTGCACCAGGGCCATCAAGTCCTGCAACTGATCGCGGAAGCCGAAAGCGCCCCCCGACTGGTAATAGCCGCTGCGCGCCCAGACACGGCAGGCCAGCGTCTGATACACCAGCCAGCCATTGACCAGCACATCGAGTGCGGGGTCCGGCGTGCTCACCTGCACCGTGCCCAGCGTGCGCTGCCAGTGGGTGCGCACTGCCTCCAGCGCCGCGTGAGCGGCTGGCGTGCCACGGAAGCGCTGAACCAGATGGCCGGCATCTTCCAGGTCGCGCCCGCTGCCGAGGCGGAACACCACCTCGCGCGTCTGACCTTCGTCCAGATCGAAACCCAGCTGTATCGCCGCGCACGGGTCCAGACCGGCGCCGACGCGTCCGGACAGGCGCTGCCGCCCCATGGCTGCCGGTGTACGCAGGCTGCCGTTACGACCGATGAACTCGCTGCGGTCGGCCGTCACCGTGCGCGAAGGATCGTCGACGTCGAAGAAGGCAACCCGCTCGGAAAACTCGGTGCTGTAGGGGTTGCGCGCATACAGCGTGCCAGTGCGCAGTGCCGTTTCGGTCGCCACGTGCATGGCTGACTTTTCGCGCAGATCACCAAGCACCCAATCTACATAGCCGGTGACCGAAAGGCTGCGTGGTCGACCAGACAGATTGTGCAGCCGGAGCAGCGAGAACTTGACCGGCGCATCGAGGGCGACGAATACCCAGAGCTCCGAGCGGATGCCGTCACACACCGTTTCAAATACGCTGTAGCCAAAGCCGTGCCGGATGGTGAAGGCGCTGGTCGCCCGCACCGGCAGTGGCGTCGGCGACCAGTAGCGGCCGTTCTCCTCATCGCGGATATAAAGCGCCTCGCCGCCAGCATCGCTGACCGGGTCGTTGTGCCAGGGCGACAAGCGGAACTCGTGCGCGTTCTCGCACCAGGTGTAGGCGCTGCCGGATTCCGACACTACGGTGCCGAACTGCGGGTTGGCCAGTACGTTCCCCCAGGGTGCCGGCGTGACCTGACCCGGCGCCAGCGAAATGACGTACTCGCGCCCGTCGGCGGAGAATCCGCCGAAGCCGTTGAAGTGCGTGCGGCCCGCCGTCGCACCGTGCTCGTTCTCGGGCGGCAAGAGCACCGGTGCATCACGACGGCGGGGAAGCAGCCGCGGCACCCGCACCGGCGCGACGCCGCGCTGTTCGATCTGTTCTGCGAGCGAACCTCGGCTGTCGGCAATGACGACGCGCGCGACCGACAGCAGCAGGACCCTGTCCTCACCCGATATCTGCTCGGCCGGACGTACGAAGATGCCACCCGGCCGGTCGATCACGCTGGCTTCCAAGCCAGAGGCGATCAGCCCGGTGATCTGATCCTGCAGCATCTGCCGATAGCCGGCATGGTCCTCGTTCCAGATGACCAGATCGACCGCCAGACCCTTCAGCCGCCAGTAGGCGTGCGCCTGCACCATCTGGCGCACGAGGTCGATGTTGGCGGCGTCGGCGATCTGGAGCAGTACGATGGGCAGATCGCCGGAAATGGCGTAGCCCCAAAGTCCCGACTGCCCGCGCCGGTTGCGCAGCAGCACCGCCGGGTCGGCGCGCAGCGAAGGGTTGGCGAACAGCACCGATGCGGCAACGCGTGCGTGCAGCTGGGCGTCTGCCTCGGTCGCATTGAGCTGGCGCAGCACCACCTGACCGTGCGTCCAGGTCAGGTCGACGACACGGTCGGACAGGTGGCGGTCGAGGTACTTGTCGACCCGCGACAGTGCGATGTCGCGGCTGTCCGCCACGCCGGTGACGATGTCCACGGTGACCGACTGGCCGGCGGCGAGCGTGAGCACGCTGCGGATGGCCACCACCGGATCGAGCACGGCACCGTCGGTACCCGACAGTGTGGCCGTGTCCATCGCCTGCGGATCGGCGCAGGTGCGGGTGCGCCCGAGAAAGCGCATGCGATCGGTTTCACACGACACCTGTTCCGCATCGACGCCATGTACCGCCATCAGGTGCAGCATCCACGGCACCTGCTCGCCGGCCGAACGCGGCCGCCGCGTGCACAGGATGGCCGGGCGGTCGCGCAGTATTTCGGTCTGCACGAACAGATTGCTGAAAGCCGGATGCAGTGCGTCGGAGGCCGCCGGCGCGATCACCACCTCGGCATAGCTGGTCACGTCGATGCGCCGGCGGGTCGAGGTCCGGTTGGTGATGCGCACGCGGCGCAGTTCGATATCGTCTTCCGGCGACACGACGATCTCGGTATGTGTCTCGAACTCGCCCTCACCGTCGGCGCTGGCATCGCGCCGCCGGAATTCTGCCCGGCCTTCCGAGAAGATCGCCTCGTACGACAGTGCCTGCGTCTGCACCGGCTGGTGGGCCACCGACCACATGCGCCGGGCGCCGGTCGTGACATTCAGTTCGCGCACATAGCAGAAGCTGCCGCGGTCGTCGCAGGTGCCGTCCTCGCGCCAGCGCGTGACCGCCAGATCCTTCCAGCGGCTGTAGCCGCCGCCCGCCTGCGTCACCATGACGTGATAGCGGCCGTTGGACAGCAGCTGCACCTCCGGGATGAGCGTATCCGCGGTGTCGAACACGCGGATCGGCGTCTGCGCCGTCAGCGGCGTCGAGCGCAGCGCGTGCAGCTGGGCCGTGTGCTCGAACAGCGCCGTGGCCTTGGGGATGCGTTCGTGCAGCAGCAGCATGACCGACTGAAACAGCCGGTCGGACGCGAAACGCCGTTGCATCGGACGGTCGAGCAACAGCGAGGCCAGCGCGAGCAGGCTCATGCCCTGGTGGTGCGCCATGAAGGCCCGCACGACGACGCGCGTCTGGCCGCGTCGCTGGCGTGCCGGCGTGTAGTCGATGGCCTCGAAGAAACCGTAGCGCCCGACGAAGCCCTCCCCGGCCATCCGCTGCAGGTTGGCGCAGGCCTCTTCCGGCGCCACCAGCAAGGCAAGCACCGACGCATAGGGCGCGACCACCAGATCGTCGGCCAGACCGCGCTTGAGACCCAGGCCCGGCACACCGAAGGCGCGGTACTGGTAGTTCAGGTGCACATCGACCGTGTTGTAGCCGGACTCCGACATGCCCCAGGGGACGCCGCGCTGCCGTCCGTACTCGATCTGCCGTGCCACCGCGGCGCGGCAGGTCTGGTCGAGCAGCGTGCCGTCGAAGGACGGCATCACCAGCATCGGCATCAGGTACTCGAACATCGACCCGCTCCAGGACAGCAGCACCGGCTCGCCGCCGGCAGCCGTGAGCAGGCGTCCGAGCGCGAACCAGCCCTCCTGCGGCAACTGTCCCTGGGCAATGGCGACGAAGCTGCACAGACGCGCCTCGGACGCCAGCAGATCGTAGTAGCTGCTGTCGGCGCGGCGCTCCGGCACGTTGTAGCCGATGGTCAGCAGATGGCGCGAGCTGTCGTACAGGAAGTCGTAGTCCATGCGCGCAAGATCGGCTGCCTGCGTGGCCAGAGCGTCGAACTGGGCGATGCGCTCACGCGCGTGGCGGCTGCCCTCGCCCAGGTTGTGCTGCAGCGCGCCCAGCCAGGCGCGCTGCTCGGCGGTGCACGCGTACTCGCCAAACTGCGTGCGCGCGGCGAGCCGGCGTCCGATGTCGGCGCCGGGCGCGCGATCCAGGCCAGCCAGCGCCGACAGCGTCGGCATCGACGCCAAGGACGGGAGCAGATCCGTCAGGCCGGCGGGGGGGGGCGGCATCGACAGCCAGGGCGCCAGCAAGGTCAGTTCGTCGAGAGCGTTGGCACATTGCCGTTCCAGGGCTTCTGCCCAGGTCGTCGCCTCCGTGGCCGGCGCGGGGTCGAGCGGCAGCGCACGCGGCAGCTCCAGCTCGCCGATCTGTGCCTTCAGCCGGTGCAAGGCACGCGCGACCTTGGCCAGGGAGTCGGGCGGCACCGCGCACAGCGCCTGCAGTTCGTCGCGCAGGAGCGCCACGCGCCGCGCCGCTTCGCCCTCGATCGCTTCGGCAAGCAGGGCCGCGGTGTCGTCCAGGCCGGCGAACAGCCGGGCCGGCAGCAGCGGCTGTTCGCCCATGACCGCGAGGCCGGCGCGCAAAGTCAGCAGATGACCGGCGAGATTGCCGCTATCCACTGAGGACACGTAGAGCGGGGGCAGCGGCAGCAAGGTCTGCGTGTCATACCAGTTGTAGAAATGTCCGCGGTATCGCTCCAGCCCGGCCATCGTGCGCAGTGTCGATGCGATACGTTCCATCATCGGCCCGGCGCACAGGTAGCCGAAGTCCCAGGCCGAGAGGTCGGCCAGCAGCGCCAGCCCCATATTGGTCGGTGAAGTGCGGTGAGCAATTGCGGCGACGCGGTACTCCTGATAGTTGTCCGGCGGCAGGCCGTGGTCGTCGCTGCCGACCAGATTGTCGAAGTAGGCCCAGGTACGACGCGACAGGCGGCGCAGGAACGCCGTCTGCGCGGCGGTCAGCCTGACTTCACGGCGTTTCAGCGGCAGGCTGACCCACCAGGCGATCGCCGGCGAGGCGGTCCAGAGCAGCAGCAGCGGTGCCGACGCAAGCAACTGCTGCGGCGTGGCGACGGCCAGGTGCAGCGCGATCGTTGCCGCCAGCGCCGGGGCGATCCACATGGCCTGCATATGGCTGAGCAGCGTGCTGCGCTGAGCGGCCTGGCGATCGGCCTCGCCGGACGGATTCCACTCCAGCAGGCGGCGGTGCGATACACCCATGCGCCACAGCGTGCGGACGATCGCATCCAGGCTGTAGAGCCCCTGGTGAGGCAGGCAGGCCAGTTCGAAAGCCGCCAGCCGGAGGTGGCGCATCGCACTTTGCCCGACCGTCGCCAGGTGCTGCCGCAGCCGCACGTCGGACGGCTTGCGCAGCAGCTCGGTCAGGCTTGCGCACACGCCCGGCAGCAGCACGATGGCGAACACGATTGCGGTCCACGGCAAGGCGGTGGACCGCAACGACCAGCCGAGCAGCAGCATCGTCAGCAGCGAGAGCGGCACCAGACTGCGCCGCAGGTTGTCGAGCAGCTTCCACTGCGACAGCAGCGACAGCGTATTGGCCTGCGTTTGCGCCCCTTCCGCGGCCTCGCACAGGCACATGCAGGGCACACGGCGCTTCAGCCAGCCCGCAAGCTGCCAGTCGCCGCGTATCCAGCGGTGCCGGCGCGCCACGTCGGCGCCGTAGTGCGCCGGGTGGTCCTCGAACAGCTGCATGTCACTGAGCAGCCCGGAACGCGCATAGCAACCCTCAAGCAGGTCGTGACTGAGTATGCGGTTCGCCGCAAAGCGTCCGCCCGCCGACTGTTCGAAGGCATCGACATCGTAGATCCCCTTGCCGATGAAGGAGCCTTCGCCGAACACGTCCTGATAGACGTCGGACACCGCCCGTGTATAGGGGTCGATGCCGGGCTCGCCACCGTTCATGCGCGCAAAGCGCGAACGGCCGGTGGCCTGCAGGCTGGCTGCCACCCGCGGTTGCAGGATGCCGTAGCCCTCGACCACACGTCGTCTGCCCGGGTCGTAGCGCGGGCGATTCAGCGGATGGGCCATGGCGCCGACCAGCTGGCGGGCAGCGTCGCGCGGCAGCTGCGTGTCGGTGTCCAGCGTGATCACATAGATGACGTCACGCAGCGGTGCGGTATCGCCGACGACCTGCGAGAACCCGTCGCCGGCCTTGTCGGCGGGGCGGCCGCGCAGCAGCGCGTTCAGATCCGCCAGCTTGCCGCGCTTGCGTTCGTCGCCCATCCAGACGCCCTGCTGCGGATTCCAGCGCCGCGCGCGGTGGAACAGGAAAAAGCGGTCTCCGGTATCGCCATACTTCGCATTCAGCTCTTCGATCCGCGTGCGCGCCAGCGCCAGCAGCGCTGCGTCGCCAGGCAACGTGGCGGAGGGCGCGTCGGCGAAGTCGGTCAGCAGTGCGAAATGCAGGTGCGGGTCCCGATTCGCCAGAAAACGCACCTCCAGCGCCTCGACCAGCGATTCGATGCCGGCTTCGCTGGATATCAGCGTCGGTACCACAACAAGCGTGCGGGCGTCTGCGGGCACACCGGTCGAGTAATCCATGCGCGGCAGCGGTCGTGCCTTCACCCGCAGCGTCACCACCCAGTTCACCAGCGAAACCGCGAGCTGGCTCACGGCCGGTAACAGCAGCAGTCCAAGTGCGTAGAGCGCCAGCCCGCCCGCCCAGGCAGGCACCCTGTGGAGCGCTACGCTGGCCAGCAAGCCGGTCTCGAGCAGTGCGGCGAGCAGCGCGATGCTGCCCAGGTAAGGCAGCAGCGGCATGCGTGTGAGTGCCCGGCGCAGCGCATGGGTCGCCGACGGGCGGATATCGAGTGCGTGCTCCAGTTCCGCCCGTCCGCGGTCGATCAGGTAGAAGCCGACATGGCCGATGCGCCCGGGCCGGAGCACGGCCCCAGCGTTCGCCAGCTCGAGGGCTTTCAGCGCCACTTCGCTTTCGCTCACGCCACCGCGCCGGGCGATGGCTTCGGTCGCATGGCGGTAATGATCGCGGCTGCTGAAGTCCATCCGCCCATACACGCCGTCCGGATCATTGTGCAGGATCCGCTCGACCGCACTGAGACTTTCGACGAAATCGCGCCAGTCGGCGGCGCCGAGCACGCGCAGGCTGCCTATGCTGTTGCTGATCGACAGCTGGTCGGCCGCCTGCTGCTGGTTCTCCTGCTGCACGAGCTGCTCAACTGTCAGCGACGACGCGGACAGGTACTGCTCGATCCAGGTCAGCGCCAGCGCCAGCGCCGGTCCCCGCCCCTGCAGCCGACGCGCCAGCTCAGCGACGAAGGCGCCCAGCATCGGCGGCTTCGAATGCGCCATGTCGGCGATGACCAGTATCAGGTCTGCCGGGTTGCGCTCGACCGCCTCCGCCATGCGGTCTGCCCAGACGCTGGCCAGCGTGCGCTGATTCCAGCTGGCGGCCACATGCGCGCCGACGCGCCGCAGATTCTCGATCAGCGCCAGACGCAGCATGATGGGGACCGCCCACAGCTCGCCGAGCTTCAGCGGCGATACCGTCTGATACGCGGCAACGAAGCGCCCCAGGCTTTCGGTATCGACGCGGCCGTCGCCGTGCGCCACGGCAGCCAGCGCGATGTCGTACACGCGCGGATGCCCGGCGGAGGGGCCGCGCGCCAGACGCGGCAGTTCGCGACTGTAGCCCTTCGGCAGATGCCGCTCCGCCGCACGGATGTGCTCTTCGACCAGGTAGAAATTGTCCAGCAGCCAGTCGGCCGCCGGCGTGATGCGCCGGCTTTCGGTCGCCGCCTCGGCCAGCAGGGCGCTGACGCCCGCGAGCACGACTTCGTTTTCGGCCAGTCGCGCAAGCAGGCGGTCCGGCAGTCGAGCGGCGGTCAGTGTGTGCGAAGCGGCCAGTTCCTTGCCGTGCTGCGCCATCTGTTCGGCGCTGAACAAGCCACCGCGCAGCGGTATCTCGTCATCCGGTGCGCGCTCAACGCGCCGCGCATCGTGGCGACGTCTTCTCCATGCGCGCCATCGCGCGCCGGCGGACAGTTGGGCACTCACGGCCATGACCTTCCGCCGGCCGCAGCAGCGCCCGCACGTGCGGACTGAAGTGTGTGTCCGGCCACCGGCCGGAACCTTTTCGTGCCGACGGGCTGCAGTCGGCGACCACTCACTTGACGCGCATGTCGTTCTTGACCGACTTCACGCCGCCGACTGCGCGCGTCACCGCGACCGCCTTGTCCATCATGGCCTGCGAGCTGACGAATCCGCTCAGCTGTACGACGCCCTTGAAGGTTTCGACATTGATCTCGGCCACCTTCAGCGACGGGTCATTGAGGATGGCCGTCTTGACCTTGGTCGTAATGACGCTGTCGTCGATGTACTCGCCGGTGCCTTCCTGCTTCGACGTGGATGCGCAACCACCGGTTGCCGATACCAGCGCAACGGTAAGGAAGACTGCAGAGAGGTATTTGCCCAGCTGTTTCATGATGGAAATCTCCTGATGAGGAATGGGGACGGTGGCCTTACGGCACACCGGACAGACGTCTCCGCGGTCTCCACGCGTGCCGCGGCGCGTGCACAAGGCAAGGTGCCGGCAATCCGGTCACCCCGGTTCAACCGATGCGAAGGTCATCGATGGAGGCATCGATGAAGGCCTTCTGCGGTAAGGAACCCGCAGGAATCCGATACAGCATTGACAGCATAGAGAGCGGCCGCACCGGGGTATGTACGGCAGCGCACACAACAGGTTTTCAGGCGGAGGACGAACGCTGTACCCGGCCGCACCCGGGCTGGCAGACGATCAGGCGAGCGGCGGTGTTGGCCACTGCCAGTTGCGGATCTCCGGCATGTCCTCGCCATGCTCGAGGATGTACTGGCGGTGGGCATTCAGACGGTCGCGCATGCGCTGCTTGATGTGTGCGGCCTGCGGCTGCAGCATCGGCACACGGCTGGCGACGTCCATGACCAGGTGGAAGCGGTCGAGCATGTTCAGCACCACCATGTCGAAGGGCGTGGTCGTGGTGCCCTCCTCCTTGTAGCCACGCACATGCAGGTTGCCGTGGTTGCTGCGCCGGTAGGTCAGGCGGTGGATGAGCCAGGGGTAGCCGTGATAGGCGAACAGGATGGGTACGTCGGGCCGGAACAGCGATACGAACTCGTCGTCCGACAGACCGTGCGGATGCTCCTCGCGCGGCTGCAGCGTCATCAGGTCGATCACGTTGATGAAGCGCACCTTGAGCGTCGGCGCCAGTTCGCGCAGCAGGTCGATGGCGGCCAGCATTTCCAGCGTCGGCACGTCACCGGCAGCCGCGAGCACCACGTCCGGCTCGCCCGTGCTGTCGCTGCACGCCCACTCCCACATGCCGATGCCGGCCTCGGCGTGAGCGATGGCGGCGTCCATCGACAGCCACTGCCGTTCCGCATGCTTGCCGGCGACAATCACGTTCACCCGGTCGCGGCTGCGCAGGCAGGTATCGGTCACGTAGAGCAGCGTGTTGGCGTCCGGCGGCAGATAGATGCGGATGATGTCCGCCTTCTTGTTCACCACGTGATCGATGAAACCCGGATCCTGGTGCGAGAAGCCGTTGTGGTCCTGTCGCCATACATGCGAGGTGAGCAGGATGTTGAGCGAGGCCACCGGGCGGCGCCACGGAATGTCGCGACACACCTTGAGCCATTTGGCGTGCTGGTTGAACATCGAATCGACGATGTGGATGAAGGCTTCATAGCAGCTGAACAGGCCGTGCCGTCCGCTCAGCAGATAGCCCTCCAGCCAGCCCTGGCAGGCGTGCTCCGACAGCATTTCCATCACCCGCCCGTCGGGCGCCAGATGGTCGTCGGCATCGAAGCGCTGCGCCATCCAGGTGCGGCCGGTCACCTCGAACACCGCCCCCAGCCGGTTGGACGCGGTCTCGTCCGGACCGAACAGGCGGAAGCTGTGCGGATTGTCGCGCATCACGTCGCGCAGGAAGCCGCCCATCACCCGCGTCGACTCCGCCAACACCGCGCCCGGCGCTGGCACATCGATCGCGTGGCTGCGGAAGTCCGGCAGGCGCAGGTCGCGCAGCAGCGTGCCGCCGTTGGCGTGCGGATTGGCGCCCATGCGGCGCCTGCCATGCGGAGCCAGGGCAAGCAGTTCCGGTCTGGGGGCGCCATGCGCGTCGAACAGCTCTTCCGGGCGATAAGACCGCATCCACTGCTCGAGAAGACGCAGATGCTCCAGGTTGTCCATGTCGCCGAAGGGCACCTGATGAGAGCGCCAGCTGCCTTCTGTTTTGAGGCCGTCGACCTCCTTCGGGCCGGTCCAGCCCTTGGGGGAACGCAGAACGATCATTGGCCATTGAGGCCGGCTCATATAGGTGCCCTGACGCGCCCTGTGCTGAATGTCCCGTATGGCAGCAATCGCCTTGCTGACCGCTGTCGCCATCAGGCCGTGCATCAGCGCGGGGTCCTCGCCCTCGACGAAGATGGGCGCGTGGCCATAGCCGATCAGGAGGCTTTCCAGTTCGGCGTGACTGATGCGGGCCAGCAGCGTCGGGCTTGCGATCTTGTAGCCGTTCAGGTGCAGCACCGGCAGTACGGCACCGTCGGTGCGCGGATTCAGGAACTTGTTGGAGTGCCATGAGGTGGCCAGCGGCCCGGTCTCGGCTTCTCCGTCACCGACCACGCAGCAGGCGATCAGGTCCGGGTTGTCGAACACGGCGCCGTAGGCGTGCAGCAGCGCATAGCCAAGTTCTCCCCCTTCGTGAATGGAGCCGGGCGTCTCAGGTGCGGCGTGGCTCGGGATGCCGCCGGGGAAGGAGAACTGGCGGAACAGTCGGCGCATGCCCTCCGCGTCCTGCGCCACGTCGGGATAGACGGCGCTGTAGCTGCCTTCGAGCCAAGTGTTGGCAACCACCGCCGGACCACCGTGACCTGGCCCGGCGACGAAGATCATGTCGATATCGTGCTGCCGGATCGCCCTGTTCATATGGGCGTAGATGAAGTTGAGGCCGGGTGTGGTCCCCCAGTGACCCAGAAGACGCGGCTTGATGTGCGCCCTCTGCAGCGGCTGCCTCAGAAGCGGGTTGTCGAGCAGGTAGATCTGGCCGACCGACAGGTAGTTGGCGGCACGCCACCAGGCGTCCAGCCTTTGCATCTCGTCGAGGTCGGGCAGTGCTGAAGGCAGTGTCATGCTCACCCTCCGGGTCGTCGGCAGCCCGGAGTCCCCGCCGGGCGCCGCGCTTGCGGGTGTCTCGCGAAACGCCGCGGCGCGGACCCGTCCGAATGGATTGGAGATGGCTCAGTGACGCCGTATGAGCAGAGCCGCCAGCAGCCCGGCCGCGGCAGCCAGCGCCATCGCTCTCCACGGATGTTCATTCACATAGCCCTGTGTCGCATCGGCGACACGCCGTGTCGTGCCGGCCAGCGCAACGCCTGCATTGTGCAAGCGGGTTTTCGCTTCGTCCAGGCTGGCGTCGACACGCTCGGGTACCGTCGCGCCGTCACTGGCGGCCTCCTGGATGCGCCAGTCCTTCACGCCGCCGTCCTTCTTGCTGTCCAGCGCTGAATGCAGCGGATTCGTCTCGATGTTCATGGTGACTCCTTGATGTCCTTGGTTGGGGCACGATGCCCGAGGCGGGTTCGACGACGGCGTTCAACGTCGGATCAGCCCCATGATCAAGGTGACGCCGAACACGATCAGAAAGACGAAAAAGAGGATTTTCGCGATATCGGCAGCACCTGCCGCGATGCCGCCAAATCCGAACACTGCGGCGACGAGGGCGATGACGAAAAATATGACAGACCATCTCAGCATGGTGATCTCCTCCCAGGGTGACGCGATGAGCAGACTTCCCCGGATCAGACTGTGGCCCCGGTCAGGCAGCGCCTGACCATCGACGACGCGGAAGGGCGGTCGTCTTGCAGGCCGTCCATCCGTAAGAATGTGTGTCCATCGTGTGCCGCGCTCGATGACGCGTCTGTACGTCACCGTACCGATGTACCGCAACGCACGGTCCGGTCGGCGAGCGATCGGCGACGTGAGCGGCACGACCTTGCGCCAGAGACGATCAAACGGACGCCGCACGGTGTCAGGAGCCGGCGCAAGATTTCGCAGACGCACGGCGGCTACCTTGACCCAGCGTCCTGCATCTTCTCGCCCGCCTTGTCGATGCGGTCGCCGGCATTGCGTGCAGCCTCGTTGATCTTGTCGCCGGCCCGCTCCGCATCACGCGAGAGCTTCTGTCCGGCTTCGTCAATTTTCCTGCCAGCGGTTTCCGCCGGTCCGTCCTGCTTCTGGCACCCTGCCAGCAGCGCCATGCTGGTGACCAGCGTCCATGCGAGGGCAATGGCGTGACGCGCTTTCATGATCTGACTTTCCTTCCGGGCTCGCGCATGCAGTGGAGATGCGTCTCCATGGTCGTACTCGCGCCGCTCACTTCTTGTCCTTTCCGACCTCGTGTCCGATGATGCCGCCCACGGCGGCACCCCCTATCGCGCCGGCAGCACTGCCGCCCGTCATGACTGCGCCGCCGACAGCGCCTGCGCCGGCACCGATGGCCGTGCTCCTGTCCTGTGCCGACATGCCCGAGCAGGCCTGGAGCAGGATCAGCAGTGCCGCTGTCATGCCTGTCCGGGCATGACAGCGGGTGCTTCGACTGGGTGTTTTCATGGTGTGACCTCGTGTGTTCGATCATGCATGTTGATCAGCCGCGGGCTCCGTCGTCGTGCGGAAGATGAGGGGACGCCCTTGAGCGCTACCGCCTGCTGGCATGGGACGTATATGACGCCCGATCAAAAGACTGAAGCGTCGCCTGCGGCCCGTCTGTGCGCTACCGTCCCGACGGCACCCTCAGAGACGCATATGCTTTGACTGTCGGCATACTCCGACGCCAGGAAGGTCGCCGTGCCCTCTCACTCCACTGCCATCGTCGGCAACGGTCTCATCGGCGCGCTGCCGCGCCGCGAGCGGCTTCAACTGCTGGCAAACTGTGACACGGTTGACCTCGTGCTTTCTGACATCCTGGCTGAACCCGGCCAGCGCATCCGTCAGGTCCACTTTCCGATCGACAGCTTCATTTCACTCACCACCCCGGTGAATGAACGGGCATGCATCGAGATTGGCCTGGTGGGCAACGAGGGCGTGCTGGGTGCGACCCTGATGCTGGGCGTCGACATGTCGCCGCTGCATGCCCTGGTGCAGGGGGGCGGTCGGTCGCTGCGCATGGATGCGAGGCGCTTCAAAGCCGTACTTGACTCGACGCCGACGCTGCGCCGCACGCTCGGTCGCTACCTGTACGTGACGATGGCGCAACTCGCGCAGACAGCGGCATGCCCGCGCTTTCATGTGGTTGAAGCTCGCCTCGCGCGCTGGCTGCTGATGACGCAGGACCGTGCGCACTCGCCCCACTTCCATCTCACGCACGAGTTCCTTGCGCACATGCTGGGCGTGCGTCGCGTGGGCGTGACGCACGCGGCCACCGCGTTACAGACCCGGAAGCTGATCAGCTATCGCCGAGGCAACATCACCGTGCTCGACCGGAAGGGGCTGGAGCGCGCGTCCTGCAGCTGTTACCTCGCGAACAATGCGGTATGGGACAGCGTGATGGGCCAGCGCCCCGCCCCACGCGCGGGTTAGCGGGCTATCCGCCCGCCAGCAGACCCGCTGCCAGTAAAAGGCCATGCAAGGTCGCGCTCAGGACCGACAGCCTTATGGGCCCTGGCAGATGCGCAACATCGCCTCCGGCCGCCCGCAGCGATCGCGCTGCCCGCCATGACAGCGGCAGAGACAGCAGGCCGGCAAGCGTTCCCGCTGGCAGCAGGCCGGCCACGACCGCTCCGATCAATACCGCGTAGGCCGCCAGCGCCACCCAGACATACAGCCACGCCGCGGTTCGATGGCCCAGGCGCACCACCAGCGTGCGCTTGCCGACCGACGCATCGGACACGGCGTCCGGAAAACCGTTGATCAGCAGGATGTCAGCCACCAGCAGGGCCAGACTCAGCGAGGCGGCCAGCGGCAGCGCGGAAAATCCGGCGCGCTGCACATAGTCGCCGCCGATCACCAGCAGGCTCCACGACGCACCCACGGTCAGTTCGCCCAGCCCGCGCTTCATCAGCGCCAGCGGCGGCGCCGAATAGGCCCAGCCCAGCAGCAGGCCGGCTAGACCGATGACGAGGAGTCCGGGACCGCTGAACGCTGCCAGCGCGATGCCGGCCGGTACCACGACAGCCAGCAGCGCCGTGGCCAGACGACCGGTGTCGCGCACGCTCACCTCACCGTTCTGGATCAGGCGCGAACCGCCGGTGAATGGCGAAATCGCGGTCCGGTTGGCGGCATCCGCGCCGTTCAGCGCGTCGTGGTAATCATTGAGGACATTGGCGGCCGCGTGGGCCAGTATGGCCAGCAGCACCGACACCGCGGCGCGCAGCGGCTCGAAGTGGCCGTCGTGCGCGGCAGTCGCTACGCCGATCAGCACGGCGACCGCGGTGATGGTCAGGAAGCCGGGACGCGTCATGCGCACCTTCAGGCTCAGGGAAGGTGCGGCGGCAGCAACGGACATGAAAAAGGCGCCGTGGTGGAAACGGCACCGATGTTCTCACAAGCCGCGTTACGGAATGCGGCGGTCTGTCGGCGAGCACGGCCGGATCGGAGGTCGCATCGCGGCGAAGGCGCCGCTCCCACGGAACCGGTCGCGGTCTGCGCAGATTCCTGTCGGGGCGGCGCCCCGCCGCAATGAAGCGACCGGCTCTGATCCAGCGTCGCGACCGGGCTCAGTTGCCGGACATGGCCAGCATGAGCTGGTTCATCCGGCGCACGAAGCTGGCCGGATCTTCCAGCGCACCACCTTCCGCCAGCAGGGCCTGGTCGAACAGCACGCCGGCCCAGTCGTCGAAATGCGCTTCTTCGCCGCGCAGCCGCTGCACCACCGGATGCTGCGGATTGATTTCAAGGATGGGCTTGGCCAGAGGTGCTTCCTGACCGGCGGACTTCAGGATGCGCGCGAGATTGCCGCCGATGTCGAATTCGTCGCTCACCAGGCAGGCCGGCGATTCGGTCAGCCGGTGCGTGATGCGCACCTCCTTCACCCTGTCTAAGAGGCTGGCCTTGAGCTTGTCGACCAGCGGCTTGAATTCGCCCTCGTCGCGCTCCAGCGCCTTCTTCTCCTCTTCGTCTTCCAGCGCGCCCAGGTCGAGGCCGCCCTTGGCCACCGACACCAGCGGCTTGCCTTCGAATTCGGTCAGGTTGCCGACCACCCATTCGTCGACCCGGTCGGACAGCAGCAGCACCTCGATGCCCTTCTTGCGGAACACTTCCAGATGCGGGCTGTTCTTCGCGGCCTTGAAGGTTTCGGCGGTGACGTAATAGATCTTGTCCTGCCCTTCCTTCATGCGGCCGATGTAGTCGGCCAGCGACACCGACTGTTCTTCGGTGTCCAGATGAGTGGATGCGAAGCGAAGCAGACCGGCCACCTTGTCGCGGTTCGCCTGGTCTTCGCCGACGCCTTCCTTGAAAACACGGCCGAATTCCTTCCAGAAGGTGGTGAACTTATCCTTCTGGTTCTCGGCCAGGTCTTCCAGCAGCGACAGCACCTTCTTCGTGCAGCCGGAACGGATGGTGTCGACGTCGCGGCTTTCCTGCAGGATTTCCCGCGACACGTTGAGCGGCAGATCGGCCGAATCGACCACGCCGCGCACGAAGCGCAGATAGGCCGGCAGCAGCTTCTCGGCGTCGTCCATGATGAACACGCGGCGCACGTAGAGCTTCAGGCCGTGCCTGGCGTTGCGCTCCCACATGTCGAACGGCGCGCGCGACGGCACGTAGAGCAGCTGGGTATATTCGTGACGGCCTTCGACACGGGCATGGCTCCAGGCCAGCGGGTCCTGGAAGTCGTGGGCGACGTGCTTGTAGAACTCGGCGTACTGCTCGTCGCTGATGTCCGACTTCGAACGGGTCCACAGCGCGCTGGCCTGGTTCACCGTTTCGTCCTCGTCAGTCACGACTTGCCCGCCGTCCTTCCACTCTTCCTTCTTCATCACCACCGGCTGCAGGATGTGGTCGGAGTACTCGCGGATGATGGAACGCAGCTTGAAGCCGGACAGCAGTTCGTCCTGGTCCTCGCGCAGATGCAGCACTATTTCGGTGCCGCGGTCGGCCTTGGTGATGGGTTCCACCGAGTACTCGCCGGCGGTGTCGCCGCTCATCGAGCACGACCAGCGCACGCCCTGGTCGGCCGGCAGGCCGGCGCGCCGGGTATTCACGGTCACCGTGTCGGCGACGATGAAAGCGGAGTAGAAGCCGACGCCGAACTGGCCGATCAGGTTGGCGTCCTTCTTCTGGTCGCCGGTCAGGCTGGAGAAGAATTCCTTGGTGCCGCTGCGGGCGATGGTGCCCAGATGGCTGATCGCCTCGTCGCGCGACATGCCGATGCCGTTGTCGGCGATGGTGATGGTGCGCGCGGTCTTGTCATAGCTCACGCGGATCTTCAGTTCGCTGTCCGACTCGAACAGCGCCGGGTCGGCGATGGCCTCGAAACGCAGCTTGTCGCAGGCGTCCGACGCGTTGCTCACCAGCTCGCGCAGGAAGATGTCGCGATTGCTGTAGAGCGAATGGATCATCAGGTGCAGCAGCTGCTTCACCTCGGCCTGGAAATTCATGGTCTGGGCGGTCGCGGTTTCGGACATGACGGCTCCGTGCAGGGTGTGGGTTGGAAAGAATGACAACCGCGGGAGATGGAGACTTCCCCCCGGCATTTCAAGACCCCGCTATGCTGTCGGGTCCACAGAAAGTTTTCATGCCGA
The DNA here is from genome assembly GCF_000214035.2 of Methyloversatilis universalis FAM5. Classification (GTDB taxonomy): domain Bacteria; phylum Pseudomonadota; class Gammaproteobacteria; order Burkholderiales; family Rhodocyclaceae; genus Methyloversatilis; species Methyloversatilis universalis. The sequence goes on along the minus strand of NZ_AFHG01000036.1, from coordinate 507 downwards.
TGACCACCCGTACCAAACTGGGTTTGCCCCGCAAATCCGACGACAGCTCGAACACCGGACGCGACCCTGCGCGCAAGCCGGTGCGCAACAGCACCGCCAAATCGCGCACGCTGAGCCGCAACACCACTCAGGTCGCGCCCCCTTCGAAACCGGCCCCCGCACGCAAGCCGGGCGCAGCCCGCCCTGAAGGCGAACGGCCGGCGAAGAAGGCGTTTGGTGATCGCCCGCCGAAAAAGGACTTTGGCGACCGTCCGCCGCGTGCGGCTGGCGAAAAACGGGAGTGGACACCTCGGCCCGACCGCGAAGGCCGTCCGCCGCGCGCCGAAGGTGGCGAGCGCAAGCCGTGGGAGAACCGTGAACGCCCGGCCCGCAGCGAATCGGGCGGTGGTTTCGGCGATCGCCCGCCGCGTGCCGCTGGCGAAAAACGGGAGTGGTCACCCCGCCCCGACCGCGAAGGCCGTCCGCCGCGCGCCGAAGGTGGCGAGCGCAAGCCGTGGGAGAACCGCG
>NZ_AFHG01000037.1 GCF_000214035.2 Methyloversatilis universalis FAM5 | reverse complement strand
GCATCGGCGCACTCACCGCCGCAGGCCTGTGCGCCACCTTCCACCGCGCCCGCTTCAGCGGCGGCGATGCCTTCATCGCCTTCCTGGGCCTGGATGTGACCGTGCGCCAATCGGGCACCCAGCGCGGACGCGGCGCGCTCAGCAAGAAGGGGGATGCCGAGATGCGCCGTCTGCTCTATAACGCCGCCATGGCGGCCAGCCGCTCCAGCACCTGGCAACCGTTCTACCAGCGCTTGCTCCAGCGCGGATTCAGCCGCACCCAGGCGCTGGTCGCTCTGGCAAGAAAGCTCGCACGGGTCGCCTTCTCGTTGATGAAGAACGCTTCCAACTACGTTCCTAAACAACACGAAAACGCTTGCGTTGGAACATAGAATCTCCCACCGGAGACCGGCGCGCTCTTCGCGGTGCGCGCAGCAGAGGGCGCTGCGGGGATGCAGGCCGGGGCGGCACTGTATACTTCGGCCCACTTCACCGTGGGAGCCCCCATTGATCCGAATCAGCAGCCAGTTCGACAGCGGCGCCATCGAGGTGCTGGAGTGTGCGGATGTGTCGAACATCCGCCTTAACCTGCCGTCTGACAACGCGGCGGCTTTCCGGCAGTGGTTCCACTTCAGGTTGCAGGGCGCGCGCGGTCAGGCGTGTTCGATCAGTTTCGAGAACGCCGGCCAGTCGGCCTACCCGGGCGGCTGGGACGGCTACCGTGTGGTGGCCTCGTATGACCGGCGGAACTGGTTCCGGCTGTCGGCCGGCCAGTACGACGGTGAGCGCTACACCTTCCGCATCACGCCGGATTTCGACAGCGTCTATTTCGCCTACTTCGAGCCCTATTCGTGGGAGCGGCATCTCGAACTGCTGGGCGAGGCCGATGCCTCGCCGGTGGCCACGGTGACCGATCTGGGCGCCACGCCCGACGGGCGTGACCTGAACCTCATCACAGTAGGCCGGCCGGCGCCCGGCCGGCGCAATGTGTGGATCACCGCGCGCCAGCACCCGGGCGAAACGATGGCCGAGTTCTATGTCGAGGGGCTGCTGCGCCGGCTGTACGACACCTCGGACCCGGTGTCGCGCCGCCTGCTGGAACGCGCCTGTTTTCACGTCGTGCCCAATATGAATCCGGACGGATCGCTGCGCGGCAATCTGCGCACCAACGCGCGCGGCACCAACCTGAACCGCGCCTGGCGCGAGCCGGACATGCAGAGCAGCCCGGAAGTCGCCCTGGTGCGCGCGCGGATGGAAGCGACCGGTGTGGATGTGTTTCTCGACATTCACGGCGACGAAACGCTGCCGTATGTGTTCATCGACGGCAACGGCATGGTGCCCGGTTTCACCGACGCGCACCGCGAACAGGAGCGCCGTTTCACCGATGCGCTGCTGGCGGCGAGCCCGGATTTCCAGATGACAGAGGGCTATGCGCCGGACCGCTTCACCGACGAGCTGCTCACGCTGGCGTCGAAATGGGTGTATCACCGCTTCGGCTGCCTCGCGCTCACGCTTGAAATGCCCTTCAAGGACAATGCCAATCTGCCGGACGGGCTGTTCGGCTGGAGCAGCGCGCGCAGCCAGCGTCTGGGCGCGGCCACGCTGCAGGCCCTGCTGGCCGCGCTGGACGAACGGTCGGGCAACTGAATTCTCTTTTGAAAACTTCGACGGACCTCTCTGAATGAAGATCACCGTAATCGGCACCGGCTACGTAGGCCTGGTGTCCGGGGCCTGCCTGGCCGAGATGGGCAACGACGTGCTGTGCCTGGACCTGGATCCGGAGAAGATCCGCATCCTGAAGGAAGGCGGCATTCCCATCCATGAGCCGGGTCTGGACGCCGTGGTGGCGCGCAATGTGGAGGCGGGGCGCCTGCACTTCACGACCGACGTGGCCGAGGCGGTGCGCTTCGGCACCATCCAGTTCATCGCGGTGGGCACGCCGCCGGACGAGGACGGCTCGGCCGACCTGCAGTACGTGCTGTCGGCGGCGCGCAACATCGGCCGGCTGATGACCGACTACAAGGTGGTGGTCGACAAGAGCACGGTGCCGGTCGGCACCGCCGACAAGGTGAAGGCGGCGATCGCCGAAGAACTGGCCGCGCGCGGCCTGAGCCTGGAATACGCGGTGGTGTCGAACCCGGAATTCCTGAAGGAAGGCGCGGCGGTGGAGGACTTCATGCGTCCGGACCGCATCGTTGTGGGGGCCGACGACGAACGCGCGGTGCATCTGATGCGCGCGCTGTACGCGCCGTTCCAGCGCAACCGCGACAAGCTGGTGGTGATGGACGTGCGCAGCGCGGAACTGACCAAGTACGCCGCCAACGCCATGCTGGCCACGCGCATCAGTTTCATGAACGAACTGGCGCTGCTGGCCGACCGCATGGGCGCGGACATCGAAATGGTGCGCCAGGGCATCGGCTCGGACCCGCGCATCGGCTACCACTTCCTGTACGCCGGCTGCGGCTACGGCGGCAGCTGCTTCCCGAAGGACGTGAAGGCGCTGATCCGCACCGCGCGCGAGAACGGCCAGGCGCTGCAGGTGCTGCAGGCGGTGGAAGACGCCAACGACGTGCAGAAGATGGTGCTGGTGGACAAGATCGTCGCCAGGTTCGGCGAAGACCTGTCGGGTCGCCGCTTTGCGCTGTGGGGTCTGGCGTTCAAGCCCAATACCGACGACATGCGCGAGGCGCCGAGCCGGGTCATCATCGCCGAGCTGTTCAAGCGCGGCGCCACGGTGACGGCGTACGACCCGGTGGCGATGACCGAAGCGAAGCGCATTTTCGGCGACGAGCCGCGTCTGGCCTACGCCGAGAAGCCGATGGACGCGCTGGAAGGTGCGGACGCGCTGGTGATCGTGACCGAGTGGAAGGAATTCCGCAGCCCTGACTTCGAGCGCATCAGGTCGGCGCTGAAGCAGCCGGTCATCTTCGACGGCCGCAATCTGTACGAGACCGAACTGCCGCGCAGCTTCGGCATCGAGTACTCGGCCATTGGCCGTCGTTGAGCCGCGCACGATGAAAGTACTGCTCACCGGCGCCGCCGGCTTCATCGGCATGCATGTGGCCCAGCGCCTGCTGGCGCGTGGCGACGAGGTGGTCGGGCTGGACAACCTGAACGACTACTACGAAGTGTCGCTGAAGGAGGCGCGTCTGGCCCGGCTCACGCCGCAGCCTGGTTTCCGCTTCGTGAAGATGTCGGTCGAGGACCGTGACGGCATGGCGCAGCTGTTCGCCGCCGAGCGCTTCGACCGCGTCGTGCATCTGGCGGCCCAGGCCGGCGTGCGCTACTCGCTGCAGAACCCGAACGCCTATATCGACGCCAATATCGTCGGCTTCATGAACATCCTGGAAGGCTGCCGCCACAGTGGCGTGCAGCATCTGGTGTATGCCAGCAGTTCCAGCGTGTACGGCGGCAACACGAAAATGCCGTTCAGCGAGGCGGACAGCGTCGATCACCCGGTGAGCCTGTACGCCGCGACCAAGAAAGCCAACGAGCTGATGGCGCACACCTACAGCCATCTGTACGGCCTGCCCACCACCGGCCTGCGCTTCTTCACCGTCTATGGCCCCTGGGGCCGCCCTGACATGGCGCTTTTCCTGTTCACCAAGGCGATGGTGGAAGGGCGGCCGATCGACGTGTTCAACCGCGGCGACATGCAGCGCGATTTCACCTTCATCGACGACATCGTCGAAGGCGTCATCCGCACGCTGGACCGTCCGGCCGAACCGGATCCGGCCTTCGATGGCGATCATCCGCATCCGGGCCATTCGAAGGCGCCGTTCCGGGTGTTCAACATCGGCAATCAGGGGCCGGTGAAGCTGATGAGCTTCATCGAGGCGATCGAGAAGGCGCTGGGCATCACCGCGCAGAAGAACCTGCTGCCGATGCAGCCGGGCGATGTGCCGGCCACCTATGCCGACGTGTCCGAACTGACCGCCTGGACCGGCTTCTCGCCGGCCACGCCCATCGAAGAAGGCGTCGCGCGCTTCGTCGAGTGGTACCGCGCCTACTACGGGGTCTGAAGGCGCTGCAGGGCCTTTACCCGCATCGTCCGATGGATCCACCGCCGCATCGCGGCGGGGCGCCGCTCCCACGGAATGTGCGCAAGCCGTCGCAGTTTTTGTGGGAGCGGCGCCTCGCCGCGATGGGATCTTTGGCCGGCGCCATCGCATGAGCAGCCGAAGAATCGCGGCGAGGGCGCCGCTCCAACAGGGCCGTCGCCGGCCGTCGCTCAGCTGCCCTGCAGCCTGTAATTCACCGGCAGCACGAAGCTGAACTTGCGCTGCGCCAGGTTGCCCGGGAAGGGCGGCAGCTTCATCTTGCGGCCGACCTCCACCGCCGCGTTGTCGAGCACCGAGAAGCCGCTGGACTGCTTCACGCTCACATTCACCAGCTGACCGTTGTCGAACTCGAACACCAGTTCCAGCGAACCCTGCTGGTTGCGGGTACGGGCGACCGCCGGGTATTTCTGGTTCGATTCGAACAACTTGCCCACTTCGCGACCGAAGCTGTTGATCAGCGCGTCATAGTTCTCAGGCGGCGGTGCGACCGGCGCGGGGGCCGGTGGCGCTGGCGGTGCCGGCGGCGG
>NZ_AFHG01000038.1 GCF_000214035.2 Methyloversatilis universalis FAM5 | reverse complement strand
GCAGGAGGTGTTGCCGGACGGTAAATATAAGTGGTCGGGTATCTATCGGACGGACGGTAGCGGTCATCTGAGGCTTGATCCGACGGATCTTGGACGCAAGAGCTACGCGATTAGCGCACCCAGCCCGGTGGACGGGACGGAGAAGTACAGCGCGACCTATGCCGATGCAGGTACGTACCAGTTTCGCGTGGGCAACGTAGGTTTGGCCGTGCAGTTGCTGGACGACGTGACGGGGGCGGGGATTGCCAACGTTGAGATCCATGCCTATGAGCGGATGGCCGACGGAAGCGAGGCATGGAAGGCGAAGCACGTCTCGGATGCAGGCGGTCGAGTGAGCTTCGACCTGGAAGGTCTGGGCGCGGGACGGACCTATTTCGCCCGAGCCAAGCCGTTCGGGATGTGGGTGAGCAGCGCGCCGATCACCCGAACCGGCTGGTTCGGATTCACTGTTGGTACCACAACTGTAACACTCAAAGATAGACCAACATCGTCGATTTTCAGCGGCGTTCGAATAACGGCGTACGAAAAAAAATCAAATGGAACAATGACGCCGAAAATACAGTTTCCTACTGATTCACAAGGGAAGGTGAGGTTTGATCTTGAGGGGCTTGGTGATGGTAGAGAATATGTATTAATGGCAATTGATCCATATGGTAATGGGAAAAATTACTTTAGTAGAGTACTCTCAAAAAAAGGTCTGGTTGATTTTCAGCTTGAGCAGATTTCTGCTGAAATTCTAGACCTCTCCATGCCAGATATCAGTATATCAAGCCCCCAAGATCAAACAAAAATTACGCGTTCAGGTGTTTTGATCAAAGGGGTTGCCACTGACGGCGGTGGTGTTCGCTCTGTTTTTGCAAGTCTTCGTGATTCAAGTGGTCGCGTTATCGAGCGAGGCGCGGTGTTTCGTCCTGAATCAGGGTTTTGGTACTTGAATACCGGCCCTTTGGATATGGCCCCGGGAAGGGTGGATGTTCTAGTTACGGCACAGGACTCTTCGTTCAATGAACGCTCTGCAAACTTAGTCCTTGAATTAGAGGTGGATGTCTCCCCTCCCGTCATCGAGGTAAGTTCACCACTCCCAGGAACAGAAGTCCCTACAGGCGGTTTTTATGTGTCTGGACGTGTGGTTGATCAATCTCGAATAGTGAACATGAAAGCGGTTGTTGATGTTCCATTGCGAGGTTTGTCAGAAACACATGCGCTCGAGGTTGATTCTTTTACCGGTGGTTGGACTCTTGTTTTGGCACCTTCGGATGTCTATTCCGGTGCGATTGGTATAACGCTTTATGCTGACGACGGTGCTGGAAATACAGCCGAGAGGCGGATAGCCTATCAATCCTCCGAGCGATTTAAAAGAATCTGGCATTTGCTTCAACGATCGTCCTTTTCGGCTGATATTGGTGCGTATAGGACTGCCTCTTCGCTTGGTGATAGAGCGTGGCTTGACATTCAGCTTTCTGGATCGGCGCTTCCTGTTTATCAGCCTATTTTCGGAATTGGTGCAAATATTGCGACGCCGTTTCTGCTAAGGGCGCAGCACGACGAAAGACAGATCCAGGTAAAGATGGCGTGGTTCTGGGATAACCATTTCAACACTTACTATCAGTCGCACTTTAATAGTGCTTTTGAGATGGCAGAGAATGCCGTCTTCTATGATTTTTCACTTGGAAGTTTTCGGTCCCTCTTGGGCTACAGCGCAAAAAGTCCGGCAATGCTTTATTCGCTTGACGGTAAGTCCAATAATAAAAGTAGGCCGAATGAGAATTATGCTAGGGAGCTCCTTGAGTTGCACACAATTGGTGTTTCCGGTGGGTACACTCAGCGTGACGTTGAGGAGGTTGCGAGAGCTTTCACTGGATGGACTGTTGTAGATGGAAGTTTCTTCTTTAGATCGGAAGACCATGACTACGGGGGGAAATCCATACTTGGCAGCACCTTGTTGCCGGGGGGAGGGGGCGACGATGGCGAGAAAGTCCTAGATTTATTGGCGGATAGCTTTTCTTCTGCAAAATTTTTGTGCCAAAAGCTGATTAAATTTTATGTTTCGGACGGCCCGTTGGATACGCTTTTGTCAAGATGTTCAAATGTCTTTTTCTCTAACAGGCTGTCCGATTCTCAAATAGCTCAAACGGTTCGCGAGTTGCTTCTTTCACCAGAGTTTTTTGATTCTTCTATGTTTGGAAAGAAACTTAAGACGCCGATTCAGTTTGTTGTTGGAACGATTCGACAACTTAATGGCGAGGGGGGCGGTGACGATGTTGCTCTCGAACTTCAGCGCCAAGGAATGTCCCTGTTCATGAATCCCTCGCCGGCGGGTTATCCGGAAACTGGTGACAAATGGCTGAGTTCGAGCATGCTGCAAACTAGAGCTCGATTTGCTGATCGCTTGATGAGTTATCAACCCAATGAAAATCAAACTCGTTTTAATTTTATTGGGCTGCTTCGGGCTGAGGCACTAACGACTTCACAAGGTGTGGTTGGGCATTTTCTTGAAAGAATGTTTGGGCCTACGTTCAAGAATTCTCATAAGGATTTGGCATTGAGCTTTCTAACAGAAGATGGTCGCTATCCGTTTTTTATTGATTCTCCGGATGCGGAAATTAGAGTTAGGCGCCTTGTGAAGCTGTTGATGTTGTTTCCGGATTATCACTTTCATTGAGGAGTGAGCGTGGAAAGAAGAGACTTCTTCAAAGCGCTTTCAATGGCAGGGTTGGCGCCCCTTTTTATAGGAGCTCCTTCCGTCCGTGCTGCAACGAATGGCCGAGTTTTGGTGTTGGTTTTCATGCGTGGTGGGTGGGATGGCTTGAACGTGGTTGTTCCATTCGGAGATGATGAATACTACCGGATAAGGCCAACTATTTCCGTTTCGCCTCCGTCGGCTTCGGGGGCGTTGAATATCGATGGTTTTTTTGGATTTCATCCAGAGTTGAAGGAAGTATTTGATTTGTATCAATCTGGGTGGGTCTCAATTATGCCGGCTGTTCACTACCCTAATGGGTCAAGATCGCATTTTTCTGGTCAGGATAATATTGAATCTGGTGGTTATTTGAATGATGGTGCGGGATGGCTTGGGCGATATCTTAGGGAGTCTATTGGCGACCCGTGGTCTAGAGCCATCAGTATCGCTGATCAGGCGGTCTACAGTCTCCGTGGATTGTCGATGCCTGTTCCTTCGTATCCTGACCTAAATTCTCTAGCGTTCTCTGGGAGTGTTACGGAAAGCGCTTTGATGGCAGACGCAATTGCTCGTTCCTATCAATGGGGAGGGATTTCGGGTAGCCAGCTTGAATCTCGTTTAAAAGAGATTGGGCAGAGATTGTCAGCTGATTTGGTGGCTCTGCAAAACGTTTCTAGACGGCCTGTTGATAATGATGCTGTTTATCCTGATTCGACATTTGGAAGGCAGCTAAGGCAAGCTGCGGCTGTGATTAAAGGAAGGCCTGGTGTTGAGTTGATTACTTTGAACTGTAACGGCTGGGATACTCATAGTGATCAGGGTGGTGGTGCGCCGACGGGGCGAATGTCTCAGTTGTTGCGAGATTTTTCAAAAGCTGTTGGAGCATTTTTTAAGGATTTGGGAGTTGTTGCTGATCGTGCGCTGATTCTTACTTCATCTGAGTTTGGACGTACGGCAGTTGAGAATGGGAGCAAGGGTACTGATCACGGAAATGCAACCGTATGGCTAGCCATGGGCCCTGCCGTTCGAGGTGGAATCTATTTAGGGGGAGGGTGGCCTGGCCTCCGATCTTCACAACTGGTTGAACAAAGGTCTTTGGCCCATACGTTGGATTTTCGATCTGTCTATTCTGAGGTTTTATCCAATTTTATCGGGTATCAGGGGGGGGCGGTTTTTCCGGGGTTCTCTGGTTCTAGGGCGGGTTTCTTGATTTAGGTATGTTAATTTTATTGAAATTTTATCGCCTTATTATTGAGTGCGATTTTTAAGTGGAATTACTGTTTAATTCGGATCTGAACGTAGCTCTAGTGAGGGATTTTGTGGCGATCGTGACAGTTGTTGGGTTGGGCTATGTCGGCTTGCCGCTAGCAGTCGAATTCGGAAAGAAGATCAGAACGTTCGGTTTCGATCTTTCATCCGAGAAGGTTGATGCTTATCGCCGCCATGTCGATCCGACCGGAGAGGTGTCGTCGGATGACTTGGCTGCTGCGGTTCATCTGAGCTGTTCGACTGACCCGTCGGTGATCGGCGAGGCTGACTTCATCGTAGTGGCTGTGCCGACGCCGGTGGATGATGCTCATCAGCCCGACCTCACCCCGTTGGTGAAAAGTTCCGAGAGCGTCGGACGCCATATGAAGCGCGGCGCTACGGTGGTGTATGAGTCCACTGTGTATCCGGGGGCGACGGAAGAGGTGTGCATACCAATCCTGGAGCGGGAGTCGGGGTTGAAGTGGAAGCAGGACTTTTTCGTCGGTTACAGCCCCGAGCGGATAAACCCGGGTGACAAGGAGCGCACGGTCACGAAGATCGTGAAGGTGGTGTCTGGCGATACACCCGAGACGCTGGCCCGGGTGAAAGAGGTATACGGACAGGTGATCACAGCCGGTCTGTGCGAGGCGAGCAGCATCAAGGTGGCTGAGGCCGCCAAGGTGATCGAGAACACGCAGCGCGACCTGAATATCGCGCTGATGAATGAACTTGCGGTGATCTTTCATCGCATCGGCATCGACACCGAAGAGGTGCTGAAGGCTGCTGGCAGCAAGTGGAATTTTTTGCCCTTCCGCCCGGGGCTGGTGGGCGGGCACTGCATTGGCGTTGATCCGTACTATCTGACGCACAAGGCTGAAATGCTGGGCTATCACCCGCAGGTGATTCTTGCCGGTCGCCGCATCAACGATGGCATGGGCAAGTTCATTGCCGAGCAGACGATCAAAGAGATGATTGCCGGTGGCTCGCAGATCCGCGGTTCCAACGTGATCGTGCTGGGCATGACGTTCAAGGAGAACTGTCCGGACCTGCGCAACAGCAAGGTGATCGACGTAGTGCGGGAGCTGGAGAGCTATGGCGTGTGCGTCTGGGTGCATGACCCTGTAGCGGAAAGCGCGGAGTGCGAGCACGAGTACGGCGTGAAGCTGGTGCCTTGGGACATGCTGCCGAAGGCTTCGGCCATCGTTGCTGCGGTGGCCCATGCCGAGTTCAAGCAGGTGGGTCTGGATCATTTGCTGGGCAAGCTTGAGGCGGGCGGATTGTTCGTTGATGTGAAGAGCATGTTTCCCGCTGAAGCTGTTATGGAGGCCGGCGCACGTAGCTGGCGACTGTGAGTGCTTGCTGAGGCCCCATCGCGGCGGGGCGCCGCTCCCACAGGGGTCAGACTGCGTCGGAGCGGCGCCTCGCCGCGATGGGGCCTTTGTAACAGGCGCTGTTTCCGTTCAAGCGCCGAATCGCGGCGGGGGCGTCTCCCACAGGACAGGGCCCAGCCCTTGTCGTCCTGCGGCTGAAGTGCTACTGCCAGGGCCGCTTTTCTTGCTCGATTAAATTCAAAACGAGTTTCCATGCTCCCCAAAGAAGTGTTGATCGAAGTGGTGCGCTCTGCACCGCTCGTGTCCATCGACCTCATTGCCCGTCGTCCCGACGGCGCCGTGCTTCTGGGTTACCGCCGCAACCGCCCGGCCCAGGGCTTCTGGTTCGTGCCCGGCGGACGCATCCTGAAGGGCGAGCGGATGGCAGAGGCGCTGGTGCGCATCGTGCGGCGTGAACTGGGTGAGGCGGTGCCGGTGACCGGATGGCGCGGTGCCGGGGTGTTCGAGCACCTGTACGACGACAACTTCGCGGGTGTCGAGGGCGTGGGCACGCATTACGTGGTGCTGCCTCATTGCCTGGATGTGTCGGCCGACGTGGTGCTGGCGCCGGACGATCAGCACGACGCCCTCCAGTGGTTTGCGGTGCCGGAACTGCTGGCGCGGGCTGACGTGCATCCCTACACCAAGGCGTACTTCAGGACGGAAGGCGAGGGCGCCGCGTAAGGGCCCTCAGAGTTCTCGATGGCCAGCCGGTGGCGGGGCGTCGGCCGGTAAGGTACTGCGCCGCCGGGCGCTGCGCCTCGGGCGCTGTCATCTCGCGCGCATTCGCGCGGCCCTCTGCCGCAGCCTTCAGGAGGTGCCCAGCACCTGCCCGCACCGGCCCGCACCTGCCGCGCGTCATCCTGTCTCCCGGATGAACATCATTTAATGCGCCCGGTAATGTCCGGTTAATGTGTGGGGTTATTGTGCGTGGGAATATTTTCCTCGTTATCGACGAGGGAGGATTCCCATGACTGAACTGAAGAGCCGATTCATGCGGTGCGCGCTGGCGGCCGGGCTGCTTGCGGCCGCGGCGATGGCGGACGCGGCCACCGAGGATGACCGCTTGCTGGCGTCGCAGTGTCTGGGCTGCCACGCGGCGGACCCGAACGGCACCGGCGGTTTCGAGCGGCTGAATGGCGAGAGCGCAGCCGAAATCGTCGATGAGATGAACGAGATGAGGGTGTCGAACAAGGAGCTCGACATCATGCACCTGCAGGCGCGCGGTTACACCGACGACCAGATCCAGCGCCTGGCCCACTGGTTCGCGACCTACGCGCCGCGCAGCGGAACGCGCGGGCCGACGCTGCCCGGCGGCGGCACGGTGGCGCCGAAGAAGACGGAAGACTCAAAGGAGCGGAGCAGCAAGCCCGAGGTGAAGGTGGCCAGCAGCAAGGTGGTTGCGAAGGCGGCGGCGAAGAAGCCTGCCGCGAAGAAGACCACCGTACGCAAATCGAGCTGAGAGGGCGCTGACATGAGTTTCGAAACCATTCTGAAGCAGCCGCTGAACCGTCGCGGCTTTCTGGGCGTGCTGGGCAGTGCGTCGGTGCTGGCGACGATGGGCGCGGCGCGGCCGGCCCGCGCGGCGGCGGCGCGCGTGGTCGTGGTCGGCGGCGGCTTCGGCGGCGCGACCGCGGCGAAGTACATCGCGCAGTGGGGCGGCGCAGGCGTGTCGGTGACGCTGGTCGAGCCGAACGCACGCCATGTCTCCTGCATTCTGAGCAATCTGGTGCTGAACGACCGGGTGAATCTGGCCAGCCTGGGTTTCGGCTACGACAGGCTGAAGCAGCGCTACGGCATCGAGGTGGTGGCCGACCGCGCCGTGGGTGCCGATCCGGTGGCGGGAAAGCTGGATCTGGCCAGCGGCATCGCGCTCGATTTCGACCGCTTGGTGATCGCGCCGGGTATCGGTTTTGACCCGATGCCCGGTCTGGATACGCCGGAACAGCAGATGCTGGTGCCGCACGCCTGGCAGGCGGGGGCACAGACCCAGTCGCTGCGCGACCAGCTGAACGCGATGGCGGACGGGGGCACCGTGGTGATGAGCATTCCGAAGGCGCCTTACCGCTGCCCGCCCGGCCCCTACGAGCGCGCCTGCGTGATCGCCGATTTCCTGAAGCGGAAGAAGCCGAAGTCAAAGCTGGTGGTGCTGGACGCGAATGCCGACATCCAGGCCGAGCCGCTCATGTTCCGCAACGCCTTCACCATGCTGTACGCCGGCCGGCTCGAGTACGTGCCGAACGCGATGGTGACCCGCGTAAGTTTCGAGGGGCGGCGCCGGAAGGCCTGGGTCAGCGACGGTGTGGGCGGCGAGATCGCATGGACTGCGGACGTGCTCAACGTGATTCCGCGCAACACCGCGGCGCGGCTGGCGCACGATCTGGGCGTGGTGAACGTGAATGGCCGCTGGGCCGGCGTGAATCCGCTCACCTACGAGTCGACCGCGGCAGCGCGCATCCATGTGATCGGCGATGCCCAGGGCACGGGTCTGCCGAAGGCCGGGCATATCGCGAATTCCGAAGCCAAGATCTGCGCCGACGCCATCGTGCGCATGGTGAACGGCTGGCCGGTGGATGACGCTGTGCGCATGCAGAGCGTGGTGGCGAATTCGGCCTGCTTCAGCCCGATCACCTACGACACCGCCTCGTGGCTGAACGCGGTGTTCGCCTACGATCCGGCGACCGGTCTGATGAAGCGGGTGGATGCATCGTTCGGCGAAGCGCCGGTGCGCAGCAAGGAGAACTACGAGCACATGATGAAGTGGGCGGCCCGTCTGTTCGACGACACCTTTGCCTGAGCGGCCTGATGGCGGGTGACCGGTGCGGCAGCCGGCGCCTGAATGGAGGCCGCATCGCGGCGGGGGCGCCGCGCCCACTGAAAACTGGTGCGCTTGTCGCGGTTCGCGCGGCAGGGGGCGCCGCACTCACTGAAGCCGGCTCCGGTCTCACGCTGACGCGCAGGATTGAAGCGTGTGCCGTGGGAGCGGCGCCTCGCCGCGATTGGGGCGGTGGTCAGGCGATGTCGGTCGATCTACGGCCGCATCGCGGCGGGGGCGCCGCTCCCACTGAAAACTGGCGCGCTTGTCGCGGTTGGCGCGGCAGGGGGCGCAGCACTCACTGAAGCGGGCTCCGGTCTTACGCTGACGCGCAGGATTGAAGCGTGTGCCGTGGGAGCGGCGCCTCGCCGCGATCGGGGCGGTGGTCAGGCGATATCGGTTGTTTGATCGCCGTATCGCGGCGGGGGCGCCGCTCCCACCGGAGACCGGCGCGCTCTTCGCGGTGCGCGCGGCAGGGGGCGCAGCGCCCCTGAAACGGGGCCTTGTCCTGATGCTGAGGCGCAGGATTGAAGCGTGTGCCGTGGGAGCGGCGCCTCGCCGCGATCCGGGCGGTGGTCATGCGATATCGGTTGTTTGATCGCCGTATCGCGGCGGGGGTGCCGCTCCCACTGGAGACTGGCGCGCTCTTCGCGGTTCGCGCGGCAGGGGGCGCAGCGCTCCTGAAACGGGCCTTGTCCTGATGCTGATGCGCAGGATTGAAGCATGTGCCGTGGGAGCGGCGCCTCGCCGCGATCCGGGCAGTGGTCAGGCGATGTCGGTCGATCTGCGGCCGCATCGCGGCGAGGGCGCCGCTCCCACTGGAGACCGGCGCGCCCTTCGCGGTTCGCGCGGCAGGGGGCGCAG
>NZ_AFHG01000039.1 GCF_000214035.2 Methyloversatilis universalis FAM5 | reverse complement strand
GGGCGGCTGCAGGTTCAGTTACTGGACGGCACAAACGGAGCTGCGTATGCGTGGAAGGACGTGACGCTGCAGGAGGTGTTGCCGGACGGTAAATATAAGTGGTCGGGTATCTATCGGACGGACGGTAGCGGTCATCTGAGGCTTGATCCGACGGATCTTGGACGCAAGAGCTACGCGATTAGCGCACCCAGCCCGGTGGACGGGACGGAGAAGTACAGCGCGACCTATGCCGATGCAGGTACGTACCAGTTTCGCGTGGGCAACGTAGGTTTGGCCGTGCAGTTGCTGGACGACGTGACGGGGGCGGGGATTGCCAACGTTGAGATCCATGCCTATGAGCGGATGGCCGATGGAAGCGAGGCATGGAAGGCGAAGCACGTCTCGGATGCAGGCGGTCGAGTGAGCTTCGACCTGGAAGGTCTGGGCGCGGGACGGACCTATTTCGCCCGAGCCAAGCCGTTCGGGATGTGGGTGAGCAGCGCGCCGATCACCCGAACCGGCTGGTTCGGATTCACTGTTGGGCGATTGCAAGTCCAGGTCATAGATGGCCGTACGGGTCTTGGTTCTGCAGGGCAGTCAATCACACTGAAACGCTGGCAACCGGATGGCAATCACCAAGTAGTGATGACCGCTGTCACGGACGGGTCGGGCTGGGTCAAGCTGGACCCGGGCGGAGTGGGGACCGAGCCATACGTAGTGAGCGCGACCAGCCCGACGGATGGCTATCAGAAAGTCAGCGATAAATACCTGAGCAAGGGGCCGCATCGGTTTGTTCTGGGCAATGAGCCGGTGATTGCCCGCGTTGTGGATGGACGCAGCGGGGCTGCGCTGGCAGAGAAATGGGTCGAAGCCTGGGAAGTTCTCGCGGACGGGCAGAAGGCACTGCGACACAAGCGCTGGACCGATGCAAGCGGGCAGGTTCGCTTTGATCTGGATGGCATTCAATCGGGGCGACGGTACGTGCTGCGGGCTCAGCCGTATCTGAACACGGTGGAGAGCGGACCGATAGGCGCCGCGGGCGAGATCGTACTGCAGGCTGGGCGGCTGCAGGTTCAGTTACTGGACGGCACAAACGGAGCTGCGTATGCGTGGAAGGACGTGACGCTGCAGGAGGTGTTGCCGGACGGTAAATATAAGTGGTCGGGTATCTATCGGACGGACGGTAGCGGTCATCTGAGGCTTGATCCGACGGATCTTGGACGCAAGAGCTACGCGATTAGCGCACCCAGCCCGGTGGACGGGACGGAGAAGTACAGCGCGACCTATGCCGATGCAGGTACGTACCAGTTTCGCGTGGGCAACGTAGGTTTGGCCGTGCAGTTGCTGGACGACGTGACGGGGGCGGGGATTGCCAACGTTGAGATCCATGCCTATGAGCGGATGGCCGATGGAAGCGAGGCATGGAAGGCGAAGCACGTCTCGGATGCAGGCGGTCGAGTGAGCTTCGACCTGGAAGGTCTGGGCGCGGGACGGACCTATTTCGCCCGAGCCAAGCCGTTCGGGATGTGGGTGAGCAGCGCGCCGATCACCCGAACCGGCTGGTTCGGATTC
>NZ_AFHG01000040.1 GCF_000214035.2 Methyloversatilis universalis FAM5 | reverse complement strand
GAACGGAGATAGAGCCTGATTGAAGGCCGCATCGCGGCGAGGGCGCCGCTCCCACAGTCGAGCGACGCGTGGTGGAGCGCGGATCCCGAGTGCGAGTGACGCGCGGTGGGGTTTTGTGGGAGCGACGCCTCGTCGCGATGCGGCGGTGGAATGAGCGTGGCGGGTGGTTGAGGCCGCATCGCGGCGGGGGCGCCGCTCCCACGGGTGATCGATGCGCGGCTGGAGCGCGGGTCCCGAGTGCGAGTGATGCGCGACGGGGTTTTGTGGGAGCGACGCCTCGTCGCGACGGGGCGGTGGAATGAGCGTGGCGATTGATTGAGGCCGCATCGCGGCGGGGGCGCCGCTCCCACGGGTGAGTGACGCGAGGGTCCCGAGTGCGAGCGACGCGCGGTGGGGTTTTGTGGGAGCGACGCCTCGTCGCGATGGGGCGTTGGAATGAGCGTGGCGGGTGGTTGAGGCTGCATCGCGGCGGGGGCGCCGCTCCCACGGGTGAGTGAATCAGGGTTGGGAGCGTCGCGCCCAACCCTGATTCACTGGCGGTCGCGTGCTTGGCGACCTGGGTTACAGAACAAACGAGCGGCCGGCGTCAGACTGGTCGCCACGGAGCTGTCCAACTGGAGGAGGTAAAAATGAAAATTTCGCGCGTGCTGGCTGTTCTTGCGGCCGGTTTTCTCTGTGTCACCGGCGCCCATGCGGCCGCCGACGGGTCGGATACCGCGATCTGGGGCAAGGTGAAGAACCTGCTGGTCGGCGACCGGACGGTGATCGACGACACCACCGGCGCCGTGGTCGAACTGGAGGCGCCGGTGCGGGCCGAAGATGCGGCGGTGGTGCCGCTGGCGGTGCGCACGAAGGAACTGCCGGGCGGCGTACGGGTGACCCGCCTGCATCTGGTGATCGACGAGAATCCGTCACCGATCGGCGGCACCTTCACCTTCGCGCCGATGGCGGGCCGGGCCGACATCGAAACCCGGGTGCGCATCGAGGCTTACAGCTGGGTGCGTGCGCTGGCCGAAACCAGCGACGGCAAGATCTACATGGCCCGCCGCTACGTGAAGGCGTCCGGCGGCTGTTCCGCGCCAGCCGGAAAGGACATGGAAGAGGCGCTGGCCCGGCTGGGCAAGATGAAGATCAAGCTGGAAGAGGACGCGGTGGCCGCCGGCCGGCCCAACGCCGCCCAGCTCATGATCAGCCACCCGAACAGCTCAGGACTGGCCATGGACCAGGTCACCCGGCTGTACGTGCCGCCGCATTTCGTGCGCCGGGTCGAGGTGAGCTATGGCGGCGAGCCGGTGATGAGCGCCGACGTCGATTTCTCGATCAGCGAAAACCCCAATTTCCGCTTCTGGTTCGTGCCCAAGGGCGAAGGCGAACTGAAGGCGGTGATCGTCGACTCCAAGGATCTGAAGTTCGAGAGCGCGGTGGCGATCAGGCCTGCGCTGCGCGGCAGCTGAGCGCGCCCGGCGCGTCAGCGGAGCAGGGGCGGCGGACGCCGCCCCGGAACGCTTACTTGCTGTTGATGAAGCAGGCCTTTTCGCCCTGCTTGATGATGGCCAGATAGTTCTTGCGGGCGTCCTTCATCTGTTCGGAGTCGCGGAACACGCCGGCCCGTTCGCCACTCATCTGCGAATAGCGGGCGATGCTGGACATGTCGATGAAGTCGTCGTGGCTCAGCTTCTGCGCGACTTCGTCGATAAGGCAGGAGCACTTGTAGAGATACTCATACGCGCCGCCGTGGGTTTTCATGCACTCGAGCACGAACTCGACCCGGGTCTGGGTCGAATAGTCATGCGCCGACGCGATGCCCGGTGCGAGCAGCGTGGCAACGGCGGCGGCAGCAATCTGGAAGCGATGGAATTTCAAGCCGGTTCTCCTCATTTGTTATCGATGTCCCGGGCGGCAGCTGACCGGGGTGTGGCCTTCAGGGGCAGAAAAAAGGCTATCACAGGGGTGAAGACCCCGGTTCCGGCCCCCGAGTTTCGCGGGATTGTTTCCCGTCTGATCTGCGCCGTCATCGCGATTTTCTGTCTTGTGGCCAGCGCGGCCGCGTTCGCCGCGGACAGCGCGCCGCATCTGCCCGAACTTCAGGTCCAGACGCTGGCGCCCGGCGTTCATGTGCTGCGCGCGCCAGGCTTCGAGGTCAATGCCGACAACGCCGGTTTCATCACCAATATCGGGGTGATCGAGGACGCGCGTGGCCTGGTGCTGGTCGGCACCGGTACCAGCCATCGTTTCGCGCAGCACCTGCTGACCTCGGTCGAGCGCCATTTCGGCCGGCCGGTGGTGCTGGCCGTCGTGCTGTACGGCGGCGGCGATCACGTGCTCGGCAACGGCGTTTTCGTGGCACGGGGTGTGCCGGTAGTGGCGCAGACTGAAACAGACCGCTTCATCAGGGCCAGCTGTCACAGCTGTGTCGAGCGTCTGACCGCTGCGCTGGGGGAAAATATGATGTCGAGTACAGAACCGGCACCGGCGACCCTCGTGGTCGAGCGGACAGCCCGGCTGGTCGGCCTGGTGCCCGGCCTGACCCGGCGACTGACGCTGATCCATCTCGGGCATACGTTCCAGCCGGGTGCGTCGGCGCTGTACGACGAACAGAGCGGTACGCTTTTTGCGGGCGAGCTGGGCGCAAGCGGCTATCTGCCCGACCTGTACAACGCGCTGGAAACAGGCTGGCGCGACGCGCTGACCGAACTGGCGGCGCTCGGGGCGAAGCGGGTGGTGCCGGCGCATGGCGCGCCGGGCGGCAGCGAGGTGCTGACCGCACCGAAGCGCTACCTGGAGTCGCTGATCGCGCAGACCGGGGCGCTGTTTGAACAGGGTGTGTCGCTGCAGGAGGCGACGCAGTCGGTGGAAGTCGCGGAGTTCCGCGACTGGTATGGATACGCGGTGTGGCACAGGCGAAATGTGCATTTCGCCTACCTGCACCGCGAGCAGGAAGCGTTCGGACAACGCGGCGAGGCCGCGCCCGGACTGAAAGAAGGACAGCACTGAGCACTGAAGAGGACGCACAAAGAGGCGCCCCCGAGGGCTGTCGGCATCGGGTTCGTGCAGACCGGACGGCGCGTTGTGCGCCATGCCCCGCGCAGGGGTGCCGGATGGACGAAGCTGATGTCGACAGACCCCATAAATCGCGGACACGAGCGAATCGGGAGACCTGACGGAAGTGCACGGGCCACGCGCCCTTCCGTCAGGTCTTCTGACCACGCACAACGAACTGACTGAAGAGGATCACCGTAATGTCGGAACCGTTCTCCATACCGCTGGAACAGATGCGCCGTATGGTCAAGCCCACGCCCAAGGGCCGGGCACTGGACCCGAAGGCGGTCGAGGAGGTGAGCGCGCTGCTCGGAAAGATGCCGCGCCGCCGCGACCTGCTGATCGAGTGCCTGCACCTGCTGCAGGACAACATCGGCGCCGTGCATGCCCGTCATCTGGCGGCCCTGGCAGCGGAACTGAAGATGTCGCAGGCCGAGGTATACGAGGTCGCCACCTTCTATCACCACTTCGACGTGGTGCGTGAAGGCGAGGCCGCACCGCCTGAACTGACGGTGCGCGTGTGCGAAACGCTGTCCTGTGCGATGGCGGGTGCCGACGATCTGCTGGAAAAGCTGCCGGGCATCCTCGGCACCAAGGTGCGTGTCATTCCCGCGCCCTGCGTTGGCCGCTGCGAACAGGCACCGGTGGTAGTGGTGGGCCAGAACGCGCTGGCCGGCGCCACCGAAGCGTCGGTCAAGGCGGCGGTGAAGGCGAAGGAAACCATCCACCCGGCGCCGAAGTACATCGGCTACAAGGCCTACCGCAAGGCCGGTGGCTACGAACTGTTCCGCGATCTGGTCGAAGGCCGTCGCGACCCGGAAACCGTGATCACCGCGATGGAACATTCGGGCCTGCGCGGCCTGGGCGGTGCCGGCTTCCCGGCCGGCCGCAAGTGGCGCATCGTGCGCAACGAACCGGCGCCGCGCCTGATGGCGGTGAACATCGACGAAGGCGAACCCGGCACCTTCAAGGACCGCTGGTACCTCGAACGCGATCCGCACCGCTTCCTCGAAGGCATGCTGATCGCCGCGTACTGCGTGGGCATCGGCGAGGTCTACATTTACCTGCGTGACGAGTACGCCCATGTGCGCGAACTGCTGCAGAAGGAACTGAAGAAGCTGCAGGCGGACCCGCCGTGCGCGCTGCCGCCGATCCACCTGCGCCGTGGCGCCGGTGCCTACATCTGCGGCGAAGAGTCGGCGATGATCGAATCGATCGAAGGCAAGCGCGGCATGCCGCGCCTGCGCCCGCCTTACGTCGCACAGGTCGGCCTGTTCAACTACCCGACGCTGGAACACAACATGGAAACCGTGTTCTGGGTGCGCGACATCGTCGAGAAGGGCCCGGACTGGTTCGCGAGCCAGGGCCGCAACGGCCGCAAGGGCCTGCGCTCGTTCTCGGTGTCCGGCCGGGTGAAGAAGCCGGGCGTGCATCTGGCACCGGCCGGCATTTCGGTCAAGGAGCTGATCGACGAGTACTGCGGCGGCATGCTGGACGGCCATAGCTTCTACGGCTACCTGCCGGGTGGCGCCTCGGGCGGCATCCTGCCGGCGTCGATGGGCGACATTCCGCTCGACTTCGACACCCTGCAGCCCTACGGCTGCTTCATCGGCTCGGCGGCGGTCATCATCCTGTCCGACAAGGACCGCGCGACCGATGCGGCGCGCAGCATGATGCACTTCTTCGAGCATGAGTCCTGCGGCCAGTGCACGCCCTGCCGTGTCGGCACCTCGAAGATGAACACGCTGATCGACAAGCCGGTGTGGGACACCGCGCTGGTCGAGGAACTGTCGCAGACCATGGTCGATGCGTCGATCTGCGGTCTCGGGCAGGCGGCACCGAATCCGGTGCGCTGCGTGGTCAAGTATTTCCCTGACGAAATCAAGTGAAGGGGCGCGACAGAACATGAACGCACCGATTGATCCCGCGATCGCCGCGGAAAGCATCGAATTCACGCTCGACGGCCAGCCGATGAAGGCCCGTGTGGGCGAAACCATCATCCAGGCCGCCGCCCGCCAGGGCGTGGACATCCCGCACCTCTGCTACAAGGACGGCTACCGTCCGGACGGCAACTGCCGCGCCTGCGTGGTCGAGATCGAAGGCGAGCGCGTGCTCGCCCCGAGCTGCTGCCGTGCGCCGACGCCCGGCATGAAGGTGAAGGCCGAGTCCGAGCGCGCGGTGAAGGCGCAGAAGATGGTGGTCGAACTGCTGCTGTCCGACATGCCGGAAAAGACGTACAAGCCGGATTCGGAACTGGCCTACTGGGCCGGCAAGCTGGGCGTGACCGACTCGCGTTTCGAGTCGCGCGAACAGCCGGCGTGCGACGAATCGCACCCGGCGATGAGCGTGAACCTTGACGCCTGCATCCAGTGCAACCGCTGCGTGCGCGCCTGCCGCGAAGAACAGGGCAACGACGTGATCGGCTACGCCTTCCGCGGCTCGTCGTCGAAGATCGTGTTCGACCAGGACGACCCGATGGGCGCCTCGACCTGCGTGGCCTGCGGCGAATGCGTGCAGGCCTGCCCGACCGGCGCGCTGATGCCGGCCGGTGGCGTCGGCATGGTGAAGGCCGACAAGAAGGTGGATTCGGTCTGCCCGTACTGCGGCATTGGCTGCCAGCTGACCTATCACGTCAAGGACGACAAGATCCTGATGGTGACCGGCCGTGACGGCCCGGCGAACGAGGAACGCCTGTGCGTGAAGGGCCGCTTCGGCTTCGACTACGCCCGCCACCCGCAGCGCCTGACCAAGCCGCTGATCCGTCGCGCCGACGCGCCCAAGCACAAGGACTTCGTGGTCGACCCGTCCAACCCGCTGGCCGCCTTCCGCGAAGCAAGCTGGGAAGAGGCGCTGGCGCTGGCCTCGGGCAAGCTGCGCGAAATCCGCGACAGCAAGGGCCCGAACGCGCTGGCCGGTTTCGGTTCGGCCAAGGGCTCGAACGAAGAGGCCTACCTGTTCCAGAAGCTGGTGCGTACCGGCTTCGGCACCAACAACGTCGACCACTGCACCCGCCTGTGCCACGCCTCGTCGGTCGCCGCACTGCTCGAAGCGGTCGGTTCCGGCGCCGTGTCCAACCCGGTGCGCGACGTGCTGCATTCGGAAGTGATCTTCCTGATCGGCTCCAACCCGCTGGTGAACCACCCGGTCGGCGCCACCTGGATGAAGAACGCGGTCAAGAACGGTGCCAAGCTCATCGTGTGCGACCCGCGCCGCAACGACCTGCAGCGCTACGCCACCCACTTCCTGCAGTTCAAGCCGGATACCGACGTGGCCATGCTGAACGCGATGATGCACACCATCATCGAAGAAGGCCTGGTCGACGAAGCGTTCGTCAATGACCGCACCTCCGGCTTCGAAGAGCTGAAGAAGAACGTGGCCGACTTCTCGCCCGAGAAGATGGCGAAGATCTGCGGCATTCCCGCGCAGACGCTGCGCGAGGTCGCGCGCATGTTCGCCACGTCGAAGGCCTCGATGATCCTGTGGGGCATGGGCGTGTCGCAGCACGTGCATGGCACCGACAACGCGCGCTGCCTGATTTCGCTGGTCATGATGACCGGCCAGATCGGTCGCCGCGGCACCGGCCTGCATCCGCTGCGCGGCCAGAACAACGTGCAGGGCGCGTCCGACGCCGGCCTGATCCCGATGGTGTTCCCGGACTACCAGGCAGTCGGCAACCGGACCATCCGCCAGAAGTTCGAAGAACTGTGGGGCACCACGCTGGACCCGAACCCGGGTCTGACCGTGGTCGAGATCATGGACGCCATCCACGACGGCAAGCTGCATGGCTGCTACATCATGGGCGAGAACCCGGCGATGTCCGATCCGGACGTCGACCACGCCCGCGACGCGCTGGCCAAGCTGGACTGGCTGGTGGTGCAGGACATCTTCCTGACCGAAACCGCCTATTTCGCCGACGTGGTGCTGCCGGCGTCCGCCTTCCCCGAGAAGGACGGCACCTTCACCAACACCGACCGTCAGGTGCAGCTGGGCCGCGCCGCGATCAACCCGCCGGGCGATGCTCGCCAGGATCTGTGGATCATCCAGGAAATGGCCCGCGGCCTCGGCCTGGACTGGAACTACAGCGGCCCGAAGGACGTGTTCAACGAGATGCGCAAGGCGATGCACTCGATCGCCGGCATCACCTGGGAACGTCTGCAGGCCGAGCACTCGGTCACCTACCCGTGCGAGAACGAGGGCGACCCGGGCGACGAAGTCGTGTTCATCGACAAGTTCCCGACGCCGAACGGCCGCGCCAAGCTGGTACCGGCCAAGCTCATCACCGCGAACGAGAAGCCGGACACCGAGTTCCCGATGGTGCTCATCACCGGCCGCCAGCTTGAACACTGGCACACCGGCTCGATGACCCGCCGCGCGTCGGTGCTCGACAACATCGAGCCGATCGCCACGGTCACCATCAATCCGGCAGACATGGCCGCGCTCAAGGTGAAGGCCGGTGACGTGATCACGGTCGAGTCGCGCCGCGGCAAGATCGCGCTGTACGCCCGGGTCGACCCGAACGTGCCGGTCGGTGCGGTGTTCATCCCCTTCGCCTATTACGAAGCGGCGGCGAACATGCTCACCAACCCGGCGCTTGACCCCTTCGGCAAGATTCCGGAGTTCAAGTACTGCGCGGTGCGCCTGAAGAAGGGCGGCACGCCGACCCAGCTGTCCACCTACGGCGGCGGCCAGGCCAAGCCGGTCACCGCGTAAGCGGCGGTCGCAGCAAAAGAACCGGGGCCTCGTGCCCCGGTTTTTCTTTGTGGGCGCCACTCGGCCCGATCCGGAGACCCGTTGCGACTTGGCTCACTCCGACATCAATACGCTGAGGGATCGGCTCGGTCCGTCCCCGGAGCCCGTGGGATCGGCTCAATCCGTCCCCGAAGCCCCGTGGGAGCGGCGCCCCCGCCGCGATAGGGCCTCCAATTACGCGCTGTCCCCCGTCGAGGCCGCAATCGCGGCGAGGCGCCGCTCCCACGAAACCCGGGCCATGCCGTCGTCAAGAGCCTGTGGGCGCCGCTCAATCAGCCACCCGAGTTCCGGTGGGACCTGGCTCACACCGACATCAAGATTCTGAGGGATCGGCTCGGTCCGTCCCCGAAGCCCCGTGGGAGCGGCGCCCCCGCCGCGATAGGGCCTTCGATCACGCGCTGTCTCCCGTCGAGGCCGCAATCGCGGCGAGGCGCCGCTCCCACGAAACCCGGGCCGGGCCGTCGTCAAGAGCCTGTGGGCCCGGCTCAATCAGCCACCCGAGTTCCGGTGGGACTGGCTCAATCCGATACCACGCCCCGGCGTTCGCGGCTCGGTCCGTCACCGAAGCCCCGTGGGAGCGGCGCCCCCGCCGCGATAGGGCCTTCGATCACGCGCTGTCTCCCGTCGAGGCCGCAATCGCGGCGAGGCGCCGCTCCCACGAAACCCGGGCCAGGCCGTCGTCAAGAGCCTGTGGGCGCCGCTCAATCCGCCACCCGAGCCCCGGTGGGGCTGGCTCACCCCGACATCAAGATCCTGAGGGATCGGCTCGGTCCGTCCCCGAAGCCCCGTGGGAGCGGCGCCCCCCGCCGCGATAGGGCCTTCAATCACGCGCTGTCTCCCGTTGAGGCCGCAATCGCGGCGAGGCGCCGCTCCCACGAAACCCGGGCCGGGCCGTCGTCAAGAGCCTGTGGGTGGGGCTCAATCCGCTACCCGAGCCCCGGTGGGGCTGGCTCACCCCGACATCAAGACCCTGAGGTCGCGGCTCAGTCCGTCACCGAAGCCCCGTGGGAGCGGCGCCCCCGCCGCGATAGGGCCTCCAATTACGCGCTGTCTCCCGTCGAGGCCGCAATCGCGGCGAGGCGCCGCTCCCACGAAACCCGGGCCAGGCCGTCGTCAAGAGCCTGTGTATCCGCTCAGCCCGTCACGTCCGCTGTGGTCATGCGGCGGCTTTGCAGCACCGTGGCGTCCGAGCGCGGGCGCGTCGGAACACGCCTACTTTCACGGCCGCCAAATCAGCGCAGGATGCGCCCCCGGCGCGGTGATGAAGTATTTCAAGTCACGTCACTGCAACCGTGACGTAGTACTCTGGTGCCAAGTTGCACCGCAGCATGCCTCCGGGCTATTTTCCCGACTGTCACAATTCGTGAGATGGTCGTCGCGACGCCATGAAGGCCATCCGTCACAATTGCGGACCGCTCAGTCTGTCCTCACGCCTGCTTTCCCTGCCACGCCGATGAAGAAATCACTCGTTTCCGCAGTCGTCGCCGCTGTCCTGATGGCTTCGGCCGCTGCAGTTGCAACGGTAATGACACCCACGCGAAAGCTCGCTGAAGCTTTGCCAAAGTTAGATCTTGAAATTGTCATTCCAGATCGCTTTGGTGACTGGACTATGGATAATCGTGCTGTTGGAGGAGTGGTGAATCCTCAACAGACTGAACTGCTGAATAAGCTCTACAGCCAGATTCTGTCGCGAACCTATTACAACTCTCAGGGTTATCGAATCATGCTCTCGATCGCATATGGCGAGAACCAGCGAGAGGGAACCCAATTGCATGAGCCAGAGGTTTGTTACCCAGCACAGGGATTTCAGCTAAGTAGTAGAAAGAAAGGTGAATTGAATACTTCATTGGGTCCAATCAAGGTCAAGCGATTGGAAACGAACTTATCGCAGCAGAGATATGAGCCGGTGACATACTGGACAACTGTTGCTGAAGAAGTCTATGTTGATTCGATAGAGAAAAAAATTGCGGAGATACGCTACGGCCTGAGGGGGGATATTCCAGATGGCTTGCTTTTTCGTGTTTCTTCAATCGATAGAAATTCTAGCCAAGCATATTCAATGCAACAAGATTTTGTAAATAAACTGCTCGAATCTCTACCACCCGACATACGCGTTCGTATCGCTGGGCTGTAAAAGCAGCATAGCTTCCTGTTCCTTTAACAGAGTTAAATATGTCCAAGATCGCACTCATCACCGGCGTCACCGGCCAGGACGGCGCCTACCTCGCTGAATTCCTGCTCAAGAAGGGTTACGAGGTGCACGGCATCAAGCGCCGCACTTCGCTCTTCAATACCGACCGCATCGACCACCTGTACGAAGACCCGCACGTCGATAACCGCAAGTTCATCCTGCACTACGGTGACCTGACCGACTCGACCTCGCTGGTGCGCATCATCCAGAAGGTGCAGCCGGACGAGATCTACAACCTCGCTGCCCAGTCGCACGTGGCAGTGAGCTTCGAAGAGCCGGAATACACCGCCAACGCCGACGGCATCGGCGCGCTGCGCATCCTGGAAGCGATCCGCATCCTGGGTCTGGAAAAGAAGACCCGCTTCTATCAGGCCTCGACCTCCGAGCTGTACGGTCTGGTGCAGGAAATCCCGCAGAAGGAAACCACGCCCTTCTACCCGCGCAGCCCCTACGCCTGCGCCAAGCTCTACGCCTACTGGATCACGGTCAATTACCGCGAGGCCTACGGCATGTACGCCTGCAACGGCGTGCTGTTCAACCACGAATCGCCGATCCGCGGCGAAACCTTCGTCACCCGCAAGATCACCCGCGCCATCGCCCGCATCGCGCTCGGCCTGCAGGACTGCCTCTATCTCGGCAACATGAGTGCGCTGCGCGACTGGGGCCATGCGCGTGACTACATCGAAATGCAGTGGCTGATGCTGCAGCAGGACAAGGCCGAAGATTTCGTCATTGCCACCGGCGTGCAGTACAGCGTGCGCCAGTTCGTCGAATTCGCCGCGGCCGAGCTGGGCATCACGCTGCGTTTCGAAGGCGAGGGCGACCAGGAAGTGGGCATCGTCGCTGCGGTCACCGGCGACCGCGCCAAGGTCAAGGTGGGCGACGTGATCGTGAAGGTCGATCCGCGCTACTACCGCCCGACCGAAGTCGAAACCCTGCTCGGCGACCCGACCAAGGCGCGCGAAAAGCTGGGCTGGACGCCCAAGATCACGCTGCCGGAGCTGGTGAAGGAAATGGTCGAATCCGACTACACCAGTGCCAAGCGCGACGCACTCGTGAAGATGGCCGGCTTCCAGGCCTACGACTACCACGAGTAAGCGGGGCGAGCCTGACATGGACAAGAACGCCCGCATCTACGTCGCCGGCCACCGCGGTCTGGTTGGCTCGGCCATCGTCCGCAATCTTGAGGGCAAGGGCTACGCGAACATCCTGAAGCGCACCCACGCCGAACTCGACCTGACCGACGCCGCAGCGGTCGATGCCTTCTTCGCCGAGCACAGGCCGGAATACGTATTCCTGGCCGCAGCCAAGGTGGGCGGTATCGTCGCCAACAACAGCTACCCGGCCGAGTTCATCCGCGACAACCTGGCGATCCAGACCAACGTGATCCACAGCGCGTGGAAGCACGGCGTGACGCGACTCATGTTCCTCGGCTCCAGCTGCATCTACCCCAAGATGGCACCGCAGCCGATGCGTGAAGACTGCCTGCTCACCGGCCCGCTGGAGCCGACTAACCGACCGTACGCGCTCGCCAAGATTGCCGGTATCGAAATGTGCTGGAGCTACAACCGCCAGTACGGCACGAAATATCTGGCGGTGATGCCGACCAATCTGTACGGCCCGGGCGACAACTACCACCCGGAAAACAGTCACGTCATCCCGGCACTGCTGCGCAAGTTTCACGAAGCCAAGCAGCGCGGAGACAGCGCCGTGACCATCTGGGGCACCGGCACGCCGCGCCGCGAATTCCTCTACAGCGACGACATGGCCGACGCCTGCGTCTTCCTTATGAATCTGGACGACGACAAGTACACAAGCCTGCTCGGCAGCGATGAGTCCAAGACCGGCCGCTTCGAGCCGCCGCTGGTGAATGTCGGCGTGGGCGAGGACGTGACCATCAAGGAACTGGCCGAACTGGTGGGCAAGGTGGTGGGGTTTGAGGGCGAACTGGTGTTCGACACAACGAAGCCGGACGGGACACCGCGCAAGCTATTGGACGTATCGAGACTGCACAGTATTGGATGGGTAGCGCATAAAAAATTGAATGATGGGCTAAACATTGCATACGCTGACTTTAATAGATTCTCCCGTTAGCCATGGTTGACGCTGCTTCCGGACAACTCGCGCAGCGTAGTTTGACTGCAGTGAAGTGGAGCTACTTTGGCGTTCTGGTTCGAGTAATTGCACAGCTTATTGCACAGATCGCACTTGCTCGCATGCTTGGCCCAGAAACCTTCGGGGTTTTTGCTGCTGTATTGCTCGTACTAGGCATTGGGAGTCTATTTGTTGAATCTGGTGTAGGTGCTGTACTGATACAGAGCAAGAGCTTGCCTGAAGGCCACCGTTCTGCGGCGTGTGGAGCTGTTCTCATCAATGCATTAGTCGTTTCGGCAACGGTCATTTTGCTAAGAGATCCACTTGCCATTTTCTTTTCCGAACAAGCTCTTTCTGAAGTTATCGGATGGGTCTGGCCCGCCTTCTTTCTTCATGCTCTTTCAATAGCGCCAATGGCGCTATTACGCCGAGATCTTGATTTTAAATCAATACAGATTATCCAGGTGCTTAGCTACTTGATAGGGTTTCTGTGTGTCGGAGTGCTGGCTGCTTGGATAGGTGCCGGTGTATGGAGCCTTGTCGCAGCATGGCTAACACAAGCTACTGTAACAGCGGTGCTGGCCAATTACCGGCGCCCTTGTTTCCCTAGATTTTTCAAGTTGAAAGAAGGGCTTTGGATGCATCCATTCGGAGTTCGTGTTCTGTTGACAAACCTTGTGAACTGGTTCATCGAGAATGTCGACAATGTAATTGTCGGGCGTTTCTTTGGTTCTGCGTCATTGGGGCTGTATTCGGTTTCTTATAACTTTGTGAGAAATCCGACCAATCATCTCGTTACAAGCCTTCAGGCGGTTCTCTTTCCCGCAAGTGCTCGCAGTCAAGATGATAACACTCGTTTGGTTCGCGCGTATTTGACCGCTGTTTCAGGGGTGGCTTTAGTTGCTTTCCCCATCTTCGTTACCGTTGCCGCCTTAAGCGAATCCGTGACGTTAGCTGTATTTGGTGATAAGTGGTCAGGGGCTGCATCTGTCTTGATTCCTCTTTCCTTGGCAATGCCTCTCCATGCTCTGATGGCTGTAGCTGGGCCTGTACTCTGGGGAAAAGGGGCTGCTGGGCTTGAGTTAAAGGTTCAGGCGTTAACCGCAGTTTTGTTTGCTTTCTCTCTGGCTTGGGCTTCTGGGATCTCGCTACTAATGGTTGGTTGGGTCGTTTTTTTTGTTTATGCGCTTCGTTTTGTCTTTATGTCTTGGGTGTTGGCAAGGTCAATCACCATTGGGTTTTCTGATCTTTTTAAGGCGATTTTTGGCGCAGTTTTCTTGTCGGTTATGGTTTCAATTTTGGGCTTTGTTTTTGATCAGTCGATTGCTGATCGACAGGTTTTACAGAGATTTTTTCTAGATATTTTTATCTGTGCAGTATCCGCCGTTGCATTGCTTCTGCTGTTTCCGCGTTTTTTTATCTCGGAATTCATTAGAGATTTGATTCGGATGTCTTTTAATGGAAAGGCTTCAGGGGTGAATAGATTTATTGGAAGGCTTTAAGTGCACGTTGGATTGATAGCTCCGTTTTCTAGTGAAGACATTCCATGGGTTAATGACGGGGGCGAAAGAAGTATTCCTGTGGGTTATCGAGGGGCGCCTTTTGTTGCATCGATTGCATTGGAGCTTGCGTCTAGAGGTATTTCTGTTACGGTTTTCACTTCGGATTCGAGTTTAAGTCATGGTGCAGAGGTTTTTGAGGAAAGTGGGCTGAGGATCGTTTTTTGTCCTGCTAGAAAAAGAGCTTGGGGGTTTGATGGATGGAGGGTTGGGAGAGCTCTCGATTTATTTGCTTTTGAAAGATCTTGTCTTCTTGAGGAGATAAAACGTTATTCTCCTGATGTGCTGCATGCGCATTGGGGGTATGAGTTTGCTCTTTCTGCGATTTCGTCAAGAGTCCCATCTGTTATTTCACTTCATGACTCTCCTCGTGATGTATTTTTTCATACAAAAAGCCTTTACAGGCTTTTTAGGTGGGCAATGACTCTTAAGACGATGCGGTCAAATTGTATTTATACAGCACCGTCACCGTATCTTTTTGAGAAGTTAGGGTTGAAGGAGCAATCGTGCTCGAAGGTTGTTCCTAATCCTGTGGGGCAATTGCCTATTTCATTAGGACGGATAAGGCCGGCTCCGAAGTCCCGTCGTGTTGTGATGGTTTGTAATGGTTGGGGGGGGTTGAAGAATCCTCAGGTGGCACTTAGAGCGTTTAAATTGTTTCGGTTATCTTTTCCCATTGCGGAATTGCATCTTTACGGGGTAGGGTTCGAGCAGGATGGGTTTGGCCATCTTTGGTCAAAAAGAAATGGCCTTGAAAAAGGATGTTTCTTTCATGGCCCAAAAAAGAACGAAGAACTAATCTCTTCCCTAGATATGATGGATGTGCTTCTACACACGTCACGAGAGGAGTCTTTTGGTGTTGTTATCGCAGAGGCGATGGCGCTAGGACTTCCCGTTGTTGCGGGTGAGAATAGTGGCGCAGTGCCTTGGGTGATGGGAAAGGGAGCGGGAGGAGTGGCAGGAGCATTGGTTGATGTTGAAAGTCCAGTGTCTGTTGCTAACGGCTTGGAAGTTGCATTCGGAGAGTCATACGAGACCTTCTCCGCCTTCGGTTTTGATCGAGTTCGGTCAAAGTTTTTGAGGTCTGTTGTTGTAGATGAATATTTGGCCTTGTATCAATTTGCCTTAAAAAAGGTGGGTGATGGATTTTTATATTCGAATTAAAGAGGCCGTCGGGAGACGATGGTGGACTTTGGTTTCGAAGTTTTTTTTCCTAGTATCAAAGGTGGAATCTGGTCGAGACTGTCTTGTGTATGGATTTCCTCTGATAAGTCTGTCAAAGAATGGTGCGGTTGAATTAGGGGATCGCGTGGTGATGTGTTCATCGTCCACTTATACGGCGCTTGGTGTGTCAAGGAAGATAATAATTAGAACGGTGCTTCCTAATGCAAAGGTGTCGATTGGTGACGATACCGGGCTTAGCGGTACGGTTATCTGTTCAGCCAAAAGCATTTTGATCGGCAAGCGCTGTCTTATTGGGTCAGATGTGAAGATATTTGATACGGATTTTCACGCGATATCGCCAGAAGGTCGTCGATATAAACCGATCAGCGATGCTGTTAGTGCCCCTGTTGTGATTGAGGATGATGTTTTTATTGGAGCGGGGGTTATGGTGCTGAAAGGCTCGCATATCGGCCGAGGGAGTGTGATTGCTGCTGGTTCAGTCGTCAGTGGAATCATTCCTCCCATGGTGATTTGTGGAGGGGTTCCTGCAAGGGTGCTTCGAGATATCTGATTGCGGATATATATAAAATGATTACGGCAATCTTTTTGGCGCTTGCGGTGTTGTTTGCAGTTGGATCTGCTTTTGTATTGTCCTTCGCAGCTATCCGTCTGTCTGTGTCGTTGCGACTAGGTATATTCTTTGTTCTCGGCCTTTTTTTGGTTGAGACCTGGTTCGTGCAACTTCCAGCATTTAGTCTTGGATTGAATATTTATCCACAGGATTTGCTGTTCTTGGGATTGGCTGTAATTGGGGCGGGAAGGGTGGTTTTTGGGACAAATAAGTGTCTTCCTCAAACCGGTTGGATACTGTTTGGTTTTATGCTTTTTGTCTCCCTTGTAATTGGATATGCCCAGTTTAAAACAAAGGCTGGCGTCGACTTACGTCCGACGTTTTATTTTTGGTCAACTGCATTTTTTATATCAACTTTTAAAGTTGGTTTCGATGAGGCTACGCGAATTTTAAAGATGTATGCGTGGGTCGGCGTTTTGGTGCTTCTTATAGTTGTCTATCGTTGGTTGTCCGATGCGTTGGGTATCGGGTCTGTGCGGTTTGATCAGATTGGTGCAGGAAAGCCTCTGCGTGTGCTTACCGCCGGTCAGACGTATTACTTGGCAGAGATGGTGTTGTTTTTTGCCTACATGTTTGCAATGCGTGGAAAAGAGCAAGCAAAAAAATGGCCCTGGATGGTGGTTCCATTTGGATTGGCTGTTTTGCTACTTCAACATAGAAGTGTATGGGTTGCGACATTAGTCGGCCTCTTGGTTATTTATATTGGGGCTCCACAATTAAGAGAACGTTTTAGGTCATACGCGCTTGTAGGGACGGCTTGTGGTGTGTTTCTTCTTGTTCCCCTTTTGGCGGCAGGGTTTTTGGACCCTGTTGTTGATGCTCTCGGTGAGTCAGTACAGGAGGCATTCCAGACTCGGAATAGTACATTCACTTGGCGTCTGCAAAGTACCCGGGAGCTTTTCATGCAATGGCTAACAGGCGGGCCAAAGGTGCATCTCATCGGGAAGCCATTTGGTTCGGGATATGAACGCTATTTGGAAGATTTGGGGCATGTGACGGACTACAGTCCTCACAATCTTTATATACAGATGTTGTTGCGGGTTGGTTTGATCGGAACTTTCGGTCTCCTCCTGGCTTATGTGGCAACCGCGCTGGATATGTGGAAGCGTCGATTCGAAGACGTCGGCGACAGTCCGATTTCGCCTACCCCTTGGGCTGCCGTACTGGTGTCGAGCCTCATTTTCTTCTATCCGTATGGCGCCCATTTTGTTCAAGGCCTTTTCTTAGGCCTCGCAATAGCACTCTATCGCGGAAAGGAAAAGGAGATTCCTGCCGCAATTCGTGTGGCAATGATGCGAGATAAGGAACTTTCAAATGCTTGAGGTGGCTTCCGGATTTCGGTTGTCTGTCATTTTGGCTTGCCATAATAGGAAGCTTAAAACGCTTGCATGTTTGCAGGCTGTTATTGACCAGGTCGGTCATTTGGGGAGTCGGATCAGTGCGTGCCGTATTGTTCTGGTGGACGATGGCAGCACTGATGGAACCGCTGAAGCAGTCCGATTGAGTTTTCCGCAAGTACAGATTGTGGAGGCCGACGGTTCGCTCTTTTGGTGCCGTTCTATGCATTTGGCGCAAACTTATGCCTTTGGGCCTGATGTGGATTTCTTGCTTTGGCTGAATGATGATACAGATCTGGATTCTGATGCGTTAGTAAGAGTTTTTAATTCTTACGATAGCTTGCTCGAAAAAACGGGAAAGCCTGTGGCTCTTGTTGGCAGTCTTCGCGATCCCGTCAGTAACCGGACTACGTATGGTGGGTTGTATCGAGCTCGTTGGTGGCAGCGGACGAAGTTGAAATTAATGGAGCCGGGTGATGCTCCATTGCGTGCAGTCTCAATGAATGGAAATTGTGTTCTGTTGCCCGCAGAGATCGTTAACTCCGTAGGCAATTTTGATGAGCGTTTTGAGCATGCGATGGGGGATATGGACTACGGCCTTAGAGTGATTGAGGCCGGTTATGAACTGTGGGTTATGCCTGGGTTTGTAGGTAGTTGCGGTCGAAATTCAACGGCCAAGACATACTTG
This sequence comes from Methyloversatilis universalis FAM5, assembly GCF_000214035.2. GTDB lineage: Bacteria > Pseudomonadota > Gammaproteobacteria > Burkholderiales > Rhodocyclaceae > Methyloversatilis > Methyloversatilis universalis. The sequence goes on along the minus strand of NZ_AFHG01000040.1, from coordinate 4,386 downwards.
GATAAATCAATTGGCTTTCGCCAGAGATGGAAGCATATCGTTTCCGCAAAGGGTTTGCCACCACGCTCTTGGTACTATTTTACTCGCAGGCATGTAGGAGTTTTTTGGCCCGTCTATTGGGGCTGGCCGTATGTACGCCTCGTTTTGTCTGCTCTTTTTTCGGCGTTTTCTCGTCAACGTGGATGAGAGCGAGCTTTTACTTTATTTTCGCTTTAGCGGTTGGAGTCTTACTTCCAGCCGCTGACTCTACTTCTTCGGAAAAGATATCTAATTCACTAGGACGATTGGTAGAGCGAGAGTACTTCGGAGGACATTTCTTCTATACCGCCGCCGATATGCGATGGTCCGGAGAGACGTCAACTAGATTGCCTGAAGTTGTCGGTTCTTGGCGTCTCTGGGATGCCTACGGAACAGAATGGCGAGATCTTGAACCGGAAAAAGGTACTTGGCGGTTCGACTATCTAGATCGCTATGTAAATCAAGCTGAAGCACGAGGGATGAAGGTGATGCTCACGTTGGGGCAGACGCCTCGTTGGGCTTCCTCTCGGCCAGATGAGCAGACTGCCTCTGGATTTGGAAACGCGGCAATGCCAAGAGATATTGCCGACTGGCGAAATTACATTAAAGAGGTTTCTCGGCGTTATAAAGGGCGAATTCAAGCGTATGAAATATGGAATGAGCCTGCGTTTTCCGATACTGATCCTGCCCCTTCTTCCATAAGAAAGGCTGGGTATTTTTACGGCTCTGCGGCAGACATGGCGTTGCTTACCAAAGAAGCAGCTTCTGTTATTCGTGGCATTGATTCTGATGCACTGGTGGTTAGCTCATCAATTGTGGGGCATCATCACGGGGTTAGACGCTTGGAGGCATTGTTGAAAGCAGGCGTCGCTCAACATGTTGATGTTATCGGCTTCCACTTTTATTTTGTAGATACAACAGCTCCAGAGGAGTTGCCCCGGTTGGCAGCTAGGGTTAAAGAGACCATGCGCAAGTATGGGGCTGAAGGCCTTCCGCTCTGGAATACTGAGTCGGGACTCGTCATTCAGACTCGAGGCAAGCCGGTAAAAGCCTTAGAGGCTGGAGGGAAGGGGGTCCTTTCCAAGGTCTTGTCGGAAGATGAGGCGGTTGACTCCCTGTCTAGACTGCTATTGCTTGGATTGCATTCTGGGCTGCAGCGTTATTACTGGTTTGCATGGGATAGCTACAGCATGGGGTTTCTTTCATCTGAAAGGCCGCGTTCCCAGACGCTTCCTGGTTTTGCATTTGGAAAACTCGCTCGTTGGACTGTGGGGAGCTACTTTGAGGGATGCTCACGCACGGGAGATGCTATATGGAGATGCCAGTTTAGATCTGGAAAAGGCGCTCGAAGAGCTGAGATTTCGTGGAGCGAAAATGGTGATGGAAAGTATGCATGTCCTTTCGAAAACGCTTGCTATGTTGAAGAGATTGTTTCAACTTCATCTACAGCCGAGCCTTTGAGGTTTGTCTCGGTTAAGCAGCGGCCGGTTCTTGTTAGGGATTCCTCCACGCCGTGGGCTCCAGGCGAGTATTGATTCGGAGTGTTTCTTTAGATGCGTAAGGTAACCATACTGCAGTACAGGCTTTTTCATTATAGATTAGAGCTTTTTGAAAGGTTGCGAGTCCTTTGTAGTCAGAAGGGTATCGAGTTGAATGTCGTTTATGGCCAAGCGTTTGGAAAAGAAAAGCTAAAGAATGATGTGGGTGACCTTCAATGGGGGAGAAGGGTTGAGAATAGGTACTTTCCTGTAAAGGAAAAAAAAGATCTTTGCTGGCAGCCCATGCCCGAAGATTTGAAGGATTCAGAATTGGTGGTGTTTATGCAGGAGAATCGCCTTCTGTCAAACTACTATTGGATGTTGAAAAGATGCGTCGGCGGCCCGAAAGTTGCGTACTGGGGGCACGGCAGGGATTTTCAATCTAATGCTGTTGGTGGCGTTAGAGAGAGGTGGAAGCGCTTTTTTATAAATCAAGTTGACTGGTGGTTTGCTTATACTCAGATGACTGTCGAGCATATCTCCGAGGCTGGCTTCCCAAAGGATCGGATTACCTGCCTGAACAATGCGATTGACACCGCAGGCTTACGGCGTGATGTTGAAGGTGCGTCAGAGGCGATGGTGGGTCAAATAGCTTCTGATTGCGATATTCGTCCTGGAGCGCCTGTTGGTTTGTTTTGTGGTTCTCTTTATCCGGATAAGCGACTGGGTTTGCTTGTTGATTCTTCTGATATTATTCATGATCGGTTTCCGGATTTTAGGTTGATAGTCATTGGTGATGGACAAAGTGCGCCATTCATTAAGGAAGCTGCAATGTCGCGTCCTTGGATGCAATGGGTTGGAGTCAAGCGGGGGGCGGAAAAGGCTGCTTATTTTAAGGTTGCCAGCTTTGTCATGAATCCTGGGGCTGTGGGATTACATGTACTGGATGCCTTTGCGGCTTCTTTGCCCATGATATCGACCCGCGATGCCAAGCACGGGCCGGAAGTTGCGTACCTTGTTCATGATGAAAATGGCTTGCTTACCGAGAATGATCCAGAGGCATATGCTGATGCGATCGCCTCAATGATTCTGGACCGTGATTTTTATCTGCGTTTGGCCACGAATGCAAGATTGCGTGGAGATGACTATACCGTCGATGCAATGGCCAGAAATTTTGCTGACGGTATTGAGCGATGTATTGCTAAGCAATGAAATGATTGGCGGGGTTTTTTTGTGAAAATCGCTGTTCTTGGGCTCAGAGGGTTTCCTGATATTCAAGGGGGGGTTGAGAAGCACGCTCAAAGCCTTTATCCAAGGCTCGTACGGAAAGGGCATGAGGTTCACGTGGTTTGTCGATCTAGATACGTTGGTGAGAACATGCCTAGGTCTTGGTGCGGAATTGCGATGCACAGGGTTTGGTCCCCTTCTTCGAAAGGCCTTGAAGCTGTTGTTCATACCTTTCTTGGTTTGATCTATGTGGTTTTTTTTGTTCGCCCTGATGTGCTTCACATTCACGCGATCGGCCCATCGCTATTTACTCCGTTTGCTAGGTTCTTTGGTTTGAAGGTTGTTGTGACTCATCATGGTCCAGACTATGATAGACAAAAATGGGGTTGGGCTGCAAAAACAATTCTCCGCCTAGGTGAATGGGCTGGTGTTCGTTTTTCAAATGCTTTGATTGTTATTTCTGATGTAATTAAGAAATCCGTTTTCGACAAATTTTCGGTGGCCGGGTTTCTCATCCCAAACGGTGTTGAGGTGTCTCCTGGTCAGTCCGTGGATCCTGCTTTTCTTGATAGATTTTCAGTTGAATATCAGCGGTATTTTGTTTTGGTTAGCCGCATGGTTCCGGAGAAGCGGCATGCTGATTTGATTAATGCGTTTAAGAAGGCAGCGTTGCCCGGGTATAAGCTTTTGATTGTTGGTGGGTCTGATCATCCAGATGATTACGAGAGGGAGGTTCTGTCTCTCGCTGCTCAAACCCCCGGAGTTGTTTGTACAGGTGTTTTAAGTGGGAAAGCTCTTGCGGATGCCTATGGTCACGCAGCTGGCTTTGTGTTGCCGTCGACTCATGAGGGGTTGCCGATAGCGTTGTTGGAAGCCTTATCTTTTGGCTTGCCTGTTCTGGCAAGTGATATCCCAGCAAACTTGGCGGTTGGCCTTGATCAGGGGAGCTATTTCAAGGTATGCGATCTGGATTCGCTAGAACAAGGGCTGCATCGTCTGTCTTCGAGCTCATTGACAGCTGAAAGTAAAAAAGCAAGACAAAATTGGGTGTCTGAGCGTTTCGATTGGGATGTCGTTGCGGAAAGGACTGATGAGGTTTTCATTGGAGTGGGGTGAGATCTCCGAGTGAAATCCCCATCGGGTATGGTGGTCGTTTGAAAACTCGCTTTTCTCTGTTTGTCCTTATTGCTGTTTTGGCTTTTTGGGCAGGTCTGGCCAACGCGGCGCTTTTGGATATTCAGTTGCTGGACGACGTGACGGGGGCGGGGATTGCCAACGTTGAGATCCATGCCTATGAGCGGATGGCCGACGGAAGCGAGGCATGGAAGGCGAAGCACGTCTCGGATGCAGGCGGTCGAGTGAGCTTCGACCTGGAAGGTCTGGGCGCGGGACGGACCTATTTCGCCCGAGCCAAGCCGTTCGGGATGTGGGTGAGCAGCGCGCCGATCACCCGAACCGGCTGGTTCGGATTCACTGTTGGGCGATTGCAAGTCCAGGTCATAGATGGCCGTACGGGTCTTGGTTCTGCAGGGCAGTCAATCACACTGAAACGCTGGCAACCGGATGGCAATCACCAAGTAGTGATGACCGCTGTCACGGACGGGTCGGGCTGGGTCAAGCTGGACCCGGGCGGAGTGGGGACCGAGCCATACGTAGTGAGCGC
>NZ_AFHG01000041.1 GCF_000214035.2 Methyloversatilis universalis FAM5 | reverse complement strand
AGACGGTGGTAGGTGCCAGTCGACTCGCAGGCGAAGCGCACAGCGCCCGGGGGCAAGGTGCGCAGCCAGCCGCGGATGGCCGCGGCGGTGTTGTCAATGCGCAGTACCGGCGAGCGGCCGTGCTCGGCGATGTCCAGCCAGCGCTTGGAGACGTCGATGCCAAAGCAAGTGGATTCGGTCTGACTTGTCACGATGAGCACCTCCGGACTAAGGTTGAAGGGCTTGTCGGGATCACCGGGGCACAGGCTTGCAGGATATGGTCGGTACCGTGACGGACGCGGTCCGAAGGATTCCTCATCGGTGCTTGGGGTGAAGGCGGGACATCTCTCCCACTGTCTGTACGTGCTTGCCGTCAGATGCGGCGCTCGTCCCTCCGCCCGACAAGCGTCCACTACTACGCTTGCCGAAGGTGAACATACAAGCGGCGCCCTCGCCGCGATTTCGACGTTGAAACGGAGACGGCGCGTGACTGAAGGCCCGATAGCGGCGGGGGGCGCCGCTCCCACCGGAGGTTCGGGTGCAGGATTGAGCGGGTTTTGTGGGCGCGGCGCCTCGCCGCGATGCGGCCTCAGCGCTGCAGTACCTCCGGATTCAGCACCGTCGGCGGTGTGCCGCCGGTCAGGATGGCGATCAGGTTGTCGGCGGCGAGGTCGGCCATGGCTTTGCGGGTGGCGCCGGTGGCGCTCGCGATGTGCGGCGTGAGCACGGTGTTGGGCAGGCCGAGCAGGCCCGGGTGCAGTTTCGGTTCGCCCTCGAACACGTCGAGCGCGGCGGCGGCGATGCGCTGCGCGCGCAGCGCGTCGACCAGCGCCGCATCATCGACCACGCCGCCGCGCGCGATATTGGTCAGCGTGGCGGTCGGTTTCATCCGCGCCAGTTCGGCCGCACCGATGGCGTGATGCACTGCCGGCGAGTAGGGCACCACCAGCACCAGGTGGTCGGCCTCGCGCAGCAGCGTGTCCTTGTCCACCCAGCGCGCGCCCAGCGGCGCCTCGATGTCCGGCGAGAGCCGGCTGCGGTTGTGGTAGATCACCTTCATGCCGAAGCCGAGTGCGCCGCGCCGCGCGATGGCCTGGCCGATGCGGCCCATGCCGAAGATGCCCAGCGTGGCGCCATGCACGTCGACGCCATTCATCAGGCCGTAGGTCCAGTGGGTCCATTGTCCGGCGCGCAGGAAGCGCTCGCTTTCGGTGACCCGGCGGGCGGCCGCCATCATCAGCGCGAAGCCGAAGTCGGCGGTCGATTCGGTCAGCACGTCCGGCGTGTTGCTCACCGCGATGCCGCGTGCGGTGCAGGCGGCGAGGTCGATGTTGTTGTAGCCCACCGCCATCGTGCACACCGCACGCAGGTCGGGGCAGGCGTCGAGCAGCGCGGCGTCGATCTTCTCGTTGGCGGTGATGAAGGCGCCACGCTTGCCCTGCAGCCGGGCGATCAGTTCGGACGGTGACAGCAGCTGATCGGCCTGGTTGGATTCGACCTCGAAATGCTGCGACAGGCGGTCCAGCAGTTCGGGCAGGACGTAGCGGGCGACGAGGATGGCAGGGCGGCTCAAGACGGGCTCCGGAAACGTGATGAGGAGCCGCGAATCTAGCGCGGGTGCGGCACGCGGGCGAGCCGCGGCGCACAAGTGTTCTGCGCCGGAGGGCGGCACAGTGACCCGATAAGCCGACACTGCCGGCGAGGCCGTGCGGCGATGAATTGCCGCACGGCCTCGATTTGAAGCTTGCTGCTTGAATCCTGTCGCTTACCAGGGCAGCGCTTCGCCCATGTGGAAGAAGCCGCCGGTCGGGCCGTCCGCCGGCAGCGTGGCCAGCTGCACGCTGGTCTTGCCGCCGTCGGCCAGTTCCATCGGCGCGTTCGGGCCGCCCATGTCGGTCTTCACCCAGCCCGGGTGGGCGGAATTCACCTTGATCGCAGTACCCTTCAGTTCCGCCGCCAGATGCACGGTGAAGGCATTGAGTGCGGTCTTGGAGGCGTTGTAGGCCACTTCCTTGGCCGGGCCGATCGGCGAATCCGGCGCGCTGTGCACACCGAGCGAACCGAGGATGGACGACAGGTTCACGATGCGGCCGGCCGGCGCCTTGCGGATCAGCGGCAGCAGCACCTGGGTCAGTTCGATCACCGAGAACAGATTGACGTTGAAGGTACGGCGCAGCACGTCCTGCGACACCGTGCTGGCATTCGGCGCGAAGAAGTCGGCCAGCGCGATGCCGGCGTTGTTTACCAGGATGTCCAGCCGGCCATAGACCCGCTCGAAGTGATCATGGATGGTGCGGAAGCTTTCCGGCTTTTCCGCGTCGAAGCCGATGGCCGAGGCGTGGATGCCTTCGGCGCGCAGCGCGGCGACCGCTTCTTCGCCCTTGTCCGGATTGCGTACGCCGATCACCACTTCGATGCCCAGCTTGCCCAGGCCACGTGCGGTTTCCAGACCGATGCCGCGGTTGCCGCCGGTGATGAAGGCGACTTTCTGTTGCGTGTTCATGGTGCTTCTCCTCAGTGATTGCGTGCGTGCAGGATCTGGTCCGGCCCTGCGTCGGATGGTAATGCGGATGTCGTGTCCGGTGCAGCCTGCGCCCAGCCGCCGCCCAGCGCACGGATGAGACCGACCGCAGCCCGCGCGCGTTCGCCTTCGAGCTGGGTGGCGACCCGGCGCTGCAGCAGCACGCTGCGGTCGGCGTCGATCACGTCGAGCTGGCTGACCGACCCTTCGCGGTAGCGGATCTGCGACAGTTCTGCCGCGCGCGCGGCGGCGCGCACCGCCTCGTTCTGGGTCTGCGTCTGTTGCGCCAGGATGCGCAGCGCGGCCAGCTGGTCTTCGACCTCGCGGAAGGCGTTCAGCACGGTCTGCCGGTAGTGGGCCACATCTTCCTCATAGGCGGCACGGGCGCGCTCCAGACCGGCTTCGCGCGCGCCGCCGTCGAAGATGGGCAGCGTGAGCGCAGTGCCGACCAGCGGCCCGAGCACGAAGCTGCGCGTGCTCCACTGGAACAGATTGCCCAGTTCGGACGATTCGTAGCCCAGCGCACCGGTCAGGTTGAGCCGCGGAAACCAGGCCGCCTGCGCGATGCCGACGCGGGCGTTGGCGGCCGCCATCGCGCGTTCGGCGGCAGCGATGTCCGGTCGCCGCTCCAGCAGTGCGGATGGCAGGCCGGGCGGCACCGTCACCGTGACCGCCTGCAGCGGCCGGGCCTCCAGCGCGAAGTCCGCGGGCGCACGGCCGGTCAGCAGCGCCAGCGCGTGTTCGGCACTGGCGCGCCGGCGCGACACGCCCAGCGATTCCGACTGCGCCGACGCCAGTTCGGTCTTCGCGCGGGCCAGTTCCAGCTCGCTCACGTCGCCCTCGTCGTAGCGCCGCTGCATCAGCCGGAGCGCATCGGCCCGCAGCGTGACGGTGCTCGCATACAGCGCCTGTTCGGCGTCCAGTTCGCCGAGCAGGAAATAGGTCTGGGCAACGTCGGCCTGCAAGGCCAGCTGCAGTGAGCGGAACAGCGCCTCGCGCTGCTGCGCGGTGAAGGTTGCGGCGTCGACGCCGGCGGCGACCCGGCCGAACAGATCCACCTCATAGGACACGGTGGCCTGGGCGCGCCACAGCGTGAGCGCGCTGCCGTCAGCGCCGTCGTCCAGACCGCGGGCGGCGGGCGACTGGCGCTGGCGGGTCGGGCCGAAGCCCGCGCCCACCTGCGGCGACTGCTGCGAGCGGGCGTCGCGCACCAGCGCCCGCGCCTGGGCCAGCCGCGCGGCCGCGGCCTTCAGGTCCTGGTTGGCGTCCATGGCCCGGGCGACCAGGGTGTTCAGGCGGTCGTCGCCGAACACGGTCCACCATTCGCCGCGCGCCTGGTCTTCCGACGGCTGGGCCGGCTTCCAGTCGCTGTTGCCCGCCGCCGCTTCCTTGAAGGCCTGCGGCGTATCGACCGCCGGGCGCTCGTAGGTCTGCATGACCGAGCAGCCGGCCAGCACGAGCAGGCTTACGCTCAGCACGACGCCGCGACGCAGGGCAGAGAGATCGAATGCGTTCATGTCTTGCTCCGGATCAGTGGGCCGCCGCTGCGACATCGGGCAGCGGGGTATGGCCGGCGTGGGTCAGCTTGCGGCCGGAGGCCTTGCGCAGCAGCACGTAGAACACCGGCGTCAGGAAGAGGCCGAAGAAGGTGACGCCCAGCATGCCGGAGAACACCGCCACGCCCATGGCATGACGCATTTCCGAGCCGGCGCCGCTCGAGGTGACCAGCGGCACCACGCCCATGATGAAGGCGATGGAGGTCATCAGGATGGGGCGCAGCCGCAGCCGGCTGGCTTCGATCGCGGCCTCGACGATGCCGTGTCCGCGCAGTTCCAGTTCGCGGGCGAACTCGACGATCAGGATGGCGTTCTTCGCCGACAGCCCGACCAGCACCATCAGCCCGATCTGGGTGAAGATGTTGTTGTCACCGGCGGTGAGCCAGACACCGGTCAGCGCGGCCAGGATGCTCATCGGCACGATCAGGATGACCGCCAGCGGCAGCGTGAGGCTTTCGTACTGCGCGGCCAGCACCAGGAACACCAGCAGCACGCTGATCGGGAACACCCACACTCCGGCGTTGCCGGCCAGAATCTTCTGGTAGATCAGGTCGGTCCATTCGTACTTCACGCCGCGCGGCAGCACCTCCGCCGCGATGCGCTCGGCGGCGGCCTGCGCCTGATCGGACGAATAGCCGGGCGCCGGGCCGCCGTTGATGTCGGCCGCGGTGTAGCCGTTGTAGCGCACCACCATTTCCGGGCCGAAGCTCTGTTTCACCTTGACCAGCGAGGACAGCGGCACCATGTCGCCATTCGCGTTGCGCGTCTTCAGCGCCAGGATGTCGGCGGCTTCGGCGCGGAAGGGCGCGTCGGCCTGGGCACGCACCTGATAGACGCGGCCGAAGCGGTTGAAGTCATTCACGTACAGCGAGCCGAGATAGATCTGCATGGTGTCGAACACGTCGGTGATGCCGACGCCGAGCTGCTTGGCCTTCACCCGGTCGAGATCCACGTCGAGCTGGGGCACGTTGATCTGGTAGCTGGAAAAGGATGGACCCAGTTCTGGCGCCTTCGCGGCGGCGGCGATGAAAGCTTCCTTGGCCGCATCCAGTTCGGCGTAGCCGAGCGCACCCCGGTCCTGCAGCTGCAGCTTGAAGCCGCCCAGCGTACCCAGACCCATGACCGGCGGCGGCGGGAACACCGCGATGTAGGCGTCCTTGATGTCGGCGAACTTGGCGTTCAGCGACGCAGCGATGGCGCCGGCCGACAGTTCCGGGCTCCGGCGCTCGTCGAAGGGCTTCAGCGTGGCGAACACGATGCCGGCGCTCGAACTGTTGGTGAAGCCGTTGATCGACAGCCCGGGGAAGGCCACCGCGCTCTCGACGCCAGGCTGCGCCAGCGCGATGTCGCCCATGCGGCGGATCACGTCCTCGGTCCGGTCGATCGACGCACCGGCCGGCAGCTGGGTGAAGCTGATCAGGTACTGCTTGTCCTGCGCCGGCACGAAGCCGCCGGGCACCAGATACGACAGACCGACCGTCGCGCCGAGCAGCAGCGCATACACGCCCATGGCCGCGCCCTTGTGCCGGATCACGCCCTTCACGCCGCTGCCGTAGCGCTCCGAACTGCGGTTGAAGAAGCGGTTGAAGCGCGCGAAGAAGCCGCCGAACAGCGCGTTCATCACCCGGGTCAGCGCGTCCGGCTTCGCATCGTGGCCCTTCAGCAGCAGGGCGGCCAGCGCCGGCGACAGCGTGAGCGAGTTGAAGGCGGAAATGACGGTCGAGATCGCGATGGTCATCGCGAACTGCTTGTAGAACTGGCCGGTCAGGCCGGTCATGAAGGCCAGCGGCACGAACACCGCCACCAGCGTCAGCGCGATCGCGATGATGGGGCCGCTCACTTCCTGCATCGCTCTATAGGTCGCCTCACGTGCCGACAGCCCTTCGGCGATGTTGCGCTCGACGTTCTCGACCACCACGATGGCGTCATCGACCACGATGCCGATGGCCAGCACCATGCCGAACAGCGACAGCGCGTTGATCGAGTAGCCGAAGCCCAGCATCAGCGAGAAGGTGCCGACGATGGACACTGGCACCGCCAGCAGCGGAATGATGGAGGCGCGCCAGGTCTGCAGGAACACGATGACCACCAGGACCACCAGCGCAATCGCTTCCAGCAGCGTGGTGATGACCGCCTTGATCGACGCGCGCACGAACTGCGTCGGGTCATACACGATGCGGTACTCGACCGAGGGCGGGAAATCCTTGGCCAGTTCGGCCATGGTTTCGCGTACCGCGGCCGACACGTCGAGCGCGTTCGCACCCGGTGCCTGGCGGATCGGCAGCGCCACCGCCGGCTTGTTGTTCAGCAGCGAACGCAGTCCGTATTCCGACGCAGCCAGTTCAACACGCGCGACGTCGGCCAGCCGGGTGATGCTGCCGTCCGGCGAGGACTTCAGGATGATGTTGGCGAATTCCTCCTCGCTCTGCAGCCGGCCCTGCGCATTGACCGAAAGCTGCAGCGGCACGTCGCGGCCGCTGGGCGAGGCACCGATCACGCCGGCGGCCACCTGCACGTTCTGTTCGCGGATCGCGCGCACCACGTCGGTCGCGGTCATGCCGCGCTGGGCCACCTTCTGCGGGTCCAGCCACACGCGCATCGCGTAGTTGCCGGCGCCGAACAGGCCGACCTCGCCGACGCCCTTGATGCGCGCCAGGCGGTCCTTCACGTTGATCACCGCATAGTTGCGCAGATAGGTGGTGTCGTAGCGGTCGTCCGGCGAAATCAGGTGCACCACCATGGTGAGCGTGGGCGAACTCTTGAGCGTGGTGACGCCCAGGCGCTGCACGTCTTCCGGCAGCCGGGGCATCGCCTGCGCGACCCGGTTCTGCACCAGCTGCTGCGCCTTGTCCGGGTCCATGCCGAGGTTGAAGTACACGGTCAGCGTGAGGTTGCCGTCGCTGTTGGCCTGCGACTGCATGTACAGCATGTCCTCGACGCCATTGATCGCCTCTTCCAGCGGCGAAGCCACGGTTTCGGCGATCACCTTGGGGTTGGCGCCCGGGAACTGGGCGCGCACCACGACAGAGGGCGGCACCACTTCCGGGTATTCGGAAATCGGCAGCTGGAACAGCGACAGCGCGCCGGCCAGCAGGATGATGACCGACAGCACGCCGGCGAAGATCGGCCGGTCGATGAAGAACCTTGAAATGTTCATGGCATCAGGCCTTCACGGCGGCACGTTGACGGGCCGGCTGCGCCGGGGCGTCGACCAGGCTTTCGCGGTTCATCGGCACCTCTTTCGGCGCCACGGTGTCGCCCGGCCGGGTGCGCTGCAGGCCGCTCACGACGATGCGCTCGCCGGCCGCCAGTCCGCTCTCGATCACGCGCAGGCCGCTCTGCCGTGCGCCCAGCCGCACCTCGCGGTAGGCGGTACGGTTCTGCTCGTCGAGCACCAGCACGTAGCGCTTGTCCTGGTCGGTGCCGATGGCGCGTTCGTCGATCAGCACCGCCTCGCGCGGCGCGCCGCCGCCCAGGCGGATGCGCGCATACAGGCCCGGCAGCAGCCGGCCGTCCGCGTTGTCGAACACCGCGCGCACGCGGATGGTGCCGGACGAGGTGTCGAGCCGGTTATCGACCGACGAGATGCCGCCGCGCCGCGAGTAACCGTCCTCGTCGGCCAGGCCGAGATAGACCGGCACCGGTTCGGCCTTGCTGCGCTGCGCCGGATTCACGTATTTCAGGAAGCTCTGTTCATCCACGTCGAAGGCGGCGTAGATGCGGTCGACCGACACCAGCGTGGTGAGCGGCGGCGTACCGGCGCCGGCGGCGACGATATTGCCCACCGTCACTTCGGCGCGCGAAATGCGGCCGGACACCGGTGCCACGATGCGGGTGTATTCGAGATTGAGTTTCGCCGCGGTCAGCGCGGCCTGTGCCGCCTGCACCTGGGCATCGGCTTCGCGGGCCGCGTTCTGCTTCTCGTCCAGGTCGCGCTTGGCGATCGCGTTGTCGGCGGACAGACGCTGGCCGCGCGCCAGTTCGGTCGCGCTGTAGGCGGCGCGGGTCTGGGCGGCGGCCAGCTGGGCCTGCGCGCGCTCCACCTCCGCCGCGTACGGACGCGGATCGATGGTGAACAGCACCTCGCCCTTCTTCACGTAGGCACCGTCGCGGAAGTGCACCGCGGTGAGCGTGCCCGACACCAGCGGACGGATGTCCACGCGGTCAACGGCTTCCAGCCGTCCGGAATAGTCCTGCCAGTCGATGATGGTCTGCGGCTTCACTTCCGCCACCTCGACCGCGGGTGCGGCCGGTGCGGCGGCCGCCTTCGGCGGGTCGGCCTGCGCGCGCAGCGCGACGAAGCCGCCGCCGGCGAGCAGTGAGGTGAGCAGCAGTGCGAGGGTGGTGCGCCTGTAGGGCAAGGTCATGGCAGAGCTCCCGGTTGCGATGAATGTGTGGCTGTTGTTGTGGTGTTCAGGGGCGCCCGGCGTCACTGCAGGCGCCGAGCCGGCAGCGCAGGAACTGCAGCAGGCAGTCGCGCAGCTGCGGATGGGCGAGCAGAGCGGCATGATCGGCGCCGGCGTAGCGTTCGACCTGGGTGTGCACGCCAGCCGAAATGAGTGCGCCGGCATAGCTTTCGGCTTCGCAGTGCAGCAGGTCCTGGGCCGCGGTGGCGATGTAGGCGGGCGGCAGGCCGGCCTGGCGGCAGGATTCCAGCGGTGCGGCATACGGGTGCAGGCGCTGCGACAGCTGCGGCAGGTACTGGCGGTAGCAGTGCGCGAAATCCGCGGCGCTGACCGCGGCGGGCAGCGGTGCGGCATGACCGGCGCGCGTCATGCTCGGGTCCAGCATCGGGCCGATCAGCACCTGGGCGGCGATCTTCAGGTCCTGCCGGTCGCGCGCGATCAGCGCGAGCGAGGCGGCCAGATTGCCGCCGGCCTCTTCGCCGGCCACCGCGATGCGCCGGTCGTCGGCACCCAGCGAGGCAGCGTGTTCCGCCGCCCAGCGCAGCGCGGCATAGGCGTCTTCCGGCGCGGCGGGGAAGGGGTGTGCCGGCGCCAGCGCGTAATCGACCGACACCACCACCGCGGGCAGGTGGCCGGCGATGTGGCGGGCCATCGGCTCGGCGTCGTCGAGCGAACCGCCGACGAAACGGCCGCCGTGCAGGTAGAGCACCAGCGGCAGCAGCGCTTCGGCCGCCGGCTGATACAGGCGCAGCGGCAGCCGGCCGTTCGGGCCGGCAATGTCCAGATTGCGTATCCGGAGCGCGGCCTGAGGGGCGGAGGCGCCGGCGGGCGGCGTGGCAGAGGAGGGCGGTACGGCGGAAGTCATCGGTCAATCCGGGCCAGGCATGCCGGCGTCAAGGCGTGAGCGGATTGTCGATGTTGGTGATTGATGGATAAACTGTGCAAATCCGATAACACTGTTATCGTAGTCTGAACAATTGATCACCACTGTTGCCGCCCGGTCGGACGGCAGCAGGCGTCTGTTTACACCGCGGGGAGTGCCATGGATCGCTTCCAGGCCATGCAGGTTTTCGTTCGGGTGGTGGATTCGAACAGCTTCACGCGGGCGGCCGACAGCCTTGGCCTGCCGCGCGCCACCGTCACCACCGCGGTACAGCAGCTGGAGAATCTGCTGCAGGTGCGGCTGCTCAACCGCACCACGCGTCGCATCAGCCTGACGCCGGACGGCGCGGCCTATTACGAACGCTGCGCACGCATCCTGGCCGACGTCGAGGAGGCGGAAACGTCGTTCCGCGAGGTGTCGCGCGGCCCGCGCGGCAAGCTGCGCATCGATGTGCCGCCGCCGATCGGCCGGCTGGTGCTGATTCCGCGCATGTGCGAATTCCACAGCCGCTATCCGGACATCGAACTGGCGATCGGCATGGGCGACCGCCCGGTCGATCTGGTGCGCGAGAGCGTCGACTGCGTCATCCGCGTCGGCGAACTGCAGGATTCGTCGCTGGTGGGTCGGCGCATCGGCACGATGGAAACAGTCACCTGCGCGTCGCCCGACTACATCGACCGTCACGGCGAACCGCGCGTGCTGGCCGACCTGCAGCATCATCGCGCGGTGCATTATTTTTCGAGCCGCACCGGACGCATCTACGACCTTGATTTCGTCGTGGAGGGCGAGGTGACCGAGGTGAAGGTACCGGGCAAGGTGTCGGTGAACGACAGCGATGCCTACGTCGCCAGCGGCCTGCAGGGTTTCGGCCTGATCCAGCCGCCACGCTTCATGGTGCAGGCCCACCTGCAGTCGGGCGCGCTGCGCGAGGTGCTGCCGCAGTGGCGGCCGTCATCGATGCCGATTTCGGTGGTCTATCCGCACAACCGTCATCTGTCGCCCAAGGTTCGCGCCTTCGTCGACTGGGCGGCCGAACTGTTCGGCCGCTGCCCCATCCTCGGCGGCTGCGAGGGGGCGTCGACCGAATGCAGCTTCGTGCCCGGCTCCGAAGGCCACGTCCGTCAGGCGGTGCTGGGCATCGAGGCCGAAACCTACTGACGCGTCAGCGCGGCGGGCGGCGCAGCGCGAGCAGCGTGAGGTCGTCCGGCAGCGGACGGCCGCCGGCGTGGGCGCTGACCGCATCGCGCAGCGCGGCGATCAGCGTGGCAGCGTCGCCGTCGTGGCGGGCGGTGCGGGCCAGCAGGCGCGACTCGCCGAATTCCTCTCCGTCCGTATCCGGCGCTTCGGTCAGACCGTCGGTATAGCCGAGCAGCGTATCGCCGGGGTGCAGCGTGACTTCGGCGGCTTCGAACGCGACCTGTTCGAACACGCCGAGCAGGGCGCCGCGCGGCAACGGCAGCAGCCGCGCGCCCTCGTCGTTCAGCAGCACCGGCGGCGGATGACCGCCGGCGGCGTAGCGGAGCCGGCCGCTGACCGTGTCGAGAAAGCCGCACAGCAGCGTGACGAACATGTTCACCTCGTTGCCTTCGCACAGCTGGTCGTTGACCTGGCGCAGCAGCAGCTCCGGTGCGCGGACACCCATCGCGGTGATGCGGACCAGGCCCACCACCCGCGCCATGAACAGCGCGGCCGGAATGCCGTGGCCGGACACGTCGCCGACGCAGAAGAACAGCGTGTGCGGGTCGACCAGGAAGGCGTCGTACAGGTCGCCGCCCACCGCCGAGGCGGACGCGATGCGGGCGGCCACGTCGATGTCGCTGCGCTCCGGAAACAGCGGTTCGCGGTGCGGCAGCATGCTGGCCTGGAGCTGGCGCGCCACGTCCAGTTCCTGTTGCAGGTATTCCAGTTCCAGCTGGCGTCGCTGTGCTCTGAGCATGACTTCGTTGCTGCGCCGCATGCGCACCGACACCACCGACAGCAGGTTGCGGGCGATGCCCGGCAGCGTGCTGAGCTGCTGCCAGAACAGTTCGCGCGGCAGCCGCAGCACCCGCGCGTCGCTCAGCGCAAGCACCAGCGCCGACACCGGCTGGCCGTCCCCGGCGGACATTTCGCCCACGGTTTCGCCCGGCAGCACTTCAACCGCCGAGGTCGCGGGCGCACGGCTGTCGAGCACCGCCCCCAGTCTTCCGGACAGCAGCAGATAGACCGCGTCATTCGCCTCGCCCGGCCGCAGCAGCGGCGTGCCGGCGGGGAGCGCCAGCACTTCGCAGCCGGCCAGAGCGTTTTCGACCCGCTCCGGGTCAGCGTCGCGGAACAGCGCCAGCCAGGTGATCGGGCGGCTGCGGCGATCACTGCCGCGACGGCAGCCGGGTACCGCGTCGCTGCGTGCACGGCGGTCGGTGGCGCTGCGCTGGAAGGGCGTGCGCCGTATCGGGTCGGAAGACATGAAGGGCTGTGGAGGCGTATTCAGGGGGCGGGAATGCGCGCCGCGGATCAGACGGTTTCGGACCAGGCCACCACCACCGTGAGGTGATTGCAGGCGTCCTCGCGGCGGTAATGCAGGCGGTCGGCGAAATGACGCATCAGCGTGATGCCCAGCCCGCCCGGTTGCAGCGTTTCGAGCGATCCCGCCTGCGGGCGCGGCTCGATGGTCAGCGGATCGAAGGCGGCGCCGTGGTCGCGGATGACGAGCACCGCTTCGCAGCGGCCGCCGAGTGCACTGACATCGAAATGCAGCGTGACCGGCAGCGCGGCGTCGCCGCCGTGGGCGGCGATGTTGGCCAGCGCTTCGTCCAGGCACTGGTCCAGCCGCGCCACCGCGTCGGCCGGCACCGCCTGCGCCGCGCTGCGGGCATGCAGCCAGCGCGTGGCGTCGGCCATCGCGGCGCCGAAGCCGTGCAGTACCCGTGTGTCGTCGTCAGGCGAGTGCCGCACGCTCGGCGTCGGCCAGATCACTGAAGACCGGAATCATCTGCGGGATGCCGGTGGCGTCGAGCACCTTGCCGACCGCGTCGTTCTGGCCCACGAACAGCACCAGCCGGCCACCGCGCTGCTGCTGTGCCTTGGCGTTGATCACCAGCGCACGGATGCCCATCGAGGCGAGAAACGCCACGCCGGTCAGATCGACCACGATGCGGTGCTCGGAACTGGCGGCCAGTGCGGCAAAGCGGGTCGAGATGGCGTCGGTGCCCGGCACGTCGAGCCGGCCGGTGATGACGATGCGACGCAGCGCGGGGCTCACGTCGGTGAATTCGATGCTCATGATCTGGGAGTCCGGGGTCTGGCGATTCGCCGCTGCGGACTTTATGAATGAACTGTGACCGCCTCGTGACAGGACGATGTGCGCGGCAAAAAAATGGCCGACCCGGGGGGAGGTCGGCCAACCGTGTATCAACTCACTTCATGACAGCAATCAAGGATCGCAGCGCAGTGTGACCGCCCAGTGTTACAGGACGATCTCAGTCCCGCTTGCGGCGGACACAGTCCTCGAAGCCGTGGTTGCCGTCCTTGAATTCCGGTTCGTAGTAGAACTTGCGGAAGCGCCAGTCACCGGAGCGGCTGCGTTCGAAGCGGGCGATGCCGGTGCCGTAGTCGCGGGTGCTCTGGTCCGGCAGCGCGAAGTGGATGGCCATCTGCCGGCCGTGCGAGGCGGCGTGACCGCGATAGACGCCATAGCCGGGCACGTCCAGCGTAAAGGTGTAGGCGCCGTAGGCCCCGGTGCTCTGGGCGGCCACCCGCTCCAGCGTGACGGTGCCGGTATACGGGCCTTCGTGGTGATCCTGCCCGGTGCAGTCATAAGTGCCGCTGAAATCCGGACCGGTGAAGGCGGCCGGTGCGGCGGCGCCGGCAGTGCCGGCATGCAGCAGCGCGACCAGCGCGAGCGGGGCGAAGGCGGAGAGGACGGTGGATTTCCGGGTGTTCAAGTGCGGGCTCCGTGAAGGGATGGAAAGGAGAGTGCGGGGCGGGGCAGGACGTGGCCGGCTCAGGGCAGCTGCATCCAGTCGACGATGCGGCCCACCACTTCGGCTTCGATGCCGTTGAAACCGTGGAAGGCGAAGGCCTCGCAGGGGTCGCCGCGGCTTTCACCGCCGCTGACCATCATGGTTTCGCTGCGCGATGCGCCGCTCAGCCGCCCGGTCAGCGCAGGCAGGTCGGCCGGCGCGCAGTGGCTGCAGCCGTCCTGGTCGTGATGCACCACCAGCACCGGGATGCGGAGGCGTTCGAGGGCCATGGCCGGCACCGGCCGGCCCCGGCTGTCTGACAGGATGGTGGAGGTCAGCACCAGACCGTCCGGGCCGCCGGCGTCGGCCAGTTCGATGGCGGCATGGGCGGCCGACTGCGTGCCGCGGCTGGTGGCCACCAGCCACACCGGTCCCGGCCCCTGGCTGCGCAGCCAGGCAATCGCGGCGCGGATGTCGGCCACGTGTTCCGGTGTCTGCCGGAAGCCGGCGAGAAAGGGCGCGGTCTGCCGGTCCGAGGGCGCGTCGAGCACCGCCACCCGCAGGCCGCGGTCGGCGAACGGGCGGCGGGTGCGCACCACGAAATTCCCGTCGCCCCACTTCATGCCGCCGCCGGACTGGATCTGCAGACCGCCGTGACCTCCGGCCAGCAGCAGCACCGACCCGCGTGCCGCCGGCGGTGAAACGACCAGCAGTCGTTCGGTCACGCCGGGCCGGCTCGGAATGTCGACCACGGTCTGTGTCGGCTGGGCCAAGGCGGCGAGCGTGGTCACGCACAGAAGCAGTGAAACGAGCAGGCGCTGCAGGGTCATCGCAGTTGTTCGTCCTGAGAGGTCGTGTGTGGTGGCAGAGGGGTGCGGTGCGCGGGCGATTGTGACGGTGTGCCGGCGTCGCCGGCAAGCTCACGCGCGCTCGGCCAGATCCTTTTCCAGCAGGTGCAGATCGAGCGTACCGCGCAGCGGCTGGCCGCTGCGTCCGTCGGCCGGATAGGGCAGACGCCGGCCGCAGTCGCGGTAGCCGCGCCGGAGGTAGAAGGCCTTCAGTTCGGTGCGTTCGCCGATCACGGTGAGCAGCGCCACGGTGGCACCGAAGCGCGTGCGCGCCCAGTCTTCGGCCGCCTGCAGCATCTGCCTGCCGAGCCCGCCGGTCTGCCGGGCCGGCGTCACCGCAAGCATGCCGATATGGGCGCCGTCGGCATCCGCTTCGATGCGCACGCAGGCGACCAGGGCGTCGTCGAGCAGGCCGGTCAGCAGGACCGCATGGTCGCCGGATGAGGCGATCAGTGCCGCAACCGCGGCCGGGTCGGTGCGCGCACCGCGGATCAGGGCCGATTCGTGGGTCCAGCCTTCCTCCCCTGCCTGCGGCCGGTAGGCGGTGTTTACCAGACGGGTGATGTCCGCCGCGTCGTCGGCAATGGCGGGGCGGATGTGCAGCGGCTGCGGTGGCATGGTGCATGCGCCTGAAGTGCGGAGCGCGGATAATCGCATGCCGTGCAGTCACGGGTCAGCGGAGCGGAGGAGAGCGGCATGGAGGAGGCAGTGAAGCAGGTGCGGGCGCTGGTGTTCGACGTGTTCGGCACCCTGGTGGACTGGCGCGGCTCGATCGCGCGCGAGGTCGCGGCGGTGTTCGGCGACCGGGTCGATCCATTTGCCTTCGCCGACGACTGGCGGGCGCAGTACCAGCCGGCGATGGAGGAAGTGCGGGCCGGCCGCATTCCGTTCTGCAAGCTCGACCGCCTGCACCGCCGCAATCTCGATATCGTGCTGGCGCAGCACGGACTGCAGGACACCGCCGAGGCGGTCCGGGTCGACCTCAACCTGGCCTGGCACCGCCTCGATGCCTGGCCGGACGTGGCGCCCGGCCTGCAGCGGCTGCGTGCGCGCTACCGGCTGGCGCCGTGCTCGAACGGGCATATCGCGCTGATGGTGAATCTGGCGCGGCGCAACAGCCTGCCCTGGGACGCGATCACCGGGGCCGAACTGGCACGTGACTACAAGCCCAAGCCAGTGGTCTATCTGTCGGCCGCCGATGCCTTCGATCTGGCGCCCCATGAAGTGATGATGGTGGCTGCCCATTCATCCGATCTGGAGGCCGCCGCCGCCGCCGGCCTGCGTACCGCCTTTGTCGCGCGCCCGGACGAGCATGGCCCGGGACTCGGCGAGGCGCAGGCAGCGGCAGCGGTCGATCTGTCGGTCACGAGCGTGATCGAACTGGCGGAGCGGCTGGAGACGCAAGGCTGAGGCGCGCGTCTCAGTCCCGCGTGCGCAGCAGCCGGATCACCAGCACGCAGGCCGCACCGACCAGCAGCGCACCGCACAGCGCGGTGAACTGCAGCGCGTCGGTGAAAGCGGCCCGCGCCGCGGTCGCCAGCGCTTCGCCGGCAGCGCCGGCGGCCGCAGCCTGTTCCAGCGTGTCGCCCAGGGTGCCGGGGCTGACACTGCCCGGCAGTCGAGCCTCCAGCCCGTGCCGGTAGATCAGCGTGCCCAGGCTGCCGAACAGCGCGATGCCCAGCGCGCCGCTGAATTCGGCACTGGTTTCCGAGAGCGCCGCGGCCGCGCCCGCGCGTTCGGCCGGCGCCGAACTGACGATGATGTCATTGCCCACGGTGAATACCGGTGCCATGCCCAGACTCATGACCACGGTGGCGGCGATCAGCACCAGCAGCGTGTGCGGCCCGCCGGTGGCGCACAGCAGCGCGAAGCCGGCGGTGGTCACCGCCATGCCGCCGATCAGGATGCGCGAGGCCGCCACACGGCGCGCGAGGCGCGGCGTGAGCAGCGACCCGAACACGAAGCCGAGCGACCACGGCAGGATGGCCAGACCCGCCTGCAGCGGCGACAGGCTGAGCACCCACTGCAGATACTGGGTGATGAAGATGTAGACGCCGAAGATGGCAAGGCAGGACAGCGCGTAGGCGGCGATGGTGGCGCTGAAGGCCGGTCGCGCGAACAGCGCGAGGTCGAGCAGCGGATCGGTCAGCTGGCGCTGGCGGCGCACGAACAGCAGACCGAACACGATGCCGGCCGCCAGCGCGGCGGCTTCGGTCAGGCCGAACCCGTGTGCCGCGGCCTGCTTCAGCCCGTAGATGCAGCTCAGCACCGCGGCGATGGACAGCACCACGCTGGCCGGATCGATGGGTCCGGGCTGCGGGTCGCGGTACTCCGGCAGCAGCGTGGGGCCGAGTGCCAGCAGCAGGAGCATGACCGGCACCGCGGGCAGGAAGGTGGCGCCCCAGCTCCAGTGCTGCAGCACCAGACCGCCGGCCAGCGGACCGATGGCACTGCCGACCGAAAACGCGGTGATCCAGATACCGATCGCGAACTGCCGTTCGTGCTCGTCATGGAACATGTTGCGGATGAGCGAAAGCGTGGACGGCGCCAGCGTGGCACCGGCGATGCCCAGCAGCGCGCGGGCGGCGATCAGCGTTTCGGCCGTATGTGCGAAGGCGGCCAGCAGCGAGGTGAGCGCGAAGGCCGCGGCACCGATCAGCAGCAGCCGGCGCCGGCCGATGCGGTCGCCCAGCGTGCCCATGGTGATGAGCAGGCCGGCCACCATGAAGCCGTAGATGTCGATGATCCACAGCAGCTGCGCCGGGTCGGGCCTGAGGTCGGCGCTGATCGCCGGCAGGGCCAGGTTGAGCACCGTGAGGTCCATCGCGTAGACCAGACAGGGCAGCGCGATGACCGCGAGACCCGTCCATTCCCTGCGGGTGGCGCGTGTGGGGGCTTGGAGTGTGCTGCGCATGGAAACCGGGTGAAACGGAAGGACGCGTGAGAGCGTGATGCCGGAGACCGCGCCTTACGGTCGCGTCAGGACTGAACAAAAGAAAAACGCCTCCGGCCTTGCGGCCGGAGGCGTCTTCAGCACGTGTGCTGTAACCGAGTCGTAAGACTTAGTTGGCAGCGAACGGGTGCGTGGCCGAGCCCTTCTTGGCAACCACTTCGGCTGCGGTCGGGGTGCCGGCAACTGCGCGTGCGATCGATTCCTTGGTCGCGCGGTAGTTGTAGTCCTGGATCTTGGCGTCGTCTTCGGCCAGCCAGTGGATGAACACGCCAACCGAGATGAACAGGTCGTCGGCTTCGTCAGCCGGGATGGTGCCGTCAGCAACGCTGTCAGCCACGGCCATGGCAACGCCACGCTGTGCCGGGCCAAACATCTGGACAGCCTGCTTGGCGCCCTTGATGGTCACCTTGTTGAACATGACGGTAGCCGGCTTGACGACCAGGTTCGGGGCAACGACGGCCAGCAGGGAGGTGAAACCATCCTTGTTGTTGACCAGGGCGTTCGCGAACGCGGTCTCGGCAGCGCTGCCGCGCGGGCCAATCAGCAGGTCGATGTGAGCAACTTCGTTGCCGTCACCAACCAGGGACTCGCCGACACGCAGACCGTTAATCTTCGCCATATTGAATCTCCTCATTTACAAGGCAGTTATAGGGGGTTTCCCCCCCCGGGTGGATAACCCATGTTCCGGGGTGCGAAACACAGGATCAAAACTTCTTCTCGCGCTGGGCGCAGGTTTCTTCGATCACACCGGCCAGAAAGGCCGTCACCACGGTGAGGTCGGCGCTCGTACCGGGATTGATTCCGTGGTTTTTAAGCTCTTCATCCCATGCCAGCAGCGCGTCTTGCATCATAACCGGATCGCCGCATTGTTCAAGCCGATCGTACATCTGCACGCCTTTTTCGCGGATCGAACGCGCCGTTTCCGCACCATGTTTGCGCGCGATATGGGTGTCGGGAATCAATGCGAGACAGAACATGAACACAGTGGTCGCCGCCCATGCTTCGCTGCACCATGAACGACGCGCTGCAATAAATCTGGGCAGCAGATGATCGAACACCAGTGCATGTCCGTTTGCGTACAGTGCGGCGATGCTGTCGCGGTGCGCCGCGATGTCCATCGCCTGCTTAAGCGTGATCGACGGCGCTTCGGCCACATCGTGTTCGGATCGTTCCCCGATGCCGGCCGGATGCGCCAGACGGATTGCCGCATAGGCGTGTGACGCGTCGGTGACATCGAGCGCGGTCAGTGTGCGCTGCAGCGAATGGCGCAGCGTTTCGTCCGGCTTTCGTTGCAGTGCGGTATGCGCAATCGGTGCGCAGCCGAGCACGATGCCCAGATTGGTGTTGCAGCCGACCGCGGCCCAGGTCGCGCGCATCGCGTCCTCGATCCGTTCGCCGACTGTGGCGCCGGGGCGACACAGCGGCGCCGCTGCCGCGTCGGCGCTGGCGATGAAGTCGGCCACCTGCATGCGGTGACCGTCGCCGTGCAGGCCGACATTGCCCGGCTTCAGCGCTTCGATGTCGAGCCGGCAGGCGCGGCGGAACAGCGCTTCCAGCGTTTCGTGGTTCACCGCGCTCAGCACGCGATCTCGCCCGCGCGCGGGATGCGCGTGATCAGATCGTCGGCCAGCGCCTGCGCGATGTTCAGGCTGGTCACGCCCTGCAGGCCTTTCCATGCCGGTATGCTGTTCACTTCGAGCACGGTGAGCTGGCCGTGGTCGTCACGCAGGATGTCGATGCCGGCGTAATCCATGCCGCAGGCGCGGGTGGCGTCGACCGCCAGCTGCATCAGCGCATCGTCCGGCGACACCGGAATGGCTTCGCACACGCCGCCCTGGGCGACGTTGTTGAGCCAGCTCTTGCCCCGACGCAGCATGGCGGCCACCGGCCGGCCGGCAATCACCATGACCCGCCAGTCCGACCACTCGCCCACGCTGTCGCGCGAGCGTGCGCTGTAGCGCTGCATGTACCAGACATTGCCCAGCGTTTCCGCTGCCGGCAGCGCGTCGCCGGCCTTCAGCCGCACGATGCCTTCGCCCTGCGAACCGAACAGCGGCTTTACCAGCACGTCGTGCCCGGCGGCGAATTCGCGCATCAGCACCGCGCGCGCCTCGGCGTCCTGTTCGGTCACCCAGGTCGGCGGCGTCGGGATGCCCGCGTGATGCAGCAGCACGCTGGTCATCGCCTTGTCCACGCTCTTCTCGATCGCGCGCGCGTGGTTGTAGACCGGTATGCCCAGTTCGCCGAGGTAGTGCAGGAAATCCATGCGCAGCACCACCTGCTGCAGCGAGCCACCGGCCACGCCGCGCACGAACACCGCCTGCGGCAGCGCCTGTTCGAAGCCGGGCATCACCACGCCGGAAATGCCGCGCTGCAGGTCGATGTGGCACTCGCCGAGCGCGACATAGCGCGCGCTGAGACCGCGCGCGCGGAAGGCCTCGACCAGCCGCTTGCCGTGCCAGCCCGGATCGTCGGTGACGATGGCGATGTCAGGCGAAGGCCTCGCCTGACCCGCCGGATGCGACTTCAGCACGGGCTCACTTGCCCTCGCCGAAGGACTTCGCCAGCAGCTCGGTGTTGATCTGGCCGGCGCGGAAGCTCTTGCCGGTGCGCAGATTGCTCACCACCACGCGGGCCGGCGCGAACAGCATCGGGTCGATCTTGTAGAAGTCGTACTTCACTTCCTTGAACACCTCGGCGAACGGACGGCCGTAGTCGCGCGAAGCGGAGGAGGGCAGCTTCTGCGCCAGGTCTGCCGCGGCGTCGTCTTCGCAGTCGACATAGAGCTGGGCGACGCCGCCGAACAGGATGGCGTCGTTGGTGCGGCCCATGGCGTTCAGGAAGTCGGGCGCCGGCGGCGCGATCGGTGCGCTGGCCGAGCCATCGACGATCTGCTGCAGCGGGAAGCCGAGTGCGTGCACCTTGTGCAGCGCCACTTCCAGCACGCGGCCCACCACCTGCACCGTGCCGGCCAGGCTGCGGGTCGGGGTCAGGATGAGGGTGACGCCATCGTCCGGCACATTGCAGTCGCGGCGGATCTTGGCCAGCACTTCGGCCGGCGGCTGACGGTCGACTTCCAGCACCAGCACGGCGTGCTGCGCGTCGTCCTTGTAGCCCAGTTCCTTGTACAGCGGCTCCTTCACCGCCAGCGCGCGGCCCGGGCCGGAACCCAGCGCGTGGAAGGCGTCCTTGCCCTCGCCGTGCGACAGGCTCCAGCCGGCGTACTGGCTGGCCAGACAGGCGACGACAGGGTGGGTGGAATGCACGTTGATGATGAGCGGCCAGTGCGCTTCACGCGTGTTGAACGTGGCGGTGCCGAGGCCGCCCATGCAGATTTCGGTGATGCGGCGGCCGGCTTCGATGCCGCCCGGCACGTTGATGCCGGCGTCGATCACGCGGCCGCCGCCGGGCAGCGCGTCGACCTTGATGCGCAGTGCATCGGCGTCGCGCACCAGACCTTCGACCAGAGCCATCACATGCTTGCCTACGCTGGGCTGTGCGCCGGTCAGTACCGGTCCGTGTTCGGGACTGCTCATTTCGTTCTCCTCAGGAAAAGACTGTTGTCATCATCTGCGCGGCGTCCGGATGGACGCCGAACATGTCCAGCACCTCGCGTTCGCGCTGCTTCAGCAGCCGGCCTGCCGCCGCGCCGTCGCCGGCTTCCGCATGCACCGTGCACAGCGGCGCGGCGCGCGGCACGACGCTGCCGGCCGCAGGGCGGTCACCGCACCAGCGCGGCCAGCGCGCGTCGTCGCCGACCGTCATGTCGCGGGGCGCGTACACCACACGCAGCCCCTTCACCGCACCGGCCACCGGATTCACGTCCGTCAGCCGGCCACGGCAGGCGGCTATGTGCGCTGCGAACAGACCGCCGGCAACCCGGTGCCCGTACAGCATCATGGTTGCGGTCGGGCGGGGATTGATCTCGATCAGCACCGGCTCGCCGTCGGCATCCATCACCAGATCGATGCCGTTGAGCCCGCGCAGCCCGAAGGCTGCGCTCAGCCGGTCCAGCGAGCGTTCCAGTCGCGCGCTGACCGAGCGGTCGCAGGGCAGATCGCCGGTCGCTTCGCACCATGCGTAAGGACCGGCCAGGCTGCCCGGCGTCTGCCGGCTCATGCCGATCACCCGCGCCTGCCGGCCGTCGGCCAGAAAGAGCATCGAAGCGGGCTGGCCGGCCACGCATCGCTGGCCGTAATGTCCGGCGGGCACCGCTTCGCCGCTGCGCGCATGCCGTATTCCGAGGCCGCCGCAGCCGCCGAGCGGTTTCACCAGCCAGCCGCTGTCAGGAATGGCATCCGGTCCGTCGTGCAGACGGATGTCGGGACTGCGCAGTCCGGCTGCCCGGGCGGCTTCCGCGACTGCCCGCGGATCCTTGCAGCGTGCAACCGTTGCTGCGTCATTGCCCAGCACCGGCGCGAAAGCCGCAAGTGCGGTCAGCGCATCCGGCCGTGCTTCGAAGCCCGAGCCGGCGATGATGCCGTCCCAGCCGTGCTCGCGTCGCATGCGCCCGATCAGCCCGGGCAGCGCGGTCTCGAAACCGTCCTCGCCGATGACGGCGCGGGCATGGCGCCGCGCCAGTGCCCGTGTGTCGGCGTCGCCCCAGGGGTCGATCACGTCACAGCTCATGCCGGCGTCGACGCAGGCCTGCGCAAGCGGTCGCGCGCTGCCTGCCACGATGAGCCAGTGAGACACCGGCCGCCGTTCCGTCAGAGCCGGACCGGACTCAGGCAACCAGCTGACGCGCGGTGGCGAAGGCGTCGCGGAAGTCCAGATAGACCGGCTTGTCGGTGTTGATCATGCGCTGGAACAGGCCGCGCTGGCACAGGTACTTCACGTTGCCGATCGCCAGTGCGCCGATGCCCACCGCCTTGCCGGAACCGGATTCCAGCGGCTTGCCGTCGTCCATCACGCCCAGGCCTTCGATGCCGGCCGGCGGCACGGCATTCACGTCGGCGGCGACCAGCAGCGACTTCGCGTTCTTCAGCTGCGCCTTGCTCAGCACCTGGATGCCGGCCTTGGCGGTGCAGAGGATGACGTTGGCCTGGGGCATCAGGCCTTCCTTCTGTTCGTTGGAACCGGCTTCGACCGGCTCGACCGACGAACCGTAGCGGGCATTCACCACTTCGGATGCCACCCGGGCGCGCATCGCGCTGGAGTGGCTGCCGACCAGCACCTTGGCGCCGGCGCTGGACGCCAGCACCGCGGCGGCGGTGCCGACCGGGCCGGTGCCGCCGAGCACCAGCACGGTCTTGCCTTCGAGTTCGGTGTTGTGGGCCTTGCGCAGCTGGCGCTCGACGCAGGCGACCAGCGCGGCGGCGGTGGTGAAGGCGCCGGACGGGTCGGCGAACACCGACACCTCGAACGGCGGCACCATGGCGCCGCGGCAGGCGTCCAGCATGTCGGCGGCCATGCCGATGTCACGGCCACCGATGAAGATGCCGGTGCGCTTCACGCCATTGGGGCCGCGCGAGAAGATGGCGTCCTGGGTGAGGCCGTAGATCTGGTCCAGACCGACACCGGAGTAGGGCATGAGCACCTGGAAACCGGCGTCGCACGCCATGTTCACATCGAAGGGGCTGATGTTGTTGGTGGGGCTGAACATGTGCAGGATGTACGGGTTTTCCATGGTCTCTCTCGCTCTTTCCGCCCGAAGGCTGGCTTCTCTGTTACGTCTTTTCTCGACGCCTCACCGGATGCGCACGCGCGTCCGTTCCTTGTTCCCGGCCTGCACCTGAGGCATCAGCCCGGCAGTTCGTTCCACTGCGCGCCTTC
The DNA here is from genome assembly GCF_000214035.2 of Methyloversatilis universalis FAM5. GTDB lineage: Bacteria > Pseudomonadota > Gammaproteobacteria > Burkholderiales > Rhodocyclaceae > Methyloversatilis > Methyloversatilis universalis. Next base: position 86,652 of record NZ_AFHG01000041.1, on the reverse strand, counting down.
GTTGCGCGCAGCGCACACCATCAGTTCCAGCCCTTCGGTCTGCCCGTAACGGGCGCGTACCGACGCCACCAGGGCCTGCGCCTCCTGCTCCGAGGCGGCCAGCGCGAAACCGGTCGGACCCCAGGAGCTCTGGCCGATGCAGGCGGCACCCTGTGCGGCCATGAATTCGGCTACCTCGCTCACCAGTCGGCTGGTGTAGCGGCCACCCTGCGCCGGCGCGAAATAGTCGCCCACGCAGTGCTGCAGTTCGTTGATCGCGGCACCGAACAGTTCGATGTCGCGCTCGGCCAGCGCCGGCAGCGCCCGCATCAGCACCAGGCGGCTCAGCCGGTCGGCCAGTCCGGGCCGGTAGGGCGGCAGCACCCGGAAGGCCTCCTTCTCGGCAGCGCCGTGCAGGCCGTGCGCGGCACGGTCGAATATCAGCACCAGGCGCCATTCGTCAGGAAAGGCCATCTGCGCGACGATGGGCGGCGGCGCGTCCAGCGCACCCCGACCACCATCGACGATGAAGCCGCCGCCGTCAAAACTCCCGATGCCAATGCCCGAACGTGCGCCACGATCGAGCAGGTCGGCGACATCGCGGGAACGGACTGTCACGCCATGGAAACGGGCCAGCGCTGCCCCGACGGCGAGAGCAAGTTGCGTGCCGGAGCCCAGGCCCGAATGCGAAGGAATGGCGCCGGTGATGTCGATCCGCGCGGGCGGCAGACCGAAGCGTTCGCTCACGGTCGCGGCGTAGCGGCGGGCGCGATCGGCGTCCGGTCCGGTGACCGTCAGCGTGTCGGACCGGCTGACCCGCACCGTCGTGAACAGGCCGTCGAGCGTGAGCCCGACACTGCCGAAACGGCGCCCGAGACTGCCGTCGAGATCCACGAAACCCATGTGCAGGCGCGCGGGTGCCCGGACTTGCAGGGCGGTGGCGGTCGCGTGCGGAGCGTTCATCCGGAGACTGGGTCGTGTAAAGAGGGGCGGATTATCCCAAAATCCGGCGCCAGTCAGGCAAGCGCCTTGCAGCTACGGTGCCGGCGGCCTTGACGGCTGCAGGCACCGGTCGTTTACGGATCGCGCTGCTACGCATGTGAAACAGGTTGACCACGATGGATCGCGCGCTCCGGATGCTGCGGTGCGGCGCGCTAAGGCGCGTCCTACCTGGGTTTTGGGCTTGTTGTATCGTTACAGGCTGCGGGTTCGATTTAACCTGATGAAACGGATGACTCATGACGAATGAAGCGAGTTCGACCGTCGTCACCGAGGTGGCCTGTCCTTTCTGCGGACTGGCCTGTGACGATCTGAGCGTGGACACCGCCGGCGAAGCGCTCGCGGTGGTGGGCGGCGGCTGTGCCAAGGCGCAGGCCGGCTTCGCGCGTCTGGGCGTGTCGCACGATGGCGCCAGCGCCCGCGTGGGCGGCCAGCCGGCCAGCCTTGAAGCCGCCTGTGCCGAGGTGGCCCGCCGCGTGAAGGCGTCGGCGCAGCCGGTGTTTGCGGGCATGGCGCTGGATGTGGGCGGCATGCGTGAAGTGATGGAACTGGCCGACGCCGCGGGCGGCGTGGTCGACCATCTGTATTCGGAGATCGGCTGGCGTTCGACCCGGGTGGTGCAGGACGTGGGTTACGTGACCACCACGCTGGCCGAGGTGAAGAATCGCGCCGATCTGATCGTACTGGTGGGCACCGACGTCGTGAGCAAGGCCTCGCGCTTCTTCGAACGCTATGTCTGGAACGACGAGGCGATGTTCGAGCCGGCACCGGCGGCGCGCCGCATCGTCTATCTGGGTGGCGGGCTGAACACCGCGGCCGGGCAGTCGCCGGACGGCCGCGCAGCCGACGTGTTCGACTTTGATCGCGCCCGCATGCCGGAAGCGCTGTCCACGCTGAATGCGCTGCTCGCGAAGCAGCCGGTGAGCGAAGCCGCGCCGCTGGGCATCGAACTCGCACGCTGGCAGGCGCTGGTGGAGGCGCTGCGGGCGGCGAAGTATTCGGTGCTGGTGTGGATGGCGGGCGATTTCGAGCCGGCGCAGGTGGATCTGAACATCAACGCCATCATGAGCGCGGTGCGTGCGCTCAATGTGACGACCCGCTCTAACGGTCTCGGTCTGGGCGGTGCCGATGGCGAACTGAACGCCTCGATGGTGCACGCCTGGCAGACCGGCTATCCGATGCGTACCAGCTTTGCCAGCGGCATTCCGCTGTATGACCCGGTGCACAACGGTACCGCCCGTCTGGTCGAGCAGGGCGAAACCGATACCGTGGTGTGGATCAGCGCGCTGAACGACAAGACCCCGCCGCCGCCGGAGGCCAAGGTGGTGATCGCGCCGCCCACGCTGAAACTGGAGCACGAGCCCGAGGTGTTCATCCCGGTGTCGACGCCGGGCGTGCATCACGTCGGGCACTTCTTCCGCGGCGACAAGGGTGCGGCACTGCCGCTGCGCGCGCTGCGCGCCACCCGCCTGCCGTCCGCTGCGAAGGTGGCGGCCGCCATCACCGCACAACTGAAGGAGGTGAGCGCGTGAGCGTCATCAAGCTGACTGGAGGCCGGGTGATCGACCCGGCGAACGGCATCAACGACCAGGTGCGCGACATCTATGTCAAGGATGGCCGCATCGTCGCGGCGCTGGCCGACGGCGACAAGGTGAGTGCCGAGTACAACGTGTCGGGCCGCGTGGTGATGTCGGGTGCGATCGACATGCACACCCACATCGGCGGCGGCAAGGTGAACATCGCCCGCGAAATGCTGCCGGAAGACCACCGCGGTGACCCGGTCGCGCGTACAGAGGTGACCCGTTCGAGCTGCGGTTACTGCGCTCCGGGCACGCTGGCTGCCGGCTACCGCTACGCCGAGATGGGCTACACCTCCTGCTTCGAGCCCGCCATCATTCCGATGAACGCGCGTCAGGCGCACATGGAAATGGGCGACACGCCCATCGTCGACACCGGCGGCTACGCGATGCTGGGCAGCGACGATTTCCTGCTGCGCATGCTGGTGGCCAACGAGGATCAGAAGAGCATCAACGACTACGTTGCCTGGATCCTGCATTCGACGCAGACCCTGGGCATCAAGGTGGTGAACCCGGGCGGCATTTCGGCCTTCAAGTTCAACCAGCGCAAGCTCGATCTCGACGAACAGAACGCCTACTACGGCGTGACCCCGCGCCGCATCATCCAGACGCTCACCCGCGCGGTGCATGAGCTGGGCGTGCCGCATCCGCTGCACGTGCACGCGAGCAATCTGGGCGTGGCCGGCAACGTCGATACCACGCTGGCGACGATGGAAGCGGCGGAAGGCCGGCCCATCCACCTGACCCACATCCAGTTCCACAGCTACGGTACCGAGGGTGATCGCAAGTTCTCGTCAGGCGCCGCACGCATCGCCGAGGCGATCAATCGCCACAAGAACGTCAGTGCCGACGTCGGCCAGGTGCTGTTCGGCCAGACCGTGACCGCCTCCGGCGACAACATGTCGCAGTACCGCAATGCCGCGTTCGCGTCGCCGAAGAAGTCGGCGGTGATGGACATCGAGATGGAAGCCGGCTGCGGCGTGGTGCCGTTCAAGTACAAGGACCAGAACTTCGTCAATGCGCTGCAGTGGGCGATCGGCCTGGAAATCTTCCTGATGGTCGAAGATCCGTGGCGCATCTTCCTGACCACCGATCACCCGAACGGCGCGCCGTTCACGACCTATCCGCACCTGATCAAGCTGCTGACCGACCGCAGCTTCCGCAACGCGATGCTGGATACCATCAATCCGGACGCGAAGGCCATGAGCAATCTGGCCGCGCTGGAGCGCGAGTATTCGCTGTACGAGATCGCCATCATGACCCGCGCCGCGCCGGCCCGCATCCTGGGCCTGACCGACCGGGGCCATCTGGCGCCGGGCGCGGCCGCCGACATTGTGGTCTACACCGAGAACGCCGACCGCGAGCGCATGTTCGAGAAGCCGGACCTGGTGTTCAAGGACGGCGAACTGGTGGTGCGCGACGGCAAGGTGGTGAAGGTGGTGCGCGGCAACACCCACGTGGTGAAGCCTGAGTTCGATCGCGGCATCGAGAAGAAGATCGAACCCTACTTCCGCCGCTTTCATTCGGTGCGTATGAACAACTTCAAGATCAGCGACGACGAACTGTGCGAATGCGGCGGCGGTTCCAAGCTGATTCCCCACGCCTGCGGCAAGCGGAGCTGAGCCCATGATCATCAACGGTGTATCGATCGACGATACCTTCGCCGAAGCGTTCGGCATGCGGGGCATACGCCTCATCATCACCGCCTACAACGAAACCTGGGCGCTCAATTCGGCCAACGCGATGACCGGTTTCGCGACCTCTGTCATCGCCTGTGGCGCCGAGGCGGGCATCGAACGCGTGCTGTCGCCGGCCGAAACGCCGGATGGCCGTCCGGGTGTGTCGGTGCTGCTGTTCGCGGTGTCGAGCAAGGAACTGATCAAGCAGATCGAGCGGCGGGTGGGCCAGTGCGTGCTCACCAGCCCGACCAGCGCCATCTTCGCTGGCCTGGAAGAGGGCGATCCGGTACCGCTGGGCAAGACGCTGCGCTTTTTCGGCGACGGCTTCCAGACCTCGAAGCAGATCGCCGGCAAGCGCTACTGGCGGGTGCCGGTCATGGACGGCGAATTCCTGGTGCAGGACACCGCGCGCATGGTGAAATCGGTGGGTGGCGGCAACTTCCTGGTGCTGGCCGACACCCAGGTGCAGGCACTGGAGGCCTGTGAGGCCGCCATCCGCGAAATGCGCAAGCTGACCGACGTGGTGATGCCTTTCCCGGGCGGCGTGGTGCGTTCCGGTTCCAAGGTGGGTTCCAAGTACAAGGCGCTGTCCGCCTCGACCAACGACGCCTTCTGCCCGACGCTGCGCGGCGCGACGAAATCGGAACTGGACGAGCGCATCGGCGCGGTGCTGGAAATCGTGATCGACGGCCTGACTGACGCGTCGGTCAAGAAGGCGATGGAAGTGGGCATGCGCGAGGTGTGCAAGATCGGCGCGGCCGGCGGCATCCGCCGCTTGTCCGCTGGCAACTACGGCGGCAAGCTCGGCCAGTTCCAGTACCACCTGCGGGAGATTCTGAAATGAGTGCTCTGGTTCTTGCACTGCGCAATGCGCCGGCCCAGCGCGTGGACGTGGGCAGCCTGAATCCGACCGCGCTCGCCGGCCTGTCGCTGGCCGACATCGCGGCGCTGACGCTGTCGGTCGGCAAGCGCACGGTGCGGGTGGACGACCTGTTCGAGCTGTCGGGCGACGACAGCAGCGATGTGGTGTTCCGTGGCGACTGTTCGAAGCTTGAGCGCATCGGTGCCGGCATGAAGTCCGGCCGGGTGACGGTCGATGGCGATGCCGGCGCCTACGTCGGCCAGGGCCTGCTCGGTGGCGACATCGTGGTGAAGGGCAGTGCGGGCGCCTTCTGCGGCACCGGCATGAAGCGCGGCCGCATCGAGGTGACCGGCGACGTGGCCGATTTCGCCGGTGCGGCGATCCCGGGCGATATGAAAGGCATGGCCGGCGGCCTGCTGCTGGTCGGCGGCAACGCCGGCGAGCGTCTGGGCGATCGCATGCGCCGCGGCCAGATCCTGGTCAGCGGTAATGCCGGCGACTACTGTGGCGCCCGCATGATTGCCGGCACCATCGCGGTGGCCGGCAAGGTGGGCGCCTATCCGGGCTATCTGATGAAGCGCGGCACCCTCATCCTGAACGCGCTGCCAGCGCAGATGCTGCCGGGCGTGGTCGATTGTGGCAGCCACCGTCTGGGTTTCCTGAGCCTGCTGTACGCGAGCTGGAAGGGCCTGCCCGGTCCGTTCGGCGCGCTCGATGCCAGCGCCTGCACCGTCCGTCGCTACATGGGCGACATGGGCGTGAGCGGGCGCGGCGAACTGCTCGTGCGCGGCGGATGACACACCGCTGGTGGCCGCAGTCGTCCTATTCGCTGGTGCGCCGCACCCCGGCGGGGCGGCTGCTGGTCACCGACGAACTGCTGCGCGCTTGGCTGGCGCGGCCCGAACTGGCGCTGGTCGATGACAGCTGCCCGGCCGAGCGCGCGCTGGTGGCCGCGCTCGATCAGTCGCCGGCGCGGGTGGTCGAGCACGGCGAGATCGCGGCCATCCGCGATCCGGACGCGCGCGACAACTGGTTCGCCTTCGTCGCCTTCCGCAACCGGGTGCTGGCCCAGCCGGACATCGAATCAGCCTGGCTGGAACTGTTCCTCGACGGGCTTTCCGGCATCGCACCGGTGTTCGTGCCGCAGCTGACCGAGCTCATCCTGCACGGCCTGCTGCACGACTGCGACGATCCGCTGATGTGGCGCGCCGCAGAGCTGTTCTTCCGCAGCCAGCGTGCCACGCCGCAGGGCGGCCGGGTGCTGATGGCGGACGCCGAGGTGCTGGGCGACTACGCCGAAACCGGCGGCTTCGGCAATATCGGCCGCCTCATCCTGCAGGCGGGCGGCGCGCCGCGCCGGGCCGATCTCGACGTGCTGGACCCGACCAACGCGGCCGAACTGTACGCGCGCGCCGGGCGCCGCGCGGTGCTGCCGCTCAATGTCGGCCAGCCCGGTCTCGATGCGCTGTGCCGGGTGATGGAGCGCTTCATCGCCCACTTCTACGGCTGCACGGTGCGCATCACGCCGCAGAAGGACATCCATGACGACCGCTGGGCCTGGCATATCGGGCTCGACCGCGAGGCGATGGATCTGCTCAACACGCTGTACGAGGGCGGCGCGCTGGCGCCTGACCGGACCGCCCGCATCGTCGCGCTGTTCCGCCTCGATTTCGACGATCCGACGGACATGCGCGCCGAACTGCGCCGCGACGGCGAGGCGCGCCCGGTGTGGATGGCGCTGGCCATGGACGACGCCGGTCTGGTGCAGATGAAACCGCAGAATCTGCTGCTCAATCTGCCGCTGGCCGCCGTGAACTGAAACGTCGCCGCGGACCGGGGCCGACCGCGTTCCGGGCCCTGGCCTGCCTCTCACGCGGTCGCTGGCCGCCGCGCGCCCTGGACGGCGGTCTGCCGTCCTTCATGCCGATGCGGACTGGACCGCACAGATGCGGCGGCCGTCGTGCTGCGCCGCAATGCCACCGCCGCTATACTCGCCGGCTTTCCCTGTCCGACCCGAAAGCGCCATGACCGTCGCCAAGCCTGAAATCCGTCCGGCCCGCCCGTATTTCTCTTCCGGCCCCTGCGTGAAGCGCCCGGGCTGGACGCTGGACGTGCTGAAGGACGCCTTCATCGGCCGTTCCCACCGTGCGAAGGAAGGCCTGGCCAAGCTGAAGGAGGTGATCGTCCGCAGCCGTGAGGTGCTGGGCATTCCGGACGACTACCGCATCGCCATCGTGCCCGGTTCGGATACCGGTGCGGTCGAAATGGCGCTGTGGACCCTGCTCGGCGAACGCGAGGTCGACTGTCTGGCCTGGGAAGCCTTCGGCGCCAACTGGGTGACCGACGTCGGCCCCGTGCTGAAGCTGGCGAACGCGCGTCTGGTGGTCGCGTCCTACGGCAGCCTGCCGGATCTGGCGGCGGTGAGCTGGGACCGTGACGTGGTGTTCACCTGGAACGGCACCTCCGGCGGCGTGCGCGTGCCGGATGGCGACTGGATCGCCGATGACCGCGCCGGCCTGTCGATCTGCGACGCGACCTCGGCCGCGTTCGCGATGGATCTGCCCTGGCACAAGCTGGACGTGACCACCTGGTCGTGGCAGAAGGTGCTGGGCGGCGAGGCGGCGCACGGCATGATCGTGCTCAGCCCGCGCGCGGTCGAGCGGCTGTACCGCCACACTCCGGCCTGGCCCATTCCCAAGGTGTTCCGCCTGATGAACAAGGGCAAGCTCACCGAAGACCTGTTCGAGGGCAACACCATCAACACGCCGTCGATGCTCTGCGTCGAGGACCAGATCGACGTGCTGCGCTGGGCCGAGTCGCTTGGCGGCCTGCCGGCGCTGATCGCGCGCAGCAAGGCCAGTTTCGCGGTGCTCGAAAGCTGGGTGGCGAAGACTGACTGGGTCGACTTCCTGGCTGACCGCGCGGACGTGCGCTCGCACACCTCGGTCTGCCTGAAGATCACCGACCCGTGGTTCGAGGCGCAGCCGCTGGATGCGCGCTGGGCCATCGTGCAGCGGCTGTGCGCGCTGCTCGAGCGCGAGAACGCCGCCTTCGACATTTCCGCCTACCGCGATGCGCCGCCGGGCCTGCGCATCTGGTGCGGCGCCACCGTCAATACCGAGGACGTCGTCGCGCTGACCCCCTGGCTGGACTGGGGCTATGCCACGGTGAAGGCCGGAGCCGACGCATGAAGCAGGTCATCCTGTTCGACTGCGACAGCACGCTGTCCACGATAGAAGGCATCGACGTGCTGGCCGAACGCGCCGGCGTGGTCGACCAGGTGGTGCCGCTGACCAACGCCGCGATGGACGGCCGGCTCAGGCTGGAAGAGGCCTACGCTGCCCGGCTCGATCTCATCCGGCCGGACGCCGGCACGCTGGCCGCCATCGGCCAGCTCTACATCGACACGCGGGTCGATGGCGCCTCGCAGGCGGTCGCGGCACTGGCCGCGCTCGGCTGGGAGGTGCATGTGGTGAGCGGCGGCATCCGCCAGGCGGTACTGGCCATCGCCGGCTTCCTCGGTGTGCCGGATGCGCGCGTGCATGCGGTCGATCTGCGTTTCGACGAGGCGGGGCACTACGCCGGCTTCGATACCGCCTCGCCGCTCGCGCGCAGCGGTGGCAAGGCGGAAATCGCGCGCCGTGTGGGCGCAGGCGCTGACCGGCTGGTCATGGTGGGCGACGGCATCACCGATCTCGAAGCTGGTGAAGCCGGTGCCACGGTGATCGGCTTCGGCGGCGTGGTGCGCCGTGAAATCGTGGCCAGCCGCGCCCCGCATTACATCGACCGCGCCGATCTGCGCGAGGTGGTGAAGCTGCTGGCGGCGCCGGACGAACTGGCGCGGGTCGAGGTGCTGCTGCGCTGAAACCTGCGCCGGTCAGCGTGTCGCGGTGATGCGGCGGCCGTCACCGGTCACCAGATACAGTGTCCGGTCGTCGGGCCTGTCCTGACGAACCACCTTGTCCAGCAGTTCGAACAGCCGGGCTTCGATCACCATGCCCGGCCCCATGCAGGCCATGCGGGTGGCGGCGATCTGACCGAAGCGCATTTCGTGCCCTGCGCGCGCCCAGCTGCCTGTGTAGCGGTTGCAGCCCCCACGGCCTGCCAGCCGGCCGTCAGGCAGGAATTCGATGTGGGCGTCGACGTCGGCCGGCACCTTCAGTTCGCCGATTTCCCGGATCTGCCAGCGTCCGTCCGGCGGACCGCCGCCGCCCCAGGCACAGGCGGTCAGCACGATGACGGCGAGCAGAGCGGAAACCGACAGCGCGGACGGGCGGATCATCGTTTCAGAACCGCGGCTGGCGCTGCAGCGGGCCGAAGCACTGACTCATGTCCGGGCGGTAGCACACCAGATGGCTGTCACCGCCCTGCCTGAAGTAGACGAACACCCGATAGGTTTCCCCGGCGTCGTCGCCGTTCTGGCCGAGACAGTCCTTGCCGCCCGAATTGCGCCGTATGGTCACGTTCAGTTCGAAGAAATCGTCCGCCACCGGCACCGGCGAGAACACATAGCTCACATCGGTGCTTTCGTCGCCGCTGACCACGCGACCGCTGCCGTCCCCGCGGTACTCGTAGCTTTCGACGCACTGGGATTCGTCAGTCCAGCGCCACAGGCCTTCGATGCGCGGCGCCGAAAGCGGCGCGGCGGAACTGACCCGCGCGACGGCGGGCCAGACGGCCAGACACAGTGCGCCGACCAGCAGCGCGCGATGCACGGAGGAGGGCGGGATCATGGCGTGCTCCGAAGACGGAATCTTCCGATTGTAGGCGGCGCAAGGCCCGCCGTCCGCCGGCACTGCAGCATGCGGCCCCGCCTCAGAGGCTGGAGCCGCGACCTCTTTTCAGCGGACCGAAGCAGTGCTTCAGATCCGCTTCCATGCACACGATGTGCTGGTCGCCGTCCGGGTGGAATTTCAGATAGACGGTGTAGCGCTCGTTGGTGTCATCGCTGGCCGAGCCGGCGCAGTCCGTGCCGCCGTTGTCGCGCGTGATGGTCGCTTCCAGCCGGTAGAAACCGTCCTTCAGTGGCACCGGGTCGAAGATGTAGGCCATTTCGGCGCGTTCCTGCCCGCTGCTCACCCGGCCGCTGCCGTCAGCGGCGTACTCATAGGTTTCGCTGCACTGCTGCGGATCGGTCCAGCTCCAGCTGCCGGCCAGCGTGGGCGGCTGCCCGGGGCGGGCGGCCGGTGCACGAGGATCGGCCGGCAGCGCGTGCGCGGCCAGGGCGGTGAGGGCGCTGAGTGCGGCAGCGCTCAGACGCAGTGCGGACGAATTCGAAAACATGGCGGACTCCGTTTCGGGCTGGCTTGCGGGGGCGGTGCGACCGGCGCATTCTTGCATCGCACGCGCCCTCCGACACGGGCGACGTGCCCGAGTTCGGCAGCCCGACGGCTGCGGGCATGTCGGCAGTGTGCCGGAGCGTCAGCGGAAACGGTTTCGCGCGTGCGCTGTCCGAACCGCATCGATTCGCGTCGGAGCGCCGCCATGGCCGATACCGTTCTGCTGTCCTATCTGCTGGGTGTCGCTTCGGCGCTGTCCGGCTATCCGGAAGTGCCGCTGGCCGATCTGCCGACGCTGCGGCTGATGGCACCGGCCGCGCTGGTCGAGGAAGCCTGTCCGGACGAGCCGCGCGAGTGCGAAAAGCTGGTGGCGCTGTACGACCACGACCGCGAGCAGATCCTGGTCCGCGCCGACCTCGACCTCGACAATCCGGCTGACAATTCCTTCCTGGTCCATGAATTCGTGCATGTGCTGGAAGCCCGCCAGAAGGGTGCGCTCTACCAGCACGACTGCAATGCCACGCTGCGTTCCGAGCGCGAGGCCTACCGGGTACAGAACCGGTACCTGCAGCAGGAAGGCCGGGCCGAGCGCTTCGGCACCATGCTGGCCACCATGGTGTGCGCGCGGGACCAGCGCATGGCCGGCGGCGAGTCGATGAAGCTCGAACTGGCGCCCGGCGCCTCGTCCGAAGAGCGGGTGCTGGAGAATTTCATGCAGGAGCTGCGCGACGGCGCGGCGGCCGCACGGCGGCGCTGAGGCGGGGGCCCGGCAGCGCTTGTGACGCTGCCGGGCAGCTGCCGGCGGCCGATGTGCCGCCGGCAAACAGAGGGCGCTCCGCAGCGCGGAGCCGGCCTGAGCGGGGTCTCAGAGCAGTACGCGCTCGATGCCGCCGGCGTTGGCCTGTTCGATGTAGCGGGCGGCCCAGTCCTCGCCGAGCAGGTGACGCGCCATTTCGACCACGATGTAGTCGGCCTGGGTGCTGCTGTCGTTGTCGTAGCGCGACAGACCCTGCAGGCAGGACGGGCAGGAGGTCAGGATTTTCACGTCGCCGCCGAAGCCGTCGGCGCGCAGCGCGTCCGCCCCCTTGCGCATTTCCTCTTCCTTGCGGAAACGCACCTGGGTCGAAATGTCCGGCCGGCTGACCGCCAGCGTGCCGCTTTCGCCGCAGCAGCGGTCGTTCAGCGCGATCCTGCTGCCATCTGCGGTGGCCACCAGCTGATTCACCACCTTGAGCGGCGCGTGCGTCTTCATCGGCGTGTGGCAGGGGTCGTGATACATGTAGCGCACGCCCTGCACGCCTTCCAGCTTGACGCCCTTTTCCATCAGGTATTCGTGAATGTCGAGCAGCCGGCAGCCGGGGAATATCTTGTCGAATTCGTACTGCTGCAGCTGGTCCATGCAGGTGCCGCAGGACACGATCACGGTCTTGATGTCGAGGTAGTTCAGCGTGTTGGCGACACGGTGGAACAGCACGCGGTTCGAGGTGCTGATTTCCTGCCCCTTCTCGGCATTGCCGCCCGCGGTCTGCGGATAGCCGCAGCACAGATAGCCCGGCGGCAGCACGGTCTGGGCGCCCACGTGATAGAGCATGGCCTGGGTCGCCAGACCGACCTGCGAGAACAGGCGTTCCGAGCCGCAGCCCGGGAAGTAGAACACCGCTTCCTGTTCGTCCGCGGTGCGCTGCGGGTTGCGGATGACCGGCACCACCGCGGCGTCCTCGATGTCCAGCAGCGCGCGCGAGGTGCGCTTGGGCAGGTTGCCGGGCATGGGCTTGTTGATGAAGTGGATCACCTGCGCCTTGACCGGCGGCTTGCCCAGCGTCGGCGGCGGCGCCTTGGTCTGGCGATCCACCAGGCCGAGTGCCTTGCCCACCTTGTGGCCGAGCCGCTGCGCCTTGTAGCCCACGCCCATCATGGCCACGCGCAGCGCCTTGATGGTGGCCGGATCGGTGGCATTCAGGAAGGCCATCGACGCGGCGGTGCCCGGGTTGAACTTGCGCTTGCCCTGCTTGCGCAGCGCGTTGCGCATTGCGATCGACACGTCGCCGAAGTCGATGTCCACCGGACAGGGCTTCTCGCAGCGGTGGCACACGGTGCAGTGGTCGGCCACGTCGCCGAATTCGTCGAAGTGGCGCAGCGACACGCCACGCCGGGTCTGTTCCTCGTACAGGAAGGCCTCGATCAGCAGCGAGGTGGCGAGGATCTTGTTGCGCGGCGAGTACAGCAGGTTGGCGCGCGGCACATGGGTCGAGCACACCGGCTTGCACTTGCCGCAGCGCAGGCAGTCCTTGATCGAATGGGCGATGCCGCCGATGTCGCTCATTTCCATGATCAGCGACTCGGTGCCCAGCAGCGAGAACGACGGCGTGTAGGCGCGGCTCAGATCGCCGCCCGGCAGCAGCTTGCCGGCGTTGAAGTGGCCGTCCGGGTCGATGCGCTGCTTGTAGTCGACGAAGGGCGCCAGTTCTTCCGGCGTCAGGAATTCGAGCTTGGTAATGCCGATGCCGTGCTCGCCGGAAATGACGCCGCCAAGCGAACGCGCCAGCGCCATGATGCGGGCGACCGCGGCATTGGCTTCCTGCAGCATGCCGTAGTTGTCGGAATTGACCGGAATGTTGGTGTGCACATTGCCGTCACCGGCATGCATGTGCAGCGCGACGAACACGCGGCCGCGCAGCACCTCTTTCCGTATCGTTTCGATGCGCTCCTGGGTCGGGCGGAACAGCGTGCCGTCGAAAATCTCGTCCAGCAGCGGCTTCAGCTCGCGCTTCCACGACACGCGTACCGAATAGTCCTGCAGCCGGTGGAACAGCGTGGGGCTGGCCGCACGATTGACCAGCGGCGCCATGTCCACGCCGAGCGACATCAGCACCGGTTCGGCGCGTTCCAGCGGCATGTCCAGATTGTCCAGCACCCACTGCCAGCGGCCGCGCACCGCGGCGACCTGCTGCAGCGCCTGGGCGCGGCGGTCGCCGATCAGCTGTTCGGCGTCGACATTGGCGTCGCCGGCATGCAGCGGCAGTTCGCCGCGCAGGAAGTCGGCCAGCGCATCGCACAGCCTGAGCTTGCTGGCGATCGACAGTTCGATGTTGATACGCTCGATGCCGTCGCAGTAGTCGCCCATGCGCGGCAGCGGAATGACCACGTCCTCGTTGATCTTGAACGCGTTGGTGTGGCGGGCGATGGCGGCGGTGCGCGCGCGGTCCAGCCAGAAGGTCTTGCGGGTTTCGGCGGACACCGCGATGAAGCCTTCGGCGCTGCGCTGGTTGCACAGGCGCACCACTTCCGAAGCCGCGTTCATGACCGCGGTTTCGTCGTCGCCGACGATGTCACCGATCAGCACCATCTTGGGCCGGCCATGGCGGCGCGCCTTGGTGGCATAGCCGACCGCGCGCACATAGCGCTCGTCCAGGTGCTCGAGGCCGGCCAGCATGACGCGGGCGCTGCCGGTCTTGGGCAGGCCGTCGAGGTAGTTCTTGATGTCCACGATGGCCGGCACCGCCTCGCGCACCTGGCCGAAGAACTCCAGACAGACGGTGCGGGTGACCGGCGGCAGCTTGTGCAGGATCCAGCGCGCGCTGGTGATCAGGCCGTCGCAGCCTTCCTTCTGCACGCCGGGCAGGCCGGCAAGGAATTTGTCGGTCACGTCCTTGCCCAGGCCCACCTTGCGGAAGGTGGCGCCCGGCACTTCGAGGATTTCCGCTTCGCCGCGCGGCGTGCGGCCGTCGGCGTCGAAGCGCTGGATCGAAAAGCGCACCCGCGGCGCGTCGTGGATCTTGCCGAGATTGTGGTCCAGCCGGGTGATTTCCATCGGCCAGCCGTCGGCATCCACCATGCGCCAGCTCGCCAGATTGTCGAGCGCGGTGCCCCACAGCACCGCCTTCTTGCCGCCGGCGTTGGTGGCGATGTTGCCGCCCACGCAGGACGCATCGGCCGAAGTCGGATCGCAGGCGAACACCAGACCGGCGTGCTCGGCGGCGTCCATCACCCGGCGGGTGACCACGCCGGCACCGGTCCGTATCGTGGCGTAGGGTTCGGACAGGCCGGGCAGCACCATGGGCTCGACCGGCCCGAGGTCGATCAGTTTTTCGGTGTTGATGACCGCGGATTTCGCCGACAGCGGCACCGCGGACCCGGTGTAGCCGGTGCCACCGCCGCGCGGGATGATGGTGAGACCGAGTTCGATGCAGCCCCGCACCAGCGGCGCGATCTCGTCCTCGGTGTCCGGATAGAGCACCACCATCGGGTATTCGACCCGCCAGTCGGTGGCGTCGGTCACGTGGGCAACCCGGGCCAGACCGTCAAACGCGATATTGGCGTCGCGGGTATGGCGGCCGAGCACGCGGCGGATGCGGCTGCGCAGGCGACGGGTGTCCTCGAAACGGGCGTCGAAATCGAGGATGGCGGCGCGAGTGGCTTCGACCAGTTCCTCGACCTTGCGGTCGCGATCGCGGGCCGCCGGGTCCAGCCCGGGGCGACGACGCAGGTCAACCTCGCGCAGCCGATGCTGCAGCGCACCGACCAGTGCGGCCTGGCGCTTCGGGTTGTCCAGCAGGTCATCCTCGAGATACGGATTGCGCTGGACCACCCACATGTCGCCCAGCACTTCGTACAGCATGCGGGCCGAGCGGCCGGTCATGCGTTCGCTGCGCAGGCTGACCAGCAGGTCCCACATCGGGGCGCCCAGCAACCGGATGACGATTTCGCGGTCGGACAGCGAGGTGTAGTTGTACGGGATTTCGCGCAGTCGGGTAGGGTCGCGCGAAGCTTGCAAATCGATGAGCGCGGTAGCGGATTCCATCAACAAGCCATGAAGCGAATCGGAGCGGCAGTATACGCCGGTTTGTTGTGCACTGCGCCAGCAATGGCGCGCACTGTGTCGTTCACTGTTCCATCGGCGGTGCGCGTCCGCCGGATCTGACCGAAAGGATGTTTTGGATACCCTGACTCACGCGCTGTCCGGAGCCGTACTCGGACGTTTTCTGGCACGGCCCCCGGCCGGGCCGGGCCAGCCCCGGGTGTGGCAGGCGGTGGCGACCGCCGCCTTCGCCGCCACCTTCCCGGATTTCGATTTCGTACTGAATTTCGTGTCCGATCTCGCGTATCTGCGCGGGCACCGCGGGCTGACTCATTCGCTCATCCTGCTGCCGCTGTGGGCGCTGCTGATCGCCTGGCTGATGCCGCGGCTGCTGCGCGCGCGGCAGATCGACTGGCGCGCGCTGTACGGGCTGGCCTGCAGCGGTATCGCCATCCACATCCTGGGCGACCTGATCACCCAGTTCGGTACCCTCATCCTGGCGCCGCTCTCCGACCGCCGTTTCGGCTGGGGCACCACCTTCATCATCGATCTGCCGCTGACCGGTCTGCTGATCGCCGGTTTGCTGGCCAGCGCGCTCTGGCGGCGCAGCCGGTTGCCTGCCGCACTGGCACTGGCAGCGGCGGTAGTCTGGGTCGGTGTCGGTGCGGTCGGGCGGTCGGAGGCGGTGGATGCGGCGCGACAGTACGCGGCGCGGCAGGGCATTGCCGCGGTGGCGATCGACGCGATTCCGCGACCGGCGTCGCCGTTCAACTGGACCGCGGTGGTCGATGACGGCACGCGCTTTCACATCGCCCATATCAACACCCGGCGCAGCGACGTGATGGGCGCAGCGGCGGACGATGGCTTCATCCGCCGCTATACCGCGCACTACCGGCCGGTGGCGCAGGCGGAATGGACGGTGCGCCCGCGCTTCGGCGAGGGCGAGGCGAGGGCGCTCAGTCAGGCGGCATGGACCGCCCCCGAGTTCGCCTTCTTCCGCTGGTTCTCGATGTTCCCGGTGGCCGAACCGCTCACTGCGGACGCACCGGACTGCGCGGTGTTCCGCGACCTGCGTTTCGAGACGCCCGGACGGGACGCCGTGCCCTTCCGCTACGGGCTGTGCCGGGACGGCAGCGGCTGGCGGCGCGTGCTGCGGACCGGACACGGACTGCAGCCGGTCAGTGACTGAGGGTCGCCGGCTGGACGGACGAAAAAAGACCCGCCGTCCGTGAGGAAGGCGGGTCGATGGAGAAGGATGGCGGGGCGCGAGAGCCGGCGGCGAACCGCCTTTCGCCGCTCAGTAGCGGACCGCCACCGTCAGCTGGAAGGCGCGTTCGGTGCCCGGCACCGCGAAGCCGCCGTTCTCGTACAGCGCTTCGTAGTAGCGCTTGTTGAACACGTTGAGCACGTTCAGCTTCACGTCGAACTTCGGCAGCTCATAGGCGAGCATCAGGTCGGTACGCACGAAGCTGGGCGCGCGGCCCTGGGCGATCGGTGCGCAGGCGGTGTAGGCCCAGGCGTTGGTGGCATTGGCGGCAGCGGAGTCGCACTGGCCGATCGAGTAGGCCAGACGCGAACCCTTGCCCTCGATGCCGACGCCGGCACGCCAGTTCGGCATGAAGCGGTAGGTGGTCCAGAGGTTGAAGGTGTAGTCCGGCGTGTTGCGCGGCGTCTCGCCCACGCTGTACGGGTTGTACTTGCCGCGATAGACCGGACGGTTGGCGTTGGCGGCCTGACCGGCCTGGAAGGTGCCGCCGGCCGCCGCCACCACGTCCCCGAAGGTACCCAGCAGCTGGCCGTCGTACTGTTCGTCGATCTGCGCCTTCATCAGCGCCACGCCACCGAAAATGTCCCACTTCTCGGTGATGCGACCGGCCGCTTCGAACTCGATGCCGTCGGTATGGCGTTCCTTCGACAGCACCGCGGAATTGGCCTGTTCCAGATCGGTATTGCGCTCGTTGAACTTGGTGGCGCGGTACAGCGCGGTGCGTACCGACAGCGCGCCCTCGAACAGTTCCCACTTGGTGCCCAGTTCGACCGTGCGGCTGCGCTCGGCGTCATAGCGCACGTTGTTGTTCAGCTGATAGAGGTCGGCAGTCGGGTTGAACGAATCGCTCCACGCCAGGTAGTAGGTGGACAGGTCGGTCGGCTGGTACAGCAGGCCGCTGCGATAGCTCCACTCGTTGTACTTCAGGTTGAAGTTGGTGGTGATGCCGGTGGTCGACGCCAGCGTGTGGTAATCGGCGTCCATGCGGTCGTGACGCAGGCCGAGCAGCAGCTTCCAGTTCGGCATGAATTCGATCTGGTCCTGTGCGTACAGGCCGACCGAGTTGCCGGTGTAGCCGGCCGGGTTGAAGCGGGTGCGGTTGCCGTAGGCCGCCGGTACCGCGACACCCGGATCCGGATTGCCGACCGTGGTGGTCGGTGCGGCCACGTTGATCGCGGTGTAGGACCAGCGGTCCGCCTTTTCGCGCAGCAGTTCGATGCCGAACAACGCTTCGTGCTTCATGCCGGCGGTCTGGAACCTGGTGGTCAGATCGCTCTGCACGGTGAAGGTGTCTTCCTCGCCGCCGCGGGCCTGGCGACCGCGGGTGATCACGGTGGCGTCGGTCACGGTGGAACTGTTTACCCCGCCGGGCAGACGCGGCGCCACCGCCCACAGGTCGCGCTTGTAGTTGGCCGCCCGTGCCACGGTGCGCAGTTCGGTGTCCTGCGAGAAGCGGTGGGTCCAGATGCCGGTGCTGATATGGGTGTCGTTGCGCTCGTAGTCGGACGAGGTGCCGTAGAAATTGCGCGCACTCACGTCGAGCGGGCGACGGGTGATCCGGGTATCGGTCAGCGTGCCCACGTTGGGGCGCGTAACGAAGGGCACGCCGAAGTCCGGCACGTTGTTGGTGGTCAGGTAGAGATGACCGATGGAGAATTCGTCCGCGGTACCGATGCCCCAGCGGAAGGTCGGTGCCAGGCCCTCGCGCTCCGATTCCACGCCCTTGCGCGAACTGCCGGCATCGGTCTTCATCGCGCTGATGCGCAGTGCGGCGTTCTCGCCGACCACCTTGTTCACGTCCGCGGTGACACGGCCGTATTCGTAGCTGCCCACGGTGGCCGACACTTCGGTGCGGTCTACCAGGCCCGGCTGCTTGCTCACGCGGTTGATCACGCCACCGGCCTGACCGCGGCCGAACAGCATGGCGGCCGAGCCGCGCAGCACGTCGATCTGCTCGACGTGGAAGGTTTCGCGGTTGTACTGGGCGACGTCGCGGATGCCGTCCAGATAGAGGTCGCCGAAGGAATAGAAGCCGCGCAGCATGATGTTGTCGCCGATGCGACCGCCTTCGCCCGAATTGAAGGTGAGGCCGGCCACATGGCGCAGCGCGTTCTTCATGGTGTCCGCGTTGCTGTCCAGCATGAGCTGTTCGGTCACCGTGGTGATGGCCTGCGGAATGTCTTTCGCCAGCTGCTTGGTCTTGGCGGAGGTGACGATGCCCGACTGATAGCCGCGGTTCGGCGAATTCGGGCGGTCCAGGTCGTCCCGTACCTGGACTTCGGGCAGCAGCGGTACCGGTCCGTCGGTGACCGGGGCCTTGTCTTCAGCGCCGGCGGTGGAGGTGAGGGCCATCAGCATGGCGGCAGCGAGGGTCAGCGGCTGCTGCGGGGGCAAGCGTTTCATCTGCGGGGCAAGTCCTGGAAAAGGTCGTTTTCAAGAGGACTGGCTTGCAGGGGTGGGCGATCGCTGCCCGGGGCTGGCTGGTCCGTCCGGTCGTCGCTGCGCTGCAGTGCTGACCGATCATGTGAGTGATTGTAAATGAGAATGGTTATTAATGTAAATTCTCTTCTGATCGGTCAGCATGTTGGTGTGAATCGCCCGGCCGTGGCCTCAGGCCACTACGGATGTCGGCTTGCCGACGCTTGATCCGGGTCAGACGCTGTACGCGGAGTGCCCGCTAAGCTGATAATGATTCTCAGGCAGCCGGCCCGCATCGGGCGGGCGGATACGACCCTCACCCCGATCAGCATCCGGTAGGTCCCTTTCGTTCTGTTGATTCCTTCGCCGCTCCGATGACCCCGTCCGATTCAGGTATTCCCCGCCCGCAGCGCCTCAGTGACGCCCCGAGCGGGCGCAGGCTGTTCATTCACGCGGTGAACGCGGCGACCGATGAGGGGCAGGAGTGGGTGGCGCGGTTGCGCGAACTGGGCTTCATCGAGGGCGAGCCGGTACAGGTACTGCGCCGCGGCCAGCCGGGCGGAGAGCCGCTGGCGGTACGGGTGGGGGTGTCGACCTTCGCCTTGCGCCGGGCCGAAGCGGCCTGCATCCAGGTGGTGCCCGCGGACGCCTCATGAGCACGGTCACCGTCGATACCTCACGGCTCGGCCCGCCGCTGGTGGCGCTGGTCGGCAATCCGAACTGCGGCAAGACCGCGCTGTTCAACCTGCTGACCGGCAGCCGGCAGAAAGTGGCCAACTACGCCGGCGTCACGGTCGAGCGCAAGGAAGGGCGGCTGCAACTGCCGTCCGGCCGTCGCGTCGCGCTGCTCGACCTGCCCGGCACCTACAGCCTGGCGCCGCACTCGCCGGACGAACAGGTGACCTGCGACGTGCTGGCGGGCCGCTTCGACGGCGAGCGCCGTCCGGATCTGGTGCTGGCGGTGGTCGACGCCACCCGGCTGGCCCGCCAGCTCAGACTGGTGCTGGGGCTGATGCGGATGGGGCTGCCGGTGGTGGTGGCGCTGAACATGACCGATCTGGCGCGGGCGCGCGGTCACGTGGTCGATGCGGATGCGCTGTCCGCCGCGCTGGGCGTGCCGGTGGTGTCCACCGTGGCGGTGCGCGCCGACGGCGCCCGCGCGCTGCTGGAGCGGCTCGACCTGCCCGCGCCGGCGCCTGTAGCAGCCGGAACCCGCGGCGGCGACGCGCTTGCGGACGATCATCGCCGGGTGCGCGACATCCTGCGCCAGCTGGGGCTGGACAGCCTGCAGGCGCACGCCTTCAGCGACCGCGCCGACCGGGTGCTGCTGCATCCGGTGGCCGGCCCGGTACTGCTGCTGGCACTGCTGTTCGTGGTGTTCCAGGCGGTGTTCGCGTGGGCGGAAGCACCGATGGGCTGGATAGAGTCCGCGACCGCCGCGGCCGGCGACGCACTGGGTGCGCTGCTGCCGCCCGGACTGCTGCGCAGCCTGCTGGTCGACGGTCTGGTGGCCGGGCTGGGCGGCGTGCTGGTGTTCCTGCCGCAGATCGTCATCCTGTTCTTCTTCATCCTGGTGCTGGAAGAATCCGGTTACCTGCCGCGTGCCGCCTTCCTGCTCGACCGGCTGATGGGCGGCGTCGGCCTGTCCGGCCGCTCCTTCATCCCGCTGCTGTCCAGCTTTGCCTGTGCCATCCCCGGCATCATGGCCACCCGTACCATCCAGAATCCGCGTGACCGCTGGGTCACCATCATGATCGCGCCGCTGATGACCTGTTCGGCGCGGCTGCCGGTCTATGCGCTGCTGATCGGCGCCTTCGTGCCGGCGCGCTCGGTCGCCGGCGGGCTGGAACTGCAGGGGCTGGTGCTGTTCGCGCTCTATGCGGCGGGCATCGTGTCCGCAATCGCGGTGGCCTGGCTGGTGAAGCGTTTCGGCACGCGCGACCGCCGGCAGACCCTGATGATGGAACTGCCGGACTACCACTGGCCGTCGCTGCGCAATGTGGCGATCGGACTGTGGCAGCGGGTGCTCATCTTCCTGCGCAGGGTGGGCGGCGTCATTCTGGCGCTGACCGTGCTGCTGTGGTTTCTCGCGTCCTTCCCGGCGCCGCCGGCCGGCGCGACCGGGCCGGCCATCGAGTACAGCTTCGCCGGCATGCTGGGCCACCTGCTGCTGCCGCTGTTCGAGCCGCTGGGCTTCAACTGGCAGATCGCGGTGGCGCTGGTGCCGGGTATGGCGGCACGCGAGGTGGTGGTGAGTGCGCTGGGTACCGTCTACGCGCTGTCCGCAACCGCTGACGACACCGCACAGGCGCTGGCGCCGCTGATCGCCGCGCAGTGGTCGCTGCCGACCGCGCTGTCGCTGCTGGCCTGGTTCGTATTCGCGCCGCAGTGCCTGTCCACGCTGGCCACGGTGCGGCGTGAAACCGGCGGCTGGCGCGCGCCATTGCTGATGGCCGGCTATCTGTTCGGGCTGGCCTGGCTGGCGGCCTTCATCACCTACCGTATTGCTCAGGCCTGCTGCCCATGAACGGCCTGACCGATCTGATTGCGCTGGCCATCGTCGCGCTGTGCGCCGGTGTGGTGCTGCGGCGCGCATGGCGCTGGCTTGCGGCGCTGCGCAGTGCCGGATCTGCGGGCGCCTGCGGTGGCTGTAGTGGCTGCGATACAGGCCGGTCCGCGGACCGGCGTGGCGGCTGTTCCTGAAACCGGCCGTCCACGCCTGCCTCAATCGGCCGCTTCGGCCACCAGCAGCGGACGGCCGCTGCCGTCGTCGTCCAGCACCCGGCAGCGCAGGCCGAAGGCTTGGGCCAGCGCCGGGCTGCGCAGCACCTGATCCGGCGGACCGTCCTGCAGCAGCCGGCCGCCGGCCAGCAGCACCATGCGATCGGCGTAACGTGCTGCCAGATTGAGGTCATGCACGATGGCCAGTACCGCCGTGCCGCGCTGCCGGGCGAAATCGCGGGCGCAGGCCAGCGTGCGGTGCTGCCAGGCGATGTCCAGCGCGGCCACCGGCTCGTCCAGCAGCAGCGCATGTCCGCCCGCCGGCGCGGTCCAGATCTGGGCCAGGGCGCGCGCCAGATGTACCCGCGCCTGCTCGCCGCCTGACAGCGTGCCGCACACCCGCTGCGCCAGCGCGCTGCAGCCGGCCAGCGCCATCGCTTCGCTGGCGATGGCGCGGTCGGCCGCGGTCGGGCGGCCGAGGTGGTGCGGATAGCGACCGAGCGCGACCACGTCGCGTGCCAGGTGGTCGAGATCGCTGCGCTGGTGCTGCGCCAGCACCGCACGCAGCCGGGCGCGCTGCAGTGCATCCAGCGCGCTGACCGGGCGGTCGCCGTAGCGCACTTCGCCTGCGCCCGGCAGCAGGTCGCCGGACAGCGCGCGCAGCAGCGTGGTCTTGCCGGCCCCGTTCGGGCCGACCAGCACGCAGAGCTGGCCCGGCTCAAGCGTGAGCGTCAGTTCGTCGAGCAGACGCCGTCCGCCTGCGCGGACGACGAGATGATGGGCGGACAGCATGTCAGTGCAGCTCCCGCGCCGCGCGGCTGCGCAGCAGCATCATGAAGAAGGGCGCGCCGATGAGCGCGGTGAGCACGCCGATCGGCAGTTCCGCCGGTGCGACCCAGGTGCGCGCGGCGGTGTCGGCCAGCACCACCAGCACCGCGCCGCACAGCGCGCTGGCCGGCAGCAGTCCGGCGTGGGCCGGGCCGACCAGGCGGCGTGCCAGATGCGGCGCGATCAGGCCGATGAAGCCCAGCGTGCCGGTGAGCGCCGTGGTGGCGCCGACCGACAGCGCGATCAGCAGCACGCAGCTGCGGTTCAGCCGCCCGGTGTCGACGCCGAGGTGACCGGCCTGTGCTTCGCCCAGCGCCAGCGCGTCCAGCGGTCCGGCGCGGCGCAGCAGCGCGTGCAGCGCGACCGCGGCGGCGGCAGCGGCGGCCGCGACGCCAGGCCAGGTGGCGGCGGCCAGACTGCCCAGCGTCCAGAAGGTGAACTGCCTGACCTGGGCGTCGCTGCCCATGAACATGAGCAGGCCGATGCCGGACATCGTGAGCGCATTGATGGCGATGCCCGACAGCAGCATGCGGGTGACCGAACTGCGGCCGTTCTCACGCGAAGCGGCATAGACCAGCGCGGTGGTGAGCGCGGCGCCGGTGAAGGCGGCCGCCGGCAGCAGCACCGCGGACAGCGCGCCGCCGTTGCCCGGCAGCAGGCCGCCCAGCACCACCACCGCGGCAGCGGCCAGCGCGGCACCGCTGCTGACACCGATCAGGCCGGGGTCGGCCAGCGGATTGCGCATCAGCCCCTGCATCGCGGCGCCGGCGATGCCCAGGCCAGCGCCGGCGATGACGCCGAGCATGACGCGCGGCAGGCGCAGCGTGCGCACCACCAGCGCCGCGCCGTCGTCACTGCCGGTGCCGGTCAGTGCGGCAAGCACCGCGCCCGGCGACAGCGCGACTGCGCCGCTGCCCAGTGCGAGCACCACCGTCATCGCAAGTGCTGCGGCCAGTACCCCCAGCGTGGTGGCGACCGGCCATGCGGCCGGCAGCGTCAGCGTGCGCGCATTCATGAGGCGCGCACCGCGCGTGCCAGTTCGCGCACCGCTTCCGGCAGCCGCGGGCCGAAGCCCAGCATGCGCAGCGCGTCCATGCTCACCAGCCGGCCGTTGCGCGCCGCCGGCAAGGCCGACAGGCCGGGCCGGGCGAGAAAGGCGGCCCGGCCGCCGGCCGCGGCCAGCGCCTCGTCTGTGGTGACGATGACGTCCGGTGCGGCGGCCAGCGCGGCTTCCAGCGTGAGCGGGCGGTAGCCGCGGAAGCGGCCGGCCATCACGTTGGCGGCGCCGGCATAAGCGAGCATGGCGTCGGCCGCGGTGTCGTCGCCGGCCACCATGGGCGTACCGCCACCGTGGTCGAGGATGAACAGCACACGCGGCCTGCCGGGCATGGCGGCGATGTCGCGCCGGGCGGCGGCCCAGTCCTGCTCGAAGCGGGCGGCCATCGCCTCGCCGGCCGCCTGCATGGACAGCGCGGCCGCCACCGTCCGGATGCTGCGGCCGACCTCTGCTGCGCTGTGCTCCGCCGGCAGCTGCATCACCTGCACACCGGCGCCGCGCAGCTGGCTCAGGACCACAGGCGGGCCGGCGTCCGCGGTCGCGATCAGGTGCGAGGGCCGCAGCGCCAGCACGCCTTCGGCGGCCAGCGCACGCTGGTAGCCCACCTTGGGCAGGGCCTGCGCGGTGGCTGGCCAGGTGCTGGTGGTGTCGGTGGCGACGATGCGGTCGGCCGCACCGAGCGCATGGACGATTTCGGTCACCGCACCGCCGACCGTCACCAGACGCTGGGCCGGCGGTGCGGCCAGCGCGGCCACCGCGCACAGCGCCGCGACGAGCGCGCCGGCTGCGCGCAGCGCCTTCATGCGGCGACCTCCTGCAGATCGGCCAGCGTGCGCACCAGGCTGCGCCAGTCCTCGCGTTCCGGCTTGCCCGGCTTGCGTTCGCCGAAGAACAGCGCGATGGTTTCGCCCGCCGCGTCCAGCAGTTCGACCGAGGTGACGATGCCGTCCGCGGTCGGCTTGCGCACGATCCAGGTTTCAGCGACCAGGTCCTGCCGCAGGTGCAGGTTGAAACCGGCGTCGAGCACATTGATCCACGGACCCATGGGCTCGATGCGATGCACCGGCCCGGTGTGGATCTGGATCATGCCCGGGTTGCCGACGAAGCACATGATGGATACGCCGTCGCTGGCGGCCGCTTCCAGCAGCGGTCGCACCGAGGCGTTGTCGATGCGCAGCGCGTGGTCCGGCGGTGCCAGCCGCATCGCCTGCCGGCGCGACACCGCGTGGCGTTTCAGCAGCGGGAAGAAATCGTGCGTGTCCTGCATGGCCAGCCAGTCGCGACGGAAGGCGGCGGCATCGACCGCGCTGGCCGACGGTTCCTCCGTGGCCGGCGGTCGCGGCAGCACGCTTTCGCCGGCCTGCTGATCCTCTGCTCTGAAGGCGCTCACCAGCGTGTCCCATGCGGCCAGATCGGTGCCGGCGCGGGCAAACACCTTATGCACCGCTTCGCCGTGGCGGTCGTAGAACTGCAGACTGTGCGACTCGCCGCGCGGCGTGCTTTCGGTCACCGCATAGCCGTGCGCCCAGCGGCCGTAGAAGATGCGCAGGTCGATCGCGCTGCCGAGCGCCAGCCCGACCTTGTCGTCGCCCGACATCTGTTCGAAACGGCCGGTCTTTTCATGCACCGCGGCTTCGTTGCGGGTGAGTGCCATCACTTCGCCCAGTTCGGGCATGCGACGGAACAGCGCGTCGAACGGGGCGGCGAGCCGCACCGCATCACGGCCGATGCCGCTGGCGATGGCTTCGCATTCGCTGATGCCGAGCGCGGCGGCAGCGTCACGGTTGCGCAGCCGGCGTTCGGCTTTCAGCGCGTGGAAGGTGTGGTAAAGGCTTTCCGGATCGCGGGAGGTATTCATCGTCGGCCCCCGGCTCAAGCGCGGCGACGCGCGAGGGCGCCCAGCAGGCTCAGACCGGCGGCCAGCGACAGCCAGGTGGACGGTTCGGGTACCGGTGCCGCGAAGATCGCGAGCTGGTCCAGGCTGGTATGGGCGGCCGAACTGCCGAAGGCAAACTGCAGGCCGGTCACGTCAGTGACCGTCCAGCGCCAGTAGGCTTCTTCTTCGCTACCGCCGAAGCCGCCCAGCGCGGCGCTGTAGCTCACGGTCTTTTCGGCCGCGACGCCATTCAGCGTGGCCAGACCGTCGAGCGAAGTGCCCTGGGTGGCGGTGCGCAGCCATACCGTCCAGGTGCCGTTCAGCACCGTATCGAGCGTGGCCGAGAATACCGCCGCACCGCCGGCGCTGTACAGATTGCCGGTGCCGGTCAGGAAGCTGCCGGCGGCCGGATTCAGCTGGCTCAGGCTGCCGCTGCCAGCGATGTCCGGCGTGCTGTCGGTGGTGGTGCTGTCGAACACGTTCCATTCGGCGGCGACGCTGCCGGTGGCCCAGGGACTGGCTGAAGAGGCGCCGCTGCCGTCAGAGCCGGCGAGCGAAGTATCCCAGCGCGCGCTGGCGGCGAGGGCGGTGGAGGAAAGGACGGCGGACAGCGCGCACAGTGCGCTGGCGGACAGCAGGCGATGGAAGGACATGACGGACCTCGGGTGAGAGCCCCTGCATCCCTTCCCCGCGAAGGCGAGCGTTCAGGCGGAAATTGTGTGGTGTGCTGCAGCTCCGCGGCCCCGCGCCGCCGGAGAGGATGGACGTACCGCGGCTCAGCCGGGCACGAAATCGATGACGTAGCGGTACTGTTTGCCGCAATCGATGATGACTTCCTTCTGGCCGCGCTTGAGCAGCCGCACTTCCACGCTCAGCGAGCCGAATCCGTCGTGACGGATGAGCTCATCGAGCAGCGCGGACAGACGCGATTTCAGCGCATCGGACGGCGGATGGGCGGGCAGGGTCATGACTGCGGGCAATCGTTCATCATCTCGTAAATGATAATTATTAACGATTGGATGTCAAGCGTGCGCATGCAATGCACGCTGGACGCGCGCAAGCGGACCGAAGGAATCAGTGGTTGACGCGACGCAGGACGAAGCGGTCAGCGAGACCGCTGGCGTCGCCGCGGGCTTCCTGTACGTCGAGCAGCAGGCCGCCGCTGCCCAGCGCTTCGAGAATGTCCGGCGTGATCCAGTACTCGCAGCCGGCGACTTCGCCGAGCTTGATGTCATGCTCGGCGAGCGCCAGCGCACCGACCGGACGGCAGCGCGGCTGCATCAGGTCGTCGACATCGTCATGCCGGAACATGAGCGGCCCGTAGCGCGCCGACAGGCGGATGATGAGCATCACTGCGTCGACGCTGGCGGACAGCTTCGGCAGGTCCGCGGGATCGGGCAGGAAGCCCTGGCAGTAGGGATCGGACGGGTGAGGCATGATGCGTTGAAAGGTCAGGCAGCCCGGCGCAGATCGTGACGGTCGACGGTGTGCGACAGCGTGCTGCGGTGTTCGGCGGTGACGATGTGCATACGGAAGTCTCCGGTTCCGGTGAGGGGCTGCGGTGGTTGTGCGCACCGCTGCCCTGTTCGGGCGATGTGGCAGATCAGCAAGAGACGAGCCATGAGCGCATTCCCGGATTGAACGATGATTCCGCAGCAATTTTTCCCACGGCGGCTGCCCGGTGGCCGGTCAAGTGTCCAGTTCCGGTGCATTCCGGGTGTTCATGGCTGTAACGCCCGTGACAGGCCGGCGTCATGGCCGGGTCCCTGCAGCCGGCGTCCAGGTGACATTTTCGCCGGCTCGATCGCTCTTATACATATGAGATTCGCTTCATAAGTTGCTTTCGGATCGGCGGGTTTGATCGTGGGCGGGCGCTCAGAAGCGCATCGTGATCGAGGTGCGCAGCGCGCGCCCCGGCGCCTGAACGCCGACCGCGCCGGCGAAGCCGTCCTGCATGCACCAGGTTTCGTTGGTCAGGTTGTCTACGTTGAGCCGCAGCAGCGTGTCGGCGGTGATCTGCCAGCTGGCGAACAGTTCGAACAGACGCACGCCGTACTGGGTACCGATCACGCCCACCCCGGGTACGACAAGATTGCCCGGTCGCGAGCACACGGTGGCGACGGTGCCGGTGACCGCCTGCCGGTCGGCAATGTCCCGCATGCGCACGCCGCCCTCGAGCCGGCCGTCCAGTCCGCGCAGGCCCACGCTGACGCTCAGCGTGTCGCCCGGTACGCCGTACAGAGCGTAGTCGGTGCCGGCGACCGCGTTGGTGATGCGTCCGTCGATCCGCGACCAGGACAGCGACGAGAACCAGCGGCGTCCGTCGTAGCTGATTTCCAGCTCGCTGCCCTTGCGTCGTTCCTTGCCCGGCTGGCCGACCTCGCCGCCGACGTTGGACAGCGAACTGAGCAGCTTGCGGGTGTGGATGTCGTAATAGCTCGCGCGCGCCTGCCAGCGGCCGTCCGCGGCGCTTGCCGGTTGAGGCATCCAGGCCAGCGTCAGTTCGTGGTTGGACGATTCCTGCGGCTGGTACAGCCCACCGCAGATTTCGTTGGCGGGTGCGAGATCCAGCGCCGGGTCGTAGGGCCGGCCGATGCCCGAGGGGTCGTACAGCGGTTCCGGGTAGAGCACCCGATTGCCGGGCAGGGCCGGCCAGCCGGCGCTGCGCGCGCAGCGGCTGGCAAAGCTGCCGCGTGCGAAGTACTCATCTACCAGCGGCGGCCGGAAAGCTTCGTGGTAGCGCACGGTGGCGGACACATCGCTGCGCGGGATGCCCCAGGTCAGCGCCGCCGCGGGTGAGACGCGGGTGAAGCGGATGTCCGGCGCCTGACCGGCGGCGAGCATGTTCGCCCGGGTCTGACCCTGGGCGCTCACGTGATAGCGGTCCATGCGGGCACCCGGCGTGAAGGTGAAGTCGCCCCAGGTGAAGGCGTTCTCGACGATGAGCGCGTCGGAGTCCTTGTCTCCGGGCGGCTGCGCCTCGTTGAAACCGTTGGGGTAGACCTGTTCGTTGGTCAGCGCGCGCGAGGTGACGCGCGAAATGTCGCGGCTGTTGCGTATGCCCTGGTAGCCCACGCTGAGCACGCCGGTGACCGGACCGAGCGCGTACCGGGTGTCGTTGAACACCTCGGCGGTCCAGATCCGGTAGCGCCAGGCGTCGTTGCAGCGGTCGATGCGGAAGGCGGCCGGGAAGGCGGTGGACGGCGATACGCAGATGCGGCTCTGGCCTATCCGGTGCACGTCGGCGAGGTCGGTCGTTTCGTAAGCCAGCGTGGCGCGCAGCGCGATCCATGAATCCGCGGGCGCATAGCTGGCGCGCAGAAGGGTGGTGCTGTCCTCGATGCTGCGCTCGACCACGCCGAACTGGCCGCTGCTGCCCGCGGTGGCGTCGTAGGGCGCGCGCTCCGGTCCGCCGGTGTAGCGGGTCTGGCTCAGTTCCAGCGTGAGGTCGTCGGTCGCATAGAAGGTGAGCTTGGCGAAGCGGCTTTCCGAATGGGTGGCGGTCAGTTCGAGCGCCCGGCCGTCCGGCAGACGGATGTCCTGCGAATCGCGCAGCGCCACCGACACCACTAGATCGAGATAGCCGTTCGGCCGGCCATACACGGTGGTCATGCGCAGACGCTCGTGGCTGTTGGCGTTGTAGCCCAGCTTGGCCTGCGCGCCGAACCGTTCGCCCGGGCGCAGGTAGTCCGCCGCCGAACGGGTGGTGGCCGACACCGTGCCGCCCAGCGCGCCGGAGCCGGATTTCAGCGACGGACCGCGCTCGATTTCAACGGCCTTCAGCAGCTCCGGCTCGATGAATACGCCGCTGCCGAAACGGTACTTCTCGAAGCCCTTCACCGCGCCGTCGATCTTGAACAGCACGTCCTCGTTGTCGGAAAAGCCGCGCAGATTGAATTTCATGCCGGATGCGCGCGGTCCGCCATCGACCGATACGCCGGCCACGTCGCGCACCAGATCGAACAGCGTGCCGGCCTGGCGCCGCGCGATCGCTTCGGCATTGAGCGTGGTGACCGGACGGTCCGGCGGCAGTTCGAGTTCGCCGGTCGGCTCGGGATCGGGCGTGCCGACGATTTCGACCTCCGGCAGCAGTACCGGGGTGCTGTCGCCGGCGGGCAGGTTCTGCGCAGTGGCGGACGGTGCGGCGAAAGCGCTCAGCAGCGCACACAGCAGGCAGTACGACAGTGCCGACAGTGGGACGCCGGTCGGCCATGGGCGGGCAATAAGGGTGTTCACGAGCAGGCGGGAAGAACGTGTGCGGACGCGGGCGCGCTCAGGCACCCGCAGGCGGAGGCCCGGCGGTGGCCGGGTCTCGGTGGCGTGTGAGCGGATCAGTGCCTGCGACGGCGCGCGCCCAGCGCGACCAGGCCCAGACCGGCCAGCATCAGCGCATAGGTTTCCGGCTCCGGAACCGGAGCGGTGGGTGCCGTCACACCCGCCACCCGCTGATCGAGCTGGAAGGACTGGATCTGCGCGTGGTTGTCGGTGGCGAAGGTGATGCGGAAACTGGTGACCGGTACGGTGACGCCCAGCGCGGCGAGGTCCCAGCTGAAGGTGAGGTGATTCGGATTGCTCGGATCGGACGCCACGTACTGACCGGTGAAGAAGTCGGTGTAGCCGAGGTTTTCGCTTACCTGGCTGCTGGCGATCAGGAACTGGCTGCCACCGTTGAAGCTCAGGCGCGGAAGGTTGTTCGCGGCGAGCAGGCCATAGATGCCGTTGCTGCCGGTGCTGACATTCACATAGCTCTGGAAGGTGAGACCGGTGAGGCCGTCCACCGCGTCGCTGACCGCGATCTCGAAGGTCGAGCCGTTGCCGGCGAACTGGTACAGGCCGGCCGACGCCGGGTAGGCGCCCCCCGAGGTCCGGCGCAGCGTGGCGCCGCCCTCGCTCTCGACGTTGGACGCGATGCCCGCGGCCAGTTGTGCGCTGGTGATGCGCGCCGCGGTCAGGTTGTTGAAGCCGTCGGTGGCGACCGAATCGACCGGGGTGTCGAAGGCCGCATGGGTGGTGCTGGCGTGTGCCTGGCCGGCGATGAACAGGCCGGCGGAGGCGAACAGCGGCAGTGCTGCGCTGCGCAGGGCGGATGACATCATGGAATGACCTCTTTCGTTGGATGAACCGGGACATGCGGCCCGCAGACGGTGCGGGCCGCAGTGACAGGAAACGTGCCGGACGGCGGAGGTCGGAGGAGAGAACAGTCGGGTGATTGCGGGGGTCATGGGCGCTCCAGGGATGGACATGACTGGCTGGCCCCGCAGGCGGGCTGGCTGGCAGGATGGGGGCCGGCGCGTGGCTGGCCCGAGGACGGCAGCGGCCTACACGCGCAGCGCGTAGAACTCGACCACCTTCTGCGATTCGAAAGGGAAGGGCGTGGCATCGCCCGGCGGCAGGTGCGCCAGACGCAGGCTGAGGGCGGATGCATCGAAGGCGATCCATTCGGCACGCTCGAGCGATGGCGTGGCCAGCGCATCGACCACGCTCTGCACCGCGCGTCCCTTCTCGGTCAGCGTGACCGTGTCGCCCACACGCAGCCGGATGGACGGAATGTTCACCCGCCGGCCGTTGAGCAGCACGTGGCGATGGCGCACCAGTTGGCGGGCAGCCGGAAGGGTGGGCGCGAGGCCGCCGCGGAACACGATGTTGTCGAGCCGGCGTTCCAGCAGTTCGACCAGTTTTTCGCCGGTGGGCAGCGTCGACCGTTCGGCTTCCCTGAATACCGCGCGCAGCTGGGTTTCAGTCAGGCCGTAGTTGTAGCGCAGCTTCTGCTTCTCCATCAGCTGGGCGCCGAATTCGGATTTCCGGCGGTTCGGACGGTTGCCGTGCTGGCCGGGCGGCGAGGTACGGTTCTCGGCGCTCTTGCGCGTGAGGCCGGGCAGTTCGGTGCCGAGGGCGCGCAGCACGCGCAGGCGGGGACCGGTATAGCGGGACATGGAAACTCCGGGTATCAGATGCGAGGGAAGACTGAACTCAGTGGGCGGTGCGCGAGACCGGCGAACTGGCTGCGTGCTGCGACCAGCGGTGGATGAGCGCGCCGCAGACTTCGCGCATCAGCGGATCGGCGCGCTCGTCGTCGGCCACCACTTCAAGATGGCGGATCACCATCTGGGCCACTTCCGGGCAGGGGCGCTCGGCGAAGCGGGTCATCACGAAAAGCGTTGCGGCCGCCAGCGTGCTCGGGCTGGCTTCGGCGGCGTTCTGTGCTTGCGGGGTCATATCGATGCGGCCTCCGGCTGGGCGAACGGCAGGCGTTCGCGCTGTTCTGGATAGGGAGGCTGGCATCGGACCGCGGAGTGTCGCGGGGCGGGCTGGCAGGTGCGCAGCAGCGCTGCGGTTTTGTTCTACATGAGAACGATTCGCATTACATCAATACCGGATCGAGCTGTCAAGCGCATCTGTCCGGAATATGTGCAGGGGGGGCTACAAAGCAGAACGGCCGCCCCATGGGGCGGCCGTTCGTGACCGGGCAGCAGCTGATTACTTGGCCGCCGACGGATCGGTGACGAAGCCGATGCGGGTGAGACCCAGGCGGGCTGCCTCGCTCATCACGTGCGCCACCGAGCGGTAGGGCACGTTCTGGTCGGCACGCAGCTGGATCTCGGCATTCTTGTCCTTGGCGGCTGCTTCCTGCAGACGCGCCTTCAGCGTGTCGGCGTCTACCTTCTCGCCGGCCCAGTACAGCTGTTCGTCAGGACCGATGGCGATCTGGATGTTTTCCGGCGGCAGCTGGTTGGCGCTGGTCGATTCCTTGGGCAGGTCGACCTTGACCGCGTGGGTGAGCAGCGGCGCGGTCACCATGAAAATGATGAGCAGCACCAGCATCACGTCGATCAGCGGAATCATGTTGATTTCCGCCATCGGGCCGTCGTCGTCCTGCTCGAAACTTGCAAAAGCCATGGTTCAGCGCTCCCGCTCAGTGGTTGCCGCGGGCGCGTTCGACCAGCGACAGCACGCGATCGCCGGTGGCCTTCGGGTCGTTCGAGCCGCTGTCCTTGACGCCGGTCGACAGCATGACGAACACGTCATGCGCGAAGCTGTTCAGTTCGGCCATCACGTTGCGGGTCGAACGGGCGAAGAAGTTGAACGCCAGTGCCGCCGGGATGGCGGTGGCCAGACCGATGGCGGTCATGATGAGCGCCTCGCCGACCGGGCCGGCCACCTTGTCCAGCGTGCCCTGGCCGGACATGCCGATGGCCAGCAGAGCGTGATAGATGCCCCACACGGTGCCGAGCAGGCCGATGAAGGGCGCGCTGGAGGCGACCGACGCCAGGAAGGTCTGACCATATTCCATGCGGCTGCGGTCGCGCTCGATCGAGCGCTTCAGCGCGCGGGTCAGGAATTCGTCGGCGCTGCCGGTGGCTATCAGGCCGCGGGTGCCGGCGTTGCCGCTGCGCAGGGTTTCGACTGCGCTGA
Organism: Methyloversatilis universalis FAM5; assembly: GCF_000214035.2. Lineage (GTDB taxonomy): Bacteria > Pseudomonadota > Gammaproteobacteria > Burkholderiales > Rhodocyclaceae > Methyloversatilis > Methyloversatilis universalis. Next base: position 53,899 of record NZ_AFHG01000041.1, on the reverse strand, counting down.
AACCTTCATGCACCAGGTGCGAGAACGGATCGGTCACGCCGTGCGAACGCATGTCGCGCGCCACGTCTTCCAGCGACGAGGCATTCCAGAAGCGGTCGAGGAAGGCGCCGCTGGCACGGCGCTGGCGCACCGCGACGATGCCTTTCAGCACGATGAGGAACCAGGTGCCGATGGAGGCCAGCACCATCAGCACGAGGATGGTGGTCGCGACACCGTCTGCATTCGACAGAAAGTGCGCAAAACCGAGGGAATCGTTCATTCAATTGTCTCCTGATGGAAGCCTGAGTCGTAAATCGGCCGCCGCGCAGTGTACGCTTGCGGCGGGCCGGGTCAAATCATGTGCCGGGGCCGAGGCGGAAGGACAGCGGCACGTCGACCTGGCCGGCCACCGCCTGGTCGCCGCGCTTGGCCGGTACGAATTTCCAGCGGTTGCGCACCACATCGAGCGCGGCCTGGTCCAGCAGCTCGTAGCCGCTGGAGGTCAGCACCGTCACGCTGGTCGGCAGCCCTTCCGCGCTGACCATCACCCGCAGTATCACGCGGCCGGTCTGGTTCTGGCGCTTGGCCATCGGCGGATAGGGCGGGGTTGGATTCTGCAGATAGGCCGCATCGTGGCGCGGCGGAATGACCGGTGCCGCGGCGGGCGCACTTTCAGGCGCGGCGCTGGGAGGCGCCGGGCGGGCGGGGGCCGCGTCGATGGCCACCGGTTCGGGTGGTGCCGGCGGCTGCGGCGCTACGGTGGCCGCGGTCGGCGCGTCGCTGGCGGCGGCCAGCACCGGCAGCGCGGTTTCCTTGCGCTGCGGCTTGGGCTGCTTCAGCGGCTTGGGCTGTTCGGGCTCGATGCGCGGCTGTTCCTTCGGCGGCTCCGGCGCCGTCATCGGCAGCGGCTCGGGCGCGATCAGCGCGGCGTGCATGACGATCTGCGGCGCGTCGACCGGCGCCGGGCCATGCACGATCCACAGCAGGGCCAGCACATGCAGCAGCAGTGCGCCGGCCAGGGCGGCGCCGCGCAGCGTGAGCCCGGTACGCGGGATGCCGCTGATCGCGATGCGGCGCACCAGGCGCGCGGCGGCCGGGCCGAGTGCAGGCGCGGGAGAAACGAATTCAGGTGCGTCCGGGCGCAGGACGGCGCTGCTCATGCGGGCACCCGGACGGTCAGACGAAGGATGGAGGCGGTGTGCATCGGCATCGGTGCGTGTCGTGAATCAGAGTGGGCGCGGCGACGGCTGGAGGGAGACGGCCGGTACAGCGCCTGCCAAGGCGGCATTCCGGAGCGCGGCGACATCGGGGAGGGACACCAGCAGCCAGGCGGCGGCCACACTGGCGAGCACCGACAGCAGGGTGCGGGAGGCGGAGGCGGACCGGCCGGCGGTCCGCGCGGGGGCGTTCAGCGCTTTCATGGCGGTTTCGTATCGTCCGGAGTTGCGTGACCCGCCGAGGGCGGGTCGCGGGCAGTTCAGTACGAAACCGCCCGGTGCATCAGCTGCCGAGTTCTCCCATGGCGGACTGCGTGTAGTTCTGCAGTCCCATCTTGTCGATCAGGTCCAGCTGGGTTTCCAGCCAGTCGATGTGTTCTTCGGTGTCGGCGAGAATCTTGCGGAACAGGTCGCGCGACACGTAGTCACCGGCAGTTTCGCTGCAGGCGATCGCTTCCTTCAGCGTCGCGTGCGACAGCTGTTCGACCTTCAGGTCGCCGCCCAGCATTTCCGGCACGTTCTCGCCGATCAGCAGCTTGTGCAGGTCCTGCAGATTGGGCAGGCCGTCGAGCATCAGGATGCGCTCGATCAGCATGTCCGCATGCTTCATTTCCTCGATCGACTCGTGATACTCGTGGTCGCCGAGCTTGTTCAGTCCCCAGTTCTTGTACATGCGTGCATGCAGGAAGTACTGGTTGATCGCGGTCAGTTCATTGACCAGCTGCTTGTTCAGGTACTGCAGAACCTTCTTGTCGCCCTTCATTTGGATTCTCCCAGTCAGGCGGTGCCACAAACGGTGACGCCTGACCGGATTCTAGGCTGTCGTGTGCGCTCTGCGTCCGCCGGCGTCCGATTTTCAGGCGGCCATCGCCGGCTGGGTGTTGCGCTGCAACCGTATCGGCCGCATCTCGGCGCGCGTGGCGTCGATCACTTCCTTCGCCGCCTTGGCGCAGCGCCCGCAGTCGCGGCAGCAGCCGAGCTGGCCGGCCACGTCGCGCAGGGTGCGGCAGCCGGTCTGGACGGCGGCTCGGATGTCCCGGTCGGTGACCGGTTCGCACAGGCAGATGTACATGTCGTCCTACTTGGTCAGGATGAGTTTGCCGTTGCGGGTCAGGCGCAGCGAATACAGCTCGTCGCCATGCCGGATCGCCACCTGCTTCTGGCCTGCAAGCAGGGTGGTGGAATCGAGGGCGGGTCGCTGCACGAGGTCGGCAGCCGGACGCGGGCTCGGTACCGTTACCTGTGTGCTGGAAGGCTGCGACATTCGGCAATAATCATAGGAATGAGAATGGTTCGCATTAATTCACAGTGCAGGGTGCCTGTCAAGCGCTCCAGTTTGAGCCAACGCAAGAATCTGCAAACGCGGCGCCCGGCGCGCGAACGCCTACAATCGCGCCATGACCCGACACGCTTCCCGTACGTCCGCCCGACCTGCTCCCGCCGCTCACCCGGATCGCACCGCAAAGCCGTTCTGCCCGGTGCATGACCCGGATTTCCTGCCTCACCCGGAACAGTCCGGCCGCGCCATCGAGCATGTGCTGTGGCTCAGCGCGCTGGCCATGGTTGCGGAGATCGTGACCGGCCATCTGTCCGGGTCGATGGCGCTGCTGGCCGACGGCTGGCATATGGGCACCCATGTGGCGGCGATGGCCATCAGTGCCTATGCCTACCGCTATATGAGGCGCCACGCCGGCCAGGCCTTCTACAGTTTCGGTCCGGGCAAGGTGTCCTATCTGGCCAGCTACACCTCCAGCCTGCTGCTGGCCGGTGTGGCGGTGTTCATGCTGTTCGAGGCGGCCAGCCGCCTGCATTCGCCGCATGCCATCCGGCACGAGGAGGCACTGGTGGTGGCGCTGATCGGTCTGGCGGTCAATCTGGTCAGCGCCTGGCTGCTGCACGGCCGCGAAGGACACGGTACGCATCATCATCACGCTCACCCGGGGCACGACCATGACGACGAGCACGAGCGGCATCACCACCATCACCACGATCACAACCTGCGTGCCGCCTATCTGCATGTGCTGGCCGACGCGCTGACCTCGATCGCCGCCATCGGCGCGCTGCTGGCCGGCAAGTGGGCCGGCATGGACTGGCTGGACCCGATCGTGGCGGCGGCCGGCGGCCTGCTCATCCTGCGCTGGGCCTGGCAGCTGGCGCGCGACAGTGCCTCGGTGCTGCTGGACCGGCAGATCGGTGGGCCGGTGGCGCGCGCGGTGCATGCGCACGTCGAGCGCTGGGGCGGCGTGACGCTGGACCTGCATCTGTGGCTGCTGGCGCCCGGTCGCCACGCGCTTTCGCTGACGGTGGAGGCCGGGCCGGCCGCGGATCTGGAGCAGCTGCGTGTTGCGCTGGACGGCGAACCGTCGCTGGCCCATGTGACGCTTGACCTGAGGTTGCGACACGATTCTTCTGTTGCGCCGCAACAATCGCTATAATCGCGGGCTTTTCACAAGGAGCGAGACATGGGTCTGGAACGAGTTCCGTCGGGCAAGGATCTGCCCAACGATTTCAACGTTGTGATCGAAATCCCGATGCATTCTGACCCGGTCAAGTACGAGGTCGACAAGGAATCGGGCGCCATTTTCGTCGACCGCTTCATGTCGACCGCCATGCACTACCCGTGCAACTACGGCTACATCCCGCACACCATCGCCGGTGACGGTGACCCGGTCGACGTGCTGGTGCTGACCCAGTTCGCGCTGCCGCCGGGCGTGGTGGTGCGCTGCCGCCCGATCGGCATGCTGAAGATGGTCGATGAGGCGGGCGAAGACGCGAAGCTGCTGGCGGTGCCGGTGGACAAGCTCACGCCGATGTACCGCTCGGTGCAGAGCCCGCGCGATCTTCCGCAGATCCTGCTGGACCAGATCTCGCACTTCTTCGAGCACTACAAAGATCTGGAGCCGGGCAAGTTCGTCAAGGTCCAGGGCTGGGCCGACATCGAAGACGCCAAGAAGGAAATCATGACCGGCGTCGAGCGTTACCAGCAGGCCGAAGAAAAGCCCAACTACTGAAGGTCGGCGGGCGGGGCGCCCTCCTGCCCGACGGTGGCGCGGCTGCCGTCCCGGTACGGGGAGCGTTCCTCAAGCTCGTTGATATGCAGTGCCATGCCGGCCCGCTCCCTCTGCAGGTAGCGCGCCACGGCATCCGCGAAATCCGCGTCGCGCAGCCAATGCGCCGACGCGGTGCGCACCGGCTCGAAGCCGCGCGCCATCTTGTGCTCGCCCTGGGCACCGCCTTCGAACGCTTCCAGACCGCGCTCGATCGCGTATTCGATGCCCTGGTGGTAACAGGCCTCGAAATGCAGGCAGGGCACGTATTCCATCTCTCCCCACCAGCGGCCGTACAGCCGCCTTTCGTCGCGCAGGCTCAGTGCGCACGCGATGTCATGTCCGTCGCGCGACGCGATCACCATCATCAGTGACGAGGGTGTGCGGCTGCGCAGCGTTTCGAAGAAGCGGGCGTTGAGGTAGGGCCGCTGTCCGCGCACGCGGTAGGTGTTGCGGTAGCAGGTGATGAACAGCGCCAGCGCCGCGTCGTCCAGGTCGGCACCGTCCACCCGCCTCAGCGTGACGCCGGCATCGCGCACCCGCCGCCGCTCCTGGCGGATCTTCTTGCGTTTGTCCCTGCTCAGCGTCGCCAGGAAGGCTTCGTAGTCGGCGTAGCCGGCGTTGTGCCAGTGGAACTGCACCGATTCGCGCAGCAGCAGGCCGGGCCGGTCCCGCAGCGCGGCCAGCGATACCGCATCCGGAAACAGCAGGTGGGCGGACGACAGGCCCGAGCTTTCGGCCTGCTGCAGCCAGGTATCGACCAGTCGCGTGCGGGCTGCGTCGTCTCGGGCCAGCAGCCGGGGGCCGGGCACCGGGGTGTAGGGGATGGCGGACAGCTGTTTCGGGTAGTAGCTGCGGCCGGTGCGTTCCAGCGCCTCCGCCCACGCCCAGTCGAACACGTACTCGCCGTAGCTGTGCGACTTCAGATAGCCGGGCAGGGCGGCCACCAGCGTGTCGCCGTCGTACAGCGCCAGATGGTCCGGCTGCCAGCCGGTCTCCGCGCTGACGCAGCCGGACGATTCCAGCGCATCGAGAAAGGCGTGCGACAGCGTCGCATGACCGCCGCCCAGCGCGTTCCACGCGGCGGCGTCGATGTCGGCGATCGCCGTGTGGCGCGCGATGCGCAAGCCGGTGTCGGTCAAGCGGCCTCCGCGTGCTGCAGTCAGTCGTACTTGATGTACTTGAAGCGCGGGTCGTCCGGCGTACCGGCCAGCGCGCTGCCTTCTTCCGCGCCCGGCTGCCACATGATGACCTCCTCGATCTTCTTTGCCAGTTGGAAGTCGCGCTCGGTCACGCCCTTGGCTTCGTGATTCACCAGTTTCACGATCACGAAGGCGTAGGACACCGTGAGGTCCGGATGATGGAAGGCGGCTTCGGCCAGATGGCCGACCGTATTGACCACCATCAGCGTGCCCTTCCAGCCGCTGGTCTTGTACTTGCGGCGTATCCAGCCGTCCTCGTAATACCACTTCGGAAGTTCCGCCTTCAGGCGGGCATCGATCTCTTCCGGCGTGAAGGCCTCGTTCGGGCCGGCTTTTCTCCATTGCGACATGGCTGTCTCCTTGTGCTGTTCCTGAGCATCCCCGGGCGGGACACGTCTGCGCTCCGACCCCTTCGCGCCCGCCGCGTTTCACCGGCCGCAAAGAAAAACGCGCTGCAGGCAGGTTCGCATGCAGCGCGTCGTTCGTGCCGTTCACCGACGGCGGGGTTCACCGGGCCGGCGGAACCGACGGCTCACCGGCTAACCCGTGGGGCCGTTCAGCCGGCGAAATTCGCGGCCGCGAAATCCCAGTTCGCCAGGCTGGCGAGGAAGGTGTCGACGAAGTCCGGACGACGGTTGCGGTAGTCGATGTAGTAGGCGTGTTCCCACACGTCGATGGTCAGCAGCGCCTTGGCGTCCGAGGTCAGCGGGGTGCCGGCACCCGAGGTGTTCACGATGTCCAGCGAGCCGTCCGCCTTCTTGACCAGCCAGGTCCAGCCGGAGCCGAAGTTGCCGACTGCCGAGGTCTTGAACGCCTTCTTGAATTCGTCGAAGCTGCCCCACTTGGCATCGATGGCTGCAGCCAGCGCGCCGGTCGGTGCGCCGCCGCCTGCCGGCTTCATGCTGTTCCAGAAGAAGGTGTGGTTCCACACCTGGGCCGAGTTGTTGAACACGCCGCCGGCCGGGGCCTTCTTGATGATGGCTTCGAGGTCGAGCGCTTCGTATTCGGTGCCCTTGACCAGATTGTTCAGGTTGGTGGCGTAAGCCTGATGATGCTTGCCGTAGTGGAATTCCAGGGTTTCACGCGAAATGTGCGGAGCCAGTGCGTCAAGTGCGTACGGCAGGGGGGGCAGGGTGTGTTCCATATTGTGTTCTCCCGGTCAGTCGGTTCAATGCAAGGGCGAGAGTTTAGGTCGGGCGTGTTGCGAGTACAAGGCGGTTTCGGCCCCCATTCGCGGCTGGAGGTTTTCAGTCCCGGTCAATCGCTGTCCCGCAGCCGGGTGATGTCGGCGTCGGCGCTGCCCTGGCCGAACTGCAGCCGCACCGGCTGGCCGACCGCGAGCGTGGCCGCGTCGCGCACGATGCGGCCTTCGCCGTCGCGCACCAGCGCGTAGCCGCGAGACAGGACGGCGCCCGGATCGAGCTGTACGAGCTGGGCCGCCGCCAGCCGCAGTCGCTGACCTGCCTCGTCGAGGTGGCTGCCGGCCGCCTGCTGCAGATGATCCCGTAGCCGGGCCAGTCCGGCCCGCCGCATGTCCAGTGCCGGCCGGCTGCCGCGCAGTCGGAGCGTCAGGCCTTCGATCCGGTTGTGTGCCTGACCGAGCTGGCTGCTGCCGGCGCGACGCATCCGCGCATGCAGCGCGTGCAGTCGCTCGCTGGCCAGCGCGAGCTGACGAGACGGCGGATGCAGGCGCTCGGCCAGATCGTCCAGCCGGCGTCCGAGCCGGTCCAGCCTGTCGTGCTGAGCGCGGCCCAGCCGTTCGGCCAGCGCACGCAGCCGGCGCGCGGCATCCACATGGCCCGCGCTGACGATTTCGGCGGCGGCGGTCGGTGTGGCGGCGCGCAGATCGGCGACGAAGTCGGCGATCGAGAAATCGGTTTCATGGCCGACGCCGCTGACCACCGGCAGCGGGCAGGCGGCAATGGCGCGGGCCACCCGCTCGTCGTTGAAGGCCGCCAGATCCTCGGCTGATCCGCCACCGCGCACCAGCAGCACCAGATCGGCGTCGCAGCGGCCAGCCGCGGCCAGCGCGGCGGCGATCCGGGCCGGTGCTTCGGCGCCCTGTACCAGGCAGGGCAGCAGCACGAGTTCGACGTGCGGGGCGCGTCGCGCGAGCGTCGCCAGCACGTCGCGCAGCGCGGCCGCCGCGGGGGAGGTGACCACCGCGATGCGGGCTGGCAGCTGCGGCAGCGGCCGCTTGCGTGCAGCGTCGAACAGGCCTTCCGCTTCCAGCTTCGCCTTCAGGCGCAGGAAGGCTTCGAACAGCCCGCCGACACCGGCCTGACGCATCGCGTCCACCGTGAGCTGGAAGTCGCCGCGCGGTTCGTACAGCGAAACCTGGGCGCGCACCTCGACCTGCAGTCCGGCACGCGGTTCGAAGGGCAGCAGCTGGCTGCGGCTGCGGAACATGACGCAGCGCAGTTGCGCCGCGTCGTCCTTCAGAGAGAAGTAGAGGTGACCGGAGGCCGCACGGGTGACGCCGGACAGCTCACCGCGTACCCAGAGCACCGGAAACTGGCGTTCCAGCGTGATGCGGGCGCGTCGTGCGAGCTCGGACACCGCAATGGCGGCGGTTTCTCCGCGCGGGTCCGCGGCGGGGTGAGCAAAATCGGAAGACATGGAATCCGGAGTGTGTGCAGGTCGGGTGTCGGCGCATCCGACCCGGCTGTCATCGAAGCTTAATTTTTGATCGGCGTAAGAAAACATCTTTTCGGCGGCCGGTTTAGCGTATCCGCCCAGACGAAACCCACACAGTTATCCACAATTTCTGTGGATAACCTGACCGCCTTCATGGACGCCCGCTTCTGCAGGGTTGCCGCCCCGTATCCGCTCAGGCTACATTTCGCGGCTTGTTCAGCGAAGGAAAGCGCACGTGTTCGACATCATCCGCGCGGCCGGTTGGCCGATCTGGCCGCTGATCGCGGCTTCCGTCATCGCCGTCGCGCTGATCATCGAACGCCTCGCCAGCCTGCGCCGCAGCAAGGTGGTGCCGGAGGCGCTGCTGGAATCCATCCTGACCGACCTCAAGGGCAAGCAGCCCGACCCGGACATGATACGCCGCGTCGCCGCGCACTCGCCGCTCGGCCGGGTGTTCGCGGCCGGTCTGCGCAATGTGCGCAGCACCCGTGAGGTGATGAAAGAGGCGATCGAGGAGGAAGGCCGCGCGGTCGCGCACTTTCTCGAGCGCTACCTGAACACCCTGGGCACCATCGCCGCCGCGGCGCCGCTGATGGGCCTGTTCGGTACCGTGGTCGGCATGATCGAAATCTTCGGCTCGCAGACCGCGACCGGCAGCAATCCGCAGCAGCTCGCCAGCGGCATCTCGATCGCGCTGTACAACACCGGTTTCGGTCTGCTGGTGGCGATTCCGGCGCTCATCTTCCACCGCTACTTCCGCGGCCGGGTCGACGACTTCGTGGTCGACATGGAGCAGCAGGCGGTGAAGCTGGTCGAGGTGGTGCACGGCGAGCGTGCGGCGAAGTAAGGACCGGCGATGAATTTCCGACGCGGCCGCGGGCGCGAAGAGCTCGAAATCAATCTGATCCCGCTGATCGACGTGCTGCTGGTCATCCTCATCTTCCTGATGGTGACCACCACCTACTCGAAGACCGCCGGCCTGGAGATCACGCTGCCCAGCGCGGAGGCGCCGGAGTCGCAGGCGAATGACCGCGAGATCAACGTGCTCATCACCGCGCGCGGCGAAATCCTGATCAACCGCCAGCCGGTGGCCGGCCGCGGCAGCGACGCGCTGGCCGAGGCGCTGAGTCGGGCGGCGGCGGGCCGCAAGGACCCGGTGGTCATCATTTCGTCCGACCGCGACGCACGCCTGCAGTCGTCCATCGACGTGATGCAGGCGGCCCAGCGGGCCGGCATCGCCGGCATTTCATTCGCCACCCAGTCGGACGCGTCCGGCGGCCGATGAACAGCGCGCCCGCGCTGTGGCGCAGCCGTGGCATCGCCGCCTGGCTGCTGTGGCCGCTGTCCCTGCTGTTCGGTCTCGTGGCGGCGCTGCACCGCGCGGCCTTCGCCGCCGGTCTGCTCAGACGTACCCGCCTGCCGGTGCCGGTGGTGGTGGTCGGCAACATCATCGCCGGCGGTGCCGGCAAGACACCGCTCACGCTGCATCTGGCGCGCGCACTGAGCGCGCGCGGCCGCCGGCCGCTGATCGTAACCCGCGGGTACGGTGGCGACGCTGATACGCCGCATCCGGTGACCGCCGAGGGTGACGCGGCGCGTTCGGGTGACGAAGCAGTGCTGCTCGCCCGCCGCGCCGGCGTACCGGTGTGGCAGGGCCGACGGCGCGCCGATGCGGCGATGGCCGGGCTGGCCGCCCACCCCGAATGCGATCTGGTGCTGTGCGACGACGGCCTGCAGCACTACGCGCTGGCGCGCGACATCGAGATCGCGGTGGTGGACCGGCGCGGCCTGATGAACCGCCTGCTGCTGCCAGCCGGCCCGCTGCGCGAACCGCCTTCGCGGCTGCGTTCGGTGGACGCGGTGGTGCTGAATGGCGCGGCGGAGGCGCTGGCCGGCGCAGCGCCGGTCTTCCGGATGACGCTGGAAGGCCGCGTTTTCCATCTTCTCGATGCGCCGGAACGTACCGCGGATGCCGGGGATCTGCGCGGCCTGCGCCTGCACGCGCTGGCCGGGATCGGCGAGCCCGCGCGCTTCTTCGACCACCTGCGCGCGCTCGGGCTGGATTTCGTCGCGCATCCGTTCCCCGACCATCACGTGTATCAGCCGCAGGATGTCGCGTTCCCGGACTGCGATGCGCTGCTGCTGACCGAGAAGGACGCGGTAAAATGTCACGGTTTGTCGCGCACCCCGATCTGGGTGCTGCCGGTCGAGGCTCGCCTCGACCCTGATCTGGCGGCTTTTGTCCTGGGTCGCCTCGCGGAGTTGAAGCATGGATCCACGTCTTCTTGAAATTCTCGTCTGCCCGGTCACCAAGGCGCCTCTGGTGTTGGACCGCGCGCGCAACGAGCTGCAGTGCAAGGCCAGCCGCCTCGCCTACCCCATCCGTGACGGCATTCCGGTCATGCTGGAGGACGAGGCGCGCGAAATGAGCGAGGACGAGGTCGCCGCGCTGCGCGAGCCGTCCGGCCGCAGCGCCTGAGTCGCAGGGAGGCATCATGTTCAAGGTCGTCATTCCCGCACGCCACGCCTCGACCCGACTGCCCGGCAAGCCGCTGCTCGACATCGGCGGACTGCCCATGATCGTGCGGGTGGCGCAGCGCGCGGCGCAGAGCGGTGCCGACGCGCTGGTGGTCGCCACCGACCACGCAGGCATCGCCGACGCGGTGCGTGCCCACGGCTTCGAGGCGGTGATGACCCGCAGTGACCACGCCACCGGCACCGACCGCATCGCCGAAGTGGCGGAACAGCTGGGCTGGTCGCCGGCCACCGTGGTGGTGAATGTGCAGGGTGACGAACCGTTGATCGACCCGGATCTCATCCGTCAGGTCGCGCAGGCACTGGACCAGGATCCGGAATCGTCGATCGCAACCGCCAGCAGCGCGATCACCGACAGCGCGGATTTCTTCAATCCGGCGGTGGTGAAGGTGATCTGCGACATCCACGGCCGCGCGATGTATTTCTCCCGAGCCCCGATCCCCTGGGCACGCGACGCCTTCGCCGCGTCGCGCGACACGCTGCCGGCCGCTCTGGGTGCCCAGCGGCATATCGGCATCTATGCCTACCGGGTGCGTTTCCTGCAGCGCAATGCCCGCCTCGATCCGGCACCGATGGAACAGGTCGAGGCGCTCGAACAGCTGCGTGCGCTGTGGCATGGCTACCGCATCCGCGTGATGGCTGACGTGCCGATGCCGCATGCCGGCGTCGATACGCCGGACGACCTCGAACGCGTCCGCGCGCTGTTTGCCGGCGGCCAGGTCTGACGCATTGCGGTTTGACCGCGCACACGGTTGCGCGGTAACGTCGCGCCCGCTGGCATTGCGTTTGCCAAGGTGCGCGCACTGTTCGAACAGAATCCAAAAACAGACTCACATCAGGAGAGGACATGCGTCTCATACTTCTGGGCCCCCCGGGCGCAGGCAAGGGCACTCAGGCGACCTTCATCAAGGAACGCTTCAACATCCCCCAGATTTCCACCGGTGACATGCTGCGCGCCGCGGTCAAGGCCGGCACGCCGCTGGGCATCGAGGCGAAAAAGGTGATGGACGCCGGCGGTCTCGTGTCCGACGACCTCATCATCAATCTGGTCAAGGACCGCCTGAAGGAAGACGACTGCAAGGCCGGCTACATGTTCGACGGCTTCCCGCGCACGATTCCGCAGGCCGACGCGATGAAGGCGGCCGGCGTGCCGATCGATTTCGTGCTCGAAATCCAGGTGCCGGACCAGGACATCATCACCCGCATGAGCGGTCGCCGTGCCCACATCGCGTCGGGCCGCACCTATCACGTGGTGTTCAATCCGCCCAAGGTCGAGGGCGTCGACGACGTGACCGGCGAGCCGCTGGTGCAGCGCGACGACGACCGCGAGGAAGTGGTGCGCAAGCGTCTGGACGTCTATCACTCGCAGACCCGTCCGCTGGTCGAGTACTACTCGGGCTGGGCGCAGCGCGGCGAGCCGGGCGCACCGAAGTACCGCGCCATTTCCGGCGTCGGTCCGGTCGATGAAGTGAAACAGCGCGCCTTCGACGCACTGGCCTGATCCGCATGGCTGCAAACCTGTTCTACGCGCAGTCCGGTGGCGTCACGGCAGTCATCAACACGACTGCCTGCGGCGTCATCCAGGCGGCGCGTGAGCATGGTGACGTGATCGGCAAGGTGTTCGCCGGGCGCAACGGCATCCTCGGCGCGCTGCACGAAGACCTGATCGACACCTCGCTGGAAAGCGATGCGGCCATCGCCGCCCTGCGCCACACGCCGGGCGGCGCCTTCGGCTCCTGTCGCTACAAGCTGAAGGGCCTCGAAGAAAGCCGCGCGCAGTACGAGCGGCTGATCGAGGTGTTCCGCGCGCACGATATCCGCTGGTTCCTCTACAACGGCGGCAACGATTCGATGGACACCGCGTGGAAGGTGTCGCAGATCGCGGAAAAGCTGCACTACCCGCTTACCTGCGTCGGCATTCCGAAGACGGTGGACAACGATCTGGTCGAAACCGACAACTGCCCGGGCTTCGGTTCGGTCGCGAAATACGTTGCGGTGTCGATGATGGAAGCCGGTCTGGACGTCGCCTCGATGGCGCGCACGTCCACCAAGATCTTCGTGATGGAAGTGATGGGCCGTCATGCCGGCTGGATCACCGCCGCGGCGGGTCTCGCCGCGCGTACGCCGGCCGAGGCGCCGCACATCCTGCTGTTCCCCGAAATTCCGTTCGACGAGGCGGCCTTCCTGGCGCGCGTCGACGCCTGCGTGCGCGAGCACGACTTCTGCGCCATCGCGGTGTCCGAGGGCCTGCGCGGCAGCGACGGCAGACTGCTGGCCGAATCCGGCACGCGCGACGCCTTCGGCCACGCCCAGCTGGGCGGCGTCGGCCAGCAGATCGCCGAGCTGATCAAGACGAAGCTTGGCCACAAATACCACTGGGCGCTGCCGGACTACCTGCAGCGCAGCGGCCGCCACATCGCCTCCGGCACCGACGCGCAGCAGGCCTACGCGCTCGGCCGCCGTGCGGTCGAACTGGCGATCGAGGGCCGCAATGCGGTCATGCCCGCCATCGTGCGGCTGTCCGACACGCCCTATGCATGGAAGATTGATGTGGCGCAACTGCAGGACGTTGCGAACCGCGAGAAGATGATGCCCAGGCATTTCATTTCCGACGACGGCTTCGGCATCACCGACGCCTGCCGGAAATACCTGCAGCCCCTGATCGAAGGCGAGGACTATCCGCCTTACGTGAATGGACTGCCGGCCTATGTCAGTCTGAAGAACGAAAGCGTGCCGCGCACGCTGCCGCCGTTCGCAGGCTGACCGGGTCGAAGACGCACCGCTTGTAGCCGCACGCTCCCCGGCGTGCGGATGACATACCAGGTCAGGCGCCGCAGGGGCGGCTGACCGGCAGCCCACAAGGTTGCTCGCTGCTTTCGGGGGCGACGTGAAAGCGCCGTCCTTTCGTTGCACGCAGTCAAAACAAGAGGAGGGGTGATGTCGTCGTCTTTCGGTCTGTGGTTCGCACTCGTGTGCTCCGTGGTGGCCATTGTCTATGGCGCCGTATCCAGCAAGTGGATTCTTGCCCAACCCACAGGCAATCCGCGCATGCGCGAGATTGCCGATGCGGTGCAGGAGGGGGCGAAGGCCTACCTCAACAGGCAGTACCGCACCATCGGCATCGTCGGCGTCATCCTCACCGTCCTGCTCGCTGTCACGCTCGGCGTATCGACCGCCGCCGGTTTCGTCATCGGCGCGGTGCTGTCGGGCGCGGCCGGCTACATCGGCATGAACGTGTCGGTGCGCTCCAACGTGCGCACCGCGGAGGCCGCGCGCAAGGGCATTTCCGAAGCGTTTGACGTTGCCTTCCGCGGCGGGGCCATCACCGGCATGCTGGTGGTCGGTCTGGGCCTGCTCGGGGTGGCCGGCTACTACGCCATCCTGAAGGGTTCGGCGGCGCATGGCGCAGCGATCGACCAGATCATCCATCCGCTGATCGGCCTGGGCTTCGGCTCGTCGCTGATTTCGATCTTCGCCCGTCTGGGCGGCGGCATCTTCACCAAGGGTGCAGACGTCGGCGCCGATCTGGTGGGCAAGGTCGAAGCCGGCATTCCGGAAGACGATCCGCGCAATCCGGCGGTGATCGCCGACAACGTCGGTGACAACGTCGGCGACTGCGCGGGCATGGCGGCCGACCTGTTCGAAACCTACGCGGTGACCACGGTGGCCACCATGCTGCTCGGCGCGCTGATGCTGAAGTCGAACGCCGAGGCGGCGGTGATCTATCCGCTGGCGCTGGGCGGCTTCTCCATCATTGCGTCCATCATCGGCTGCATGTTCGTCAAGACCAAGCCGGGCCAGAAGATCATGAACGGCCTCTACCGCGGCCTCATCGTCGCCGGCGTGCTTGCGCTGATCGCCTTCTACCCGCTCACCACGATGCTGATGCCTGACGACGCGCTGAACGCCTCGATGGGCATCTCCGACGGCGCCCAGATGCGGCTGTACGGCGCGGCGGTCGTGGGTCTGGTGCTGACCGGCCTGATGGTGGTGATCACCGAGTACTACACCGGCACCGATTTCAAGCCCGTGAAACACATCGCGGAAGCCTCGACCACAGGGCACGGCACCAACATCATCGCCGGCCTCGGCGTGTCGATGAAGTCCTGCGCCTGGCCGGTGCTGGCCGTGTGCGCGGCGATCTGGGCGGCCTACACGCTGGGCGGCCTGTACGGCATCGCGATCGCGGCGACCTCGATGCTCAGCATGTCCGGCATCATCGTCGCGCTCGACGCCTATGGCCCGATCACCGACAACGCCGGTGGCATCGCCGAAATGGCGGAACTGCCGGATTCGGTGCGCGCGGTGACCGACCCGCTGGACGCGGTGGGCAACACCACCAAGGCGGTGACCAAGGGCTATGCCATCGGCTCGGCCGGTTTGGCGGCGCTGGTGCTGTTCGCCGACTACACCCATGCGCTGGAAGCGGTCGGCCACAGCGTGGCCTTCGATCTGGCCAACCCGGCGGTCATCATCGGCCTGTTCATCGGCGGCCTGATTCCCTACCTGTTCGGCGCGATGGCGATGGAAGCGGTCGGCCGTTCAGCGGGTGCGGTGGTGGTCGAGGTACGTCGCCAGTTCAAGGAGATCGCCGGCATCATGGAAGGCACGGCCAAGCCCGACTACTCACGCGCGGTCGACATGCTCACCGTGGCAGCGATCAAGGAAATGATGGTGCCTTCGCTGCTGCCGGTACTGGTGCCGGTGGTCGTGGCCTTCGGCATCGCCTTCCTGATGGGGCCGCAGGCCGGCGTGCAGGCGCTGGGCGGTGTGCTGATGGGCACCATCGTGACCGGGCTGTTCGTCGCGATCTCGATGACCACAGGCGGTGGCGCCTGGGACAACGCGAAGAAGTACATCGAGGACGGCCACTTCGGCGGCAAGGGTTCCGAGGCGCACAAGGCGGCGGTAACCGGTGACACGGTCGGTGATCCGTACAAGGACACCGCAGGCCCCGCAGTGAACCCGCTGATCAAGATCATCAACATCGTCGCGCTGCTCATCGTGCCGCTGCTGCCGTCGGCTGCCGGCACCGCCGCGCATTCCGCGGCGCCGGATGCCCAGCCGCAGAAGGTCGCGGTGGCGGTGCAGAAGTAGGTTCCCGCGTCATCGGGTCACACGCGCAGGTCTGTGCGTGTGACCTGCCTGCCGCTCGCATGCATCGCGGACCCGTGCGTCCGCCTGACTTCAGAGCCGTGGAGGTGAGCGATGGGCGAGGATGCTTTCCGGAACGTCCGGTTTGCGCCCTGCAGCGGTGAACGTGCTGCAGACGTCGCGCCGAGGCGCCGCATCCTGTCAGGCCTGGTCGGCGTGGGTCTCGCTGCAGGCCTGTCTGCATGCCGTTCCGCGTCGACCGTCTCCGGTCACGAGCGCGGAGCGATCGATGTGCATCATCACCATATCCCGCCGTTCTATCTCGATCAGTATCGTGACAAGGTTGCCGGTGTGCGCGGCGGCGGGCTGAGCCAGGCCTGGCTCACCTGGACGCCTGAAAAGGCGATCGACGCCATGGATGCCGCGGGCGTGGCGACCGCAGTGCTGTCGCTGACCTCGCCCGGCGTGTGGTTCGGGGACGTCGCGGCCGCCCGCCGTACCGCCCGTCAGGTGAATGACTACGCAGCGGAACTGGGTGCGAAGCACCGGGGCCGTTTCGGTCTGTTCGGCGTGCTGCCGCTGCCGGATCAGGAAGGAAGCCTGAAGGAGATCGAGCACGCGCTGGACGTGCTGAAGGCCGACGGCATCGGCCTGATGACCAGCTATGGCGACAAGTGGCTGGGCAATCCGGCCTACGACACGGTGTTCGAGGCGCTTAACCGCAGGAAGGCGGTCGTGTTCGTCCATCCGACAGCGCCCCTGTGCTGTCGCAGCCTGATGCCTGACGTGGCGCCCATGATCGCCGAGGTCCCTCAGGACACCGCGCGGGCGATCACCAACATGCTGTTTACCGGTACGTTCTCGCGCTATCGCGACATCCGCTTCATCTTCACCCACGCAGGCGGCACCATGCCCATGATGGTGGGCCGCATGAAGCAGTACGGTCCGTCGAATCTGGCGTCCCTCGCTCCGCACGGCGTTGAGCAGGAACTGGCCCGGCACTGGTTCGATCTGGCCGGTACGGCGAACAGGCCGGCCCTCGCGGCGCTGACCAGCTTCGTTCCGGTGTCTCAGATCCTGCTTGGCAGCGACAATCCATTCGTGCCGCTGGCCGAAACCGTTCGCGACCTGCAGTCGGTCGGTCTGCCGGACAGCGCGGTGCGCGCCATCACCCGCGATAACGCGCAGGCCCTGCTGCCGACATTGCGACGGTACGGCTGAAACGATGCACGTGACCGCTTCCCGCGAACTTCAGTGCGGCGCGGGCAGGTGGCTGGCGCGCACCGCGGCTTCGATCGCGGCACGGTTGTTCGGCTCGGCTTCCACCCATTCCTTCGCCACCGCCTGCAGGCGGCCCCAGTTGCCGTCGTTCTCGTGCTGGATGGCGCGCAGGAAATAGGGTTTGTCCTCGTCCGCCGCCGCCCAGAACGGGGGCGCGCCGGTGTCCAGCGGCAGCGGCAGTTCGCCGGAGGCCGCCAGCGCCTCGGACAGCCAGTCGGCCGGCACCGCGAAATGCCGTTTCAGGCCGGGAATGAAGAAGGTGAGCACGCCCACCATGCGGCCTTCACCGTCGAACAGCGCGCCGCCGGACGCCCCCTGCTGGAAGGAAGCGTCGGTCTCGATCACCCGCGCGCCGTCCATGTCATGCAGCGCCATCACGCGGCCCTCGCTCATCGACAGTGACTTGCCGCCGGAAAAGCCCACCGCGTAGACCGCGTCGCCCACCTTCAGGCCGGTGCTGGAGGCGAGGGCGGCGGGGCGGCCGGCGGCGACCGGGGTGTTCATCACGCACAGGTCGTGACGGCGGTCTGCGGTGCGGGCGGTGGCCGGCACGCCACTACTGCCGCGGGCGGCGATCACGTGATGGGCGCTGCCCACCACGTGGCAGTTGGTGACCAGGGTGTGCGCGTCCAGCTGGACGCCAGTGCCGGTGTTGATCCGGCCGTCAGCGCCCGCGGCCAGCACTTTCACCATGTGCATGGACAGCTGGAGGTAGCGCTCCGCGTCGGCGTGGGCGCCGGGCGCAAGGGTGAGCATGAGCAGCAGGCCGAGGATACGCATGATGATCTCCAGTTGAGCCGCCCTTGGCCTGAGCGTCGGGCGGTGACAGATGGACTAACGGGACATGTAGGGCAAACCTGTGTGAGTGGATATTCGATGGTGCATTGCACAAATCAAAGCGTGATCCGTGCCAGAGTGCGTCAGAGGGCGGTGACCTTTGGGTACCGGCGCATGCCGCATTCATCGGAGCAGCCCGGGGTGCGCCGTCTGGCGCCGACGGACGGTGGTTGATGTGTGCGGTGCAGCATCCAGCCCGGGTGAAACGATGTTTCAGGCTTCAACGGAGAAACCGGCATGGAGTGGGCGCGGCCGTTGCAATCCGCACGTCGAGGTGCTGCGGAGCGCACAGACGGGCGGCAGATTGCCAGGAGTACGCACCGGGGCGGTGCGTGCTGAGGTGCTTACAGGGCGCTCAGTGAGGTGCCGGAGTAGCGGCGGGGATGGGGCGGAGCGCCAGCGTGTGTCCGTTCCCGAACGCCTGAAGCCGGCGCGTCCGGGCCTGGCTCAGATTGCGCACAGGACTTTGTCTGGGCTTCGATCAGGCCTCAATAAGCCCATTTCGCAGCGCGATCAGCGTCAGTTCGGCCTGGTTGGACGCGCCGAGCTTCTGCTTCACGTTGTAAAGATGGGTGCCGACCGTGGAGGTCGACAGGTGCAGGGTTTCGGCGATCTGATTCACCGACTGACCGCGCGCCAGATGGATGAACACCTCGAACTCGCGCTCCGACAGCGCCTCGACCGGGTTCTGGGTACCGGTCACGTCCTGCATCGCCAGCTTCTGCGCGATTTCGGCGTCCAGATACATGCGCCCGGCGGCCACCGTGCGCACCGCGTCGATCAGCGCTTCCGGCGCGCCGCGCTTCGACAGATAGCCGGTGGCGCCGGCCTTGAGCACCCGTTTCGGATGCGCGGTGTCCTCGTGCGCCGACAGCGCCAGGATGCGCACGCCCTTGTCGCGCGCGGTGAGCCGGCGCACCGCCTCGATGCCGCCCATGCCGGGCATGGACAGGTCCATCACGATCACGTCCGGCTTCAGTTCGGCGTAGCGCTGGTAGGCCGCTTCGCCGCTGTCCGCCTCGCCGATCACCTCGATGTCCTCACAGGCCGCGAGCAGCAGCTTGAATCCCATGCGGACGACCGCGTGATCGTCCACCAGCATGACTTTGATCGGTCCCATCGCGCCCATTCGTTTTCCCCCTTCAATCCATCGGCAGTCGCGCACTGACGCAGGTGCCGCCGCCTTCACGCGGTTCCAGCGCCAGATCGCCACCCAGCGCCTGGGCGCGTTCGCGCATGCCGCGCACGCCATGATGGCCACGCTTCTGCGCCCAGCCGTCAGCCAGTCCGGCGCCGTCGTCCTCGACCCGCACCTGCAGCCCGTGTTCCGTGCCGGCCAGCGAAATCATGATTTTCCGGGCATGGGCGTGCTTCAGCGCATTGGTCACCGCTTCCTGCACGATGCGGTAGGCCGCCAGCTTGAACGAATCCCCGGGCGATTCGGGCAGATCGCGCAATGTCAGTGCAAATTCCATGTCCGGATGGTGGCGTCGCCACTCAGACACCAGATCCTCCAGCGCGTCTTCCAGCCCGAGATTGTCCAGCGCCAGCGGGCGCAGTTTCGGGATGATGCTGTGCATCACGTCGTACAGGTGATTGGCGGTATCCACGATCAGGTTGGCGGCCTCGGCGCTGCGCGGGTCGGTCTGTGCGTCGCGGCGCGCGATGGCCAGCCCCATGCTCTTGATCGCGGTGACCGCCTGACCCATTTCGTCGTGCAGCTCGCGCGCGATATCGCGCCGCTCCTCTTCGATGCGGCTCTGAATGAACTGGGTCAGTTCGCGGTTCTCTTCCAGATTGCTGCGCGCCTCCAGCGCCTCCTGCCGGGCGTTCATGTTGTCCTCGATCGACTGCGCCATGCGGTTGAAGGCCTGGGCCATCGAACTGGCTTCCTTGCCGGGCAGCGGCGGCAGCCGGGTGTGGTAGTCGCCGGCGCGCATCTGTTCCAGGCCACGCACGATGGTGCTGAAGGGCCGCACCTCGCGCCCGACCAGCCAGAACACGATGCCGTTGCCGAGCAGCAGCGCGATCGAGCCGACGATGAGCAGCTGCACCGCGTCGTCCCAGCCGTCGAGGATGGCGCGCGAGGCGTCGGCCGCGATCACCAGTCGCGCGCCGTCGCTCAGCGTGATTTCCTGCAGCGGCCGCTTCGGCAGGATGGCGTTCGAGTACCAGTCCGGCGCGTCGCGGCCCGCCTTGTAGGGCGAGGGCGGCGAGGTGTAGAGCAGGTTGCCGCCGCCGTCCAGCAGATGGATTTCGGTGGCGCGCACCCGGCCCAGCCGGTGCAGGAAGTCCACCAGCGCCGGCGAGCCCATGTTGGCGTACACCAGCGCCACCCGCGACAGCAGCTGGGTGGCCACCCGGTTGGCGGCCTCGATTTCCTCGCCCACCGCGCGCCGGGTGCCCATCAGTTCCAGCGTGAGCATGGTGCTGGTGAAGGTGAGGATGACCAGCGCGATCAGCAGGTTCAGCTTCAGCCGCAGGCTCATGCGCGGTCTCCGGGCCAGGCGTCGAAATGGCCGTCGCGCGCGTGCGCGTCCAGCGCCGATCCGATCAGCGCCAGACTGGCCGGATGGAAGGGGTCGTGGCCCGCGCCCTGCGCCCAGGCGAGCCGACTGCCGGCCAGCGAGCGGTGGGCGCGTGCGGCGTTCTGCGGCCGGCAGATCAGGTCATTGGTGCCATGGATGAAGGCCACCGGCAGGCCGCGCAGCCGCGCGATCGCGTCCAGCACCCGCGCTTCGCCGAAGAAGCAGCGGCGCGCGAGGTAATGGCTCTGCACCCGGTAGCGGGCGCGCAGCAGCGGCCATTCGTCCTGCGTCGGTTCGGCCGGCACCGTGCGTTCCGGCCAGACGCCGAGCGCGTGCTCCCAGGCGCGCCAGGCCCGCACCGCGGGGTCGATGCGCGCGAGCTCACCGGCCGAGAACACGCGGTCCAGCCAGGTGACGACGCGCCGGCGCCAGCGGGCCGGCACCGCCTGCATGAAGGCGTCGTGCGCTTCGGGGGCGAGGGCGGCCGCACCGTGGAAGAACCATTCGATGTCCTCGCGGCCGCCGAGGAACAGCCCGCGCAGCAGCACGCCGCTGCAGGCCTCGCGGTGAGCCGCGGCGTAGGCGGCGGCCAGCGTCGCGCCCCATGAGCCGCCGAACACCAGCCACTGCGCGATGCCGAGGTGGTGGCGCAGCGCCTCGATGTCGGCGATCAGTGCGTCGCTGTGATTGTGTTCGGTGTGGCCGAGCGGCGTGCTGCGTCCGCAGCCGCGCTGGTCGAACAGCACCACGCGCCACTTTTCCGGATCGAAGAAGCGGCGCTGGCGCGGCGAGCAGCCGGAGCCCGGTCCGCCGTGCAGATACAGCGCCGGCCGTCCGTCCGGGTTGCCGCACTGTTCGTAGTACACGCGATGGCCGTGGCCGACCTCCAGCCAGCCGTGATCGAACGGTTCCATCGGGGCGTGCAGCATGGGCGGATGCAGGGAAAGTGCGCGGGGGAGCGATGTTAGCCCATGCCCGGCCGCCTCACATGCTGCGCCGCATGGGACAATTGACTCATGAACGAAAGGAATCACCGGGTCGAAATACTCGGACAGGTCTTCACCCGGAGCGATGTGGTCGAGCTGATGCTGGCGCTGCGCCGCAATCGCGGACGCACGCTGGAACCGTCGGCGGGTGACGGCGCCTTCGCGTCGCGCATTCCCGGCTGCACCGCCATCGAGATCGATCCTTCGGTCGCGCCGGCCGGCGCACAGGTGATGGACTTCTTCGCCTATCCGGTCAGCGAGCAGTTCGACACCGTGATCGGCAATCCGCCCTATGTGCGCCACCAGGACATCCTGCCAGACACCCGGGCGCGTCTGCCCGGCGAACTGTTCGACCGCCGCAGCAACCTCTACCTGTTCTTCATCGAGAAGTGCGTACGCCATCTGAAGCCGGGCGGCGAACTCATCTTCATCGTGCCGCGCGACTTCATCAAGCTCACCGCCGCGCGCCGGCTCAACGACTGGCTGTACGCCCAGGGCAGCATCACCGACTTCATCGAGACCGGCGATAGCCGGGTGTTCGGTGCCTTCGTGCCGAACTGCGCCGTATTCCGTTTCGAGAAGGGACGCATGGACCGGCGCATGAGCGACGGCCGGCGCTTCCACTGCGAACGCGGCCAGCTCATGTTCCTGCGCGGCGACTACACGGTGCCGCTCGCTTCGCTGTTCGACGTGCGGGTGGGCGCGGTGTCCGGTGCCGACGACGTATTCGTGCATCCGGACGGCAATATGGAATTCGTCTGTTCCAGCACCGTGGACACCGGCCGGACCCGGCGCGCCTTTTTCGACCTGCGCAACGACTGGCTGGAGCGCCACAAGCCGCGGCTGCTGGCGCGTCGGGTGCGCAGCTTCGGCGAACACAACTGGTGGCAGTGGGGCCGCATGCACCACCGCAGCGGCGGACCGCGCATCTACGTGAATGGCAAGACCCGCAAGCCGCGGCCTTTCTTCCTGCACGACTGCCCGGATTACGACGGCTCGGTGCTGGCGCTGTTCGCGCGGCCCGAAGTGAGCGATCTGGCACGCGCCGCCGAACTGCTGAACGACGCGGTCGACTGGCAGGAACTGGGTTTCGTCTGCGACGGCCGCTATCTGTTCGCGCAGCGCAGCCTGCAGAACTGCATGCTGCCGGCGGTGTTCGAAAGCCTGCGCTCAGGAAAATCATGAGCCGTCTTTCCAGACTGCGTGGAGGTGGCCGCTGCCGGTCCGGCGCAGTATTCGATCCATGCACTGCATCCGCAGTGAATGAGCGAACACCTCCAAGGAGACTGACATGAACTGGGAAACCCCGAAGGCCACCGACCTGCGTTTCGGCTTCGAAATCACCATGTACGTCGCCAACCGCTGATCACTCGCGGCTGAGCAGGAAAGGCGGGCTTCGGCCCGCTTTTTTTTCGTCCGTCCTCCGGTACATCCGCAACCGGTGCGGACGCCGGCGTCAGCGCCTGCGCCCGGCCTGCCAGCACAGCAGCGCGCCGACGCTGACCAGCAGCGCACCCCACCAGAAGGCCGGACTGGTCGATGCGCCCAGCCATACCGCCGCAAAGGCCGACGACAGCACCGGGGTTGCGTAGGCGGCGCCGGTGATCAGTGTGACCCGGCCGTGCAGCATGGCCACATTCCACAGCGCGTAACCGGTACTCAAAGCCGCGCCGGCCAGCACCGCCTGCAGCAGCGTGACCGCGTCCGGCAGCGCAGTCAGGGCGCCGGTAGCCACCGCCATCGCCAGCAGCACTGCCGCCGTGGCGCAGAAGAACCAGGTCACGCCATTGCGCCCGCCCGCCCAGCGCCGGGTCAGTGCGCAGTACAGCGCCCAGCACAGCGCGCCGGCGAGCGCCATGGCCGGGCTCAGCGGCGCGTCGCGCACCGCCTCGACCAGCGGCGCCAGCGCCGGCGTCATCGATCCGGCGAATACGCAGGCCACGCCGTACAGGCTCAGCGCGAAGCCGGGCAGGGCCAGCAGCCCGAGGCGTTCGCCATTGAGCAGCACCGCGCACAGCACCGTCAGCAGCGGCCACAGATAGTTGATCAGCCCCACCACCAGCGCTT
The DNA here is from genome assembly GCF_000214035.2 of Methyloversatilis universalis FAM5. GTDB lineage: Bacteria > Pseudomonadota > Gammaproteobacteria > Burkholderiales > Rhodocyclaceae > Methyloversatilis > Methyloversatilis universalis. The sequence goes on along the minus strand of NZ_AFHG01000041.1, from coordinate 30,489 downwards.
GCTCCCGGCTGACCGCCAGCCCGACCGACAGCGACAGCAGCAGTTCGTACAGCACGAACAGGCCGCCGCCGACCAGCAGGTAGCGCGGCGCGAACAGACGCGCCGGCGGCGGGCGGAACAGCGCCAGCAGGCACAGCGCACCCGCGCCGTAGATCAGCGCCGCGCCGCCGACCGGACCCGCGCGTTCGCTGACCGAGCGCAGCATGCCTATCGTGACGCTCCACAGCGCGATGGCGACCAAGCCATACAGCGTGGCCCTGCGGGAAGAAGGATGGGGCAGGGGAATGGACGAGGCGGGCGATGACATCGCGTCATGATGCCATGGGTGAAACTTAGATTCTTTATGTGAATCTTTGCGCGCGCTGCCGGCCGCGCAAAAGAAGACCGGCCAGGGAGCGATCCGGTGGCCGGTTCGAATGCCCTGAAATACAGGACAAGGAGGAGAAGTAACTGATTCCAGTATGGTCGCCACCGGCCGCGCCGCCATGATCCAGCTCAACTTTCCTTGCGGTGCCGCTCCTCAGTGCCGGACGAGCAGCAGCAGCGACAGATACACCAGATAGGCGATCACGAACACCGCGCCCTCGCTGCGCGACACCCGTCCTTCGCTGCGGAATACCGGCAGGCACACGAGGGCCACCAGCGCCGCCAGCGGCAGGTCGATGCGCAGCACCTCGCTGCCCACCTCTACGCCGCCGGGCGCGGCCACCACGGTGAGGCCGAGAATGACCAGGATGTTGTAGATGCTGCTGCCGATCAGGTTGCCGATCGCCACGTCGCGGTCGTTCTTCAGGGTGGCCAGCAGCGTGGTGACCAGTTCCGGCGCCGAGGTGCCGATGGCGACGACGGTGAGCCCGATGAAGGCGTCGGACACGCCCCAGGTGCGGGCCATGCTCGATGCACCATTGACCAGCAGGTCGGCACCGACCAGCGTGAGCGCGATGCCGGCCGCCAGCAGCACGCCCTGTGCGGCGGGTGCTTCGAGGATGCCCTGTCGGGCAGCGATGGCCGGGGCGGGCGCACCTTCCTGGCTGAACTCCCGGCCGAACTCCTGACTGAACTCGCGCTGCAGTGCCGGGCCTTCGGCGCGGCTGAGATGGATCAGCGCCACCGTGTAGAGCACCGCCGCGATCAGCAGCATCGATCCCTCGCCGCGGTCCAGCCGGCCGTCCCAGGCCATCGCGACCAGCGCGAGTGCGGACGCGATCATGACCGGCACGTCCAGCCGTACGCTGAGCATGCGGGTGGGCAGCGGACGGATGAGCGCGCTGAGGCCAAGGATGAACAGGATGTTCAGCATATTGGTGCCGGCGATGTTGCCCACCGCCAGCGGCCCCTTGTTCTCGGCCACCGCGGCCAGGCCGACGCCCAGTTCCGGCACGCTGGTGCCGACCGACACCACGGTGAGGCCGATCAGGATCGGCGGCACGCGCAGGCGGTTCGCGATCCGGGCGGCGGCGCGCAGCACCATTTCGGCGCCCAGCAGCACGATGACCAGGCCGGCCGCGAATACCGCTGCCGGCGGCAGCGCGATGCCCGCGATCAGACGAAGTCCTCGCCGGAGAACGGAGGCGGCAGGGTGGGGCCGCGCCGGTCCACCACCACCAGCACGTCGGCATCGGCTTCCGACAGCACGTGCTTGGTCACGCTGCCCAGCAGCAGTTCTTCGGTCACATGGGTGCCGTGCTTGCCCATTGCGACCAGGTCGCAGCGGCATTCGGTCTGCGCGTCCAGGATGTGACGCGTCGCTTCGCCGTGCTCGATCCGCACCGAATAGCGGCCGCGCTCCAGACCCGCTTCTTCCGCCAGTTCGTGCAGCCGGCGCAGCGCGCGTTCGCGGGCTTCCGCGCGGTAGCGGTGGATGACCGCCTGTTCGATGCCGGCGTACTGCAGCATGCCCTCGAACGGCACATCGAAGCTGTGCAGCAGCAGCACGTCCGCGTCAGGCGCGATCTGCGCGGCCATGCGCAGCGTGGCCAGCGAACCGGGCGAGAAATCGACCGGCGCCAGCACCCGGCGGTAAGGCGTGCGGCCCGGTTTCTTCACCACCAGCACCGGGCTGGCGCACTTGCGCAGCAGGCGCGAGGCGGTCGAGCCGACCAGCAGCCGGCTCAGCACGCTGGCGCCGCGTGCGCCCACCAGCACCAGATCGGCCTGTTCGGACGCGGCATAGTCGGCCAGCACGCGGGTCGCCAGGCCCGGTTCTATCTTCACGTCGGCCACCACGCCGGCATTGCGCGCCGGATCGCCGGCCACGGCGGCCAGCGCGTCGAACTGGTGCTGTATCGCCTTTTCGGCCACCAGTTCGGCCTCGTCGCCGAGCAGATCGCGCAGCGGGCCGAGCGCGTCCAGTCCGAGGGCGTGGAGCAGGGTGTAGTGCGCGCCATGGCGCGCGGCCAGTTCGAAACCGCGGTCGACCGCGTGCAGCGAGGCGTCCGACAGGTCGGTGGCGGCAATGAGGCGGCGGATGGTCGGCATGGTGTCCTCCTGACGGGCTTAAAGACGGTGGATGCGCAGGCGGCGAAGCAGGGCCTTCTCGGCTTCGACCGCGATGAAGAGCAGCAGTCCGCTGACCGCAATCACGCTCCATGACTGCAGGTCCAGCGGCGCGCTGCGGAACAGGGCGTGCATCGGCGGGGCGTAGGTGAACAGCAGCTGCAGCACGATGAGCAGCGCGCCGACACCGAGCGCGACCCGGTTGCCGGTCAGCGTTTCGAGCCGGAAGGCGTGGGCGGTGAAGTGGCGCACGTTGAACAGGTAGAACAGTTCGCACATGACGATGGTGTTCACCGCGGCGGTACGCGCCAGTTCCAGACTGCTGCCGCGCGCCAGTTCCCAGTGGAACACGCCGAAGGTGGCTGCCACCATCAGCGCGATCACGAACAGGATGCGCAGCCCCAGCGCGCGCGTGATCAGCGCCTCGGACGGCGGTCGCGGCGGATGCTGCATGACGCCGTGCTCGGCCGGTTCGAACGCCAGCGACAGCGCCAGCGTGACCGAGGTGACCGTGTTCACCCACAGGATCTGGCCGGCGGTCACCGGCAGCGGCAGCCCGGCGAAGATGGCCAGCAGGATGACGCCGGCCTCGCCGCCATTGGTGGGCAGCATGTGCATCAGCGACTTCTTGATGTTGTCGAACACCACGCGGCCTTCGCGTACCGCGCGGGCGATGGTGGCGAAGTTGTCGTCGGTCAGCACCAGGTCCGACGCCTCGCGCGCCGCGTCGGTGCCCTTGCCGCCCATGGCCACGCCGATGTCGGCCGACTTCAGCGCCGGCGCGTCATTCACGCCGTCGCCGGTCATCGCCACGAGATGGCCTTCGGCGCGCAGCGCGGCGATCAGCCGCAGCTTGTGCTCCGGGCTGGCACGCGCGATCACGTCGGTGTCGAGCGCACGCGCCCGCAGCGCGGCGTCGTCCAGCCTGTCCATCTGTTCGCCGGTCAGCGTGCCTTCCGCCTGCAGGCCGAGTTCGCTGCCGATGGCGGCGGCGGTGACCGCGTGGTCGCCGGTGATCATCTTCACCCGTATGCCGGCGTCACGGCACTGCGCGACCGCGGCAATCGCCTCTTCGCGCGGCGGGTCGATGATGCCGACCAGACCCAGCAGTTCGAACGGTGCGTCCAGATGCGCCGCTTCCAGGCTCACCGTGCCGCGGGCGACCGGCGCACGCGCCAGCGCGAGTACCCGCTCGCCGTCACCGGCGGCGCGGGCCACCTCGGCCGCCCAGCCGTCCGGATCGAAGGCGCCGCCGCCGGCCAGCCGGTCGCAGCGCGCCAGCACGCGCTCCGGCGCGCCCTTGAGCAGCACGCGGGCGTGGCCGTCGTGGTCGTGGTGCAGCGTGGCCATGAACTGGCGCGCCGAATCGAAGGGCAGGGTGTCGAGCCGCGGCCAGGCGCGCGTGCTGTCCTGCGGGTCCAGCCCGGCCTTGCGCGCCAGCGCCAGCAGCGCGCCTTCGGTCGGGTCGCCCACCAGGCTCCAGCCGCCGGCGCCATCCGGCCCGATCTGCGCGTCATTGCACAGCAACGCGCAGTGCGCTGCCGCGGCGAGGGCTTCGTCGGCTTCCGGATCCACCGGCCGGCTGCCGTCGTGAAAGCCGCCTTCCGGCGCATAGCCGCCGCCGCTCACGCGCAGGGTGCGGCCGCCGGGCAGCACCAGCCGCACCGCGCTCATTTCATTGCGGGTCAGGGTGCCGGTCTTGTCGGTGCAGATGACGGTGACCGAACCCAGGGTTTCCACCGCGGGCAGCCGGCGCACGATGGCTTTCTTGCGCGCCATGGTGCGGGTGCCGATGGCGAGCACGATGGTCACCACCGCCGGCATGCCTTCCGGGATGGCGGCCACCGCGATGCCCACCACCGCGAGGAACAGGTCGAGCAGCGGCATGTGCGCGACGAACAGGCCGTAGGCCACGGTCAGCGCCGACACCGCGAGGATGAAGCCGGTGATCTGGCGCGCGAACTGGTCCAGCCGGCGGGTGAGCGGCGTGGCCAGCGTGTCCACCTCGGACACCAGCGTGCCGATGCGGCCGATCTCGGTGCGCGCGCCGGTCGCCACCACCACGCCGCGCCCCTGACCGAAGGCGACCAGCGTGCCCGAATGACAGACCGGATGACGGTCACCGATGCCGGCGCCGGCGTCGACCGGCTCCAGCGTCTTGTCCACCGGCGCCGACTCGCCGGTCAGCGCCGCTTCCACCGTGCGCAGGTTGTGCGCCTGCAGCAGCCGCAGATCGGCCGGCACCTTGTCACCCGGCTCCAGCAGCACGATGTCGCCGGGCACCAGTTCGGCCGCATCCACCGGGTGACGCTCGCCGTCGCGCAGCACGGTGGCGCGGGCGGCCAGCATGCCGCGCACCGCGTCCAGCGCGCGCTCGGCCTTGCCTTCCTGGATGTGGCCGATCAGCGCATTGATGAGCACCACGCCGAGGATGACGCCGGCGTCCACATGGCTGCCCAGCGCCAGCGTGACCAGACCGGCCGCCAGCAGCACATAGATGAGCGGGTTGTGGAACTGCAGCAGGAAGCGCAGCCAGGGCGGCCGCCGCTGCGGCTCCGGCAGCCGGTTCTCGCCGTGACGCACGCGCCGCGCGGCCGCTTCGGCGGCCGACAGGCCGGTGTGCGGATCAACCTCCAGCGCTGCACAGACCGCGTCTGCGGTCAGTGCATGCCAGGGCGGGGTATCGGGGGAGGCGGGGCGGTGCGGTGGTGCGGAGGACATGGCGTGTTTCGCTGAGGCGGCGTCAGTGGCCGGAAGGGGGATGGATGGCGGTGCTGTCGGTGCTGACCGTGCGGCCGAAATGGCGCGCCACGTGTTCGGCCATGCCGCGCGCCAGTTCGTGTTCGCCGACCAGCACGGTGCCGAGCTTTTCCCGGCGCAGCAGTTCGGCTTCGTCCTCGTTGTGGCTGCGCATCACCACCGCGATGTCCGGGTTCAGCGTGCGGGCGACCTCGACCATGGTGCGCACGTGCAGGGTTTCCGGCAGCGCGATCACCAGCACCGCAGCACGCGCGATATGCGCCTGGATCAGCACCTCGGGCGACTGCGCGTCGCCATACACCGCAGGAATGCCCTGCTGGCGCAGCTGGTCGACGCGTTCGCGGTTCATTTCCGCCACCACATAGGGAATCTGCTGCGCCTGCAGCGAGGCGGCGATGCGCTGGCCTACCCGGCCGTAGCCGACCAGCACCACCTGTTCGTGCAGCAGCCGGCTGTCGGTGCTCATCGGCAGCGCCGCCAGCGGGTCGTCGCGCTGTTCCAGCCGTCGTGCAAGGGCCGAGCGCGCGGTCACCCAGGCGCGCAGCGGCTCGATCGCCGAGAACAGCGCGGTATTGGCGGCGATCGACAGCAGCGCGGCGGCCAGCACCAGGCTCTGGCCTTCCGCCGGCATCACGCCCAGTGACACGCCCAGCCCGGCCAGGATGAAGGAGAACTCGCCGATCTGCGCCAGACTCACGCCCACCGTGAGCGCGGTGTTCAGCGGGTAGCGGAAAGCCAGCACCAGCAGCATGGCGGCCACCGTCTTGCCCAGCATGACGATGGCCACCACGATGAGCAGCTTGAGCGGCTGGTTCCACACCACCGCCGGGTCGAACAGCATGCCCACCGACACGAAGAACAGCACCGCGAAGGCGTCGCGCAGCGGCAGCGATTCGTCCGCCGCGCGATGACTGAATTCGGATTCGCGCATCATCATGCCGGCGAAGAAGGCGCCCAGCGCGAACGACACGTCGAACAGCGTGGCCGCGCCGAAGGCGACGCCGACCGCGATCGCGATCACCGCCAGACGGAACAGCTCCTGCGAGCCGGTGCGCGCCACCCACCACAGCAGGCGCGGCAGCACCCGCCGGCCCACCACCAGCATCAGCACGATGAAGGCCACCACTTTGGCCAGCGTCAGCGCCAGCGCCGGCCACAGCCCGAGGCCGGAGGCGTGCGCGGCCTTGCCGCCAGCGCTGCCGCCGAGCACATCGGCCAGCGCCGGCAGCATGACCAGCACCAGCACCATCACCAGATCCTCGACCACCAGCCAGCCGACCGCGATCTGCCCGTTCACCGACTTCAGCAGGCCGCGCGATTCGAGCGCCCGCAGCAGCACCACCGTGCTGGCGACCGACAGGCAGAGGCCGAACACCATGGCGCCGCCCAGCGGCCAGTCCCACAGATGGGCGGCCGCCATGCCGAGCACCGTGGCCACCGCGATCTGCACGATGGCGCCCGGTATCGCGATGCGCCGCACCGCCATCAGTTCGTCCAGCGAAAAATGCAGGCCGACGCCGAACATGAGCAGCATGACGCCGATCTCGGCCAGCTGGCCGGCGAGGCCGACATCGGCGACGAAGCCTGGTGTGCTCGGACTGACCAGCACGCCGGCGAGCAGATAGCCGACCAGGGGCGGCAGTCGCAGCCGGACCGCGAGCAGGCCGAAAATCATGGCGAGGCCGAAACCGGCCGCAATGGTGGCGATAAGACTGATGTCGTGAGGCATGGCGGTGAAAGGCGGGTGGGGCGCCACCGGTGTCCGGTGCCGGTGTGCGTCCCGGTCTGTCGGCTTCGCGCGGCAGGGGTGGTGTCAGGCAGTCATCAGCCCCTGAGTGCGGCGGCGTGGAATCCGGTGCTGAGATGCCGGGTGCCGTGCGCGACGCCACGCGAAGTGTGCAGTCTGTTTTATTCGTGTGCTTACGATTAGATCAAAGAAGTGGGCGACGGTCACGCACCAGTACTCTGTCATTTTCGGGCACATCCGTGTGCGCCGATCGATGCGGACCAGCGCGACCGGATCAGGCGACCGGCCGTCCCCGCCACTGCCGCGGCGACTGTCCGGTCTGTGCGCGGAAGGCGCGCGACAGCGCCGCTTCGCTGCCATAACCCACTTCGTCCGCGATCAGCTTGAGCGCGCGGCCCTGGCGCAGCGCGCGTTGCGCCAGGCCGATGCGCCAGCGCTGCAGGTAGGCGCCTGGCGTGCAGCCCACGGTGTTGCGGAAGGCGTTCGCGAAGACGCTGCGCGACATGCCGCAGGTGGCGGCCAGCGCGTCCAGCGACCACGGCCGGGCCGGCTCGGCGTGCATCGCCACCAGCGCCCGGCGCAGCCGCGGGTGCGACAGTCCGGCCAGCATGCCGAAACCGGTTTCGCCGTTTTCCATCAGGTGGCGCAGCACCTGGATCAGCAGCACTTCGAACAGCCGGTCGAGTACCGCCTGCCGGCCGCAGTACTGCCGGCCCGCCTCATCGAATAGCAGCGCCAGCACCGCGCCGGCGCCGTCGAGCGCCGCCAGCGGCAGACAGGTGACATCCGGCAGCGCGGCGGCGATCGGGTTCGCGTCCCCGCCGGAAAAGTGCAGGCGGGCGCAGGCGAAATCCGCGCCCCGCACCGGGTCGGTCACGAAGCGGCTGGCCTGCGGTCGCGGATAGAGCAGCAGGCTCGGTTCGCTGAGGTGCAGCACCGGGCGGCCCGGGTGGTGCACCTCGACCGCGCCGGCGCGCACCAGATGCACGCGACCGGCCGCATCGGCCTCGCCGATGTCGGTCACCCCGCACAGCGCCCCGGTATTGAATACCCGCGCGCTGACCGAAAAATGCTGCAGCAGGGCTTCGAGCCGGTCCGGTGCCGCAGCGCCGCTGGGGGCTTCATTCGTCATGATCGATACGATGGGTCAAGTATTCGATACATATTATCTCCATCGGTGCGGATGAGCGGCGCATAGTGCGGTCACCGGGTTCACCGGCCCGTCCGGGGCGGTACCCGATTCCACCTCATACCCAGGAGACCCTCATGTCGATTGAACAGGTTCTGTATACCGCCCAGGCCAGCGCCACCGGCGGCCGCGAAGGTCGTGCCGTGTCGTCCGACGGCGTGCTCGACATCCAGCTGTCCACGCCGAAGGAACTGGGCGGCGGCGGCGGCCCGGGCACCAACCCGGAACAGCTGTTCGCGGCCGGCTATTCCGCCTGCTTCCTGGGCGCGCTGAAGTTCGTCGCCGGTCAGGACAAGGTGGCGATCCCGGCCGACGCCCGCATCACCGGCCGCGTCGGCATCGGCGCCATCCCGACCGGCTTCGGCATCGAGGTCGAACTGACCATTTCGGTGCCCGGCCTGCCGCGCGAACAGCTGCAAGGCCTGGTGGATCGCGCCCACATCGTGTGCCCGTACTCCAACGCCACCCGCGGCAACATCGACGTGAAGCTGGTGCTGGCCGACTGAGCGAGACCGCGCCGAAAAGTCTTCCGGATCATGGCTTCATGAATTTCCTTAGACTGAGTTCAGACCTCTGCCGAGGCCGACGCCGCAGCGGCTGACGATACTGGCAGTGCAGGTCAGGCGGAACGCCACCGCGCCCCGCCCGGCCTGCGAAAGAGCCTATTCACAACCGAGGAGATCAATATGAGCTGGGAAACCCCGAAGGCCACCGACCTGCGTTTCGGCTTCGAAATCACCATGTACGTCGCCAACCGCTAAGTTCTTCGGGTGGCAAGGAAAACGGCGGGCCTCGTGCCCGCCGTTTTCTTTTGTGCGGCCGGTTGCGCTGTTACGGGATGGACAGCAACGTTCCCTGGCGCAAAGCCCTTCAAACCGGAAGCTTGCAGTCCGACTCCGTGACCGGGTGCGACCTGAAGCCAGCCTGAACCAGCCTCGGGATGAGGAGAATCGGAGCATCCATCCTTGCGGGCAAGACGAAGCCGTTCAGCGATCGAACTCTTTCGGAGGAACTGCCGGCACTGCGGCCATCGCGGCCCGGAACTTCTCCGCCGAGGCCCGTTCTGCGCGTTCCTTCAGATAGCTTTCCGTCGTCAACGCAGCGACCTTTTCGGCGACTGCGGAGGCGATGAACTGATTCATCGAAACGTGATCTTCGGCGGCAATGCTCTTCGCCATCCGGTGCAGTGAATCGGGGAGGCGGACGCTGATCGTGCTCATGGTGTCTTCTCCAGTTGTTCGAGAAATATCCGCGGGTTGACGGCTTTGACGCCGAACTGGGCGGCCCGTTTGAAATCGCCCTCGTTCCAGGTAACGATGTCGGCGCCGGCTTTGACTGCAAGTTCGAGAACAAAATCGTCGTCAGGGTCCTTCAGGGCCGGGCGCCACAGGTAGAAGATCTGGTGATGAGTGGCGCGGGCGCAGATGAAGTCGATCACGTCGTCGATCTGCGACTCACTCAAGGCAAGTCTTCCGCGCTTCAGCACCGATTCATATTCGGCGACCAGCGGTGTCGACACATGAAGCCGAAAACGGTCGTCCTCGATCATCGCGACAAGCCGATGTGAAGTCCCGCGTGAAGACGTCAGCGCTGTCAGCAGGACGTTCGTATCGAGGACGATGTTCTTGTTCATTTTGGTATCGTATGTGATGCCATTTCTTTGTCAAGGCCGTTCGGGGTGAGCCACGACGCCCTCCCACCGGATGCCCGTCACGCAATTTGCAGAGTCGTGCGGCTTGACGCCACTCGAGTGGGGCGCGTGCAGTCCGATATGGATGACCGACCCTTGGCTCTCCCGCGAGCACGCTTTCGAGCTTGTACTGAAGGGGGGCGATGCGGCGAACGCCTGCATCAGCCTCAGCGAGATGCGCCAGATTCGCCCGCTATCTGGGGCAGTCCTGCCAACTTGCCCACCAATTCAGCCTGTCGGCTGCACCCGGTCTTGTCGAACACCGTCTTGACCTGGGAGCGCACCGTGTGGATCGACACTTTCTGTTTCTGCGCGATGTCGGCCAGTGCCTCACCGGCACACAGCGCGGTTGCGACGCGAGCCTCGGCGGGCGACAGGTCGTACATTGCCGCCAGCACGAAGCTGTCCGGATGTGGTCGGCTGTCCGCATCATGGAACATGACCATTGCCAGAGCATCCGGCCCGAACGCGCCCATGGTCGATGACGGTACGAGTCTGAGCAGGCACAGGCCCGTCCGTCTGTTGCCGCCACGATCACCGAGACCAAGAAACACCCGATCCGGCGAATGCGTATCCGATTCAGACAAGCGCAGGGAGCGCAGTGCGATCAGCAGTCGTGCGTCGTCGGCTGCGTTGCGCGCGCCGAGGCTGCCGGCGTTGTCGCGCAACAGCGGCGAACCCGCCAGGAATCTCTGCGCGGCGGGGTTCATGCCGACGATGCGACGTGCGGCGTCGACGATGGCAACCGGCTGTGGCAATCGCTGGACGATTTCCATGCCGAGCGCTGCATGCGCTTCGCGCTGGCGGCGAGACAGCCACAAGGACAGTGCTTTGCCCATGTGCAGGCCCAGCCTTTCGCACTCGGGCAGTTCGGTGTCCGGCAGTGGCCCGACCTCGGGGCCGCGGTGGATGGACATCACCACGTTCACACGCTCGTCGCGATAGACGTTGCCGCCCGAAGTCCAGCGCCCCCGTAGGGAATCAGAAACTGCTGGAAGAACGGATCGCGCTCGACAAAGCCTTCGTCGAAGTGGTGATGGCAGCTGCCCCATGGACCGACCGGCATGCCCTGCACGATGGCACCCCGCGGGTCGTGTCGGTGCCAGACGCGTATGTAGTCAATCGACGCCTCGGGCGGCGAGTTCCCCGCTTCGAAACTGAAATCGACGGCCCCCATCTGAAGGTCGATTCCGAAAAGCGTGATCGCCCACGCGTCGAAAGGCTTCAGCAGGGTCGCCAGCGCATCCGGCCAGCGCTTTTCGCCGGCCGCTGCGGCATAGAAGCCTGAAATGATTTCGTCCTGCGATCTGTCCATCGTCATGTCCTTCGCCTTCCAGTGCGCAGGGTTCCGTATTCATTCCGGCAGTGTTGCGAGCAGACTGACCAGTTCCGACTGGCGCCCGGTTCCGGTTTTCTGGAACACCGATTTCAACTGGCTTCGCATGGTTTCTACCGAAACCCCACGTTGTTCGGCGAGATCGGCGATGGCCGCACCGCGGGCCAGACCGACCGCGAGCTGCGATTCGGCAGGTGTGAGGTCGAAAGCTGCGGCCACCATGAAAGGGTCCAGATCCAGCCGCTGGCGCGGGTCGTGCAACAGCGCCATTGCGAGTGGTGCCGGGCCGAAGGCGCCCAGCGACGCTTCGGGCCGCAGTGCGAACAGATAGAGGTTCAGATGCAGGTGAGACGCCGGCAGGGGCAGTCGTAGCGTCGTACGTTCCTGAGGCTCGCTTCCCTCTCCGAGATAGGAATCCCGCGACAGTCTCAATTGGCGCAGCGCAAGCAACAGGCGCGTGTCGTCGTCGGGGTCGACGGCCTGCAGCTTGCCGGCGCGGTCGATGAGTACGGCGCCCTCGTCCGCCAGAATGCGCTGCACAGCCGGGTTGGCGTAATGGATGCGGCGTTGCTCGTCGACGAGCAGCAGCGGACTGGACACGCGCTCAAGCACGGCCGCGGCGCCCGCCGCCCGACTGCTCAGCAGCAGGGTGGAGCGGTAGCTGCGCACCGCTTCCGCCAGATGGCGTGCCAAACGTTGGCCCAGGCGATCTTCCTCCTTGGAGAACGGCCGGCTGTGCACACCCCGGAGCAAGCCGACGATCGCGACGAAAGAGCCGTCGTGCACGAGCTTGGTGCCGCTTGCCCAGCGCCCGCCGTACGGAATCAGGAACTGCTGGTAGAACGGGTCGCGCTCGACGAAAGCATCGTCGAAGTGCTCGCGGCAGTTCATCCATTCGCCTTCGCCCATGCCGAAGGACTTCAGCGTGCGCGGGTCGTACCGGTGCCAGACGCGCGCGAAGTCGACGAAGGCTTCGGGTTGGGTGTCGCCGACCTCGAACGAGAACAGGATGGAGCCTGCGCCGATATCCATGCCGAACAACTGGGTGACCCAAAGACCGAAGGTGTCGTGCAAGGGGCGCAAGGCCTGGCCCCAATCCATGGCGCCGGCCGCCGCAGCGTGAAAGCCGGCCACGCAACGGTCGAATTCCTTCTCAGTCATCGTGGCGTCGACGTACGTGCCAGTCATGACAGGGCAGTCCGTCCGGCTGCGGGCAGCGTCGCCAGCAAGCTCACCAGATCCGACTGCTGAACCGCGCCAGTCTTCGAGAAGACCGACTTCAATTGGCTGCGCACCGTCTCCTGCGACACACGGCGTCCCGCGGCGACGTCGGCCACTGTTTCGCCGCGTGCGAGGCGTACGGCAAGTTGAGCCTCGGCCGGGGTCAACTGGAACGCTGCTGCCACCATGAACGGGTCCAGTTCCAGCCGCTGACGTGGGTCGTGCAGCAGCGCCATCGCCAGCGGAATGCGCCCGAAAGCGCCGAGTGAGCTTTCCGGTCGCACGGCCTGCAGGAAGACGTTCAGGTGCAGATGGCTGTCCGGCAAGGCACAGTGCACGCAGGCGCGGTCGACCGGCAGTCGCCCTTCGCCGAGATAGGCCCCCGGCGACAGCCGCAGGCTGCGAAGAGCGATCAGCAACTCCGCATCGTCATGGTGCCGCCGGCAGACCAGACGCCCGCCGTGATCGCCGATTACGTTGCCCTGCTTCAACAGTGCCGACGCCGCCGGGTTCGCGTAATGAATCTGCCGCTGTTCATCGACCAGCGCAACCGGCGTACGCAGATTGGCGAGAAGCGCCAGACCGCTCGAAGCCTGACCGGCCAGCATCGCGTTGCTGCGATACAGCCGCAGCGCCTGCGCCAGATGACGAGCGAGGCGCTGCGCCAGCTCGTCCTCGGCGGCCGTATAGGGCAGCTGGCTGACACCACGCATCAGCGCAAGCATGGCCACGAAATCGCCCTCGTGGATGAGCTTCATGCCACTCACCCAACGCCCGCCGTAAGGAATCATGAACTCCTGGAAGAACGGGTCGTGGGCAACGAAGTTCTCGTCGAAATGTCGCGAGCAGTTCAGCCACTCGCCCTCGTTCATTGAAAGCGCGAGCTGAGTGCGCGGATCCCGCCGATGCCACTCCCGCGCGAAATCGACGAAGGCTTCGGGCGATGAATCGCCCACCTCGAACGAGAACGCGATGCTGCCGCTGGCCAGGTCCAGCGCCAGTACGTGCGTCACCCAGTTGCGGAAGCGCTCGTGCATCGGCCGCAAGGCCGCTCCCCAGTCAAACGTGCCGGAGGCAGCGCGATAGAAGCCGGCTACGCAATCGTCGAATTCGGCGTCAGTCACGGGTGACTCCCGGGGCAGGTGATAGCCGGGAATCATATGCACTTCGGCATGGTGTGTCATGACGAACTGGTGAAAGGAGGGCGTCGTTTGGGTGTCGATGAGGAGTGGGTGTTGCGGAAGGCGACGTGCGGGATGGGGCGTCCCACGAACTCTGAGCTGTTTCACCCATTTGAGGGATGCGTCGTCGTTGGTGGCCTTGCTATTTGTTGCGCACCGTCCTGGAAAACCGGGATGGATATGCGATAGTCAATCCTGAAAGAACCGCCAACAGGCGCAAGGAGTCGAGGTCAGCATGAAAAATCAAAAATTCACGCGCAGCGCAAACACACGTCAATCGATAAGGAAGAAGGCGGGAGCAGGAACGCTGGCAAGCGGCGTGGCACAAGCCCCCTTGCATGACCGGGGCGGCGGTCTGGTGTACGACGACGTGCTGGATGTGACGTGGTTAGCGGATGCGAACTACGCGCGGACAAAGTAGTTTGTTTTTCCTGGAAAAATGTTGGTTTAACCCCTCGTTCCTGTGGGATTAATGAGCTGTTCAGAAGCGCGCGACCGCTCAAATTAAATGACAGATTGGCTTCGCTGTTTTCGAGTTTTTCGCGTCGAGGGCCGCTAGGTGTGAGAATTTTATGACCCAACCTGTTGATTCTAGAGGGGGGTAAATACAGAAATCAGATGTTTAGGTGAGTGAATTTATGAGGAAATTTTTCCAGGGGTAGAATCGCGGGGCGCGGATTTTATACGTTTTTTATCGCGAGCTGATGGGTGGGTTCGCACCAAACATTTTCGGCGCTGCAAAAAATCACCGGTTTTGACAACGAAGGAGAAAATGATGAACAGGAAGCGTTTGAGGGCCTCGTGTCAATGGGCTCTACCCATAGCACTCTGCGCTATCTCATCAAGCGCGACTGCGGACGTGTGTACAAGCATGGTTCCATATCTCCGAGACATCCGAGAGTCCGCGGCCGCATCTACGGAGAGCAGCGCAGCTAGTGCCTTCTACAGTTCCCTGCTGACGAATCTCGGACAGCGAGCGGAAGCTGAGAGCAGCGAAGTCGCCATCGACGCTATCGGCTATGGCAGCGCAGGCGGGAAAACAGGAAAGAACAAGAGCGAAATGGACTACCATTTGGCCGCTTCGCAGACAAATACGGCGATCGCGAGTGATTCTTCCAAGTTCTTGCGCGAGTATTCAAATACGATTTCTTCGTCTGCTGCCACCCTTATTGGGCAGTGCCTAAGCCGGCGCGGTCTTGACTACAAGTTCGTGATTGGTGGCGATGGAAAGACGTTTTTTATCCACGCAACCTATCGTACTCCCAGCGTCAATCTGCCTGTTGTTACTGTTCGGCAGGTAGAGACAACCGAGAACGTGAGTTGCGATCGATCCAATTTTACGAGGGTAGATCCTGGCGGCGTTATCTTAAAGTGCACCCGCACAGACTCTGGCGGCGGCACGGTCACCATTGCAACCGACTATGATGGTAACGAATCTCCAACGTTCTACATCCCAGACGTTCGCCCTCGCTTTCGAGAAAAGACAATAAATTTCGACTTGACTTGGTGCGGGGCTCCCGGCTGCGTATCGGATATGTCGAGATCGGTTGCGTGGAATCCGCCGTCTACGCTCGCTGAATTGCAGCCCGGTGTTCTCCGTAGCTGTAGCCTCTTTGACCTTCAGGCTCTCGGGCTGTTGCGTTCGTCAGATATTCTTGTGAAGAATCAGACCTTCCCTCTCCAACTGGTCAGCACTCAAAAGGGAAACTGGGCGAGTATTCGGCAGGATGTGGCCTATAGCGTACCGATTTCGAATCGATCAATAGCGTTGTGCGGAACGAGGGCTGAACCGTTTAACGACTGGCCAAATCTACATTTCCAGGTGAGAACGCAAGTCCGATATCTGGAGAGAATTTCCTATTAATTATTGGCATTAGGGGTGAAGTCATGAAAAAAATGATCCTTGTTTTGATGGCGCTCTATGTCTCTGGTGCGGTTGCTTCCACGCATACAGAGATAGTCGGTGTTTCAGTATCAAACAAATCAAGCGATGATGCATTCGATGTATCAATGCATGGGTTTTCTGTAATGAGTTCTGCACTGCATCCTGCCGGCTTCGATGCATCAGACGCATTTGGTGGCATGGCAGGATCTTTTTTTCCGGGTGAAGTGATCTTTCAGGATAACGGGGTTGCCGGTCAAAAGGATTTTCTGGTCATCGAAACTGGTGAAGCACTGGCGATAGCGGGTGTCCGGCTTTCAACATATGACGACAGTTACAATCCAGGTAGTTCAAACCGCGGGATAGGGCAGTTCAGAATGCTGGCGGGGAGTGATCCTGGGTCACTGGTTGAAATCTTCTCTACGATGCTGTCCGGAAATTACAAGCAATCATATGGGTCTGCAGGAGTCGAGCTGAACGCGAGCTTTGACAAAGTTATTGCCAGCTACTTTCTTTTCGAGTTTGAAAGGGTGAATTCGACCGGACCCCGGATTGTCGAGATTGATGCGATAACTGCTGTTCCTGAACCCTCTGTGTTTTCGTTATTCGGCGCCGGTATTCTTGCTTTGTCAATTGTCTGTCGAAAGACGGCGAAGTGCATGAAAAGACAGGGCTGTCGTACAAGGTCTCAGCACTCGGATGTCATTGGCGGGTTTTGATGGCACGTTGCCTAAATTTTGTGCAACTTCCACGCGCAGACGGCTTCACTCTGCACGCTCAGAATCAAGTTTCTGCTGATCCGATTCAAGTTTTTCACCGTTGTCTATGCGGAATGCGTTTTTGGCAGATGTTTTTCTACTTTTAATCTTTTTGGCATGTTGTTTCTAGCAATGGCATCCGAGTGCGGTGGCCCTGAGTTGTCGCACTCGGAAGTCATAACGGTTTGATTCCGAGCATGGCCATACGAATGTCGTCGTCCCACGTTGCGCGTTTGCGTTTTCGTCGCAGGCTCGCCTTGGCGGTGTCGGAGGTATCCGTGCGAATCAGGTTGAGCACCATCTTCTTGAGCAGTGAGAGGTTCTGCGGCGCATGATCTTTTCGCTCGGTGCAAGGCATCTTCGCCGAACTGCACATCCAGCATCTAGTGCAGCGGGTTCTCGATGCCCCTGTGCGCACGGGCAGCGCTTGCGAGCGCGTCCGCACTGAGTTCCCGCGAGCTGATGTAGTAGCGCAACTCGGGTTCGGCGAACTGCCCGCCGTCGATGCGCTGTGTGAGGAAGCGACGGATCGTGCGGCAACCGGGCCATTGCGCCGGATCGACGATGTCTTCTGCCGATGCAACCCAGGCGAACTGCCCCAGGGTGCGCCCGTGACTCTTCTCGACGTCTTCATGTCGAGGCTGCGCTGCAGCGAGATCGACGAAGGCATCCTTGATCAGGCGCAACAAGGTCGGCTGGTTGCCCTTGGCCGCCAGCAGGTAGTCGCTGCCCCGCGCGACGATGAGCTCGGCAATCGCCGTCTGGCCTGCGCGGCCATGTCGGGGCCGGGACCGGCACATACTTACTTCTCGACCTTTCACACCAGAACCCTGACGCATGCCCAGGCACGCGGCGCCGGCAACGGATAGATTGCGGCCTTTCCTGTTTCTTTCCGGTCTCACCGTTGCTCACATGAACGCTCCCGCTCCGTCGCCCCTTCACATCGAATGGACCACCCTGCAGCAGGACCACGAGCGCCATGAGCGTTGCGCCATCGGCGTGAAGCTGGCGGCGGTGGCGCTGGCGGTGTTCTGCATGCTGTTCACCTTTCCGCTGGAACTGGCGGCGCCGCTGCTGGCGGTGGTGTGGGTGACCGAGGCCATGCTGCGTACGGTGCAGGGGCGGCTGGGGGCGCGGCTGCTGAAGATCGAGGGACTGATTGCCGAGGGGGCCGATGCCGGCGCCGCGTTCCGGCTGCACCGCGAGTGGCAGGCGGGCCGGCCGGGCGCGCTCGGTCTGCTGGCGGAGTACGCATCCGCCGCGCTGAAGCCGACGGTGGCCTTTCCGCATGCTCTGCTGTTGCTGATGCTCTTTGCGCTGGCGTGGAGCGGTCACTGAAACGCCGGCGATGAGGCCGGCGCGGAAGGCCGGTCTGCTGCATTGCGAAAAATCAAGACGCTGAAACGCGTACGCGGCAGAATCGGTTCATGACTCCATCCTGCACCGTGCATTCATGAGCGCATCCAGACGCCGTCTTTTCCTGCTGCTGCTGGTGCCGGCCGCGGTCGTGGCCGGCTATTTCGCGTGGCAGACGCTGAACGCGCCGCCGCCGCCCGCCGCTTTTGCCTCCGGCAACGGGCGCATCGAGGCGACCGAGATCGACGTGGCGGCCAAGACCGGCGGCCGGCTGGAGAGCGTGGCGGTGCGCGAAGGCGACGATGTGGTGGCCGGGCAGGAGGTGGCGCGCATGGACGTGCGTGCGCTGGAAGCCGAACTGCAGATCAGCGACGCACAGATCGAGCAGGCCCGCGCCAGCCGCGCCGCCGCCGTGGCCGCGGTGGCGCAGCGGCGCAGCGACATGGCCACGGCCGGCGCGGTGGTGTCGCAGCGCGAAAGCCAGCTCGCGCTGGCGGAGAAGGACATCGAGCGCACCCAGCGTCTGGTGGACAAGGGCTTCATTTCGACCCAGAAGCTGGACGTCGACCGCACCAACCGCCGCTCCGCCGAAGAGGCGCAGCGTGCCGCGACCTCACAGCTGCGCGGGGCGCAGTCGTCGATTGAGGCGGCGCAGGCGGCGGTGAAGCAGGCCGAAGCCGCGGTGGCAGCCGCCGAAGCGCGCAGCGAGCGCATCCGCGTGGACCTGCACGACGCCCGGCTGCTGGCGCCGGCCGACGGCCGCGTGCTGTACCGGCTGGCCGAACCGGGCGAGGTGCTGGCGGCGGGCGGCAAGGTGCTCACGCTGCTCGACATCACCGATGTCTACATGACCATCTTCCTGCCGACCTCGCAGGCCGGCCGGGTGGCCATCGGCGCCGAAGCGCGCATCGTGCTCGACGTGCGGCCGGACATTTCGATTCCGGCCACGGTGAGCTTCGTGTCGCCGCAGGCGCAATTCACGCCCAAGTCGGTAGAAACCGAAGCCGAGCGCGAAAAGCTCATGTTCCGCGTGCGGGTGAAGATTCCGCCCGAGCTGCTGAAGGCGCACGCGAAGCAGGTGAAGACCGGTCTGCCCGGCGTGGCCTGGGTGCGGCTGGACCCGGACGCGCCGTGGCCGGCCACGCTGCCGCCGCTGGTCGGTACGCCGAAACCGTCAACGACGCCATGACGGACGCGGTCGCCCGGCTCGCCGGTGTCGGCCTGCGCTACGGCGACACCGTCGCGCTGGACGACATCACGCTCGACATTCCGGCCGGCTGCATGGCCGGGCTGATCGGGCCGGACGGTGTGGGCAAGTCCAGCCTGCTGGCGCTGGTGGCCGGCGTGCGGGTGATACAGCAGGGCCGCGTGAGCGTGCTCGGCGGCGACATGGCCGACCGCGCCCATCGCGCGGCGGTGTGCCCGCGCATCGCCTACATGCCGCAGGGCCTGGGCCGCAATCTGTACATGACGCTGTCGGTGTACGAAAACGTCGATTTCTTCGGCCGGCTGTTCGGTCATGCCGGGGCGGAACGCGCCGCGCGCATCGCCGAACTGCTCGCCGCGACCGGGCTGGCCGCCTTCCGCGACCGGCCGGCGGGCAAGCTGTCCGGCGGCATGAAACAGAAGCTGGGCCTGTGCTGCGCGCTCATCCATGACCCGGATCTGCTCATCCTCGACGAGCCGACCACAGGGGTCGATCCGCTGTCGCGGCGCCAGTTCTGGCAGCTGATCGAGCGCATCCGCGCGCGCCGGCCGGGCATGAGCGTGCTGGTGTCCAGCGCCTACATGGGCGAGGCCGCCGGATTCGACTGGCTGGCCGCGATGGACGACGGCCGCGTGCTGGCCACCGGCACGCCGGCCGAACTGCGCGCACGCACCGGCGCCGCCGATCTCGACGCCGCCTTCATCGCGCTGCTGCCGGAGGCGAAGCGGCGCGATCACGAAGTGCTGGTGGTGCCGCCGCGCAGCGCCCAGACCGACGGCCCGGCCATCGTGGCCGAGGGGCTTACCATGCGCTTCGGCGATTTCACCGCGGTCGATCATGTCGATTTCGAAATCGGCCGCGGCGAGATTTTCGGCTTCCTCGGCTCGAACGGCTGCGGCAAGACCACCACGATGAAAATGCTCACCGGCCTGCTGCCGCCGAGCGAGGGCAGGGCGCTGCTGTTCGGGCACGAGGTGAATGCGGGCGACATGGCTACCCGCATGCGCGTGGGCTTCATGACCCAGGCCTTCTCGCTGTACGGCGAACTGAGCGTGCGGCAGAACCTCGAACTGCACGCCCGGCTGTTCCACCTGCCGGCGGCCGACATTCCGGCCCGGGTGGACGAAATGGTGGCGCGCTTCGGGCTGGCCGAATATCTGGACGCGCAGGCGGCTGGCCTGCCGCTGGGCATACGGCAGCGGCTGTCGCTGGCGGTGGCGGTCATCCATCGGCCGGACATGCTCATCCTCGACGAACCGACCTCGGGCGTGGACCCGGTGGCACGCGACGGCTTCTGGCGGCTGCTGGTCGAACTGTCGCGCCGCGACGGGGTGACCATTTTCGTGTCCACCCACTTCATGAACGAGGGCGAGCGCTGCGACCGCATTTCGCTGATGCATGCCGGACGGGTGCTGGCCAGCGACACGCCGGCCGCACTGATCGCGCGGCGCGGCGCCGCCAGTCTGGAAGAGGCTTTCATCGCGTATCTGGAAGAGGCGACCGGCGACCCTGCAGTGGCGAGCGCTGACGCAGCCGCCGACCTTCCGCCAGCGGGCGGTGAGGCATCCGCCGACGCCGCGTCGGCCCTCACGTCGATGGCAGCGGAGCGCGCGCAGCCGCCGGCCTTCAGCCTGCGCCGGCTGCTGGCCTACGCCCGGCGCGAGTGGCTGGAAGTGATGCGCGACCCGGTGCGGCTCACCTTCGCCATGCTGGGTTCGGTCATCCTGGTGCTCATCCTCGGCTATGGCATTTCGATGGATGTGGAAGACCTCAAGTTCGCGGTGCTGGACCGCGACGACACGCCGGAAAGCCGCGCCTATATCGAGAACATGGCGGGCTCGCGCTACTTCATCGAACGGCCGCCGCTGGCCGGCGCCGACGACCTGGACCGCCGCATGCGCGCCGGCGAACTGAGCGTGGCGCTGGAAATTCCGCCGGAATTCGGTCGCCGGCTGCGCAGCGGTCACGCGGTCGAGATCGGCGTATGGGTCGATGGCGCCATGCCCTTTCGCGCCGAAACCACGCTCGGCTATGTGCAGGGGCTGCACGCCGATTTCCTGCAGCAGGCGGCGGTACGCGAAGGGCTGCCGGCCACCGCTTACCCGGCGAAGCTGGACATGCGCTACCGCTACAACCAGGGCTTCCGCAGCGTGTATGCCATGGTGCCGGCGGTCATTCCGCTGCTGCTCACCTTCATCCCGGCCATCCTGATGGCGGTGGGCGTGGTGCGCGAGAAGGAGCTGGGGTCGATCACCAATCTGTACGCCACGCCGGTCACCCGGCTGGAATTCCTGCTCGGCAAGCAGCTGCCCTATATCGCGGTGAGCATGGCGAGCTTCTACGGTCTGGTGTTGCTCGCCATCTTCGTGTTCGAGGTGCCGCTCAAGGGCAGCCTGGCCGCGCTCAGTCTGGCGGCGCTCATCTTCGTCACCGCGACCACCGGCATCGGCCTGCTCATGTCCTCGTTCGCGCAGACACAGATCGCCGCGCTGGCGGCGACCGCGGTGGTGACCATGCTGGCCACGGTCACCTTTTCCGGGCTCACCCATCCGGTGTCTTCGCTGGAAGGCGCCGGCCGCACCATGGGCACCTTCTTCCCGGCCACCTATTTCCTCACCATCAGCCGCGGCCTGTTCTCGAAGGCGCTCGAACTGCGCGACCTGTACGCCGACTATCTGGCGATGGCCGCTTTCGTGCCGGTACTCACGCTGCTCAGCGTGTGGCTACTGAAGAAGCAGGAAAAATGATCCTGAAAACCCCGGCCGACCGCTTGCCAAGGTGCTGCATGCCCTGCCCGTCAAGGGAGCCCGCAGCGTGCATCGCTCATCGTCCGGGTGAGACCGCTTCGACGTCGCGCGCACGGCTGGCGGGGCGCCCGGCGGTGTTGCTCGTCCTTGCAGGGGGCCATCCTGCCGCGTCCTCGCGCCTTGCCGTACACCCCGCCAGCCGCGCCCGTTGCGTTTCACCGATCGCCGATCGGCCGGGGTTTTCAGGATGAGGCGCCGCCTGCTCAACGCCTGGCGACTCGGGCTGAAGGAACTGATGAGCCTGTGGCACGACAAGGTGCTGCTCATCATGATCGCGTGGGCGTTCTCCGGCGGCATCTACAGCGCCGCCACCGCCACGTCGCAGGAGCTGCACAACGCGCCGATCGCCATCGTCGATCAGGATGGCTCTGTGCTGTCGGCACGCATTGCCGGCGCCTTCTACGGGCCGTACTTCAAGCGGCCGGACATGATCGCGCCGCCGGCGGTCGATCCCGGGCTGGATGCCGGCAGCTGGACTTTCGTGCTCGACATTCCGCCGGACTTCGAGCGCGACGTGCTGGCCGGCGAACAGCCGTCCATTCAGGTGAATATCGACGCGATGCGGGTGAGCCAGGCCTTCATCGGCGCCAACTACATCCAGAACATCGTGCTCGGCGAGGTGGCGGAATTCGTGCAGCACCGGCGGACCGAAACGGTTGCGCCGATCGAGCTGGCGCCCACCATCCTGTTCAATCCCAACCTGACCAGTGCGTGGTTCGGCAGCGTGATGGAACTGATCAACAACGTGACGCTGCTGTCGGTCATCCTGACTGGCGCAGCACTGATCCGCGAGCGCGAGCACGGCACGCTGGAACACCTGATGGTGATGCCGGTCGGCGCCTTCGAAATCATGTTCGCCAAGGTGTGGGCGATGGCGCTGGTGGTGTGGGTGGCGGTCGGCCTGTCGCTGCACTTCGTGATCGGCGGCGCGCTGGCGGTGCCGATCGCCGGCTCGCTGCCGCTGTTCATGGCCGGCGCGCTGATACAGCTGCTGGCCACCACCTCGCTCGGCATCTTCATCGGTACGCTGTCGCGCAACATGCCCCAGCTCGGGCTCATGATGATTCTGGTCATCCTGCCGCTGGAGCTGCTGTCCGGCGGCATGACGCCGCGCGAAAGCATGCCGCAGGCGGTGCAGTTCATCATGCAGTTCGCGCCGACCACGCATTTCGTCAGCCTCGCGCAGGCGGTGCTCTACCGCGGTGCCGGGCTGGACGTGGTGTGGCCCAGCCTGCTGGCGATGGCGGCCATCGCCGCCACGCTGTTCGGCGCCTCGCTGCTCATGTTCCGGCGCAGCCTGCGCTCCCAGGGCTGACCCGGGCCGCGGCGGCGCGCCGCGCTCAGGCCTGTTCGCTGCGGCGCTCGAAGCGGCCGTAGTGCAGCAGCAGCGTGGGCAGCACCAGCAGGTTCAGCAGGGTGGAGGTGGCCAGACCGCCGACGATGATGGCGGCCATCGGGCCTTCGATCTCGCGCCCGGGTTCGCCCGAACCCAGCACCAGCGGCATCAGGCCGAGGCCGGTCACCAGCGCGGTCATCAGGATGGAGGGCAGGCGCTCCGCCGCGCCGACGATGGCGGTGTCGATGTTCCAGACGCGGCCTTCCACTTCGACCAGATGCTGGTAGTGCGACGCCAGCATGATGGAGTTGCGCAGCGTGATGCCGAACAGCGTCACGAAGCCGACCACCGAACCGAGCGACAGCCAGCCGCCGCCGGCCAGCGCGGCCAGCACGCCGCCGATCAGCGCGAACGGCAGGTTCACGAAGGTGATCATCAGGTTGCGCAGGTTGGAGAAGGCCAGCATCAGCAGGATGGCGATGGCCGCGGCCGCCAGCAGCGAGTGGGTGGTCAGTTCGCGCCGCGCCTGCGCCTGCGCTTCGGCCGCGCCGGTCACCTTGTAGTAGCTGCCCGGATTGAATTTCACCTGTTCGCGCAGCGCGCGGTGCACCTCGGCGCTGAACTGGGCCAGGTCGTGGCCGGCCGCGAGGTTGGCGGTGATGGTCTGCACCCGCTTGCCGCCCGAATGCAGGATCTTGTAGCGGCCGTTCTCGATCGCGATGTCGGCCACGTCGCGCAGTTCGATCAGCCGGCCGTCCGGCGTGCGCAGCGGCAGCCGGCCGATTTCGGTCGGCGAGCGGCGGTGCTCCGGGTCCAGCGTCACCACCAGCGGCGTGGCCAGCGTACCGCGGTACACCTCGCTCACCCGGCTGCCGGCGAAGGCGGTCTGGGCGGCGAGTAGCACATCGTCCGGCGACAGCCGCCACACCGCCAGCTTGTCCAGACGCGGCCGCACGATGATTTCCGGCGTGCCCGGCGGTGCCAGCACCTGCACGTCGGTCGCGCCCTTCACCTTGCCCAGCGCCTGCGCCACCGCGGTGGCGTCGGCATCGAGCCGGTCGAGGTTGGTGCCGAACACCTGCACCACCAGCGCGGCCGGGAAGCCGGATTCGGTTTCGCCGATGCGTTCGGTCAGGAAGGTATTGACCGAGAAGGCGAGGCCGGGGAAGCCGACCGAGGCCTGCGCCGCTTCGTCCGAGCGGTCCTCGTCGCCGTCGTCGCCGGTCACGGTGCGCCGGATGTCGGCCAGGATGCGCGACTGGGTGGCGCCGTCCAGCGGCCCGATCTCGATCTCCACCTCGCTGTAGTGCGGGCCGAAGGGGTCGGCGCCGTTCTGTGCGCGGCCCACCCACTGCGCCACCGACTTCACGCCGTCGATCTTCAGGATCTGTTCGGTCACCTTCTGGCCCACGCGCAGCACCTCGCCCGGCGCGGTGCCCGGAATGGTCGACAGGTGCACGATGTAGTGGCCTTCGCGCAGCGGCGGAATGAATTCGCCGCCGAACAGCGGCAGCACGCCGATGCCGCCGGCCAGCACCAGCATGACCACCGCAATCAGCCGCTGCGGTTTGCGTTCGATCGCGCGCAGCGTGCGCTCGTAGCGCGGGCGCAGCCAGCGGATCAGCGGCGGGTCGTCGTCGGGCAGGTCGCGCTGGCCCAGCATGAGCCAGCTCATCGCCGGCGTCACCGTCAGCGCCACCACCAGCGAGGCCATGATGGCCAGGATGTAGGCCAGCCCCAGCGGCGCGAACAGCTTGCCGGCCACGCCCGACAGCGTGAGCAGCGGCACGAATACCAGCGCCACGATGAAGGTGGCGTACACCACCGAACTGCGCACCTCCATCGAGGCGTCGAGCACCACCTTCCAGGTCGCCACCGGCGAGCCGCTGTGGCGGTTTTCGCGCAGCCGGCGGTAGATGTTCTCGCAGTCGATGATGGCGTCGTCCACCACCTCGCCGAGCGCGATCGCCAGACCGCCCAGCACCATGATGTTCAGGCTGGCGCCGGCTTCCAGCATCACCAGCACCGCGGCCAGCAGCGACAGCGGAATCGCCACCGCGGAAATGAAGGCGGTGCGCAGGTTGTACAGGAAGAGGAAGAGCACCACGATGACCAGCGAGGCGCCGATCAGCACGTCGGTCCGCACGTTGCCGAGCGCGGTTTCGATGAAGTTGGCCGGGCGGAACAGCGCCGGATGCAGCGTGAGCTGTTCGCGCTCCAGCAGCGGCGCGAGGTCGGCCAGCGCCTTTTCCAGTTCCAGCGTGACGCCCAGCGTGTCGGCGCCGAGCTGGCCCTGCACCATCATGAACACGCCCGGCGTGCCATTGATCTGCGCCGCGCTGATCGCCGGTGCCGGCGCTTCGCGGACCTTGCCGATGTCGCCCAGCATCAGCGAGCGGCCGTCGGGCAGCGTGACGGTGAGCTGTTCCAGGCTGCGCGCGGTGGCTGGCGTGGCATCGACCGCGATCAGCAGGCGCTGGTTGTCGCTCTCGACGAAACCGGCGCCGGCCACGGTGGCTGCGCCGCGCGCCGCGTTCTCCACGTCGGCCAGCGTGACGCCCAGCGTGCGCAGGCGGGCCGGGTCGAGCTGTATCTGCCACTGCCGCACGTCGCCGCCGAACACGTTCACGTCGGCCACGCCGGGTACCGCCAGCAGGTGAGGGCGCACCACCGAATCGACCAGGTAGCGCATGTCCATCAGCGAGCGCTTGTCCGAGGTGAGGCCGACGCCCAGCAGCGTGGAGGCCGACGAGGTGAGCGGCGTGATGACCGGCGTCACCCGCGGCGGCAGCAGCGAACCCAGCGTGCCCAGCCGCTCGGCCACCAGCTGCCGGTTGCGGAACAGATCCGATTTCTCGTCGAAGATGACGGTGACCACCGACAGTCCGGGGATGGACTGCGAGCGCAGCTCCTTCAGCCCGCGGGTACCGGACACCGCCGCCTCGATCGGCGTGGTGACCCGGGTTTCCACCAGATCGGCCGGCAGGCCCGGCGCCTCGGTCTGTATCACCACCTGCGCCGGCGCGAATTCCGGGAACACGTCCAGCCGCGCATCGAACATGCGGCTGAGCGCGTACAGCGTGAGCACCAGTGCCAGCGCCAGCACGATGGCCGGCCGCCGGACCGAGAAACGGACGATGGTTTCAATCATCGTGCGCCCCTGCAGTCAGTGTCATCGCGACCCGCCACGGCCGCATCGCGGCGGGGGCGCCGCTCCCACAGGGGGTGGAGCGATGGACTGTGCGGTTTCCTGTGAGAAAGGCCCCGGCCGTGACCGCTGTTCTCGCACTGGGTCTCTGGCGACGGACCGTGCGGGTTCATGTGGGAGCGGCGCCCCGCCGCGATTGCGGCGGTCGCATCGTGCACAGGCTCGCCAGCGATGAAGTCGTTCGCAGGCGCCTGCCCTGCATGTGAAAGGCCGTTGCGACCGGCCACGGCCGCATCGCGGCGGGGGCGCCGCTCCCACAGGGGGTGGAGCGATGGACTGTGCGGGTTCTTGTGACAAAGGCTCCGGCCGTGACCGTTGTTCTCGCACTGGGTCTCTGGCGACGGACTGCGCAGGTTCGTGTGGGAGCGGCGCCCCGCCGCGATTGCGGCGGTCACATCGCACGGCCCCGCAGGCGAAAAGGCCGGCAGGCACTCAGTCATCGTTCTCGTCCGCCAGGGTGTGCTTCAGCTCTTCCGACAGCAGCAGCTGGGCGCCGCGAATGACGACGCGCGCGTCCTCTTCCAGCGCCGGGGCCAGCCAGCCGTCCGGACGCTGCGATTCCGCCGGCAGCGCCTGACGGATGAATTCTTCCGGCTCGTCGTCGTCGCGCACATAGACCCAGGGCAGGCCGGCGTACCAGACCACCGCGCTGTTGGGCACGAGGTGCAGCACTTCGGTACCGGTCACGCCGCGCGCGGCCAGCCGGGTGCCGGTGGGCAGCACCCGCTCGGTCTTGTACAGCCAGGTTTCACCGGCGGCGAAGCTGACGCTGCGCGGCGCCAGACCGATGCGGCGCGCCTCGATCAGGTCGGCACCGTCCGGCAGGCGCAGCTGCATCAGCGGCGGTGCCTCGCCTTCGCCGCGCAGCGCGATCGCCACCAGCGATGCCCGGCGGTCGGCCAGACGTTCCAGCTCTTTCGGGCCTTCGCCGGAGGCATCGCCGGCCAGCGTGCCCCAGCCCTGCACCAGGCGTGCGTACAGGCCGTCTGCCCGGGCGCGCGCGGCGGCCAGCGCGCCGCGGTCCTGTTCGGCCTGGCTGCGCGCGGTCTGCAGCGCACGCTCCGAGGCGTTGCGGTCGTCGTTGTACAGCGCCTGTATGCGGTCGCGTTCGGCTTCGGATCGGGCGAGCTGCGAGGCGAGGCGGGCGATGTCGGCGCGTGCCTCGTGCAGCTGCGAACGCAGCGCGAACAGCGGTTCCACGTCCAGCACCGTGGCCTGCGCTTCGCGCTCGGTGCCGGCACGCACCGCCACCGGCTGGCCGACCTCGATGCCGCTGGCCTTCTGCGCGGCCGCGGTGAGCTTCACGCTCACCATGCCGCTTTCGTCGCGATCGACCAGAGAGGGCACCGCGATGTCGTCGTCCGGCGCGGCGTCGTGCAGCCGCCATTCGTCGCGGGCGTAGTAGATGACGGTCCACACCAGGCCGATGATGACGAGGCCCATCACGAACATCGCGCGGTAGGGGGTGATCAGTTTCATGGTCGTCCTTCCATCACGGCCGACAGCGGCCGTTGCAGCGCGTCCTCGAGCGCCAGGCGTGAGGCGAGCGTGCGGGTGCGTGCCTGCACCACCCGGATGTCGGCTTCGATCAGCCGGATGCGGGCCAGCTGGCGGTCCAGCCGGTCGGCGTCGCCGCGGGTGTAGCGCTGTTCGGTGCGGGTGAGCTGCAGTCTTTCTTCGTCGTGCTCGGCTTCGGCGCCGTCGGTATCGAGCACCGCCGCCTTCACCCGGGCGCGGGCGAGGTCGAGCGCGCCCAGCGACTGCGCCTGCAGCGCGAGGAATTCCTGTGCCGCCAGCTCGCGCCGCGCGACCGCCTCGGCGATCGGTCCGGCCTGGCGTTCGCCGGCGAACAGCGGCAGCGAGGCGCCCAGCTTCCACACGGTGGCGCCCTGGTCCCACAGCAGGCCGGGCTGGATGCGGATTTCCGGATACTGGGCGCGCAGTTCAACGCGCAGGCCCGCTTCGGCCGCTTCGTGCCGCGCCAGCGCGCGGCGCAGGTCAATGCGGTCGAGCAGGGTGGCGGCGCGCAGTGCGTCGTCCGCCGGCAGCGGCGGCGGATTTTCGAATTCGCTGAAATCGAGCGCCAGCGCATCGACCGCCGACAGCGGCAGCGCGAGCGCCTGGGCCAGTTCGCCGCGGGCGCGGATCTGCCGCTGTTCGGTCACCACGTAGCGCGATTCGGCCTGCGCGGCCGCGGTGCGGGTGGTGGTCAGCTCCAGCGCGTCGGCCGCGCCCAGCTCGTAGCGCTTCTGCATCGCCGCCTGCGCGTCCAGCCAGCCGACCACCAGCTGGTCCAGCAGCTTGAGTTCGGCATTGGCCGACCACAGATCGAGCAGGGCGCGTCGGGCCGCGCCGCGTATCGCCCACACCGCATCGGCTTCGTCCAGCACCGCCGCATCGGCCAGCAGCCGGGCGCGCTCGATGCGCGCCTCGCGCACCGACTGGCCGGTGACCGCCAGATCCAGCGCCAGGCCAACGCTCCATGCCGACTGCCCGCCGCTGCGGTCATTGCTGCGTTCCAGTTCGGGCGACAGCGACACGCGCGGCTTCAGGCCTGCGGTCTGCAGTTCGGCCCGGGCCAGCTGCGCGCGGGCGCGGGCCTGGGCGGTGAGCGGATGGCGGTCGAGCGAAGCGAGCACCAGCAGCTCCGGCGTCCAGCGCGCAGGCGGCCAGGCGCTGACGTCGATATTGCGTTGCGCCAGCAGTTCGCGCGTGGCGGCATCACCCAGCGTGCGCTGGCGGTAGGCGGCGTGGGTGGTTTCCGGCTGCAGCGGGGCTGGCTCCACATGCTGCAGGGCACAACCGGACATCGCCAGAATCGGCAGCAGCAGGCGGAGTGGAAGGGTGGGGCGCTGCATCCTGATTTGTTATTCTGGGCCGCAGGAAAAGTGGCTGGAGAGTGGCGCAAGATGAACGCCGGAGACGCCGCATGCTAACGAGGGACACAGTGGAGCGCAAATCTGCAGCGCCGCGCAGCGCGTGGCGGATCGGGCTGGCGGCGTGCTGTCTGGGCCTGCTGGCGATGCTGCCGGCGCGGGCGGCCGAACCGCTGCCGGTGCGCGAGATCGCGCCCGGCGTATTCGTGTTCAATGGCGAAACCGCGGAACAGGACGCGCACAACCGCGGCGCCATTTCCAATCTCGGTTTCGTGGTCGGCAGCCGCTGCGTGGCGGTGATCGACACCGGCGGATCGCCGGCGGTGGGGGCCGCGCTGCGCGAGAGCGTGCGGCAGAAAACCGCGCTGCCGGTGTGCTACGTGATCAACACCCACGTGCATCCGGACCACCTGCTGGGCAATCAGGCCTTTCTCGCCGACGCGCCCGCCTTCATCGGCCACGTGAAGCTGCTGCCGGCGCTGGCGGCACGCGGGCGCGGCTACGTCGCAGCGGCCGAACGCCTGATGGGCGAGGCCGGCCGCGGTATCGAACTGGTGGCGCCAACCCGCGCCGTGCAGGGCGAGGAAAGCATTGACCTCGGTGACCGCCGGCTCCGGCTGCACGCCTGGCCGACCGCTCACACCGACAACGACCTCACCGTGCTCGACGAAGCGAGCGGCACGCTGTTCGCCGGCGACCTGCTGTTCGTCGGCCACATGCCTGTCGTCGACGGCAAGCTGCTCGGCTGGCTCAAGGTGGGCGACCAGATCGCCGCGCTCGACCTGAAGCGTGTGGTGTCCGGTCACGGCGATTCGGGCACCGACTGGCGCGCCGCTTTTGCGAAACAGCGGAACTACCTGCAGG
Source organism: Methyloversatilis universalis FAM5 (assembly GCF_000214035.2). Taxonomy (GTDB): domain Bacteria; phylum Pseudomonadota; class Gammaproteobacteria; order Burkholderiales; family Rhodocyclaceae; genus Methyloversatilis; species Methyloversatilis universalis. The sequence goes on along the minus strand of NZ_AFHG01000041.1, from coordinate 575 downwards.
CATTGGCCGATCAAACGAGGGCGGCCATCAAGGCCGGCCGAAAGCTGGCCCAGGCCGCCGACGAAGTCGCGCGAGATCAGGTCGGCAATTGGGAACTGGCCGAACTGTTCCATCGCCGCAATGTCACCGCAGCGTACGCGGAGCTGGAGTGGGAGGATTGATCGGCCGACGGTGTTTTCGTGGGAGCGGCGCCCTCGCCGCGATAGGGCGGTTGAACGGAGATAGAGCCTGATTGAAGGCCGCATCGCGGCGAGGGCGCCGCTCCCACAGTCGAGCGACGCGTGGTGGAGCGCGGATCCCGAGTGCGAGTGACGCGCGGTGGGGTTTTGTGGGAGCGACGCCTCGTCGCGATGCGGCGGTGGAATGAGCGTGGCGGGTGGTTGAGGCCGCATCGCGGCGGGGGCGCCGCTCCCACGGGTGATCGATGCGCGGCTGGAGCGCGGGTCCCGAGTGCGAGTGATGCGCGACGGGGTTTTGNGGGANCGACGCCTCGTCGCGACGGGCGGTGGAATGAGCGTGGCGATTGATTGAGGCCGCATCGCGGCGGGGGCNCCGCTCCCGACGGGTGAGTGACG
>NZ_AFHG01000042.1 GCF_000214035.2 Methyloversatilis universalis FAM5 | reverse complement strand
GAAGCGCACAGCGCCCGGGGGCAAGGTGCGCAGCCAGCCGCGGATGGCCGCGGCGGTGTTGTCAATGCGCAGTACCGGCGAGCGGCCGTGCTCGGCGATGTCCAGCCAGCGCTTGGAGACGTCGATGCCAAAGCAAGTGGATTCGGTCTGACTTGTCACGATGAGCACCTCCGGACTAAGGTTGAAGGGCTTGTCGGGATCACCGGGGCACAGGCTTGCAGGATATGGTCGGTACCGTGACGGACGCGGTCCGAAGGATTCCTCATCGGTGCTTGGGGTGAAGGCGGGACATCTCTCCCACTGTCTGTACGTGCTTGCCGTCAGATGCGGCGCTCGTCCCTCCGCCCGACAAGCGTCCACTACTACGCTTGCCGAAGGTGAACATACAAGCGGCGCCCTCTCCGCGATAACGGCGGAGGCAGGCGCGAGGCGTTCAGCGTTTCCGCTTGCGTCCGCCGCCGCCGGCCTTGCCCGGGTCGCCGAGGTAGCAGGTGACTTCTTCCCGGTCGTGATAGAGCTGGCGGCAGCGCAGCACGTACTTGCGGTCGCCCATGGCTTCGGCGATCAGGTCGGTGCACAGCTGCAGTTCGTCGTAGCGGCGCTTCATCGGCAGCTTCAGGTTGAACACCGCGTGCCGGCACAGGCCCTGGGTGAGCCAGCGCGCGGCCAGCGCGGCGACGCGGCGCGGCTGTTCGACCATGTCGCACACCAGCCAGTCCACCGGTTTGCGCGGCACGAAGCGGAAACCGTCCTCGCGCTTGTGCACCACCAGGCCGGATTCCAGCAGTTCCGGGTTCATGCGGCCGTTGTCCACCGCGGTCACGCTGATGTGGCGCGACACCAGCTGCCAGGTCCAGCCGCCCGGGGCAGCCCCCAGGTCGACCGCGCTCATGCCCGGTTTGAGCAGGCGCTCCTGTTCGTCTTCCGACAGCAGGGTGTGGAAGGCTTCGGCCAGCTTCAGTGTCGATCGCGAGGGCGCCTCGCGCGGCATGCGCAGCCGCGGGATGCCGTTCAGCCACTCGCTGCGGCGGCCCGGCCAGCTCAGCGCTACGGTGGCACGGTCGGTGGCGGTGAACAGGATGTGCAGGCGCGGCGCGTCCGGTGCATCGCTGAAGGCACCGGCCTCTTCCAGCGCCTGGCTCAGGTGCGGTTCCAGCTTCTTGATCATCGACGACAGCGACTTGGCGTCGTCGGTATCCGGCGTTTCGACCAGGAAATCGGCGTAGCCGTCGCACAGTTCGCGCGCCGCCTCGACCAGCGGGGTCACCCGGTCACCGGGCGCCATGCCCTCGACCGTGCGGCCGGAAAACAGCAGCTGACGGGCGAAACACAGGTCCTGCCAGCGCAGGATGCGGGTGAGCGCCCACAGCGTGCCGCCTTCGGCCTGCGCCTCGACCCAGCCGCTGTTCGGCTCGGCGCTGACTTCGACCAGGTGGCCGGCTTCGCCGCAGCGGTCGGCGATTTCCTGTGCGCATTCGCGCTCGAAGCCGGGGCGGCAGTAGAGCAGCAGGCCGTGAAGATGTGTTTTCAAGATATTTCCGATCTGCGGGAATCGACGTGGTGAGACACGGTCTGTGGTACATGTCTGGCCCTTGCCAGACACACCTCCGGACTTCCTCAAGCCACATCATGGACAGCAAGGATATCGCGCGGCGCCGGCTCGGGCGCTCGTCGCTGGACGTGCCCGCCATCGGGCTGGGCACCATGACCTTCGGTCAGCAGGTCGATGAACGCAGCGCCCATGCGCTGATGGACGAAGCTTTCGAAGCCGGCATCGATCTGCTCGACGCGGCCGAAATGTACCCGGTCCCGGCGCGCGCCGAAACCTCCGGCGCCACCGAGCGCATCGTCGGCAGCTGGCTGGCGAAGAAGCCGCGCGACAAGGTGATCGTCGCCACCAAGGTGGCCGGGCCGGCGCGCGGCATGCCCTGGATACGCGGTGGCCCGCTGGCGCTGGACGAAGCCAACATCCGCGAGGCGGTCGAAGGTTCGCTGCGCAGGCTGGGCACCGACCATATCGACCTGTACCAGATCCACTGGCCGGCCCGCAACGTGCCGATGTTCGGCCAGTACGAATACGACCCGGCGGCCGAACGCGACGCCGCCTCGCTGCGCAGCCAGCTGGAAGCGATGGACAGGCTGATCGCCGAGGGCAAGGTGCGCCACGTCGGCGTGTCGAACGAAACGCCCTGGGGGCTGATGACCTGCCTGCGCCTGGCCGACGAAGGACTGCCGCGGGTGGTGAGCATCCAGAACGCCTATCACCTGATGAACCGCACCTTCGACTTCGGGCTGTCCGAGGTGTGCGTGCGCGAACAGGTGTCGCTGCTGGCCTATTCGCCGCTGGGTTTCGGCCATCTGAGCGGCAAGTATGCGGACGACGCTGACGCGGCGGGCCGCATCACCGAATTTCCGCAGTTCGGCCAGCGCTATTTCAAGGAGAACGTGGCACCGGCCTCGCGCGCCTATGCGGCGCTTGCCCGGGAGCATGGCCTTACGCCTGCGCAGCTGGCGCTGGCGTTCTGCTACCGCCGCAGCACCGTCGCCAGCACGCTGATCGGGGTGACGAACGCCACCCAGTTGCGGGAAAATATCAGCGCGTGGTCGGTCAGCCTGTCCGACGAACTGTGCCGGGCGATCGACGCGATCCACCTGCGCTACACCCACCCCGCGCCATGAGTCAGCGCCGGTTGCGCTCAGCGCACGCCGCGCTCGTGAACGATTTCAGAGCACCCTGCCGCCCCGAGGCGGCACAGAAGGAGACCACCGCATGACCCTCAAGCCGTTTGCCGCACTGATCGCGGCCAGCGTCCTTGCTTTCCCGATCGCTCTGCACGCGCAGGACGCGAAGAAGAGCCCCGCGAAGAAACCGGCCGCCGCCAGCAAGAAAGCGGCCGCACCGGCGAAGGAAGCCGAACCGCTGGAACTGGCCCACACGCTGGACGACAGCACCGCGCAGGCGCTGCAGAAACTGGTCGATGCCTTCAACGCGAGCGGCAAGGCCTCGCAGAAGATCGTGCTGAGCGCCCGCAAGTGGGACGACGGTGCTACCCCCGCGATGCAGGTGCTGGATGCCGACGCCCGCGCCCAGTTCCTGGAGGGCAAGGTGCGCTACACGCCGTTGGCCGACGTGATGACCAGGGGCAAGGAGAAATTCGCCGCGGTGCGCATCCCGTCGCCGATGCCGTCCTGGCTGGCCGACGGCAAGGGCCGGCTGAACGCGCTGGCCCTCGGCCTGGCCACGCCGGTCATGTTCTACAACAAGGACGCCTTCACACGCGTCGGTCTGGATCCGCAGCAGCCGCCCAACCACTGGCTCACGCTGCAGTCCGCGCTGGGTGACCTGCGCGACGCCGGCTATTCATGCCCCTACACCAGCGCGCGTCCGGCGCTGGTGCATGTGGACAACGTGAGTGCCTGGCACAACGAGCCCTTCGCCCGCAAGGTCGCGGCGAAGAAGGGCCAGAAGGCGGGTGAGGAACTGGCGTTCAACGGTCTGGTGCAGGTGAAGCACCTGGCCATGATGTCGTCCTGGTACAAGAGCCGCTACCTGCACATCTTCGGCCGCGGCGACGAGGCGGTGCCGATGTTCTCCAGCGGCAAGTGCCAGGTGCTGACCGCGATGTCGTCTTCGTGGCCGGCGATCAAGCACGACGCCAAGTTCGAGGTGGGCGTGGCGCCGCTGCCCTTCCACGAAGACGTGTACAACAAGACCGGCCACACGCTGGCCGACGGGGCGTCGCTGTGGGTGTCGGCCGGTCGCAGCGCGGCCGACCTGCAGACCATCGCCCGCTTCGTCACCTTCGCGCTTGAGCCTGAACGTCAGGCGCAATGGGCGCTGGACACCGGTTTCGTGCCGCTGAACCGCGCCGGCGTAGTCGCGCTGAGCCCGGTGGACGCGCCGAATGCCGATGGCGTGGTGCGCGTGGCGCTGCGCCAGCTGGCCGGTCGCGGCGGTGCGGCAGCGGCAGACGGCGGCCCCAGCGTCGCGTCGGCCAACCCGAAGGTGCGCGCCGCGCTGGACGAGGAACTGGAAGCGCTGTGGGCCGACCGCAAGCCGGCCAAGGCGGCGCTGGACAGTGCGGTGCTGCGGGCGGCGCAATGAGCGACAGCGAACAGCTGGTGCTGCTGATACGCAGCGCGCGTGAGGACGCGTCGGTGCGCGAGCCGCTGCTCAAGCTGCTTGCGCTCGACGACGCCGCGCGGGTGCGGGCGATCGAGAACTGGGTGAAGGAGGGCGTGGCCAGCGGCCAGTCCATCGAACTGCTGTCGGCCATCGCCTGGCTGGTCGACGATCAGGTTGCGCACGAGGCGCGCGACCTGCTGCAGAACCTGTGAGCCCGCGCCGGTGAACGACTGGGGGCGACCGCTGTGGATCGCCCACCGGGGCGGCGGCCGCGCCGCGCCGGAGAACACACTGGCGGCGATACACGCCGGGGCGGCGGCCGGTTTCCGCATGGTCGAATTCGACGTGATGCTGAGCCGCGACGGCGTGCCGGTGCTCATTCACGACGACACGCTGGAGCGCACCACCGATGGTCGCGGCGCGGTGGCGGCGCACGACTTCGCCGCGCTGCGCCGGCTCGACGCCGGCAGTTGGCACGGCCCGGCCTTTGCAGGTGAAGCCATTCCCACGCTGGGGGAAGCGATCGACCTGCTGATCGGGCTGGATCTCGACGCCAATATCGAAATAAAGCCGGCGCCCGGTCATGCCCGTGCCACCGGGGACACGGTGGCGCGCATGGTGGCCGCGCGCTGGCCGGCCGGGCGCACGCTGCCGCTGTTTTCATCCTTCGATTTCGATGCGCTGGACGCGGCGCGCGCGCGGGCGCCGGAGGTGCCGCGCGGCCTGCTGTTCGAAGCGGTGCCGGATGACTGGCGCACTCAGATGCGCGCGCTGGGCGCGGTGTCCCTGCATTGCGACCACAGCCGCCTCGACGCGGAGCGGCTGGCCGACATCGTCGGCGCCGGCATTCCGCTGCTCTGCTACACGGTGAATCAGGCCGACCGGGCGGCCGCGCTGATCGCGGCTGGCGTGCGCGGCCTGTTCACCGACTGCCTCGACCTGCCGGGGCAGGTCGCCGGCTGCTGACCCGCTGCCGCCCGATTACAGCGGCGGCATGCGGGTGACCGCGTGCTTCTTGAAAATGCGGTCCAGCGTGCCGTCGCTTTCCATGTCGGCCAGCGCTTTTTTCAGCGCCTGTTCCAGGTCGGCGGCATCAGCCACCACGGCCATGCCGAGCGCCCAGCCGGCCTGCGGCAGGCCTGGCAGCGGCGGCGGATTGCTCAGCGTGAAGCGGTTGCCGGTGGCGGCCTTCATCGGTTCGATCTGGCTGCGCATGCCGAGAAAGGCCGCGATCTCGCCGGATTCGAGCGCCTTGCGCGCATCGGTCATGGACTGGAAGTGATGCAGCTGGCTGCGCAGCCGGCCGCCGTCGGACGACAGCAGCGCCATCGACAGGATGGATTCGCCTTCGGCGCCCAGCGGCTGCTGGTCGATGTCGGCCACCTTGTCCAGCTTGGGCAGCTTTTCGGTGTCACGCAGGGCGGCCAGGGTTTCGCGGTGGTAGGCGCCGAAGATGCGCACCTGCGGGTTGCGCTGGCTCATGACCGGGTCCACCGGCACATGCACCATCACGTCGGAGACTGCCGGGCCGAGCACCGTGCCTTTCCAGACGATGTTGCGCAGATCGTCGTCCATGTTCTCGCCGGCGTCGTAGCTGGCCAGCACCGCCTTCAGGCCCATCTTTTCAGCGAGTGCGCGCGCGATGTCGACATCGATGCCGGCGCCTTCGTCGGAGTACGGCGGGAAGTCCTTGTACAGGCCGACCCGCAGCTGGCCGCTGGATTTCACTTCGGCGAGATCGCGGGCATCGGCGGCTGCAGTGGCGAGCAGGCCGGCGGTGAGCAGGGCGGCGCCCAGCAGGGTCTTCAGGCGGCTTGATGTCATGCGGAAGGTCACGTTCGGAGGCTCCGTGTTGAGAGTGTGCGCAGCTTAGGGCGGGAAACGGTCCCGGGGCGCCGGTGTTCTGCCGCCGGCGGTACGGTCAAATTGCCCGTCCCGGCCGGAACAGCGGCGTCCTATGATCCGGCCGCGCCGGCATGCTGGTCCCCACGCGGGCGCATGCGCACAATGTGACCCTGTCCCGTCCCCGAACCGCCTGCCGATGAAACGCGTAGACCTCAAGCGCATCCTGCTGATCCGCATCACGCTGTTCGCGCTGCTGCTGCTGGCCTGCGCGATCGCGTTCACGCTGGTGCAGACCCGCGAACGGCTGCACGCCGACATCCCGCGCACCGGCGACACCATCAAGCAGCTGATCGAGAACGAGATTTCCCGCGTGTCGCCGCCCTTCGTGCGCGACCTCGGCACGCTGGAACTGAACGATCTGGAGGGCATAGGCCGGCTGGTGCATTTCTGCGCCGAGGTGATCAACATCTACTCCCGCCCGGTGGTGCAGCGCTGTTTCGGCGACGCCGAAGCGCCCGCCTGGCTGCCTGCCAGTCTCATGCGGCAGGTGGTGGGCGAGGAGGCGCGCTATGTCGGCGCGGTCGGCCGCTATCCCGGCATCAAGGTGGGCGAGCTGTTCCTGACGCCCAACTACAACAGCGTCGCGCAGTCGGTGGGCACCGCCATCCGCAACCTGCTCATCATCACCGCCGGCGTGCTGCTGCTGAACGTGCTGGTCTATCTGCCGGTGCGCCGGGTGCTGCGTCCAGCGGACGACATCCTGCGTGGCGTGGAGCGCATGCAGGCGGGCGACCTGTCGGTGCGCCTGCCGTCCTTCGAACTGATCGAGCTGCAGCGCATCGGCGAGGGCTTCAACCATCTGGCCGACCGTCTGCAGCACACCATGGACGAACAGCGCCTGCTGGCCCGGCGGCTGCTCGACGTGCGCGAGGAGGAGCGGCGCAGGCTTGCGCGCGAACTGCACGACGAACTGGGCCAGTGCCTCACCTCCATCCAGGCCGAGGCGGCCTATGCGCGCGAACTGGCGCACGACCAGCTGCCGGCGCTCACGCCCTGCGCCGAGGCGATTTCGCGCATCACCGCGCACATGATGGAAGTGCTGCAGCTCATTCTGCGCGAACTGCGGCCGGTCGGGCTGGAAGCTTTCGGTCTGGCGGCCTGTCTGGAACAGCTGATCGACAGCCGCAACCGCAGCAGCCACGGCCGCTGTCTGCACACGCTGGACATCCAGGGCGATCCGTCGGGTCTGGCGGACAACCTGAACGTGAGCCTCTATCGCATCGTCCAGGAAAGCCTGACCAATGCGCAGAAGCACGCCGACGCCCGCCACATCGCGGTCTCGCTGCGCTGCGCCGGCGGCGAGGTAAGGCTGCAGGTCGATGACGACGGGCGGCCGCTTGAAGGCGCGAAGTTCGAGGGCGGGCTGGGCGTGCTGGGCATGCGGGAACGGGTGAACGCGCTGGGCGGGCGGCTCACGCTGACGCCGCGCAGCGAGGGCGGCCTGCGGGTCGAGGTGGTGCTGCCGGCGGACGCCGGCGCCGCGACGAACAGAATCGAAGGAGTGCTCGCATGATCCGCCTGCTGCTGGTCGACGATCACGCGGTGGTGCGCGAAGGCTATCGCCGGCTGCTGGAACGCCGGCCCGACCTGTGCATCGAGGCCGAGGCGTCCACCGCGGGCGAGGCGCTGACCGCCTTCCGCGCGGTGGAGCCGGATGTGGTGGTGCTGGATCTGGGCCTGCCCGACATGGGCGGGGTCGAGCTGGTGCGCCGTCTGGTGCAACGCGACGCGCGGGCGCGCATCCTGGTGTTCAGCATGCACCGCGACCCGCTGTTCGCCTCGCAGGCGCTGCGCGCCGGTGCGCTCGGCTACGTGACCAAGAGCTGTGCGCCGGACGTGCTGATCGACGCGGTGTATCAGGTGGCGGCGCGGCGCCGGGTGCTGAGCCCGGACATCGCGCCCGAGCTGGCGCTGGCGCTGCTGAACGAGTCGGACAATCCGCTCGACGCGCTTTCGCCGCGCGAATTCGAGGTGCTGCGGCTGCTGCTCGACGGCCGTACGCCGGACGAAATCGGCCAGACGCTGCACATCAGTCCCAAAACCGCGCAGAACACCCATTACCAGATCAAGGCCAAGCTGGGCACCCGCACCGATATCGACCTGGTGCGGCTGGCGCTGAAATGGGGCATGGGCGGTGGGGGCATGGGCGGCGGTGCCGGCGACACACCGGGCGGCGTCGAGGGCGAAACCGGCTGAATCGCGGCGGGGCCGGCATCCGCGCCCTTTGCCGGCAGTCCGCTTCAGTGCGCAGCCATCTGCATCGTGGCTGACACCGCGCGCTGCCAGCGCGGGAGCAGGGCGGCAGCGAGCGTGCGGTCCTGTGGCTGGAAACTGCGGCCGCCGCTGTCCGGCAGCGTCATGTCCAGCCCGCAGCCGCGGGCGGCCAGCAGGGCGGCGCCCAGTGAGGTGGTTTCGGCGGTCGGCGCCACCTGTACCGGGCAATCCAGCAGGTCGGCCTGCATCTGCATCAGCAGGGCGTTCGCGGTGCCGCCGCCATCGACCTTCAGCGCGCGCAGCGGTGCGCCGGCGTCGGCTTCCATCGCCCGCATCACGTCCAGCGTCTGCAGCGCAATCGCTTCCAGCGCGGCGCGGGCGATGTGTGCACGGGTGGTGCCGCGGGTCAGCCCGTACAATGCGCCGCGCGCCTCGGCCGACCAGTGCGGCGCGCCCAGCCCGGTGAAGGCCGGCACCACGGTGACGCCGCCGCTGTCCGGCACGCTGGCGGCCAGCGCCTCGATGTCGGCCGAGCGCGCGATCAGGCCCAGCCCGTCCCGCAGCCACTGCACCAGCGCGCCGGTGACGAACACGCTGCCTTCGAGCGCGTACTCGATGTGGGCCGAGGTCTGCGCGGCGCAGGTGGCGAGCAGGCCATGGGTCGAGGCGATGACCTGACGGCCGGTGTGCATCAGCATGAAACAGCCGGTGCCATAGGTGTTCTTCGCCAGACCTGCCGCGCTGCAGCCCTGGCCGTACAGCGCCGCCTGCTGGTCGCCAGCGATGCCGGTCAGCGGAATCGCGCGGCCGAACAGGGCAGGGTCGGTATCGGCCAGCAGGCCGGCCGACGGCAGCACCTCGGGCAGCAGCGCGCGCGGTACGCCGAACAGTGCCAGCAGATCGTCGTCCCAGCGGCCGCTGCGGATGTCCAGCAGCTGGGTGCGGCTGGCGTTGGTGAGGTCGGTGATGTGACGGCGACCGCCGGTGAGCTGCCAGGCCAGCCAGCTGTCCATGGTGCCGCAGGCCAGTTCGCCGCGCTCGGCCCGGCTGCGTGCGCCGGGCACGTGGTCCAGCAGCCAGGCGATCTTGCTGGCCGAGAAGTAGGGGTCGAGCACCAGCCCGGTCCGGCCGCGCACGAAGGCTTCGTGTCCGTCGGCGCGCAGCCGGGCGCAGGCGTCGGCGGTACGCCGGTCCTGCCAAACGATGGCGGGCGCCAGCGGCGTGCCGGTGGCGCGGTCCCACAGCACCACGGTTTCGCGCTGGTTGGTGATGCCGATGGCGGCGATGTCGGCCGGTTTCAGCGCCGCGCGCAGCAGCACTTCGTGCATGCAGGCCAGGGTGTCGGTCCAGATGTGCAGCGCGTCGTGCTCGACCCAGCCGGGCTGCGGATAGCTCTGCGGCAGTTCGCGCTGGGCCATCGCGACCACCCGGCCGGCACGATCGAACACCAGCGCACGCGAACTGGTCGTGCCCTGGTCAAGCGCGAGAATGAAGCCCTGTGCGGCCGTCGTGTGCGCGGCGTCGGTCATGTCGGAACTCCTCCCTCTTCACGGGTGGGGCGCGGGCGGAACAGGCCTTCCGCTGCAGTGCCCGACGATACCGGGCCGGCCTGCGCTTGCAAACTTTCGCGCCGCCCCGATATCCACGGTCATGTGCCCGCAGCGGCCGGGCCGCGCGCAGTGCGCCGCCCACGTCCCCACCGCAGTCTTCCGAGCTGGAGCCCCGATGCCCGAACCGTTCAACATTCCGCTGTCCATGCTCGATCTGGTGCCGGTCCGCCAGGGCGGCAGCGTGGCCGAGGCCATGAAGGAGGCCGTCGCGCTGGCGCGCCATGTCGAACAGCTGGGCTTCAGACGCTACTGGCTGGCCGAACACCACAATATGGACGGCATCGCGAGTGCGGCGACCGCGGTGCTGATCGGCCACGTGGCGGGCCAGACTTCGCGCATCCGCGTCGGCTCTGGCGGCGTCATGCTGCCCAATCACGCGCCGCTGGTGGTGGCGGAAAACTTCGGCACGCTGGCGACGCTCTATCCGGGGCGCATCGACCTGGGGCTGGGTCGCGCCCCGGGCGCTGACCGCCCCACCATGCGCGCGCTGCGCCGCGATCTGGCGGGCAACGGCGACGACTTCCCGGAGCAGGTGGCGGAACTGCGGGCCCTGCTGGCACCGGCGCAGCCTGGTCAGGCGGTGCGCGCGATGCCGGGCGAAGGCACCGAAGTGCCGGTGTGGCTGCTCGGCTCCAGCCTGTTCAGCGCCCAGCTGGCGGCCTGGCTGGGCCTGCCCTATGCTTTCGCCGCGCATTTCGCGCCGCGCATGATGCTGGAGGCGGCCCGCCTGTACCGCGAACTGTTCCAACCGTCGGCCGTGCTCGACCGGCCGCATCTGATGCTGGGCGTGCCGGTGGTGGCTGCCGACAGCGACGACGAGGCGCGCGGGCTGTTCACCTCGACTCAGCAGCGCGTGCTGGCGCTGATGCGTGGCGAGTCCCTGCGGCTGCGCCCGCCGGTGGCCGACATGACGCCGCTGTGGGCCGGCCACGAAAAGGCCTCGGTCGATGCCTTCCTCGCCGAAGCAGTGGTCGGCGGCCCCGATACCGTGCGCCGCGGCCTCGCGTCGCTGGTCGAGCGCACCGGCGCCGACGAACTGATGGTGGTGACCGACATCCACGACTTCGCGCTGCGCCTGCGCTCCTGCCGCATCGTCGCCGAGGTGGCCGGCGTGAGCGCCGAGCCGGCCGTCGCCTGAACGCGCCACGGCCATCCGGCCGGCGGCGGCGCGAATGCTAGAATCCGCGACTGTTTTCGCGCCGCAGCGCGCGCCCTGAAATCCTGATTGCCGACCATGAACAGCGCCGATATCCGCTCCGCCTTCCTGAATTTCTTCGCTTCCAAGGGCCACCAGATCGTGGCCTCCAGCTCGCTGGTGCCGCACGAGGACCCGACGCTGCTGTTCACCAACGCCGGCATGAACCAGTTCAAGGACGTGTTCCTCGGCTTCGACAAGCGCAGCTACAACCGCGCGACCACCTCGCAGAAATGCGTGCGCGCCGGCGGCAAGCACAACGATCTGGAAAACGTCGGCTACACCGCGCGCCACCACACCTTCTTCGAAATGCTGGGCAACTTCAGCTTCGGCGACTACTTCAAGCGCGACGCCATCGCGTTTGCGTGGGAACTGCTGACCGAAGTGTTCAAGCTGCCCAAGGACAAGCTCACGATCACCGTCTATGCCGAAGACGACGAAGCCTTCGACATCTGGACCAACGAAATCGGCGTGCCGGCCGAACGCGTCATCCGCATCGGCGACAACAAGGGCGCGCGCTACGCCTCGGACAACTTCTGGATGATGGGCGACACCGGCCCCTGCGGCCCGTGTACCGAAATCTTCTACGACCACGGCGCCCACATTCCGGGCGGCCCGCCGGGCTCGCCGGACGAGGACGGCGACCGCTACATCGAAATCTGGAACAACGTGTTCATGCAGTACAACCGCGACGAAGCGGGCGTGCTGCATCCGCTGCCCAAGCCCAGCGTGGACACCGGCATGGGTCTGGAGCGCATCGCCGCGGTGCTGCAGGGCGTGCACAGCAATTACGAGATCGACCTGTTCGTCGCGCTGATCGCCGCCGCCGCGCGCGAAACGCAGACCTCCGACCTCGACACCCCGTCGCTCAAGGTGCTGGCCGACCACATCCGCGCCTGTTCCTTCCTGATCGCCGACGGTGTCATTCCGGGCAACGAGGGCCGCGGCTACGTGCTTCGCCGCATCATCCGCCGCGCCATCCGCCACGGCTACAAGCTGGGCGCGCGCGCCGCCTTCTTCCACCGCATGGTGCCGGACCTGGTGGCGCAGATGGGTGCCGCCTACCCGGACCTGGCCGCTGCGCAGCAGAAGGTGATGGACGTGCTGCGGCAGGAGGAGGAGCGCTTCTTCGCCACCATCGCCAACGGCATGGACATCCTGGAATCGGCACTGGCCGCGCTGGCGCAGGGCGCCGCGCTGGATGGCGAAACCGCGTTCAAGCTGCACGACACCTACGGCTTCCCGCTGGACCTGACCGCCGACATCTGCCGCGAGCGCGGCGTGACGGTCGATACCGAAGGCTTCGACGCCGCGATGGCGCGCCAGAAGGAACAGGCGCGCGCCGCCGGCAAGTTCAAGATGGCGACCGCACTGGAGTACGACGGCGTACAGACCACTTTCCGCGGTTACGACACGCTGGAAGCGGCCGGCAAGGTGGTGGCGCTGTACCGCGACGGTGCGCCGGTGAATGAACTGCACGAAGGCGAACTGGGCGTCGTCGTGCTCGACGAGACGCCGTTCTACGCCGAATCCGGCGGCCAGGTCGGCGACCGCGGCGAACTGCGTGCAGCACAGGGCATCTTCAAGGTCGAGGACACGCTGAAGATTCAGGCGGCGGTGTTCGGCCACCACGGCGTGGTCGGCACCGGCCGCATCGCGGTCGGCGACAGCGTGAGCGCGCGGGTCGATGTGCGCGCCCGCGCCGCCACCGCGCGCAATCACTCGGTCACCCACCTGATGCACAAGGCGCTGCGCGAGGTGCTGGGCGATCACGTGCAGCAGAAGGGCTCGCTGGTCGATGCCGACAAGACCCGTTTCGACTTTGTGCATACCGCGCCGATGAGCGACGACGAGATCGCCCGGGTCGAGCGCATCGTCAATGCCGAAATTCTCGCCAACGCCGCCACCCAGGCGCGCGTGATGGGCATCGAGGACGCGCAGAAGTCGGGCGCCATGATGCTGTTCGGCGAGAAGTACGGCGACGAGGTGCGCGTGCTCGATATCGGTTCGTCGCGCGAACTGTGCGGCGGCACCCACGTCGCGCGCACCGGCGACATCGGCCTGTTCAAGATCACGGTCGAAGCCGGCGTGGCCGCCGGCATCCGCCGCGTCGAGGCGATCACCGGTGAGAACGCGGTGGCGTTCGTGCAGCGTCAGGACAGGCTGGTCAGCGAAGCCGCGGCCGCGTTCAAGGCACCGGCCAATGAACTGCCGGCCAAGATCGCGCAGGTGATCGACAACGTGCGCGCGCTGGAAAAGGAAATCGCCCGCCTGAAGAGCAAGCTCGCCGCCAGCCAGGGCGACGAACTGGCCGCGCAGGCGGTGGCGGTCGGCGGCGCGAAGGTGCTGGCCGCGGTGATGGAAGGTGCCGACGTGCCGGCGCTGCGCGAAACGCTGGACAAACTGCGCGACAAGCTCGGCTCGGCCGCCATCGTGCTGGCCGCGGTGAACGACGGCAAGGTGAGTCTGATCGCCGGTGTAACGGCCGATCTGATCGCCAAGGTGAAGGCCGGCGAACTGGTCAATTTCGTCGCCGGACAGGTGGGCGGCAAGGGCGGCGGCAAGCCGGACATGGCGCAGGCCGGCGGCACCCAGCCGGAAAACCTGCCGGCAGCGCTCGCCGGCGTGGCGAAGTGGGTGGAAGGCAAGCTCGGATGAAAATCGCTGCAGTGTTGCTGATGGCGCTGGCATCGGCTGGCGCGCTGGCCGGCGAGGGCGCGGTGATCGAGGCGACCACCGCCGCCGGCGAGAAGGTCGAACTGATGCCGGACGGCCGCTGGCGCTTCGTCGATCAGGCGAAACAGGCGGAGGCGAAAAAGGTGGCCGATACCTGGCCGCAGAATCAGGGGCGGCCGGAAGGCGCCCAGGGTGGCTGGTTCGGTACCCGCACCCTCCTGCCCGGTGACAAGGACTACAACCGCGGCACGCTGAATCCCAAGATGCGCTGACCGATGAAATGAAAAAGCCGCCATGAGGCGGCTTTTTCATTTCCCGGCGCGGACTCAGATGCCCGGATCGCTGCTCGCTGCCTGTTCCGCACAGCGCGCGATGTCCTCGACCAGCGGCGCACCGCTCAGACCGCAGGCATCGAGCAGCCCGGCGTCGAGCGAGCCCACGATGTCGGCCGCCGGAATGCCGTCGCCGATGGCGAAGGCGATGCGCGCGGCCAGATGCGTCAGCCGTGCCAGCGCGTCTTCCGCGCCTGCCTGCGGCTGCGAGTAATGCTGCAGCGCCTGCGCGATATCGTCCGGAAAATTCCAGCGCATGGCCAGTTCTGCGCCCACCTCGCAGTGCGTGGTGTGCAGCTTGGCCAGTTCGGTCGCGGCACGTTCGCCGACGCTGAGGTCCTGGCAGTCGCGGGCGATTTCGTCGGCGATGCGCGGAAACGCGATGTGGATCATGAGCTGGCCGACCCGGTGCATCAGGCCGGCGCTGTAGGCGTATTCGGCATTCATGCCCGCGCGTTTCGCCAGCGTGGCGGCGACGTTGGCGGTGAGCATGGCGTGCCGCCAGAAGACCTGCAGGTCCACGCCCGGCACCTTCGGAAAGCTGCCGCTGATGCCGGCCGAAATGACCAGGGTGCGCACCGCGCGGGTGCCGATCAGCGTCACCGCCTCATCGATCGAACCGACGCTGCGCCGGGTGCCGTAGAAGCCGGAATTGGCCAGACGCAGCACGCGGGCGGAAATGGTCGGGTCGGTGCGGATGTCGGCGATCAGCGGCTGCAGGTTGGCGTCTTCGTCGCGCAGCGTTTCGATCAGCTTCTGCACCACGCGGGGGATGGTAGGCAGCTGGCCGGCGGCGGCAAACAGACGTTCGATGGCGTTGGCGGGGGGCGGTTGCATGAAAGGTGTCCGGGGTGAAGCGGCGAGTCAGCCGGCGCCGAGATCGGCGGCCCAGCTCATGGCTTCGGAAACGGCCAGATTGAAATCCTCGACGGTCAGCGGCTGCAGCGCATCCAGCGCCTGCGCGTAGTCGCTCAGCGCGTCCTCTTCCCAGTGGCGCAGCAGCGTGAGCAGGGTGCCCATGGAGCCGCTGCTTTCGATCAGCGCGCCGCGGATGTGATCATCGACCGCGAGCGTGCGCAGTACTTCGTCCATCTCGACGCCGAGCAGCGAGGGCAGCAGCGACAGGATGCCGGTCAGGAAGGCGCCGTCCGGGTCGCAGTCGCTGCTGTCGCAGCGCTCGGCCAGAAGCTCCATCGTGCGGGCGCGGGTGGCCACCATGTTCAGCAACGGCTTGTTGCTGTCGCCGCCGTCCTGCGAACAGAACAGCAGCAGCTGCAGCCAGCGCTGCAGCTGGCGCCGGCCGAGCAGGGTGATCGCCTCGCGCACGGTCGAGATCTGGCGGTTGCTGCCCGAGCCCACCGAATTGGTGATGCGCATCAGGTTCACCAGCAGTGCCGGTTCCTGCTTGATCAGCGGTTCCATCTCGCTGGTGTCGGCGTCGCTCATGACCATGCCGAGCAGCCGCAGCAGCGTGGTTTCGCTGGCGGTGAGCGTGCGCGTACTGAGCACGCTGGGGCGGGCGAAGTAATAGCCCTGGAAGAAGCTGAAGCCGAGCTGGTGGCAGTAGGCGGCCTGTTCGGCGCTGTCCACCTTTTCCGCCAGCAGCCGGGCTTCGAAGGGACGGAAGCGTTCGACCAGATCGGCCAGCGCGTCGGACGGTACGCCCATCAGGTCGATCTTGATGAAGGAGGCGATGCGGATCAGCGGCAGGAAGCGCTCGTCCAGTTCGAGCACGTCGTCCAGCGCCAGCCGGAAGCCCTTGCGCACCAGTTCGCGCGAACGGGCGATGACTTCGGGCGTGGGCGGCACGGTTTCGAGCAGCTCGATCACGATCTTGTCCGCCGGCAGCAGCTCGATCGCTTCGGACATCAGCATCTCTTCGCTGACGTTGATGAAGCCCAGTGCATTGCCGAGTGAACGTTCCAGCCCCAGCTCGTTGAAGACCGAGGTGATTACGCGCGCCGTGGCGCTGATGTTGCAGTGGAAGTCCGCCTGCCCGACGTGGCCCGAACGGAACAGCAGTTCGTAGGCGTACAGCGCACTGGAGCGATCCAGAATGGGCTGTCGACCGACATAGATGTTGTTGGTGGCGGCAGTGAGCATGAACCTGTTGTCGGCATGCCCGCCGCCACATTTAGGGGCGAGTGTGAATATTTTTCACTTTGTCATTTTCCCGCCGGTCAGGTGGTCTGCCCGATCCGCCTGACCGCCGGCGGCACGCCTCAGAACGGCAGCGCAAGTGCCGGCCGGGCGCCCAGCAGCACGCGGCGGAAATCCGCCTGGATGCGCGCCAGCGCGGCTTCGTTGTCCGCCTCAAAGCGGAGCACGACCACCGGGGTGGTGTTCGATGCCCGCATCAGGCCGAAGCCGTCGGCGTACTCGACCCGCAGGCCGTCGATCTTGATGATGTCGCGGGCGCCGTCGAACACCGCCGACTTCTGCATTTCTGCGATCAGCGCGTGCGGCTCGCCCTCGTTCATCTTCAGGTTCAGCTCGGGCGTGGAGGTGGCGGTCGGCAGCGCCTTCAGCACCGCGTTGGCGTCCGCCGAGGCGGACAGGATTTCCAGCAGGCGGGCGCCGGCGTACAGGCCGTCGTCGAAGCCGAACCAGCGCTCCTTGAAGAACATGTGGCCGCTCATTTCGCCGGCCAGCGCGGCCCCGCTCTGCTTCAGCTTGGCCTTGATCAGCGCGTGGCCGGTGTTCCACATGACCGGCTCGCCACCGTGTTCGCGGATCCACGGCGCCAGCAGACGGGTGCATTTGACGTCATAGACGATCTGCGCGCCGGGCTGGCGCGACAGCACGTCGGCGGCGAACAGCATGAGCTGGCGGTCGGGATAGATGATTTCGCCGTCGCGGGTGACCACACCGAGGCGGTCGCCGTCGCCGTCGAAAGCGAGGCCGATCTCGGCGTCACCGGCGGCCAGCACGCGGATCACGTCTTCCAGGTTTTCCGGCTTGGACGGGTCCGGATGGTGATTCGGGAAATTGCCATCCACCTCGCAGAACAGCGGCACCACCTCGCAGCCCATCGCCTCGAACAGGCGCGGAGCGATGTCGCCGGCCACGCCATTGCCGCAGTCGATCACCACCTTCATCCGGCGCTTGAGCTTCACATCGCCGGTAACGCGGGTGATGTAGGCGTCGCGCACGTCGGCCTGACGGGTCGTCCCGAGGCCGTGCACCAGATCGTTCTCGATGATGCGGCGGCGCAGGTCCTGGATCATGTCGCCGTACAGCGTCTGGCCGCCCAGCACCATTTTCAGGCCGTTGTAGTCCGGCGGATTGTGGCTGCCGGTCACGCTGACCGCGCTGTCGGTGCCGAGGTCGAAGGCGGCGAAGTAGGACAGCGGGGTCGGCACGCAGCCGATGTCCAGCACGTCTACGCCCGCGGCGTTGATGCCTTCGGCCAGTGCACCGGCCAGTTCCGGGCCGGACAGCCGGCCGTCGCGGCCGACTGCGATCGTGCGCTGGCCGCGCTTCACCGCCTCGGAGCCGAGCGCGTGGCCGATGGCGCGCACCGCGTCGGCGGTCAGCGTCCTGTCCACGATGCCGCGGATGTCGTAGGCCTTGAAGATTTCGGGTGCCGGGAAGGACATCGGTTTTCCTTTCTGCGTTCTGTTCTGTTGGAGGCCCGCACGGATGCGGCAATGCATCAATTATCGCGTGCCGGCCATGACAGCCGCGCGGCATTGTTTTGCAAAGTGTCAGCCGCCCGTGATCAGGTTGGCGATGAAGGCACGCGTGTCCGCCGGTCGCGGCGTGTCGCGCGCGCTGTCCATCATGCCGAGGCCGAACACGTAGGCGTACAGCAGCAGGCTGCGGCTGGAGGCTTCTTCGGCGCTGCGGCCGGCGGCCCGGAACAGTGCGGCCGAACATTCCAGCCTTACCGTGTCTACCTCATCCAGCGTGGCACGGGCGGCCGGGTCATGGCGCGCCCAGTCGCGCACCGCCAGTTCCACCTGCATGCCGCGCCGGTTGCGCACCAGGCTGTAGGTGTCGATCAGCTGCTGCAGCTGGGCGATTTCCTGGCCGGGCTCGGCCCGGGTGCGGCTGCGGATGTCCTCGATGCGGCCGTCGCGCCAGCTTTCGAGCATGGCATCGAGCAGGGCGCGCCTGTCCTTGAAGTGCCAGTAGAAGCTGCCCTTGGTTACGCCCAGCTCGCGGGCCAGCGTTTCCACCTTCACGCCATCGAGCCCGGCGTCGGCCAGGGTCTGCATGGCGGCGCGAACCCAGGTTTCACGGCCGGTCTGCGGGCGGGGGACGGAAGGTGTTTCGGACATGGCGGTATTCCGGTGCGGACGGTTGACGGCTCAATTGGGCATACGGTAGCGTATGGTTCATGCATACGCATCCGTATGGATCATCTACACGGATGCGCGGACAGCGTGCGCGATGCGGCCGGCGGCCGTTCGCCTTACCATCCGTCTTCATCATCAACGCAGTGCAGCAGAGCGCAGGAGGCGCAGGCATGAAGATTCTGGTCCCGGTCAAGCGGGTGATCGATTACAACGTGAAGATCCGCGTGGCGGCCGACGGCAGCGGCGTGGAAACCGCGAACGTGAAGATGTCGATGAACCCCTTCGACGAAATCGCGGTGGAAGAGGCGGTGCGCCTGAAGGAAGCCGGTGTCGCGACCGAGGTGGTGGTGGTGTCCGCCGGCGTGGCCGGCTGCGTCGATACGCTGCGTACCGCGATGGCGCTGGGCGCCGACCGCGCGATTCACGTGAATACCGACGCCGAACTGCAGCCGCTGGCCGTGGCCAAGCTGCTGAAGGCGGTGGCGGGCCGCGAACAGCCGCAGCTGGTGATCTGCGGCAAGCAGGCGATCGATGACGATGCCAATCAGACCGGCCAGATGCTGGCTGCGCTGCTGGGCTGGGGCCAGGCGGCCTTCGCGTCGAAAGTGAGCGTGGCCGATGGCCGCGCGTCGGTGACCCGTGAAATCGACGGCGGTCTGGAAACCGTGAGCGTGGCGCTGCCGGCGGTGATCACCACCGACCTGCGCCTGAACGAACCGCGTTTCGCCAGCCTGCCCAACATCATGAAGGCGAAGAAGAAGCCGCTGGATACGGTGACGCCGGACGAGCTGGGCGTCGACGTCACCCCGCGCCTGAAGACGCTGAAGGTGGCCGAGCCGCCGAAGCGCCAGGCCGGTGTGAAGGTGGCTTCGGTGGCCGAACTGGTCGCGAAGCTGCGCGACGAAGCCAAAGTGCTGCGCTGAGGAAACCGACATGAGCATTCTGGTCATTGCAGAACACGACAACGCCGGCCTGCGTCCGGCCACGTTGAATACCCTGGCTGCCGCGGCGAAGATCGGCGGCGACATCACGGTGCTGGTGGCCGGCAGCGGCTGCGCCGGCGCCGCTGCAGCCGCTGCCGCGGTGCCGGGCGTCGCCAAGGTGCTGAGCGCCGACGCCGCCCATCTGGCCCACCCGACCGCGGAAGATCTGGCCGCGGTCACGCTGGCTGCGGCCGCCGGTCACAGCCACGTGCTGGCGCCGGCCGGCAGCTTCGGCAAGAACTTCATGCCGCGCGTCGCGGCGACGCTGGACGTGGCCCAGGTGTCGGACATCGTCGAGGTGGTGTCGGCCGACACCTTCGTGCGCCCGATCTATGCCGGCAATGCGCTGGCCACGGTGCAGAGCGCCGATCCGGTCAAGGTGGTGACGGTACGCGCCACCGCCTTCGACCCGGTGGCCGCCACCGGCGGCAGCGCGCCGGTCGAGGCGCTGGCCGCACCGGCCGCCAGCCTGCTGTCGGCCTTCGTGTCGCAGGAACTGTCGACCTCGGCCCGCCCGGAACTGGGCAATGCCCGCGTGGTGGTGACCGGTGGCCGCGCGCTCGGCAGCGCCGAAGCCTACGCCAGCGTGCTCGAGCCGCTGGCCGACCGGCTGGGTGCGGCGCTGGGTGCCAGCCGTGCGGCGGTCGATTCCGGCTACGCGCCGAACGACGCCCAGGTCGGTCAGACCGGCAAGATCGTCGCGCCGGATCTCTATATCGCGATCGGCGTGTCCGGCGCCATCCAGCATCTGGCGGGCATGAAGGATTCCAAGGTGATCGTCGCGATCAACAAGGATCCGGAAGCCGCCATCTTCCAGGTGGCCGATTACGGTCTGGTCGGTGACCTGTTCGAACTGGTGCCGGCGCTGGTCAAGGAACTGGGCTGACACGCCTGCGGACGGGCGGCTCACCGGCTGCCCGTCCCTGCGTCGCAGCCGCCGGCGTCCGCGACCGTCCGGTCGTGCCGTCACGGCCGCATGCTGTTGACACCAGGGGCCGCCAGAGCCCGAGGAGGAGACGTTCATGAGCGAATACGCCGCACCGCTGCAGGACATGCGCTTTGCGCTGGACCTGGCCGGTCTCGCTGAAGTGGCCGCCTTGCCCGGCTATGAAGATGCGAGCCCGGACGTGATCGACGCCGTGCTGGAAGAAGCGGCGCGCTTCACCGGCGAGGTGCTGTCGCCGATCAACCGGGTGGGTGACCGCACCGGCGCGCGACTGGACGAGGAGGGCCGGGTTGTCATGCCGGAAGGTTTTGCCGCGGCCTATCGGGCCTGGGCCGACAACGGCTGGAACGGCATGGGCTGCGATCCGGCGCACGGTGGCGCCGGCATGCCGCATCTGGCGGTGGCGCAGATCCAGGAAATGGTGATGGGCGCCAACATGGCGTTCTCGCTGTGCCCGCTGCTGACCGCGGGCGCCATCGAGGCGCTGGCGCTGTGCGGCTCCGACGAACAGAAGGCGCTCTATCTCGAGCGCATGGTGAGCGGCGAATGGACCGGCACCATGAATCTGACCGAGCCGCAGGCCGGGTCCGACCTGGCGGCGGTGCGCACGCGCGCCGAACTGCAGCCGGACGGCAGTTACCGGGTGTTCGGCCAGAAGATTTTCATCACCTTCGGCGAGCACGAACTGGCGTCCAACATCGTGCATCTGGTGCTGGCCCGTACGCCGGGCGCCCCGGAGGGGGTGAAGGGCATTTCGCTGTTCATCGTGCCCAAGTTCATTCCGGACGCCGACGGCAATCCGGGCGCGCGCAACGACCTGCGCTGCGTGTCGCTGGAACACAAGCTGGGCATACACGCCAGCCCGACCTGCGTGATGGCCTTCGGCGATGCCGGTGGCGCCACCGGCTGGCTGTGCGGCGAAGAGCACCGCGGCATCGAGTACATGTTCATCATGATGAACGCCGCGCGCTACGCGGTGGGTCTGCAGGGCCTTGCGGTGGCCGAACGCGCCTTCCAGCATGCCCGAGCCTATGCGCACGAGCGCCGGCAGGGCGGCGAGGCCGGTGCAAAGGGCGGTGGCAGCGTGCCCATCGTCCGCCACCCGGATGTGCGCCGCATGCTCATGCGCATGAAGTCGCAGGTCGAGGCGATGCGTGCGCTGGCGGCGGTGACCGCGGCGGCGCGCGACCGCGCCGCACGGCATCCGGACGAGGCGGAGCGCGCCCGCGCCCAGGCCTTTGTCGAACTGATGATTCCGCTGGTCAAGGGCTGGAGCACCGAAACCGCGAACGAGGTGGCCTCGCTGGGCGTGCAGGTGCACGGCGGCATGGGCTATGTCGAGGAAACCGGTGCCGCGCAGTATCTGCGCGATGCACGCATCACCAACATTTACGAAGGCACGACCGGCATACAGGCGAACGATCTGGTCGGCCGCAAGATCGCCCGCGATGGCGGCGAAGCCGCGCGTGCGGTGCTGGCTGACATGCGTCAAACGGTGGCGGATCTGCGCGCAGCCGGGCTGGAGGCGATCGCCGTCGGTCTGGACGACGCGACGCAGGCGCTGGAACGCGGCATCGATTTCGTGCTGGCCCACTGGCGCAGCGATCTGCGCGCGGTGCTCGCCGGCGCGGTGCCACTGCTCATGCTGTTCGGCCGTGCGGCCGGCGGCTGGCAGCTGGCGCGCGGCGCGCTGCTCGCGCAGCACAGGCTGGCGGCCGGCGACGGCGATACGGATTTCCTGCGCGCGAAAATGGTGTCGGCGCGTTTCTACGCCGATCACGTGCTGAGCGAATGCGGCGGGCTGGCACACATGGTGTGCAGCGGTGCTGACGCCGTACTGGACGAGGCGGCCGGGCTCTAGCATCCGCAGGTTCAGGCCGACGGGGCGATCGAGCCGCCCGAGCAGCAGTTACTTCCGCGTCGCCAGCACCTGGGCCAGTTCGACCGCAGAGCGCACGCCCATTTTCTCGAAGATGCGCGCACGGTGAACCTCAACGGTGCGCATGGTGACGCCCAGATCGCTGGCGATCACCTTGTTCATCTGGCCGGCCAGCACCCGCTCCATCACTTCGATCTCGCGCTGGGTGAGCTGGGCAACGCGTTCCTCGATGGCCTGCAGCGCGGCGCGCTTGGACACCTGCTGCCGGTGCATGGCCAGCGCGGCCAGCGCGCGGTCCACCAGTTCGTTGTCGTTGAACGGCTTCTCGACGAAATCGAAGGCGCCCTGCTTGATTGCGTCGACCGCCATCGGCACGTCGCCATGGCCGGTCAGGAAGATGACCGGCAGCGTATGGCTGTGCTCGCGCAGCCAGCCGAACAGCTCCAGCCCGCTCATGCCGTCCATCCGGATGTCCAGCACCAGACAGCCGCAGTGAGCGATTTCGCCGCTGTCCAGCAGCGCCTCGGCCGACGGCCAGGTGCGCACCGCATGACCGCGTGAGCGGAACAGCCAGCCGAGCGCGTCGCGGATGGCGTCGTCGTCATCGACGATGAAGATCTGGCTCTCCGATGCACTCATGGCGCTGCACCTCCTGCCGGCAGTTTCAGGATGAATACCGTGCCGCCGCCCTCGGCCGCTTCGAACCACAGCCGGCCATGGTGCAGTTCGACGATGGAGCGGCAGATGTTGAGACCCATGCCCATGCCGTCCGGCTTGGTGGTGAAGAAGGGGGCGAACAGCTTGTCGGCCACTTCCGGCGGAATGCCGCCGCCGTTGTCGCGCACCGACACCTGCACGCCTTCGGCGTCGGCGCCGGTCTGTATCAGCAGGCGCCGGCGCTCCGGCGCGCAGCCTGCCATCGCGTCCATGCCGTTGCGGATCAGGTTGAGCAGCACCTGTTCGATCATCACCCGGTCGGCGTGGATGTCGGGCAGGCCGCCGGCCAGCGAGCTGGATATGCGGATGTCGCGCTTGCGTGCATCGGCCTCGATCAGACCGAGCGCCTCGTCGACCACGTCGTTCAGCGAACAGGGCATGCGCTTCGGTTCGGAGCGGCGGACGAATTCATGCACCCGGCGGATGATGGTGCCGGCCCGCTTCGCCTGCGAGCTCATTTTCGCCAGCGGCTCCTGCAGGTCGGACAGCGTGCCGGTGCCGTGTTCCACCATGTTCAGGCAGGCGGTGCTGTAGCTGGCGATGGCCGACAGCGGCTGGTTCAGTTCGTGCGCCAGCGTCGAGGCCATTTCGCCCATGGTGATCAGGCGGCCGGTGAACTGCAGCTTTTCCTGCTGCTGCCGGTACAGCTCTTCCGCCTGCTTGCGTTCAGTGATGTCGAGCACCGAACTCATCCAGCCGACATGGCGGCCGCGGGCGTCCATCAGCGGCGCTTCGGAAATGAGCACGTCGAAGCGCTGGCCGTCGCGGCGGACGAACTTCAGTTCCATCGCCCCGTGCGACATGGCGCCGCCGGCCAGGATGCCGTCGTGCAGCGCGCGGATGTGCTCGGCGGCCTCCGGCGCCCAGTAGGGCATGGGCGGGGTCATCGCCATCAGCTCCTCCGCGCTCCAGCCCACCATGCGGCAGAAAGCCGGATTCACGTGGGTGATGCGGCCGCTGAGGTCGCGTGCGCGCAGGCCGATGATGAGCGAGTCCTCCATCGCGGTGCGGAAGCTGTGTTCCTCGCGCAGCGCCTGTTCGGCAGCCAGCCGGCGCACCAGATGCCGGCGCAGCGCCCACAGACTCCACAGCATGGTGAGCGCGAGGCCGACGATGGTGACGACGAGCAGTGCAGGCAGCAGCCGCGTGTCGCTGCGGTAGGCGGTTACCCTCAGACGCAGGCCGTGGCCCGGCGGGTCGAACGCGAGCGCGTAGTTCAGTTCGTCGTGTTCGGCGGCCACCTTGGATTTGCTGGCCAGCACGGTTTCGGTGTTGTCGATCACGTCCAGCTTGTAGCGTTCGGCGAACCACCAGGGCACCGACTGCGACAGCATCTGCGCGATCGAGTAACGGCCCAGCATCCAGCCCAGATCGCCGCCCAGCGGTACCAGCACGTCGAAATGCACGTCGCCGTCCGGGGTCCGTTCGGGCGGCAGGTAGACCGCCCGCCCGGTGCTGCCGGACAGGCGGGCCGGACCGGAGAGCTCGCCGTCCGTCAGGTCGGTCGCGTGCAGCGTGTCGATCTTCAGCAGGCCGTGCCCGTTGGCGATCAGGCTGCGCAGACGGGCGTCGAGCACCTGCGGGTCGAGCCGGCGGTCGCCGGCGTCACGCCCGATCTGCGCCATCTGTTCCGCGTTGCGGTCGAGATGGAAACGCAGGTCCTGTTCCATCCACAGCACGTCGTTGATCAGCGTGGCGCGCTGCTCGTCCAGATCGTTGCGGTGCAGCCACCACACCAGCGCACCGATGGCGACCAGAAACAGGGCGACCGCCACCCGCGGCACGATCCAGTACCAGCCGGGGCCGGAAGCGGGGGCGTGCAGCGGAGGCGTGAGGGTCGGGACGGTATTCATGGCGGACCAGGGGCTGAGCTGCCCATCATAAGTGGGCCGGGCAGGGGGCGTATTTCGGTTTTCCACAGGCGGCGGCCGGTTGCGGATATCCACAATGGTCCCGGACCGGCGGGACTACCAGAATCCGATCATCACACCGGCCGTCCGCGCCGTGTGGCCTTCCATAACGAGGAGACACCATGAAACTGCATTCCCTGCTGTTCGGCCTGCTGACGCTGGGCCTGACGCCGCTGGCCATGGCCCAGCAACCGATCGTGATCAAGTTCAGCCACGTGGTGGCGGTGGAAACACCCAAGGGCAAGGCCGCGGAGTACTTCAAGAAGCGCGCGGAAGAGCTGACCGGCGGCAAGGTGAAGGTTGAGGTGTACCCGAACAGCCAGCTGTACAAGGACAAGGAAGAGATGGAGGCGCTGCAGCTCGGCGCGGTGCAGATGCTGGCGCCGTCGCTGGCCAAGTTCGGTCCGCTGGGCGTGAAGGAATTCGAGGTGTTCGACCTGCCCTTCATCTTCGACAACTACGAAGAGCTGCACCGCGTGACCCAGGGCCCGATCGGCGCGTCCATCCTGAAGAAGCTGGAGCCCAAGGGCATCGTCGGTCTGGCTTTCTGGGACAACGGCTTCAAGTCCTTCTCGGCCAACACCCCGATCAGGACACCGGCCGACCTGAAGGGCAAGAAGCTTCGCATCCAGTCGTCCAAGGTGCTGGAAGAGGAAATCCGTGCGCTGGGCGCGCTGCCCCAGGTGATGGCCTTCTCCGAGGCCTACCAGGCGCTGCAGACCGGCGTGGTGGATGGCACCGAGAACCCGCACTCGAACATGTACACGCAGAAGATGCACGAGGTGCAGAAGTACATGACGGTGACCGACCACGGCTACCTCGGCTATGCGGTGATCGTGAACAAGAAGTTCTGGGACGGCCTGCCGGCCGATGTGCGCGGCCAGCTGGACACCGCGATGAAGGAATCCACCGCCTACGCGAACAAGATCGCGAAGGAAGAGAACGACGCGTCGCTGGAAGGCATCCGCAAGAGCGGCAAGACCCAGATCTACGTGCCGACCCCGGACGAGCGCATGGCCTTCAAGCGTGCGCTGGTGCCGGTGCACAAGAAGATGGAAAGCCGGATCGGTGAACAGATCCTGCGCGACATCTACAAGGAAACCGCGTTCGACCCCACCAAGCTGTAACACCGCCTGCCGCGGCGGCCGTTCAGGCCGCCGCCACCTCTCTCCGTCCGGAGGCTTTCCATGAAATTTCTCGATCACCTCGAGGAGTGGCTCATCACCGCTCTCATCGGTGCGGCGACGCTCATCGTGTTCGTCGCCGTGGTGCACCGCTATCTCGCCGGCTACGCGATTCCCGGCCTGCAGGACTGGCTGCTGTCGATCAACCTGAGCTGGGCGCAGGAACTGACCATCATCATGTTCGTATGGATGGCCAAGTTCGGTGCGGCCTACGGCGTGCGTACCGGCATCCACGTCGGCGTCGATGTGCTGATCAACCGGCTGCAGCCGAAGAACCGTGCGAAGTTCGTGGTGTTCGGCCTGCTTGCCGGCGCACTGTTCACCGCCACCGTCGGCACGCTGGGCGCCTCCTTCGTCTGGGAGAACGGCGCGCACCACGCGGTGTTCTCCTGGCTCGGCCGCGACCTGACCGACATTCCGGAAGGGCCGACCACGCCCGACCTGGAGTGGCCGACCTGGATCGTCTATTCGGCGATTCCCTTCGGTTCCTACCTGATGTGCTTCCGCTTCCTGCAGGTCACGCTGGGCTTCATCCGTACCGGTGAACTGCCGCACCACGACCACGGCCATGTCGATGGTCTGGACGAAGTCACCGAGTCGAAGGAGGCGCGCGCATGAACGCCCTGATCATTTTCACGCTGCTGTTCGTGCTGATGCTGACCGGCATGCCGATCTCGATCTCGCTCGGCCTGACGGTGCTCACCTTTCTGTTCACGATGACCCAGGTGCCGCTGGAATCGGTGGCACTCAAGCTGTTTACCGGCATCGAGAAGTTCGAAATCATGGCGATTCCGTTCTTCATCCTGGCCGGCAACTTCCTGACCCACGGCGGGGTGGCGAAACGGATGATCAATTTCGCCACGTCACTGGTCGGACACTGGTACGGCGGTCTGGGTCTGGCCGGCGTGCTGGCCTGTGCGCTGTTCGCCGCGGTGTCAGGTTCCAGCCCGGCGACCGTGGTGGCCATCGGCTCCATCCTGCTGCCGGCCATGGTGAAGGCAGGTTTCCCGAACCGCTTTGGTGCCGGCGTCATTTCGACCTCGGGCGCGCTGGGCATCCTGATTCCGCCGTCCATCGTGATGGTGATGTATTCGGTGGCGACCAATACCTCGGTAGGTGCGCTGTTCATGGCCGGTGTCGTGCCGGGTCTGGCGCTGGCCGGCGTGCTCGGCTTCGTCACCTGGTACCGCGCGCGCAGGTTCGACTATCCGCGCCAGCCCAAGGCGTCTGCCGCCCAGCGCCTGAAGGCTTTCCGTGATTCGGTCTGGGGCCTGCTGCTGATCGTGGTGGTGATGGGCGGCATCTACACCGGCATCTTCACGCCGACCGAGGCGGCGGCCATGAGCGCGGTCTATGCCTTCATCGTCGCAGTGTTCGTGTATCGCGACATGAGTCTGCGCGACGTGCCCCGGGTGCTTCTGAACTCGGCCAACATGAGCGCGATGCTGCTGTACATCATCACCAACGCGGTGCTGTTCAGCTTCATCATGACCAACGAGAACATTCCGCAGGCGCTGGCCGAGTGGATGCTGGGTCAGGGCCTCGGTCCGATCGCCTTCCTGCTGGCGGTGAACGTCATCCTGCTGCTGGCCGGCAACGTGATGGAGCCTTCGTCCATCGTGCTCATCTTCGCGCCCATCCTGTTTCCGGTGGCGGTGAAGCTGGGCATCGATCCGGTGCACTTCGGCATCATGATGGTGGTCAATATGGAGGTCGGCATGTGCCATCCGCCGGTGGGGCTGAACCTCTACGTGGCGTCCGGCATCACCAAGATGGGCATCACCGAGCTGACGGTGGCGGTGTGGCCGTGGCTGCTGTCCATGCTGGGCTTCCTGGTGGTGGTGACCTACTGGCCTCCGCTGTCCCTGTGGCTGCCGCGCATGCTGGGCATGATCAACTGAGCCCCGCCACAGTCTGCTGCGTCGCACAAGGCCGCATGGGTTTCCGTGCGGCCTTTTTTCATGGCGGCGTCTCAAGTCCGCGATGTGAACGACCGTTAGAGAGGCCTGAGGAGATCGACGGCATGGGCGTCACAAAATCAAAGAGCCGTTCGACCTGAGCCCACCCAGAACGACAAGGAACGGAGACATGAAAAACATGCTCAGCATCCGCAAGGCCTTTCTTTTTCATTCGATTTTCGCCTCGGTCATGTGCGTGGCCGTGTTCGGTGCGCAGGAGGTGCTGCTCCCGGGCATCTGGGGCGTGCTCGCGGCCGGCAGCGTATGTGCTGCGGTGATCGTGGGCGTCGGAGTATGGTTCGGCCGCGGTTTCGGCCAGCGCGCGGAACTGCTGGTCAATGCGATGCACAGTCTTGCCGAAGGCAAGCTGAATCACAAGCTCAGCCTGTCCGGCAAGGACGATTTCGCCTGGCTGGGCTACGAGTACAACCAGGCCTGCAAATCCTTCCGCAAGCTGATCGAAAAGATGACCGTGCTGTCATCGACACTCACCGCGTCGGCCGAGGAACTGTCGCGATTGACCACCAGCGCCAACGAAACCGGTTCGCAGCAGGCGGACCGCATCCGTACCGTCGCTGAGGCGATGGAGGAAATGACGGCATCGGCGCGTCAGGTGGCGGATCTGTCCGCGGACATGGACGGCATCGTGCGCGACGCCGGCGACAGCACGCGCAGTGGCAAGACCGATCTCGAAGTGTCGATGGAGGGCGTCAGCCGCATCGCCAGGGAGATGGAGGAATCGCTGCAGGTGATCGAACGCCTGGTCAAGGATTCGGAGGAGATCGCCAAGATCAACGATGTGGTGAAGGACATTTCCGACCAGACCAATCTGCTGGCACTGAATGCCGCGATCGAGGCAGCACGGGCCGGTGAGCAGGGCCGCGGCTTCGCGGTGGTGGCGGACGAGGTGCGCAAGCTGGCGCAGCGTACCCAGGGCTCGACTGCCGATATCGAACAGATCGTGGCCAAGATCCGTCACGATGCGCAGGAAACCGTCGAACGCGTGGGGCAGGCCAGCCAGCGGGTGAGCGGGGCGGTCACGACGTCGCGCGGCGCGGTGGACACCTTCGAATCCATCCTGAACCGCATGGATGAACTGGCGCACAAGTCCGGCGAGGTCGCCACCAGCATGCGCGAGCAGGACACGACGGCGCACGCCATCCTGCGCAATGCCGGCGAACTGTCGGCGCTGTCCGAGGACAATGCGCGTGGTGTGGCGCAGACCGCATCCCAGGGCGAAGCGGTTGCGGCGTCGGCCCGCGAACTGGAAGCGAGCCTGCGCACCTTCCAGATCTGAGCCGACGCGCAGAAAAAAGCCGGCTGTCACAGCCGGCTTTTTTTCGTTCACGGGGCGGCTTTCACCGCGCTCACTCTTGCCTTGGCCTGTTCCTCTATCCGCGATTCGATGAAGGTACGGATGGCCCAGACTGCCGGGGGCGACAGCACGCCGTCCCAGGGTGGCATGTGCTGAACGTCCAGCACCCGCTTGCCACGCCGCACCGATTTCACGAAATAGTGATCGACGTCGGACAGGCAGCGCTGGTGCAGCGCCGCATCCTCGACCTTCTGACAGCCGCGCTCCAGCCGCAGAAGGTTGGGGCCGACCTGATTACGGTGATTCAGGTCAGCGCCGTGGCAGACCGCGCACGACTCGTTGTACAGCGCACGCCCGGTGGTCACCACCGTGGCCTTGCCGCGATACGGGTTGGTTTCGGCCCAGCCTTCCGCAATCGCGGGCAGACCGGATACATCGGTTTTCGGCGGCGGCGCTTCCATGGAGGGGTCGCCGGCCCAGCTCGGCGACGTGCCCATCAGCGCCATCGCGATGAAGCCAAGCAGTCTTTTCTGCAGTACGCGCATCTGTTGTTCTCCTGTACGGGTCACCATCCGACCGGGCAGCCCTTGCACTCGTCGAAGTTGGCATCGAGAAACACGGTGTAGCGGGTGAGGCAGCCGTCCATGATGGCGTGCCGGAAATCGGCGCTGCCGAACTTGGTTTCCTGCAGGTTGGCGTCGATCAGGCGTGCGTAGTGGAAGCGGGCGAACATCGGCCGCGCGGCCTCCAGATTGGCGGCGGTCAGGTCGGCGTAGCTGAAGTCAGCGCGAAACATGCGGGCGAACTCCATGTTCGCGGCACGCAGCTGCGCACCTTTCAGACTGGAGGCCGGCATGCTGATCTTCTGCATCTGTGCGGCGGTCAGGTCGGCACGGTCGAGGATGGCGCCCGCGAGGTTTGCTGACCTCAGATCTGCCCTGACCATGTTCGCACCGGTGAAGTCGGCGCCGGCCAGATCCCGGGCCGACAGATCGGCGTGGCGCAGGTCTGCACCGGGACAGCGGGTGTAGGGCCAGATCGGGCAGCCGTTGATGACCAGCGTTTCGCTGTTCTGTGCGTCGGCATGGACCGGCTGGATGAAGGACGTGAACAGCAGTGCGGCCGCAATGACGCGACCGCGAAGGAGGCGACCTCGCATGTGTTCTCCGGAAAAAGGACACCCGAGAACCGCACGGCGGGAAACGCGGCGGGAGTGCCTGCGCACAGCGTGCAGGAATGCGGTCTCGGGCGAAGCCGGCTACGCAGTGCCGGCGGTGGACAACGCGCCCCTTCCGGGCGGAAGGGGCGATGCCTGATCAGCGTTTCGGCAGCTTGAAAGCCCAGAAGGAGCCGCCCTGGCTGACCTGTTTGGTCAGTTCGGCCATATCGCCACCCCACAGCGGAACAGCACCGCCGTAGCCGGACGAGATGCCGACGTACTGCTCGCCGTCCTGTTCCCAGGTGATGGGCACCGACACCACGCCGGAGCCGGTCTGGAACTTCCACAGTTCCTTGCCCGACTTGGCATCGAAGGC
Organism: Methyloversatilis universalis FAM5; assembly: GCF_000214035.2. Taxonomy (GTDB): domain Bacteria; phylum Pseudomonadota; class Gammaproteobacteria; order Burkholderiales; family Rhodocyclaceae; genus Methyloversatilis; species Methyloversatilis universalis. The sequence goes on along the minus strand of NZ_AFHG01000042.1, from coordinate 53,427 downwards.
CTTCACATAGCCGTCCGAGGTGCCAGTAAACAGCAATCCGCCTGCCGTGGTCAGCGTGCCGGCCCACAGCGGGAACTGTTCCTTGTGTTCCCAGGCGATCTTGCCGGTTTTCGGGTCGATCGCGCGCAGGATGCCGACGTGATCGTCGAACAGCTTCTTGATCCGGAAGCCCTGACCCAGGTAGGCCGCGCCCGCCTTGTAGGTGACGTTCTCGGTCCAGTAGTCCATCGCCCAGTGGTTGGCCGGGATGTAGAAGAGCTCGGTGTCCGGGCTGTACGACATCGGCATCCAGTTGGTGCCGCCCAGGAACGGCGGCGATACGAAAATGGATTCACCCTTGTCGGCGCCGGCCTTCGGCTTCGGCGGGTACTGGCTTTCGACGACATTCGGCAGGCCGGTCTTCGAATCGAAGCCCTTGGCCCAGGTGATGCCATCGACGAAGGGCCAGGCGCCGATCAGGGCGGTCTGCTTCCACGGGTAGCCGGCGCCGGTGGCCAGTTTTTCGCGGTCGGTCACGAAGAAGTAGCCATTGCGGTCGGCGTGTGCCGAAGCCTTCACCATCTTGCCGGTCTTCGGATCCTTGTACTCGAACAGCAGCACCGAGTTGTTGCCGGAGAAGTCCCAGGCGTCGTTCGGCGTGTGCGAGAAGAAGCCCTTCAGTTCGCCGGTCGCGGCGTCGACATAGGCCTGGCCCGAGGTGAACAGGCTGGGCCACTTGGTCGGGCTGTCGCCTTCGGCAGTGCGCTTCCAGGTGTTCCACGGCGCCGGGTTGCCGGTGCCGATCACGACCATGTTCTGTTCGACGTCGAACGACGCGGTCTGCCAGGGGGCGCCACCGCCGTGACTCCAGGCTTCGACCTTGCCGGTCGGCGAGTTCGGGTCGTTCGGCCAGCTCGGCGCCTTGGCATCGCCGGTCGGCGTGCTGTCCTTGCCGTTCAGGCGGCCCATGTGACCTTCCACCATCGGACGGGCCCAGATTTCCTCGCCGGTATCGACGTCACGCGCGAACAGGTAGCCAACCACGCCGAATTCGTCGCCGGACGAACCGTGCACCAGCATCACGCGACCGGACTTGGCGTCCTTTACGACGAAGGGGGCGCCGGACATGGTGTAACCGACCTTGTGGTCACCCCATTTTTTCGACCACACCACCTTGCCGGTGTCCTTGTTCAGGGCGACCATGCCCGCGTCCAGCGTACCGAAGAACACCTTGTCGCCGTAGATCGCGGCGCCGCGGTTCACCACATCGCAGCACGGACGGATGTCGTCCGGCAGCCGATGTTCGTACGCCCACAGGCGCTTGCCGGTCTTGGCATCGAGCGCATACATGCGCGAGTAGGAGCCGGTGACATAGACGACGCCGTCGTGCACCAGCGCCTGGCCTTCCTGGCCGCGCTGCTTTTCGCCACCGAAGGAATAGGACCAGGCCGGGGTCAGCCCGGCGACCGTCTTGGTATTGATCTGCTTGAGCGGGCTGTGGCGCTGGGCTTTCATGCCCAGACCGTAGGTCAGCACGTCCTTGCCGGTCTTGTCGTCGTTGACGATGTCGTCCCAGCTCACCGTCTTCGCGGCATAGGCGGGGGCGGTCACCAGCGCGCCCAGGGCAAGTGCCAGCGCCGGGTTCCTGAGGGCAAACGTTTTCATCCTGACTCCTCTTTCAGTGTGGTCTGTCGTGTCGTCACCGGCGCCGCCCGCAGGGAGTGACGGACATGGGGCGTCGATGCGCAGTGCAGGTTAGGCAGAGCACGCGGAGGTGGATGGTTCAAAGCTCCCGCAAAAGCCGGGACATGCTCCCGTAATGCGTGACTGTTCAACGGTTGGACACAGGGCTGTCGGACTGTGGAACAGTGCACCGGGTATCACCGTCGGCAGCGCAGGCCCGGATCGGACCGGAGACGGACCGGGCGGTGCTGTCGTCCCGCTTGATTGGCCTTCGTCTTGCTTGTCCGGCGGTCGGCTCGGGCATGATTCGCCCGACGCTTACGTTCATAAAAGACCTACATGTCGTTGCTGGAGGAGCTTGTGTCAATGAAGAGATGGATTGCAGCCTGCGGGCTCGCATGGCTGTTTACGGGGGCCGCTGCCGCGGCGGATGCCGATCCGCTGAATTCGGTACGCTGGCCGGATCTTCAGCGCGAGTATCTGGCGGATGCGCCGGTCAGTTTCGACTCGCGCATCGAGGTGCTGGCGCCCAAGGTGGCGGAGGACTCGATGAACGTGCCGGTCACCATTCGCGTCAAGGGTCTGCCCGACGTGAAGCGGGTGCTGGTGGTGGTCGATTTCAATCCGATCGTGAAGGTGCTTGATTTCCATCCGCTGATGGCCCAGCCCGGCCTGTCGTTCCGGATCAAGCTGCAGCAGGCGAGCCCGGTGCGTGCGCTGGTGCAGACCGGCGACGGACGCTGGCTGGCTGGCGGGGCGTGGGTCGATGCCGCAGGCGGCGGCTGTACCGCGCCCAGTACCGGCCGCGGCGCGCCCGACTGGGCGCAGAAGCTCAACCAGGTGCAGGGCAGGGTGTGGAAGGATGGCCAGAACCAGCGTCTGCGGCTGCGCATCATGCACCCGATGGATACCGGCCTCGCGCCGGGCATTCCGGCCTTCTTCATCGAGCAGCTGGCCGTGGTCGATGACAAGGGCGCGCCCATGCTGCAGCTCGAAACCTTCGAGCCTCTGAGCGAAAACCCGGTGTTCTCGTTCGATCTGCCTGATCTGGGGCAGGACGCCCTCCGTGTGGTCGGCCGCGACAACAACGGCAACCGCATCGACGCGAAGGTGCTGCCATGAGTGCCCGGATGAAAGCCCCGTTCAAGGCCCGCGTCGTTCTGGCGCTGTGCGCCGCGGTGACCGCCTTTTCCGCCCAGGGCGATGCCGCCTTCGATTACCGGCTGCAGCCGGTGAAGATCGCCGACAACACCTGGGCACTGATCGGCAGCACCGAGGACATCACCCGCGGCAACGGCGGCAACATCGTGAACACCGCCTTCGTGGTGACCCTTGACGGCGTGGTGGTGATCGACAGCGGTCCGTCGCGTCGCTACGGCGAACAGATGCGCGCAGCCATCGCGCAGGTGACCAAACAGCCGGTCATCCGGGTATTCAACACTCACCATCATCCGGATCACTTTCTCGGCAACCAGGCCTACGGCGGCGTTCCGATCGCTGCGCTGCCGGCCACCCGCGCCGGCGAGCGCAGCGACGGCGGTGCCTTCGCCGACAACATGTACCGCATGGCCGGCGACTGGGCGTCCGGCACCGAGCCGCAGGTGGCTGACGAGGACGTGCGTCCCGGCCGCTGGAGCGCGGGCGGGCACGAGTTCGAGCTGATTGCGCTGGAAGGCCATACCGCTGGCGATCTAGCCATCCTTGACCGGACCACCGGTACGCTGTTCGCCGGCGACCTCGTCTTCCTCGACCGCGCGCCGACCACGCCGCACGCTTCGGTACCGCGCTGGCTGGCGACCCTGGATGCGCTGTCGAGACTGGGCGCGAAGCGCACGCTGCCCGGTCACGGGCCGGTGCATGAAGGCAGTGCCGGCATCGACATGACCCGCGAGTGGCTGCGCTGGCTGGACCAGACCCTGGCCCAGGCGGCCGGCAGCGGCATGGACATGGCCGAAGTGATGCGGCTGCCGCTGCCAGCCCGGTTCGAGCGCATGCCGCTGGCGCGCAGCGAGTTCGAACGATCGGTGACCCATCTTTACGCCGGCTATGAACAGCGTGCGATGGACAGCACTGCACAACAGGTGTTGCAACAAAAATGAACACCTGACCTGTTTCGCATCGCCAAAAGGCGGTGCGAGCGGGATTTCTTCCTTGTTTTGGGGTGGCCCGTTTTTTGCGGTCATTATCCCGCCGAAAAAGGGATTGAATCCCGTCGTGCGAGAGAGAAATTCACCAACGAGGAGGAAGTATGAAAGGCTTGCGTAATTCGACGCTGTCCGGTCTGCTGATCGCGGCGTTTGCCGCGATGGCAGCTCCCCAGGTCATGGCCGGCGTGACCGACCGCGACATCGAGAACGATGCCAAGACCACCGGCGACGTGCTGTCCTGGGGTATGGGTACCGAAGGTCAGCGCTACAGCCCGCTGGACAAGGTCAATCTGAACAACGTCAAGAACCTGGTTCCGGCCTGGTCCTTCTCGTTCGGCGGTGAAAAGCAGCGCGGTCAGGAATCGCAGCCGCTGGTGGTCAATGGCAAGATGTTCGTGACGGGTTCCTACTCCCGCCTGTTCGCGCTCGATGCCAAGACCGGTGCCAAGCTGTGGCAATACGAGCACCGTCTGCCGGACGGCATCATGCCCTGCTGCGACGTGGTGAACCGCGGCGCCGCCGTCTATGACAATCTGGTCATCTTCAGCACGCTCGACGCCCAGCTGGTCGCCCTCGACCAGAACACCGGCAAGGTCGTGTGGAAGGAAAAGATTGACGACTACCAGGCTGGCTACTCGAACACCGCTGCGCCGATCATCGCCAAGGGCCTGATCCTTACCGGTGTGTCCGGTGGCGAATTCGGCATCGTCGGTCGCGTTGAAGCGCGCGACGCCAAGACCGGCAAGCTGGTCTGGGTGCGCCCGACCGTCGAAGGTCACATGGGCTACAAGTTCGATGCTGCCGGCAACAAGACCGAGATCGGCGTCAGCGGCACCACCAACGCCACCTGGCAGGGTGATCTGTGGAAGACCGGCGGCGCAGCCACCTGGCTCGGCGGCTCCTACGATCCGAAGACCGGCCTGGCCTACTTCGGCACCGGCAATCCGGCCCCGTGGAACAGCCATCTGCGTCCTGGCGACAACCTGTACTCCTGCTCGACCGTCGCGATCGATGTGGCCACCGGCCAGATCAAGTGGCACTTCCAGGGCACGCCGAACGACGGCTGGGACTATGACGGCGTGAACGAGTTCGTCACGTTCGACATGAACGGCAAGCGCATGGGCGGCAAGGCCGACCGCAACGGCTTCTTCTACGTGCTGGACGCCAACACGGGCAAGTTCGAGCGTGGCTTCCCGTTCGTCAAGAAGATCACCTGGGCCAAGGGCCTGGATGCAGCCGGCAAGCCGATCTACGATCCGGCCAACCGCCCGGGCGACCCGTCCAAGGGTGCTGACGGCAAGAAGGGTGAAGTCGTGTTCTCTGCGCCGTCCTTCCTCGGCGGCAAGAATCAGATGCCGATGGCCTACAGCCCGGATACCGGCCTGTTCTACGTGCCGGCCAACGAGTGGGGCATGGAAATCTGGAACGAGCCGATCACCTACAAGAAGGGTGCGGCTTACCTGGGTGCCGGTTTCACCATCAAGACCATCGACGACAAGTACATCGGCGCCCTGCGCGCAGTCGACCCGAAGACCGGCAAGATCGTCTGGGAAGTCACCAACAACGCTCCGCTGTGGGGTGGTGTGCTGACGACCAAGGGCGGCCTGGTGTTCTGGGGTACGCCTGAAGGCTACCTGAAGGCCGCCGACGCGAAGACCGGCAAGGAAGTGTGGTCCTTCCAGACCGGTACCGGCGTCGTTGCGCCTCCGATCACCTGGGAACAGGATGGCGAGCAGTACATCGGCGTTGCTGCAGGCTGGGGCGGTGCCGTGCCGCTGTGGGGCGGGGATGTGGCCAAGAAGGTCAACTACCTGAACCAGGGCGGTTCGATGTGGGTGTTCAAGCTCCACAAGTAATATGAGTCGAAAGACATATGTTGGCACAGCGCTTGCATATGTCTTCGTGCTTCCGGGCCTCGTGTCCGGAAGTGCCTGAATAAGGCAGGCAGGCTGCAACGAACCGGAAAACGTACTGTAGTTCCGGTTCGTGCCTGCCACCGGTGGTGTGATCCACCCCGGTACTGCGGCCGTATCCGTTCCGTTACAGGCAGTTTCGGGGTGGTGTTGTTCTCTTCAGTTAGACATGGCTCTTTGGCCGGCTTACCCAAGCCGGCCATTTTTTTGCCTGTCTTTTACCCGAGGCGTGCGTACGGGACGATTTCCCGATGCCGTTACAGGTGGAACGAAGCTGTACGAAGTGTTCAGTGTCGTGACGGCGGTGCTTCCACCGGGGCGGTCAGCCTTCCTTGAGCTTGCGGTAGAGCGTCGTCCTGCTGATGCCCAGTTCGCGGGCCGTGGCGGCGACATTGCCTTCATTGCGCGACAGCGATTCCCGAATGGCACGCAACGTCAGGCTGTCCAGATCGCACGGCGCATGACTCTGCATCGTGCGCAGTTCCGATTCGATCGGTCGCAGCACCGGTGCGTTGCCGCTCAGTTCGTCCAGGAAATCATCCGGCAGATGGCGGGTGTGGATGCACCCGTCGTCCGCGGCCATGACGCCAGCGGTACGCAGCAGATTGGCGAGCTGGCGCATATTGCCCGGCCAGGGATGGCGCTCGAACAGCGAAATCACCTCGTCGTCGATGCGCAGCCCCTGCGGAATGGATTCTTCTGTGGCCAGGATGCGATGAACCAGCGCACGGAGATCGCTGCGCTCGCGCAGCGGTGGCAGCATGACGGTCAGACCGTTGAGCCGGTAGTAAAGGTCGGCCCGGAAGCTGCCCTGGGCGACCAGGTCGCGCAGCTTGCGGTGGGTGGCGCAGATGATGGACAGGTCGACCGGTGTGGCTCGGCCGCTGCCCAGCGGTACCACGGTGCGTTCCTGCAGCACGCGCAGCAGACGGGCCTGAAGCGCCAGAGGCATGTCGCCGATTTCATCGAGGAAGAGGGTGCCGCCGTCGGCCTGCATGATGCGGCCGGGGTAGCCCTTGCGCCGCGCGCCTGTGAAGGCGCCTTCCTCGTAGCCGAACAGTTCCGATTCGATCAGGCCGTCTGGAATGGCAGCACAGTTCACCGCGACGAAAGTCTGTTCGCGGCGCGGCCCCTCGTCATGAATGGCGCGTGCCAGCAGTTCCTTGCCAGTGCCGGTCTCGCCCTGGATCAGGACAGGAATGTCCCGTCCGAGCACGCGACGGACTTTCTCGACCACCGCGTCCATCTGCGCGTCGCCGGTGCTGAGGCGGGTCAGACCCTTGTCTTTCGAAATCTGGACGCGCGGCAGGGCAGGCTGTCCGGATTCCGGACGCGGTGCGTCCATGCTGATCACGCGGGCCGGCGGACGACTCTGGTTACCGGCCTTCGGGCGGCCGAACAGTGTACGGCCTCCGAACAGGCGCAGTTCCAGCATGTCGGTTCCGCGCATGAGCGGGTCGTACAGCGCGCTGAGCGGCTTGTCGAACATCGACGTGAAGGTGTGTGTCAGCAGTTCCGCGTGGCTGCGGCCGATCAGCCGGCAGGCACTGCGATTGGCCGACAGCACGCGGCCGTCGTGGTCGAAGGCGAGCAGGGCCTCGAACACGGTACCGATCAGTTCCTGCTGCACGTGGCAGTTCAGCACGAAGCCTTCCGGGAAGGCCTGCGCGAACATCTGGTTCTCGATCGTCTGAACCGCCAGATTGATCAGCGCCAGACTGTGATGCGACGGATTGCGCGAATCGCCGGTCACGTCGAGCACGCCCAGCATGCGGCTGCAGGGGTCGAAGATGGGCGCGGCGGAGCAGGTCAGGAAGTGGTTGGCGGAGAAGAAGTGCTGCGAGCCATGCACGGACACCGGTACCTTCTCGACCAGCGCGGTGCCGATCGCATTCGTGCCCTTGCTCTCTTCCGACCACTCGACGCCGGGCGAGAGCGCAACCTTGGAAGCGCGATCCAGAAAGGCCTGGTCGCCCACCGAGTGGATGATGAAGCCCGATGCGTTGGTGAGCACGATCATCGAGCCGGAGCGCGCGATCTGTGCGTACAGGCCGTTCATGACCGGCGCTGCGTGCTTGAGCAGCGATTCGTTGCGTTCGCGCTCGGTCATCAGGAGATCGCGGCGGGCGCGCTCGATCTCCTTGGCGCACTTGTCCGCGTCAAGGCCGCGGCTGATGCAGCGACTCCAGGATGTTTCAATCAGGGCGGGCAGAACGCCCGAGGGCACCTCACCGGCACTGCGCATGATTTCGTGAGCCTGCTCGCTGCGCGAGACGTCGGCGGCGCTGTATTCCATATCTCCTCCGAACCCGTGACCGGGATGCACGGCCGGTGGTACCGGCTCTCGCCACCGATACGCGCCTGCCAACTCATGGCCAACGGACGCTCATCGGGATATAGCCCCTTTTATAACGTGAATTGTCTCGCCACGCTACACCTGTCTCAAAATAGGGTGAGACGTGGCACGATTCGTGCAATCGAGCACACCCGCAAGCTGATCTACAGCATGTGATCTTTCTTGGAGGAGTTATGAAAGCAGCAGCCGCAACCCTGAAGACGACCGCCCTGGTCGCCGCCCTGATCGCTCTCGGCAGCGTGATGACGCCGAAAGCCGAAGCGCACGGCGACGTGGTGCCGCAAGCCGTTGATGTGAGCACGCTGAAGAAGCTGGGCGACGAATGGGCCAAGCAGAACCCCTACCGCGGCGACAAGGAAGCCATCCGTGTCGGCAGCTCCGCCTACAACCAGAACTGTGCGCGCTGCCACGGCCTGGAAGCAGTGAGCGGCGGTATCGCGCCGGATCTGCGCATGCTGCCGATCGATGCGGAAACCGACGATTACTTCATCAACACCGTGCGCAAGGGTCGCGTCCGCAACGGTGCCGTGTACATGCCTCCGTTCGAAGCCGCGCTGTCGCAGGAAGCCATGTGGGCCATTCGCGCCTACATCGAAACCCGTCATGAAGACTGATATCAGTCTGCTGCGCCGCCGGGCGCTGCTGGCGGGTGTCGCGCTGGCGGTGACCGGTCTGCCGGCGCTCGCCGATGACGACGCGGTCTGGGCGACGGTCACGAAGAGCGGCGCGCTGCGCGTTGCCTTCTACAAGGACTTCGCGCCGTTCTCTGACGACGGGAAGGGCGCCGACGTAGACATCGCGAATGCACTGGCCGCCCGCATGGGGCTCAAGATGTCGCCCATGTTCTTCGATGCGGACGAGAACATGGACGATGACCTGCGCAACATGGTCTGGAAGGGGCACTACATGGGCTACGGCCCGGCCGACATGATGATTCACGTGCCGGTCGACCGCGAATACATGGCCCGGCAGGACAAGGTCGAGTTCATCGCGCCGTATCACCGCGAGCGCTACGCGGTGGCCTACGACCGGCGTCGGATCGACAACCTCGACAGCATGCTGCCGTTCGAGAAGCTGCCGTTCGGCGTGGTGGTCGACACGCTGCCGGATTCGCTGATGCTGTCGGCCGATGGAGGCCGCTATCGCAGCCAGCTGCGCCACTACAAGACGCTTGCCGAGGCGATCGCCGCCCTGCGCAGCGGCGAGGTGGCGGGCGTGATGGCGCTGCAGGGCGAGCTTGAGGCCTCGGTTGCCGGCGACACGAACTTCCCGGTCGGGCAGCCGCCGCTGGCCATGCTCAACTCCCGCCAGTGGCCGGTCGGCATCGCGATCCGCAAGGGCGAGCCGCAGCTGGGTCGCGCCATCATGGCGGCGATGAATGCGCTGATCGCCGAAGGCGAAATCAAGCGCATCCTTGCCCGCCACAACATCAACTGGCGCGTACCCTGAGTGTTCAGGTGTCCATTTTATGGACACCTGAACACCTGTCTCACAAATAAGGACGTTTTAACGACGCGCGACGCTCACAGGCGCCGAAATCCGGGCGCTAAAATATGAAGCGTTTTTCATAGCACGCCGGCCGGGCACGGCCCATAACCCGGCATCACGCCCAGAACGTGGAGGAGCGAATCACCATGCAGAAGTCCCTACACATCGATCCCTCGAAGTGCACCAGCTGTCTCCAGTGTGAGATGGCCTGTTCGTTCGAGAACTACGGTGTATTCAACAACTCGCTTTCGCGCATCAAGGTGTTCGACTTCCATCACACCGGCGCCAAGGTGCCCTACACCTGTACCCAGTGCGACGAAGCCTGGTGCATGCACGCCTGTCCGGTCGAAGCGATCAAGCTCGACAAGGACAATGGCGCCAAGGTGGTGTTCGAGGACGTGTGCGTCGGCTGCAAGGTGTGCACCATCGCCTGTCCGTTCGGTACCGTGAATTACGTGGCGGAGACCGGCAAGGTGCAGAAGTGCGACCTGTGCGGCGGCAACCCGGCCTGTGCCGAAGCGTGCCCGACCGGCGCAATCACCTATGTGGATGCCAACTGGACCGGTCTCGACCGCATGCGCCAGTGGGCAGACAAGCTCGGCAACCAGGCCGCCTGATTTCCGGAGGAGCACTGACATGGCATGGACCCGCAAAATCCTGCGCGTTAACCTGACCGACCGCACCACCAAGAGCGAACCGCTCAACATGGAGTGGGCGAACGACTATCTCGGCCAGCGTGGTCTGGCGACCAAGTATCTGGTGTCTGAAATCGATCCCAAGGTCGATCCGCTGTCGCCTGAGAACAAGATCATCTGGGCGACCGGCCCGCTGACCGGCACCATGGCCTCGACCGGTGGCCGCTATTCGGTGGTGACCAAGGGTCCGCTGACCGGCGCCATCGCCTGTTCGAACTCCGGCGGCTATTTCGGCGCCGAACTGAAGTTCGCAGGCTGGGACATGGTCATCATCGAAGGCCGTGCGTCGAGCCCGGTCTACCTGTCGATCGAGAACGACAAGGTCGAAATCCGTGATGCCTCGCACCTGTGGGGCAAGACCGTGTGGGAAACCGAAGAGACGCTGAAGTCGGAACACCAGGACCCGCAGGTCCGCGTGTCCTGTATCGGCCGCACCGGCGAGGCGGGCGTGCTGTACGCCGCCATCGTCAATGACCTGCACCGCGCCGCCGGCCGCTCCGGCGTGGGCGCCGTGGCCGGTTCGAAGAACCTGAAGGCGCTGGTCGTGCGCGGCACCCTGGGTGTCGGCAATCTGGCCAACCCGAAGGAATTCATGAAGGTCACCTTCGAGAAGAAGAAGATCCTCAAGGAAAACGCGGTCACCGGTCAGGGTCTGCCCACCTACGGCACCCAGGTGCTGATGAACGTGATCAACGAGATCGGCGCCATGCCGACCCGCAATCACAAGGACGTGCAGTTCGAAGGCGCGCGCAAGATTTCCGCCGAAGCCATGCACGAGCCGCGCGAATCCGACGGCAAGGCGCAGCTGGTGAACAACCAGGGCTGCTTCGGCTGCACCATCGCCTGCGGCCGCATTTCCAAGATCGACCAGACTCACTACACGGTGGTGAACAGCCCGAAGTACTGGGGCGCGTCCGGTGGTCTGGAGTACGAAGCGGCGTGGTCGCTGGGCTGTGCCAACGGTGTCGATGACATCGAGGCGCTGCAGTACGCCAACATGCTGTGCAACGAGGACGGCTTCGACCCGATTTCCTTCGGTGCCACCATCGGTGCGGTGATGGAACTGTACGAAATGGGCGTGCTGACCAAGGAGGAGATCGGCATCGAAGCGCCGTTCGGCTCCGCCCGCGCGCTCACCTTCCTGGCCGAGCAGACCGCCCGGGGCGAAGGTTTCGGCAAGATCGTGGGCCTGGGTTCCAAGCGCCTGTGCGAGAAGTACGGTCACCCGGAGCTGTCGATGTCGGTCAAGGGCCAGGAATTCCCGGCCTACGACGCGCGCGGCGTGCAGGGCATGGGCCTGACCTACGCGACCTCGAACCGCGGTGCCTGCCACCTGCGTTCGTACACCATTTCGTCCGAAGTGCTGGGCATTCCGGTCAAGACCGATCCGCACACCACCGAAGGCAAGCCGGCGCTGGTCAAGGCCTTCCAGGACGCGACCGCCGTGGTCGATTCGTCCGGCCTGTGCGTGTTCACCACGTTCGCCTGGGCGCTGTCCGACATTCAGCCCCAGCTTCAGGCCGCTTGCGAAGGCGACTGGTCGATGGAAAAGCTGGACCTGATGGGCGAGCGCATCTGGAACATGGAGCGTCAGTTCAACAATGCCGCCGGTTTCACCCGCAAGGACGACGACCTGCCGCCGCGTCTGAAGACCGAAGCCGCCAAGGTCGGTCCGGCCAAGGGTCTGGTGTCGGGCATCGACAAGATGATTCCCGAGTACTACGCACTGCGTGGCTGGGACAGCGAAGGCCGTCCGACGGCGGAAACGGTCGCCCGCCTGGGCCTGTAACAGTCGGCATCGCATGAACACAGCGCGCCCTCCGGGGCGCGCTGCACTTCAAGAGGAACATCATGAAGCACGTCATCATCGGCAACGGCCCGGCCGGCGTCGTCGCCGCGGAAGCCATCCGCCGCGCTGACCGCGGCGCCGACATCGTCATGATCGGCGATGAGCCGGAGCCGCCGTACTCGCGCATGGCCATTCCCTATCTGCTGGTGGGCAACATCCAGGAGAAGGGCACCTGGCTGCGCAAGACGGACGGCCACTTTGCGTCGCTCAACATCAAGGAAGTGCTGGGGCGCGCCAAGTCGGTCGATACCGCCGGCCGCGTGGTTCACATGGAGGACGGCACCGCCTTCCCCTATGACCGCCTGCTCATCTGCACCGGTTCGCACCCGCTCAAGCTGCCGGTTCCGGGCATCGATTCGCCCAATGTGCACACCTGCTGGACGCTGGACGACGCGCGTCACATTGCCGCCAAGGCGAAGAAGGGTGCTCGCGTGCTGCAGATTGGCGCCGGTTTCATCGGCTGCATCATCATGGAAGCGCTGGCCTCACGCGGAGTGAAGCTGGACATCGTCGAAATGGGCGACCGCATGGTGCCGCGCATGATGACCTCCAAGGCCGGCAGCATGATCGCGCGCTGGGTGAAGCAGAAGGGCGTCAACGTGCATACCAATGCCCGCGTGACCTCGATCCGGCCCAATGGCGACGAGCTGATCGCCACGCTGGGCGACGGTACCGAAGTCGTGGCCGATCTGGTGATCGCCTCCGCCGGCGTGAAGCCGAACGTGGCCTTCCTCGACGGCAGCGGCGTGGCCTGTTCGACCGGCATCCTGATCGACGAGCGCTGCGCGACCAACATTCCCGACGTCTATGCCGCAGGTGACGTGGCCGAGGCGGTCGATTTCTCGACCGGCGAGCGCCTGGTCAACGCGATCCAGCCGAACGCGGTCGATCAGGGTCGCATCGCGGCGCTGAACATGGTGGGACGCAGTGCCCGTTCTCAGGGCACGATGGCGATCAACGTGCTCGACACGCTGGGCTTGATCTCGGCGTCCTTCGGTCAGTGGTGGGGCGCTGAAGGCGGCGAATCGGTCGAGCGCATCGACGAGGAACGCTTCCGCTACATCAGCCTGCAGTTCAAGGATGACGTGCTGGTCGGCGCCACCTCGATCGGCCTCACCGATCACGTCGGCGTGCTGCGTGGCCTGATCCAGACCCGCACTCCGCTGGGTGCCTGGAAGCAGCGGCTGATGCAGGATCCGCTGCGCGTGATGGAAGCCTATCTGTCGATGGCCCAGGCACAGAGCGCCGCCCCGCTGGCCGAGGCGCTGCACTGAGGATGCAGGTCACGCTGAAGCTGTACGCCTCGCTGTCCGACTATCTGCCGGATGAGGCGAAGCGCACCAACGAGTGGCCGATGGATGTGCCCGAAGGGACCACGGTGGGCGATATGATTGCGCGCCATCAACTTCCCGAACGGCTCGTCCATCTGGTTCTCGTGAACGGTCATTTCATACCCCCGGGCAGCCGCGCCTCGCGCGTGCTCGCTGCCGACGACGTCCTCGCCATCTGGCCGCCGGTGGCGGGCGGATGAGCGCCGCCTTTCCGCTGAAGCCGGAGGAAATCGCCTCCGGCACCGTCGTGCGCGTCATGAGCATAGGGCGCGACGAGTTCTTTCACATGCTGCCGGGCGCGGTCGATCTGCCCATCGTCCATCGCGGCGATGGGGCCAGTGGCCGCGGCTGGAGCCTCTCGGTCGAGGTGCAGCCGCCGCTGCACATCGCGCTGCTGAGCCTGCCCCGGCTCAAGGTGTCGCTCGAGTTTCCGGCTCGCGACGGCGCCCACATGGCGGCTTTCATGCTGCGTTTCGACCGCCATTTCCAGCGCGGCGGCGGCTGAAGGCCAGACCTGCGCCGCTGACCCGACCACGTTTTTTCAGTCCGGGCTGGCCGGGCAGGGGGCTCCCGGGTTAGAATTCGTTGTGGCGGGTCTCCCCGCATCGTGGCGCGGTGAACCTGGTCAGGTCCGGAAGGAAGCAGCCACAGCTGCTCACCACGAGTGCCGGGGGTCAGGCTCGCCACCCCTCCCTTTTTTGCAGTGCGCACCGTCGCTCACTTTGCCGGCGTTCAGATGACTTATCAGGTTCTCGCGCGCAAGTGGCGTCCCCGCAGCTTCGAAACGCTGGTCGGCCAGGATCACGTGGTCCGCGCCCTGAGCCACGCGCTCGAACAGAAGCGGCTCCACCACGCCTACCTGTTCACCGGCACCCGCGGTGTCGGCAAGACCACCATCTCCCGCATCCTGGCCAAGAGCCTGAACTGCGAAACCGGTCTGACCGCCCACCCCTGCGGGCAGTGCGCCGCCTGTACCGAAATCGATGCCGGCCGCTTCGTCGACTATGTCGAAATGGACGCGGCCTCCAACCGCAGCGTGGACGACATGGCGGCGCTGCTGGAGAAGGCGGCCTACGCACCGGCGCGCGGGCGGTACAAGGTCTACATGATCGACGAAGTTCACATGCTGACCGGCCACGCCTTCAACGCGATGCTGAAGACGCTCGAAGAGCCGCCAGAGCATGTGAAGTTCATTCTGGCCACCACCGATCCGCAGAAGATTCCGGTCACGGTGCTGAGCCGCTGCCTGCAGTTCAACCTGAAGCAGATGCCGCCGGACGCCATCGTGCGTCACCTGTCCGGCGTGCTCGATGCCGAGGGCGTTGAATACGAACCCGCCGCGCTGAGGCCGATCGCCAAGGGTGCAGCCGGTTCGATGCGTGACGCGCTGTCGCTCCTCGATCAGGCCATCGCGCACGGTGCGGGCCGGCTGGTCGAGCAGGACGTGCTCGACATGCTGGGTACGGTGGGCGACGAACACCTCTATCTGATCCTCGATGCGCTGCTGGCCGGTGACGGCGCCGCGCTGATGACGCTGACCGCGCAGATGCGCGCGCGCAGTGTCGACTTCGATCAGGCGCTGCGCGAACTGGCGGTGCTGCTGCACCGCGTGGCAGTGGCCCAGATGGTGCCGGACGCCATCACCGACGAGCTGGAACAGGCCCGGCTGGCCCCCTACGCCGCGGGCATGGATGCCGAGTCGGTGCAGCTGGCGTATCAGATCGCGGTCCAGGGCTGCAATGACCTGCCGCTGGCGCCGGACGAAGTGACCGGTTTTTCGATGACGCTGCTGCGCCTGCTCGCTTTCCGACCCGTCACGCCGCCTGCTCTGGCCGCTGCACCGCGCGGTCAGAGCGCAGCGCTGCAGGCGCTGCCCCGGGTGGCCCGGACCAGTGCGGCCGTGCCGCCGCCGGCTGCGGTCGAGAGGCCGCGTCTGCAGGTCGAATCCGCTCCGCAGCCGGTCGCGGTAAAGCCCGTACCGGTAGCGGCGCCGCAGCCGCTGCCCGAGCCGGTACGCCCGGCAGCGAAGGCCGCGCCAGCCGACGAAGCGCCGCCGCCGTGGGCGGAAGACGAGGAATTCGCGCCGCCGACCGCAGCACCCGAAACCGCCGCGCCGGCGCAGCCGCAGGCCTCTGCGGCGGTCGGATCGACGGTGGCGCTTCCGCGTACGAACGAAGACTGGCACGCGCTGGTCGATCAGCTCGACGTGGCTGCGCTCAGCAAGCAGCTCGCCCACCAGTGCGAATGGCGCGCCAGCGAAGGCGGAGCGATACGGCTGCGGCTGTCGCGCGACATGTCGCACCTGATCGCTTCCGGCCAGGACAAGCTGCGCGCTGCGCTGCAGGCTCGCCTCGGTACCGCGGTCCGGCTCGAATTCGAACAGGGCGAGCCGGTGAGTCAGACCGTGGCCCAGCGCCTCGGGGCCGAACAGCGCGCACGTCTGGAGCAGGCGTGCGCTTCGATGAAGAATGACCCCTTCGTTCAGCAGGTGATCGAACAGTTCGGCGCCCGCCTGATCGAAGACTCGATCAAACCCGTTTGAGGATTGCACCATGATGAAAGGTGGCATCGGTGGCCTGATGAAGCAGGCCCAGCAGATGCAGGAAAACATGAAGAAGATGCAGGAGCAGCTGGCCAGCGTCGAAGTCGAGGGCCAGTCGGGTGCCGGCATGGTCAAGGTGGTCATGACCTGCAAGCACGACGTGCGTCGTGTTTCCATCGATCCGTCGGTGATGGACGACCGCGAAATGCTGGAAGACCTTCTGGCGGCCGCGGTGAATGACGCGGTGCGCCGGGTCGAAGCCACCACCCAGGAAAAGATGGCCGGTTTCACCTCAGGCCTGAACCTGCCGCCGGGCTTCAAGCTGCCGTTCTGAACCCGGCGCAGCGTCCGTCATGAATACAGGTGTGCTGGACGAGCTGGTCAGCGCCTTGCGCTGCCTGCCGTCGGTCGGCCCCAAGAGCGCGCAGCGCATGGCCTTCCATCTGCTGCAGCGCGACCGCGCCGGTGCCGACCGGCTGGCGCGCGCGCTCGGTGACGCGCTGACCCGGCTGCACAACTGTGCGCGCTGCAATACCTTCACCGAACTGGAGGTGTGCGAGCGCTGCAGCTCGCCGCGCCGCGATGCATCGCAGCTGTGCGTGGTCGAAACACCGGCCGACATGCTCATGATGGAGCAGACCCACAGCTACTCCGGCCTCTATTTCTGCCTGATGGGGCGCATCGCGCCGCTGGAGGGCGTGGGGCCGAAGGAACTGCGCCTCGATCGTCTGCTGGAACGGGCGGCCGATCCCGCGGTACGCGAAGTCATTCTCGCCACCAATTTCACCAACGAAGGCGAGGCGACTGCCCACTACCTCGGTGAAATGCTGCGCGCGCGAGGCCTGGCGGTCACCCGCATTGCGCGCGGCCTGCCGGTGGGCGGCGAACTGGAACACACGGACATCGGCACCATCGCCCAGGCGCTGTCGGAAAGGCGCCCGGCGTGAGCGCTGCGACCTCCACAGACGCGGAAAGGCCGCAAGCGAGGCCGCTGGACGGCCTGAAAGTGGTCGAACTGGGCACGCTGATTGCCGGCCCGTTCGCGTCGCGCATCCTGGCCGAATTCGGTGCCGAAGTGATCAAGGTGGAGGCGCCGGATGGCGGCGACCCGCTGCGCAAGTGGCGCCTGCTGTACGAAGGCACCTCGCTCTGGTGGTTCGTCCAGGCGCGCAACAAGAAGTCGGTCACGCTGAATCTGAAGCATCCGGACGCGATCGGCGCGCTGAAGAAGCTGCTCGCCGGCGCCGACGTGCTGGTCGAGAACTTCCGCCCGGGCGTCCTGGACAAGCTGGGGCTGTCCGAAGCGGTGCTGAAGGACATCAATCCGTCGCTGGTCATCGTGCGCCTGTCCGGTTTCGGCCAGACCGGTCCGATGGCACAGCAGCCGGGCTTCGGCGCCATCGGCGAATCGATGGGCGGGCTGCGCTACATCACCGGCTTTCCCGACCGGCCGCCGGTCAAGGTGGGCATTTCGATCGGTGATTCGATCGCCGCGCTGTGGGGCGTGATCGGTGCGCTGATGGCGCTGCGCCATCGCGACGCGACCGGTGGGCGCGGTGCAGGGCAGGGCCAGACCGTCGATGTCGCGTTGTACGAGGCAGTGTTCGCGATGATGGAAAGCATGCTGCCGGAGTTCGACGTGTTCGGTTTCATCCGCGGTCGCACCGGCAACATCATGCCCGGCATCACGCCGTCAAACACCCACACCGCGCGCGATGGCCGTCACATCATTGTCGGCGGCAACGGCGATGCCATCTTCCGGCGGCTGACGACGGCCATCGGCCGGCCTGACCTGGCCGCCGACCCCTCGCTGGCCGACAACGCCGGACGCGATGCCCGGCGCGACGAAATCTATGCGCTGATCGACGCCTGGGTGGCGGCGCACGATGGCGACGAGGTGCTGCGCGTGCTGGGCGAGGCCGATGTGCCGGTCAGCCGCGTGTATTCGATCGAGGATATTGCGGCTGATCCTCAGTATCTGGCGCGCGCGGTGTTCGAAACCGCGCGGCTGCCTGACGGTCGCACGTTCAAGGCACCGGCACCGATGCCGCGGCTGTCGGAAACGCCCGGTCGCACCGACTGGATCGGTCCGGCGCTGGGCGAGCACACCGACGAGGTACTGAAAGGACTCGGTTACCGGGCACAGGACATCGCGGCACTGCGCGCCGGAGGTGCGCTGTGACCGCCACGAAGCGGCGTGTTTTCGCCGCCTGAACGGTGTTGGAGATGCATCAGGGCTTTAAACGGGGCACCGCTTGAGGGTATAATCGCAGGTTGTGCAGAATCAATTGTCTAGACGGGAACAAGCATGAGTGGCAATGAACGGAAGGCGGATTGCGGCCGGCGCAGTCTGCTCGTGGCAACAGCCTGTGCGGGTGGTGTGGCCGGGCTTGCAGTGGCAGTGCCTTTTCTCACCAGTCTTTCCCCTTCGGAGCGCGCGAAAGCCGCCGGTGCTCCGGTCGAGGTAGACATCTCCAAGCTCGGTCCGGGTGAAATGACCACGGTCGAGTGGCAGGGCAAGCCGGTGTGGATCATGCGCCGCACCCCCGCCCAGATGGAGAGCCTGGCCGCCATGGCCGACAAGCTGGCCGACCCGAAGTCGGAGCGCAATCCGTCCGAATTCACGCCCGAGTACGCACGCAACGACCTGCGTGCCCGCGAAGACCACAAGGACATCCTGGTGGTCGTCGCCATCTGTACCCACCTCGGCTGTTCGCCGTCCGGCCCCTTCGAATCCGGCTCCAACGCCCAGCTGGGCGCCGATGCGGGCTTCGTCTGCCCGTGCCACGGTTCCACTTTCGATCTGTCCGGTCGCGTATTCAAGGCCAAGCCGGCTCCGGACAACCTGAAGGTGCCGCCGTTCATGTTCCTGTCTGACACGCGCATCCTGGTCGGCCAGGATTCCAAGGAGGGTTGATCGAGATGGCTGGCGAAAAGGTAGTCACCACCACTGGCCTGCTTGGCTGGATTGACGAGCGCTTCCCGCTCACCACGCTCTGGAAGGAACACCTTGCAGAGTACTACGCACCGAAGAACTTCAACTTCTGGTACTTCTTCGGCTCGCTGGCACTGCTGGTGCTGGTGATCCAGATCGTGACCGGCATTTTCCTGGTCATGCACTTCAAGCCGGACGCGTCGCTGAACGCCTCGGGCGTTCCGGTCGCGTTCGCGAGCGTCGAATACATCATGCGCGATGTGCCGTGGGGCTGGCTCATCCGCTACATGCACTCGACCGGCGCTTCGGCCTTCTTCATCGTCGTCTACCTGCACATGTTCCGCGGCCTGCTCTACGGTTCCTACCGCAAGCCGCGCGAGCTGGTGTGGATCTTCGGCTGCATGATCTTCCTGTGCCTGATGGCGGAAGCCTTCATGGGCTATCTGCTGCCCTGGGGTCAGATGTCGTACTGGGGCGCCCAGGTGATCATCAACCTGTTCTCGGCCATCCCCTTCGTCGGCAACGATCTGTCGATCTGGCTGCGTGGCGACTTCGTGATCGGTGATGCGACGCTGAACCGCTTCTTCTCCTTCCACGTCATCGCCGTGCCGCTGGTGCTGATCGGTCTGGTTGCCGCCCACATCATCGCGCTGCACGAAGTGGGTTCGAACAATCCGGACGGCGTCGAGATCAAGAAGAACAAGGATCCGAAGACCGGCATTCCGCTGGACGGCATTCCCTTCCACCCGTACTACACGGTGAAGGACATCGTCGGTGTGGTCGTATTCCTGATCTGCTTCTCGGCCGTGGTGTTCTTCGGTCCCGAGTTCGGCGGCTACTTCCTGGAGTACAACAACTTCATCCCGGCCGATCCGATGAAGACGCCGCCGCACATTGCGCCGGTGTGGTACTTCACGCCGTTCTACTCGATCCTGCGCGCCAACACGGTGAACTTCTTCTGGGTCGATGCGAAGCTGTGGGGCGTCATCTTCATGGGCCTGTCCGTGATGATCTTCTTCGCGCTGCCCTGGCTGGACCGTTCGCCGGTGAAGTCGATCCGCTACAAGGGTCCGATCTTCAAGTTCGCGCTCACCGTGTTCATCATCGCCTTCCTGATCCTGGGCTATCTGGGCATGCAGGCGCCGACCCCGATGGGCACCCTGGTGTCGCAGGTCTGCACGGTCATCTACTTCCTGTTCTTCGTGCTGATGCCCTGGTACACGGCCATCGACAAGTACAAGCCCGAACCGTCGCGCGTGACCGGACACTGAGAGCCAGAATCATGAAACAACTCAAAAAACTGTTTCTTGGCGCGCTCTGCGCGCCCCTGCTGGCGTTTGCCAGTGCCGAATCGGTGCACCTCGATCGTGCGCCGACCGAGAAATTCCGCGAAGCCAACGCCATCCAGCGCGGTGCCCAGGTATTCGTCAATTACTGCCTGAACTGCCACTCGGCGTCCTACATGCGCTACAACCGCCTGAAGGATGTCGGACTGACCGAAGAGCAGATCAAGGACAACCTTCTGTTCGCCGCCGACAAGACCGGTGAAACGATGAAGGTGGCCCTGACCCGCGAGGACGGCAAGAAGTGGTTCGGTGCGGCACCGCCCGACCTGACCGTGATCGCGCGTTCGCGCGCATCGGCGGACGGCAGCGGCGCAGACTGGCTGTACACCTATCTGCGCAGCTTCTACCGCGACGACAGCCGGCCGACCGGCTGGAACAACACGACCTTCGCGAACGTTGGCATGCCGCACGTCCTGTACGAGCTGCAGGGCCAGCAGTCAGCCAAGCACGTCAAGGTGGCCGACGGCCACGGCGGCGAGAAGGAAGTGGTCGAGCTTGAACTGACCAAGCCCGGCAAAATGTCCAAGACCGAGTACGACTCCATGGTCGGCGATCTCGTGGCCTATCTCGTCTATATGGGCGAGCCGGGCGCCGAGAAGCGTCGCCAGACCGGTCTGCTGGTCATCATCGGATTGTCTGTGCTCGCCGTCCTGAGCTATCTGCTCAAGCGCGAGTTCTGGAAAGACATCCACTAAGAATCCACACGCCCGAAAGTCATGCAAGCTCTCGGTCATCGCGAAGCGACCTCACCACGCGTCCGGCGTGTGGTGAGGGATGCCGAGTACTCCTGGGGTGTTAACACCATGATGAATCTGTATTCAGGGACGACAGACCCCTTTTCCCACCGTTGCCGGATCGTGCTCTACGAAAAGGGCATGGATTTCCAGGTCATCGATGTCGACCTCTACAACAAGCCGGAAGACATTGCGGTCATCAACCCGTACAACCGTGTACCGGTGCTGGTCGATCGCGACCTGATTCTCTATGACTCGAACATCATCAACGAGTACATCGACGAACGGTTCCCCCATCCGCAGCTGATGCCGCCGGATCCGATCATGCGCGCCCGTGCGCGGCAGCTGCTGCACACGGTCGAGAGCGAGCTGTTCTCGCACATCGAGGCGCTGGAAAAGAACGCCCGTACGGCAGACAAGTCGCGCAGCCACCTGCGCGACCGCCTGACCGAACTGACGGCCATCTTCGCCAAGCAGAAGTACATGCTGGGCGAGGAATTTTCCATGCTCGACGTGGCGATCGCTCCGCTACTATGGCGTCTCGATCACTACGGTATCGAGCTGCCGAAGTCGGCTGCGCCGCTGATGAAGTACGCGGAACGCATCTTCTCCCGCCAGGGATTCATCGATGCGCTCACGCCGTCCGAAAAGGTGATGCGCCGCTGATCTGCGGATCGCTCGGCTGAAAGCACCCCGATGGATGTCATGAGTTCTGTTTCCACCAAGCCCTATCTGTTGCGCGCACTGTTCGACTGGTGCGCCGACCAGGGGCTCACGCCGTATATCGCGGTCGTCGTTGACGACCGCGCCGGCGTGCCGCGGCAGTACGTGAAGGATGGCCAGATCATCCTGAACATCGGCCGCGAGGCGGTGCACCAGCTGGTGATGGGCAATGAGCTCATCACCTGCTCCGCCCGCTTTGGTGGCGTGGCGCAGGAGCTGACGATTCCGGTCGAATGCGTGGCGGCCATCTACGCCCGCGAGAACGGTCACGGCATGGCGTTCGAAGTGACGCCCGGGCAGTCTGTCCGGGCCGACGTTGCGCCGGCCACCGTGGTCGATCGCAGCGAGCAGGCGGTGCTCACCACGCCGGCCGCAGACAAGCCGTCGCCGGCCAAACCGCATCTGCGTCGTATCAAATAGGCGCGGTTGACGTCCGTTCAAGGCAAAAAGCCGGCTCATGCCGGCTTTTTGCTCTCTGAACGCGCACGGATCACATCCCGCATCTCTGTCCGCCCTTGGCGGGTATGACGCGCTAGAATTGCGCACCCTTATTTTGCGGTCAGTCCGATGAAGACAACCTTTCTCGATTTCGAACAGCCGATCGCCGAACTTGAAGCGAAGATCGAAGAACTCCGTTTCGTGCAGGACGATTCCGCTGTCGACATATCCGAGGAAATCACCCGGCTCGAAGCCAAGAGCCAGGCGCTGACCAAGGACATCTACGCCAAGCTCACGCCCTGGCAGATTGCCCAGGTGGCCCGTCACCCGCAGCGTCCTTACACGCTGGACTACCTGCGGCTGATGTTCTCCG
This sequence comes from Methyloversatilis universalis FAM5, assembly GCF_000214035.2. GTDB lineage: Bacteria > Pseudomonadota > Gammaproteobacteria > Burkholderiales > Rhodocyclaceae > Methyloversatilis > Methyloversatilis universalis. The sequence goes on along the minus strand of NZ_AFHG01000042.1, from coordinate 30,895 downwards.
ACTTCCAGGAACTGCATGGCGACCGCGCCTTTGCCGATGATCATGCCATCGTCGGCGGCATCGCCCGCTTCAACGGTCAGCCCTGCATGGTGATCGGTCACCAGAAGGGGCGCGACACCAAGGAAAAGATTCACCGCAACTTCGGCATGCCGCGGCCCGAGGGCTATCGCAAGGCGCTGCGCCTGATGAAGCTGGCCGAGAAGTTCGGCATGCCGGTCCTCACCTTCGTCGATACGCCGGGCGCCTATCCGGGCATCGACGCCGAAGAGCGCGGCCAGTCGGAAGCGATCGGCCACAATCTCTACGCGATGGCCGAACTGCGCGTGCCCATCATTTCCACCATCATCGGGGAAGGCGGTTCCGGCGGCGCGCTGGCGATCGCGGTGGCCGACACGCTGATGATGCTGCAGTACTCGACCTACTCGGTCATTTCGCCTGAAGGCTGCGCGTCCATCCTGTGGAAGAGCGCCGACAAAGCGGCCGACGCCGCCGAAATCATGGGCATCACCGCGTCGCGGCTGAAGACGCTGGGCCTGATCGACAAGGTGGTCAACGAGCCCGCGGGCGGCGCCCATCGCGATCACGCCGCCGTGGCGTCCTCACTGAAGCGCGCGCTGGCCGAATCGCTGCGCCAGCTGGCCGATCTCACCCCCACCCAGCTGGTCGAGCGCCGTTTCGAGCGCGTCATGGCGTATGGAAAATTCAAGGAGCAGGCCGTCGCCTGACCCGTTCGACCGAGTCGCGGCGGTTGTCGCCGCACAGGTGTCCGCGGTGCTGCCAGACGGGGCGCCGCTGCTGCTTGCCTGCAGTGGCGGCCTCGATTCCACGGTATTGCTGCATGCGCTGGCCGCCGCAGGTCGCTGGCGGCTCTCGTGCGCCCATGTCCATCACGGGCTGAGTCCGAATGCGGAGGTCTGGGCGCAGCACTGCGCCGCCCAAGCGGCTTCGCTCGGGCTGCCGTTCGCGCTGCATCGGGTCGAGGTCGCCCTCGACAGCGCGGACGGCATCGAATGCGCCGCGCGCGAGGCCCGCTACCGCGTGCTCGACGCGCAGGCGCTGGCACAGGGGGCCGCCGCACTGCTGACCGCCCACCATGCCGATGACCAGGCGGAAACGCTGCTGCACAACCTGGTGCGCGGTGCCGGCCTGATGGGGCTGGCCGGCATGCCGGCATGGCGTCCGTCCGCCCCCGGGCGCCCGGCACAGCTGCGCCCCATGCTCGCGCTGTCACGCAGCGTGCTGGAAGCGGCCGCCCGCGCGCGTGGCCTGTCCTGGGTCGAGGACGAATCCAATGCGGACACCCGTTACGCGCGCAACTACCTGCGTGCCGAGGTGATGCCGGTGCTGTCGTCGCGCTGGCCGCGCACCGCCGAAACGCTGGCCGGTGCGGCCCGCCGGCTGGCCGAGGCGCAGGGCCTGCTGGACGGGCTGGCGGATGCCGATGCGTCAGCGCTTGCCGCGACCACCGCGTGGGGCCAGGCCTGGTCGATTGACGGCCTGCGGGCGCTCGAGCCGGCGCGACAGCGCAATCTGCTGCGCCGGTTGCTGCGGCTGCAGGGGGCCCGCACCGCGCCGACCGAAGCCTGGCTGGACGAATGGCGCCGTCAGCTGCTGGGCTGGCAGCCGGGGGCCGAATGCCCGGTGTCGCACGCCGGCGTCGCCGGCTTCTGCCATCGCGGTCTGCTGTGGCTCATGCCTGACCTGCCGGCGCCGGCGGCGCTGAACTGGCAGGGCGAAACAGACATCGCCTGGGCGGCCGGGCGTCTGCAGCTGCAGCCAGTGCAGGGGCGGGGGCTGTCGCAGTCGGCGCTGGCGCAGGCAGCGCCAGTCCTGCGTGTGCGCCAACCCAAGGACCGGGTGCGCCGCGGGCCCGGCCGTCCGCGCGCCGGTGTGAAGCAGATCGCGCAGGAATGCGGCCTGCCGCCCTGGCTGCGGGATCGCGCCCCCCTGTTTGTGGTGGGGCGCGAGGCGGTGTGGATGCCCGGCTGCGAACCGGCCGAGCCGTGGGCGGCCGGACCCGGCGAACCGGGCTGGATGCCTGTCTGGACGCCGGTCGTGGCGCAGTCGACATCCGGGTGACCTTGTAACGCTTGGTGACATTTCCACGTCGCATGGCGGCCTTATGATCCGGCCATTCCCGGACCACCCGCCTCGGCCCCGATGAGCTCCACCACCGCAGCCCCCCGGCGTGCAGCCCTCGCGCGCATTCTTCCTTTCGCCCTCTACATCGCCTTCCTGGTCATCGCTGCGCCGCTGGCCGAGCGCACCGGCATGGACGTGCGCTGGATGTACGCGGTGCAGATCGCCTGCGTCATCGCCGCGCTGATGTATTTCTGGCCGGACTACGCGGAACTGCGCGAACCGCCGCCGGACACGCCGCTGCGCGGTGCCGCTGGCTGGGGGGCTGCGCTGTCGCTCGGGGTGGCGGTGTGGGCGCTGTGGATCTGGCTCGACTTTTCGCCCTTCGCCTTCGCGCCGGGCCCGGGCTATCAGCCGCTGGACGAAGCCGGTGCGCTCATTCCGCTGATGGTGGTGGTGCGCATCTTCGGTGCCGCCGTGGTGGTACCGGTGATGGAAGAGCTGTTCTGGCGCTCTTTCGTGCAGCGCTGGCTGGACCGGCCGGATTTCCTGTCTCAGCCGGCCTGCACGGTCACGCTGCGCAGCCTGCTGTTCGCGTCGCTGGCCTTCGGCTTCGAACACGGCCAGTGGGCGGCCGGCATCGTCGCCGGTCTGGCCTATGGCGGGCTCTATCTGAAGAGCGGACGGCTCTGGCTGGCCATCGTTTCGCACGGACTGACCAATCTGCTGCTGGGCCTGTGGGTGGTGCACACGGCACAATGGCATTTCTGGTAGAGCCGAAGGCCCATCAAGGGCCACCGGCCGACGACCGTTAACGGGGATCCTGACCGTGTCTGCCCGCCATGCGCTGCCTGCCCTCCATCACTGCCGTCTTGCCGAACCGCACACGCCTGCTGGCCTGTGCCGCGTTCGCCGTGCTGGCGTCGCAGGCGCTGGCGTTTTCCTATCAGGGTTACCTGCTCACCGTGCGCGCTGATCTGCAGCAGAAGATGACCGCCCGCTTCGGCGACAAGGCGGGGCCGCGCCTGGCCGAGCTGGCCGAAGCGCTGAACGGGGCTTTGAAGATCGCCGACGAGGCGGTGCGGGTCGAGCGCATCAATCAGATCGCCAACCGCGCCCGCTACGTGACCGACCCGCAGCTGTGGCAGTCCGACGACTACTGGGCGACGCCGGCGGAATTCACCGCGATCGCCGCCGGTGACTGCGAGGACTATTCGCTGGCCAAGTATTTCGCGTTGCGCGAACTGGGCATGCCGGCCGACAAGCTGCGCATCACCTATGTGCGCCTGCTGCGTCAGGGCCGGCTGGAAAATCACATGGTGCTGGCCTACTACCCGGAGCCGGGCGCAGAACCGTGGGTGCTCGACAATCTGGAGAAGCGCTTTCTGCCCGCACGCGAACGGCCGGATCTGACCCCGGTGTACAGCTTCAATGACGACCGCGTGTGGAAGGTGCAGACCGGTGGCGACCGCGAACTCGGATCGCCGCAGCAGCTGCGCAAGTGGCGCGAACTGCTGGACCGGGTGGATGCCGAGGTGCGCGGATGAACAGCCTGCGCATGCGTCTGCTGGCCGCGCTGCTCGGTGTCGGCGTGCTGGCCTTTGCCGCTGCGCTGGCGACAGCGCTGTGGGTGTCGCGCGACCGGGTCGAGGCGCAGATGGCCAGCCAGGCGCAGGCGATCGCGCTGTCGCTGACCGTGGCGCTGACCGCCGGCGGTGAGCCGGCGCTGCAGAACGCCGAAAGCCTGGTCGAGCCGGTGTTCGACCAGAGCTATCTGCGCCGCATCGAAGTGCGCGACGCGAAAGGCGCGGTCATCGCGTCGCGTCAGGCGCCGGCGCGCCTGCCCGGCGGCGCGCCGCAGTGGTTCATCGATCTGCTGCCGCTGGCGGCCGGTCCGCAGACCTCGGACATCATGCACGGCTGGCGCATCGCCGGCAGCGTGCAGGTCGAGCCGCATCCTCACTGGGCACAGCTGCAGCTGTGGTCCATCGCCGAAACCCTGATGCTGTGGATGGGCGGCGGTCTGGCAGCCGCCAGCGTACTTGGCCTGATGGCGCTGCGCTGGGGTCTGCGGCCGCTGCGGCGGGTACAGCGCTCGGCGGTCGCGGCCGCTTCGCGCAAGTTCATGCCGATCGACGAGGCCCGCATGCCGGTCGAACTGCAGCCGCTGGTCGGCGCCTTCAACCGCATGCTCACCGCCATGGCCGGCGCGCTGGAGAGCGAAGCGGGCAGGGCGCAGCAGTTCCGCGATCAGGCGCTGGTCGATGAACTGACCGGCCTGCCCAACCGCCGCGCCTTCCGCGCCGCACTCGAGGCGCGCATCGAAGCCGGCGAACGCAGCGGCTGGCTGGCCCTGCTGCGGGTGGAAGGTCTGGAGGACCTGAACCACCTGTATGGCCGCGACACGGTGGATGATCTGCTGGCCGAATCCGCCGGTTTCATGCAGGCGCTCGACCACGTGGTGCTGAGCGGCCGGGTCGAGGGCGCGTGTTTCGCGATGCTGTTCGACGACGACGAAGCGGGCACGCGCGATGCGCTGGCCGCGCTGCTGGTCCGGCTGGACAGTCTGGCCAGCGCGGCCGGTTCCGGTCAGGCCTATGCCTGGCGCGCCGGTGCGGCGGACGGTGCCGGTACCGACATCGATGCCGGCGGCTGGCTGGCGGCGGCGGATCGCGCCCTGCATCAGTGGCGGATCGAAACTGGCACCACGCCGGTCATGGCGCACGCGCGCGAGGCCGAAACCGGCGCCGGCAGCCTGCGCATCCAGGTGCGCGAACTGATACGCGGCGGCCATATCGCTTTCGCCACCCAGGCTACCCACGGGCTCACGCCGACCGGCCTTGCATCACCGCTGCATGTCGAATTGCGCGCCGCTCTGGACGCCGGCGACCGGCTCATCCGTGCCGCCGAGTACATCAGCTATGCAGGCGAGGCCCGGGTGGCGGCCGCGCTCGACAGTGCCTGTCTGATGCGTGCGCTGGAACAGGCGCGCAGCCGGCGTGACGGTCTGGCCACGGTGGTCAATGTGGGCGCGGCCACGCTGACCGACGCCGACATCCTGCGCTGGGTGCGCGGCTACCGGCACGACGACCGCGTCGGCACGCTCATTCTGGAATTCCCGGAATCCGCGCTGCTCGGCGATGTCGATGCCGCCGAAGCGTTCGCCCAGCTGGCACAATCGCGCGGGCTGGCGCTCGGCATCAAGCATTTCGGCCTGCACGCCAATGCGCTGCAGCTGCTGCGCAGGCTGCGTCCGGCCCATGTGAAGTTCTCGGTCACACTCACCCGCGAAGCGCTGCTGAATCCGGATTCCGGTGCCTACGTGCAGTCGCTGGCCGGCATTGCGGCCACGCTGGCGATCACGCCGGTGGCGGTCGCGGTGGAACACGTCGAGGCGTTCGAGGGCCTGTACGGACTTGGCATACGGGCGGTGCAGGGCGCAGCGGTCGCTGTGGAGCAGCTGCCGCTGCCGGACCGCAACGGCAGCCCGCCTCGCTGAACCGGGAACCCGGGCGGCAGCGCCTTTCAGCAGGCGAGGCCGGGCCTCAGCGCGCCGGCCGGCTCGCGGGCAACGCAGTGCGGCATATCTTCCAGATCGAGGTGCAGCAGACGGGCCGGGGCGCCCACCCGTTCGCAGGTCCGCTCCGGGCCGCGTACGTTGAATCCGAACTGCCGCTGGTAATAGCGCATATGGCGCGGATTTACCTCGATCACGCAGTCAGTCGCCCCCAGCGCCATGCGCCCGAGCAGCAGCGCACGGCGTATCAGTTCGGCGGCCACATCGTGGCGGCCAGCCCAGGCGCGGTCGATGGCGAAGCGGGTGTATTCCACCAGACGGCGTCCCTGCCGGAGCAGTTCGCTCACGTGCTCGGCAAAGCCTGCTTCCGCCTGCAGTCGCACGCGGCTCGCGCAGCGCACGGTGACGGTGCCGATGACCTGATTGCCGATGCGGGCGAGCAGCGTGCTTTCACCCGGCTGCGTGTCCGCGTGCGGGGTGTCGTAGCCGCGCCGGCCGTAACAGGTCTGGACCAGGCGGCGTGCCGCCAGCAGTTCATCCTGCTGCGAGGCGATCAGGTATTCGATGCGGTCGGCTGCGCAAAAGGTCGTCATGCAGGGGAGGTGGGATACTGTTAGAGGGAAATAATCCCACGCATAGTAACCGCATTCGTAAAACCGGGCCACCGTGTCCACGCGGTGTGTCCGATGATCCCCCGCGTTCAGTGCAGACGTGGTCCGTGATCGTGCGCGATGCAGGTCGGCGGCACGGCCATGTCCAGATGCAGCAGACGTGCGGGCGCGCCGACCCGGCTGCAGGTGCGCTCGGGGCCCTGTACGGTGAAGCCGAACTGGCGCTGGTAGTAGCGCATGTGGCGCGGATTCACCTCGATCACGCAGTCTGTCGCGCCGAGGGCGACCCGTCCCAGCAGCAGGGCGCGGCGTATCAGTTCGGCGGCCAGATCGTGCCGGCCGGACCAGTCACGGTCGATGGCGAAGCGCGTGTACTCCACCAGCCGCCGGCCCTGTCGACGCAGAGCGCCCACGTGCTCGGCGAAGCCGGCTTCGGCCTGCAGGCGCACCCGGGTGCCGCAGCGCACGGTCAGGGTGCCGATCACCCGGTCACCGATCCGCGCCAGCAGCGTGGTTTCGCCGGTCTGGAAGGCGGCCCGGCCGGCGTCGTAGCCGCGTCGTCCGTAACAGGCCTGTACCAGGGTCTGGGCCGCGGCCAGTTCCTCGTCGGTCGAGGCGATCAGGTAATGGATGGCGGGCAGAGGGGCGGCCGGTCCGGTGTCCGTCGTGGGGCCGACCCGCGGCCGGGCACGGTGCAGGGGAAAGGGCTGGAAACGCGGATCGTTCGCGGCGTCGTGGCGCAGACGGGGGGACATGGGCAGGCGGCCTCGCTCGGTTCATTTGCAACGTTCGGCAAAGTTCCGGGCATTCGTGACCGGTTTCCTTGCTGCGCCTGCAGGCTGAAGGCGGCGCATTGCATGCGCTTGATGCCGATTTGAAGCTTTCGTTTCACCGGCGGACGCAAGGTACCGCCGGTCCGCCGCCATCCGGTAAGCGGCACGGAGCCGCCCGGCCCCGGTATCGGCCGACGCTGTTGCGCATGGCGGGGTCGCCCGGGCAATCCGGGCGAGGCTGGCCGGGGCCGGTCGCCGCGCCCGCAGGACAGCTCAGTGTCAGTGCAGTGTGCCGAGGCGGGCGACCGCGGCGGCGGTCGCTTCGGGAGAGGCGTCGGCCACGTCCATCCACACCGTGCCGTCGTCGCCGGTGCGCGCCTGCAGACCCATTGCGGCCAGTACCGCGATCACCCGGGTGCGCAGCATGTCCAGCTGCAGCGCGCGCGCCTCGCCCTCGCTGGCGGACGCACCGGCCAGCAGTGCAGCGATGCGCGGCCATTCGCGGCCGAGTATGGAGGCATCCAGGCCGGCCTTCAGTTCGGGCGCGATGTCGGCGGCGGAGCGGCCCAGGCCGGCGAGATAGCCCAGGCTGAAGGCGGTGGTCTGCATCAGCAGTGCCAGCCGCGCCATCGACAGCCCGGCCAGCGCGTCGAGATTGCCGTCGATGCGATACTCGGCGCGGGCGCGGTCGCAGGCGGCGGGCAGTTCTTCCAGCAGGCCGAGCAGGTGCGGCAGCAGCAGGTCGGCATTGTTCGGCAGCGACCAGGCGCTGGCGCGGTTGGCGCGGTATTCGTCGAACATGCGGGCGACGATGGGCGAGAACTGCGCCGCGAGCGCGTCGGCCGGTGCGGCCACTGCCGCTTCGCGCGCCAGTTCGCCGCGCCACAGTTCGCGGTGGATCAGATGCACCAGCTGCAGCAGCTGGTCGGTTTCGCCGCCCAGCGCCTGTTCCACATAGGGGGCGGCCAGCGTGAGCGTGCAGCCGTCCGCGTCGTCGCTGCGCACCAGCGGCGGGACTTCGGTCTGCCCTTCGGCGGCGGGCGCCACGTCGTCGCTCACCACCAGTGCCTTCAGGCGTTCCGCCGGCAGAGCGCCGTCGCGCGCGTACAGCCGGGCCAGCAGATCGGACAGCGTCGCGCGCAGCGCCGGCGCGGCCGATTCCAGCCGCGCACCGAGAATATGAACGGTGGTCATCATGCAAGTCACTGATTCGTCAGGGCGCGCAGCATAACGGCGCGGCGTGCGGGCGTCCATGCCTGTGCAAGCCGGGGCTTTCATTTCAGGGGTGCGGGTCGACGCGCGCCCCCTGTGGAGGCGGGGATCCTGCTACGAGAGACCGTTGATCCGCCGCCCCCACGAAACCCGCCCAGTGCGTCGCCGAGACCCTGTGGGAGCGGCGCCCTCGCCGCGATCGGCATTTGATCACGCGCCGTCTCCATTTCAGGGCCGAATCGCGCTGCGTCGCTGCGCCCGCCGGGCACACCCCAATCCTGCGCGATGCGGCGATAATCCCGACCGGTCATGACAAACGGGCGATGCTCGATGGCGAACAAAGCGGTGATCGGTTGGGTGGCGGCGCTGGCCGTGGCGGCCGCGGGTGCAGGCGCCTGGTGGCAGTTCGGGCGCGATGCGGGCGGGCCGGGCATCGCGGCGGTGGGCGACGATCCGTCCACGCCATTCGCGGTCATGGGCTGCACGGCACGCAGCCGCGACGGCGGGCCGGCGCTGGCGGTCACTTTTTCGCGGCCGCTGGCCGGACGGCAGTCGCTGACCGAGCTGATGAAGGTGACCGATCTGGGCGAGACCGAAGGCGGTCGCGACGCGGCGGACAAGGTGGCCGGCGGCTGGGTGATCGGCGACAACCCGCGGGTCGCCTATTTCAATGGCGTGCTGCCGAAACACCGCTATCGCATCGATATCGCCACCGGCGTGACCACGCGCTCCGGCGAAAAGCTGGCGGCCGCCCATCAGTGCGACACCGCGGTGGACGACATGCCGCCGGCGCATTTCTTCGCCAGCCGCGGCACCGTGCTGCCGGCCGGCCAGAACGGCGGCCTGCCCGTGGTCACGGTCAATACGCCGGAAGTCGATGTCGAGTTCCTGCGGGTCGAACCGGCCCAGCTGCCGGCCTTTCTCGACAAGGTGTATGGCATACGCCGCAATGCGCCGGCCGAAGGCGAGGAGGGCGGCGAGGGCGAATATGACGAGGGCGAGTACTACGACGGCGGCGGCGTCGATCTGCGCGGCCGCACCTCGGGCTGGTATCTGGACCAGTTCAAGGATCTGTCGACCAGCGTCTATATCGGCCGCTTCCTGACCGACGACAAGAAGGACCGCCGTCACGTCACCTTCCTGCCGGTCGAGAAGATCAGGGAACTGCAGGAGCCCGGCGTCTATATCGCGGTCATGCGCGCGCCTGGCAGTTTTGCCGGTGACTATCAGACCACCTATTTCCACGTCAGCGACATTGGCCTGCATCTGCACCGCAACGGCAGCCGCATCGACGCCTTCGCCACCTCGCTGAAATCCGGTCGCGCGCTCGACGGCGTCGAGTTCGAACTGCTGGATGGTGACGGCAAGCGGGTGGGCGCGCTGAAGGGTGACGGCGACGGCCGCGCCGCCTTCGACGCGGTACCGGCCAACGCCCAGCTGGTGATCGCCCGGCGCGGCCGCGAAATGTCGGTGGTGTCGCTGGCCGAAGCGGCGCTGGACCTGTCCGAATTCGACACTGCCGGCCTGCTGCCGGCACAGACGAAGCTGTTCGCCTGGAGTGGCCGCGACCTGTACCGGCCGGGCGAGCAGTTCGAGGTGTCGCTGCTGGCGCGCGACGCCGACGGTCGCGCCATCGCGGCATTGCCGGTCAGCGCCACGCTGAAGCGGCCGGACGGCCGCACCGTGAGCCAGCGCGTATGGAAGCCGTCGGCCGAACAGCCCGGCTATTACCGGCAGCCGATCGCCATTCCGGCGGACGCCCAGACCGGCAGCTGGATGCTGGAACTGCGGGCCGATCCGGCCGCGAAAAAGCCGGATGCGCTGATGCGCTTCCGGGTCGAGGAATTCCTGCCCGAGCGCATGAAGCTCACGCTGAAGTCGGACGAACGGGTGCTGACCGAAGGCGCGCCCTTCGACATCGGCGTGCAGGGCGACTACCTGTACGGCGCACCGGCCGCCGGCAACCGGCTGCTGGCCGCGCTGGCGGTCGAGCGGCTGCGCTTCGCGCTGCCGCAGAAGAAGCCGGGCTTCATATTCGGTGACTTCGCCGATGACAGCGTGAAGGGCCGGCGCGAACTGGAAGAAAGCGCGCTCGATGACCGCGGCGCCGCGAAGGTCGAGGTGCCGTATGACGCCGGCAGCGCGAAGTCACCGCTGTCGCTGCGGGTGGCGTTCTCGCTGCTCGAATCCGGCGGCCGCCCGGTGGTGCGTTCGGTCGAGCGCGCCTGGTGGCCGGCGCCGGCGCTGGTCGCGGTGCGCCCGCTGTTCGAGCGCGACGTCGCGCGCGAGTCGTCGCTGGCCGAATTCGAGATCGGCCGCTTCCTGCCGGATGGCGCTTTCGCGCCCATCGACAAGGCCAATATGCGGCTGTTCAGGGAAGAGCGGCAGTACTACTGGCGCTTCGACGACCAGCGCGGCTGGCATTCCGGCTTCAGCGAAAACGACGAACTGGTCGACAGCCGCAGCGTCGCGCTGAAGGCGCAGGCCAAGGTCGGCTTCCCGGTCACCTGGGGCCGCTACCGGCTGGAAATCGATGACCCGCAGTCCAGGCTCACGATGCGCTACCGCTTTTACGCAGGCTGGGGCGCGCAGGACAACGAGGCGCTGGGCAACCGACCGGACCGGGTGCAGGTGAAGCTCGAAGGCGCGCCCTACAGGGCGGGCGACACGGTGAGAGCCACGGTCACGCCGCCGCACGACGGTGATGCGCTGGTGCTGGTCGAGGGCGACCGCGTGCTGTGGGCGAAGCGGGTGAAGGTGAGCGCCTCCGGCACCGCAATCGAGGTGCCGCTGGACAAGAGCTGGAACCGGCATGACCTCTATCTGTCGGTGATCGCCTTCCGGCCGGGCAGTGAAGGCAGCCGGGTCACGCCGGCGCGGGCGCTCGGCCTGGCCCACCTCCCGCTCGCGCGCGAGGACCGCCGGCTCAAGGTGGCGCTGGACGCACCGGCCAAGGTCGAGCCGGAAACCAAGACCACGGTGAAGGTGAAGGTCGATGGCGCTGCCGGGCAGGCGGCCTGGGTCACGCTGTCGGCGGTGGATCAGGGCATTCTGAACATCACGAAATTCCCGACGCCCGACCCCTTCGCCTACTTCTTCGGCCGGCAGCGCTACGCCGCAGATCTGCTGGACCTGTACGGCCGGCTGATCGAGAAGATGGATGGCTCGCGCGGCCGGCTCAAGTGGGGCGGAGACGCCGGCATGCGCGATTCGCAGAGCATGCCGAAGAAGGTGAAGCTGGTCGATCTGTTCTCCGGCCCGGTAAAACTGGACGACAAGGGCGAAGCGGCGATCACGCTGGCGCTGCCGGATTTCAACGGCAGCCTGCGGCTGATGGCGGTGGCGTCCACTCCGGAGCGCTATGGCCACGGCGAGCGCGAACTGACGGTGGCCGCGCCCATCGTGGCCGAGCTGGCCACGCCGCGCTTCATCGCGCCGGGTGACCGCGCCACGGTGGCGCTGGACGTGACCAATCTGACCGAGTCGCCGCAGCAGATCCGGCTCACGCTGTCGGCCGAATCGCCAGCGCGCATCGCCGACGGCGGCCGCACGCTCACGCTGGCGCCGAAGCAGCGCGAAACGCTGCGCTTCGACGCCGAGGCGGTCGAGGCCGAAGGGCTGGCGCGGCTGAAGCTGGTGCTCGACGCGAGCGGCGGTGCGAAGCCCCTCCATATCGAACGCGAAGCCGCACTGCAGGTGACGCCGCCGGTGGCGCTGGAGCGCACCGCGCTGCGCATCAAGGTCGAGCCGGGTGCGCGCCAGGTGATCGACGCCGCGCTGCTCGAAAAATTCTGGCCTGCATCGGCCACGCTGGCGGTCAGCGCCTCGTCCAGCCCGCCGCTGAACATTCGCGAAAGCGTGCGCGGCCTGCTGCGCTACCCCTACGGCTGCGCAGAACAGACGGTCAGTTCGGCCTGGCCGCATGTCATCGTCGATGATGCCTATGCGAAGGAACTGGGTCTGAAGCCGTACAGCCGGGCCGAACGCGCGGCCATGGTCGAGGGCGCGATCGGCCGGCTGGCCGGCATGCAGGGCGCGGCCGGCGGCATGACCATGTGGGGCGGCGGCGAGTACGAGCACTGGATCACCGCCTATGTCGGCGGCTTCCTGATCGACGCGAAGGCGGCCGGCTTCACCGTTCCGGAAAGCTTCCAGAAGAAGATGGGCGACTGGATGCTGAAGGAATTCCAGCTCGCGCCGTCGCAGATGCCGCGGCTGCCGGCGCAGGTCGGCACCCAGCCCGGCCAGATGGATCTGCTGCGCGGCGCTCACCTGCGTTTCGCCAACGCCGCCCATCTCGGCTACGTGCTGGCGCGCGAGCAGCGCGCGCCGCTGGCCACGCTGCGCCTGCTGCACGACGAGCACCGCCAGCTGGCGAAGTCGCCGCTGGCGCTGGCCCATCTCGGTCTGGCGCTCAAGCTGATGGGCGACGAGGCGCGCGCCCGCGTCGCGCTCGACGAGGCGCTGGCCAGACCCTACGGCCTGCGCGGAAACGACAGCGAATACGAGTGGCTCGGTGACTACGGCAGCCCGCTGCGCGACCGCGCCATGCTGTACGCGCTGCTCGCCCGGCACGAGGTGAAGCTCGACCGCGCCGCCAACCTGCTGTTCGAACTGTCGAACGACACCGCGAAGCGCCGCTGGCTGTCCACCCAGGAACAGATCGCCATGGTGATGGCCGGCCGCGCCGCCGGTCTGGGTGCCGGCAAGCCGTGGTCGCTGACGCTCGAAGGGGGCGAAGCCTACAAGGGCGAGAAGCCGGCCCTGCTGCCGCTGGATGCTGCGGCCGCCCGCAAGGGCGCTGCGCTCACCAACACCGGTGAGGCACCGCTCTATGTGGAGGTCGAAGGCGCCGGCTATCCGAAGGTCGCGCCGCCGGTCGACAACGGTCTGGGCAGTGCGCAGCGCACGCTGTTCGAGGCGGACGGACGTCCGTGGGGTGGCCGCGCGCTGAAGGTGGGCGATCTGATGCTGGTGCGGGTCGAGGTGAGGCCGACCCGGCGCGCCGACGACGCGCTGGTGGTCGACCGCCTGCCGGCCGGTCTGGAAATCGAGAACCAGAACCTGTCGCAGGGGCCGCAGGCGAGCGAATTCGCGCTGCAGCTGCCGGGCGGGCAGACGCTGCGCGTGATGGACACGCTGACCGACAACCGGGTGAAGCACCGCGAGTACCGAGACGACCGTTTCGTCGCGGCGGTGAAGCTCGACGCGGCACCGATGAACCTCATCTACATGGTGCGGGTGGTGACGCCCGGCCGCTACAGCGTGCCCGGCACCTTCGTCGAGGACATGTACCGTCCGGAACTGCGCATCGTCGGTGAACGCGGCGCGCCGCTGGACGTTGTGGACAGCGTGGCGGGCCGCCGCTGAGCGCCCGCCGCACAACAGGAGATTTGCGATGAAACCTGACTGGCTCAGAACACTGCCCGTCGCCTGCATGACCGCGCTGGGTCTCGCACTGCTTGCCGGCACCCCGCCGGCCCGGGCGGACGGTGCGGCGGAGTTTTCCGCATGGAGCAGCGCCGCGCGCACGCGCTGCGATGCCGACGCCCGCGACGGCGGCAGGCTGGATGAAGTGCGTTTCCACCGCTGCATGGTCGATGCGCACGAACGCAGCGGCTGGGTGCCACAGGACCGCATCGAACGCTGTCGCGAAAAGTCCGGCGCCTTCTGGGGCAACCGGCCGGGCGAAAGCGACGAATCGCTGTGGAACTGCCTGCAGCGCGAAGCGCGCAAGCAGGCCGATTCAGGCATGGCGCCGGCGGTCGCGGCGCGCAGCCAGCACGGGTCGATCGAGCGCGCAGCCGCCCGTCGCCCGGCCTGCGAGGCGTGGGCGCGCGACAACATCGAAGAGGGCGGGCCGGTGCTGAGCTATGTGTCGCGCTGCATGTACGGCACCGCGTCGCCGGCCGCCATCGGCGCCGAAATGAGGCTGGGCCGGCCCGGGGCCGACGAAGGGTCCGCGCTGTCGCAGATCATGCCGGCCGACAATCCGGCACGCGCCGGCAACCGCGCCTGGTGCGCCGACCAGAATGCCGGCCGCGGCGATTCCGGCCATCTGCGCTTCGACTGCGCCTGCGTGGATGATCTCACCGTGCGCGAACAGCGTCTGCGCCGCATCGATGACGGCCGCATCGCGCAGCGCCGTTTCGACCTCAAGCCCTGCTTGGACCGCGCGGCCACGGCCGACATCGTGGTGAAGGACATGGGCGGTCGCGGACTCGACAGTCTGCTGGACCGGGACAGCGTGATCCGCACCCGCGACGCCTGCTATCGGCGCGCGGTCGAGCGCGATCTGGACATCGCGGTGGTGGCTGACCGCAGCCGGCTGCGCAAGGAACTGGAGAAGCGCTGCAAGTAAGTGGCTGCTCCGGCAGCACGGGAATATCGAGCCAGGTGTCTTCAGCAGAGCCAGCGCCTGGCCCGGTGGGCGCGGCGCCCTCGCCGCGATGCGGGCGGCAATCACTCCGGCATTGCGGTCAAGGGCATGATCGCGGCGAGGGCGCCGCTCCCACAAGAGCACTGCGCCCACAAGGGCGCCGCGCCCGCAGGGGCGCAGCGCGGACAGGACGCTGACCGCGCTGCTGCGGAAGGCTTTTCTTCCGCCAGGTCTCCGTGCTGAGCGCGGTGGCGGGTCCTGCCTCAGGCGGCGTTGAAATACTGCCGGATCGCTTCGTCCGAGGTGTGGGTGTTCAGCTCGCTCACCTGCATCACCACGCTGCCGCTGGACCACATGTAGTGCTTGCGGAACCACTCGCGCAGTTCGGCCGAGCCTTTCTGCATCGCGCCGACGCGGCCGGCTTCGACCAGGAAGTGCAGGGCGCGGTCGGCGCCCGGGGTTTCGCGGGTGACCACGCGGTGCTTTTCCATCGGATGGAACAGGCGGCCCACGTCGTAGGCGGTGACGGTGGCCGGCTGGGTGGCGAGTATCTGATCCAGCCGGTCGACTGCGGTCACCCAGGCGTCGTCCAGCTTGAAGCGCTGCTTCACGCTGTCCAGCCAGGCGCGGAGCAGCGGGACGTAATCGTGTTCGGTGGCGCGTTCTGTTGTCATTCTGTCCATCCTCATCGGGGCTGGCGTGGGCAGCGCTCAGCACATCGAAATGCCTATCGACCCCGATGACGTCAGCTTGAGCGCGCTGGCGGACCGCGGTGTGCGCTATTTGGCGGTGCCGGTCGACCGGCGGGCGTGAATCCGTGCAGCGCGCCGGCGCTGGAAGGCTGCAGGGCGGATTCGACCGAAGTTCAGTGCGTGGCGCGGCTGCCGGCTGTGTCCGCCTGAATCACAGTCGGGCTCACCGGCACGGCGGTGGTCGCCTGCGCGGTCATGCCGCCTGCCGTGGCTTCGCTCTGCAGGTCGGCTTCCATCGTCGCCTGCAGCGCCGCGATCAGCCGTTCGGCGGACACCGGCTTGTACAGCACCGGCAGGCCGCTGGCGCGGGCGCGCTGCAGGCGGTCGGGGGCGGTGTCGCCGGTAATGAGCAGCGCCGGCAGCGCTTCGCCGGCCTCGGCGCGCAGCGCTGCGATCAGCGCCAGACCGTCCTCGTCGCCGCGCAGCCGGAAATCGCAGATCAGTGCGTCGACCGGATCGTCGCGTTCGCGCGCAGCCCGCAATGCGGCCCGCGCCTGGCTGCCGTCCTCGGCCAGTGCCACCTTCATGCCGGCGCCTTCGAGCGCGGCGGCGGTCGAGGCGCGCACCTGGGCTTCGTCGTCGATCACCAGCACGTGCAGCGCCCAGTCGGCCAGCGCGGGCGCGGCCGGTGCGTGTCCGGTGTCGCCGTGCGCGGGCGGCAGGGCGAGCGGCGCCCACAGCCGGAACAGGGTGCCGCGGCCCGGCTGCGAGCGCAGCGCGAGCGGCATGGTCATCAGGTCCGCCAGCCGGCGCACGATGGCCAGCCCCATGCCCAGGCCGTGTGCGCGGTCGCGCTCCGGGTTGCCCACCTGATAGAACTCCTCGAACACCCGCGCCTGTTCGTCCGGCGGAATGCCGATGCCGGTATCGCGCACCTCGATCGCCACGCCGCCGTCGCGCAGCCTGGCGCCGACCAGCACGCCCCCGCGTGCCGTGAACTTCAGCGCGTTGTGCACCAGATTGCCGAGCAGGCGCTCCAGCAGTTGCGGGTCGCCCAGCACCCAGTGACACCCGGGGCGGAAGCGCAGCATCAGCCCACGCGCTTCGGCCTGCGGGCCGAAACTGGCGTCCAGCGCGCGGCACAGCGCGGCCACCGACACCGGTTCGCTGCGCGCGCGGATCACGCCGGCGTCCAGCCGCGACACTTCCAGCATTTCGTTGAACGACATTTCCAGCGCATTCACGCACTGCATCAGGTTGTCGGCCAGCGTGCGTTCGGCGCCGCCGTCGAGCCGGCGCTGCAGCGCGGTGCCGAACAGCCCGAGCGAGTGCAGCGGCTGCCTCAGGTCGTGACTGGCGGAGGCGAAGAAGCGGGTGCGTTCTTCGCTGGCGCGGCGCGCGATGGCGATCTGCTCTTCCAGCTGGAGCGCCAGTGCCTCCTTCTCGTAGCGGCTGCGCAGCGCTTCGGTCAGCAGCCGGTGCTGCTGCAGGCCGAAATCGAGATTCACGTACAGATAGACCAGCGCCGACACGCCCATGAACAGATGCAGCGCGTCACCCTGCCACAGCATGGCACTCGACAGTCCGAGCATGACCGGTATCGGAAAGCTCAGCAGCGCGCGCCGGTGCGGCGCCAGCGAGGCGATGGAGCCGGTGGTCATGCCCATCAGCACCAGCATCATGAGCGCGGTCACCAGCGCGTTGTCGCGCGGGAAGAACAGCCAGGGCGACAGGCCCCAGATCGAGGCATTCACCAGCAGCGCGCGGGCGTACCAGTTGCCGGCCGCGGCCGGATCGCGCGCCTCCGGCGGGGTGCGCAGATAGCGCCGGCAGCCGAGATAGCGCCACAGCTGGCAGCTGTGCAGCAGCGCCGCCCACAGCAGCGCGCCGCGGTCGCCGGTCTGTGCCCAGGCGATGGTCCAGAACCCCAGGCCGACGAAGAAGGCGGCGATGGCGCCGCTCCAGCTGGTGCGCATCATCGAATCGACCTGCTCGCGCAGGATGCGCGCGCCGATGTCGTCGGTGTGGGCAGGGACGGTCATCGTGAACGCGGGCGCCGCACCGGACGGCGGCGGGCGAGGGGGCGGAGGCGGTTCATCGGTCGCAGCCAGAGGCAGTTTCGGTGGGCGTCGCGGGCGAAGGGCAGTGTCGGCATCGCCCGTACGGCTGTCAATCTGCACGGCAGCGCCGGGCGGGCCCGCGCCGACAGCGGTAACATGCGGGCGCTTTGCTTTCCTCGTTCCTTTTCTCACTCTCCTTTCCTCGCGTTCCTGAGCCGATGCGCCTCCTCACCCTGATCGCCAACAGTCTCGATGGACGCATGCTGCGCGACATCCTGGCACTGGACGGCCTGCATGTGCAGCTGGTGCCGGCGCCGGCCGAGGTGCGCCAGGGCGGGGCGGTGGCGCTGCTGATCGAGGATGACGAATTCGACCGTGCCCGTGCCACGCTGGCGCGCTGGGCGGCCGAGCATCCGGGCATCGTGTCCGACCCGCCGCCGGCCACCGATCCGGCATGAGCCGGGCCGCTGCCGGCGCCTTCATCCGCCGTCATCCCCGCTGGTCGCTGCTGTTCGCACTGTGTGCGCTGCTGTGGGCGCTGGACCGCCTGTTTCCGCCGCCGCTGCCATCGGGCAACGATGGCTTCATCGTGCTCGCGCGCGACGGCAGCCCGCTGCGCGCCTGGCCGGGCAGCGATGGCGCCTGGCGCTATCCGGTCACGCCGGCCGAAGTGTCGCCGCGCTACATCGAGGCGCTGCTGGGTTACGAGGACCGCGGCTTCCGCTGGCATCCGGGCGTCAATCCGGCTTCGCTCGCGCGCGCTGCGTGGCAGTGGGCGAGCACCGGCCGCATCGTGTCCGGTGGCTCGACGCTCACCATGCAGGTGGCACGCATCCTCGAACCGGTGCCGCGCACGCCGCGCGGCAAGCTGCGCCAGATCGTGCGCGCACTGCAGCTGGAATGGCGGCTGTCCAAGGACGACATCCTCACCCTCTATCTGAACCATGCGCCGATGGGCGGCATCGTCGAGGGCGTCGAAATGGCCAGCCGGGCGTATCTCGGCAAGCCGTCGCGTGAGCTCAGCCACGCCGAAGCGGCGCTGCTCGCCACGCTGCCGCGCGCGCCCAGCCGGCTGCGGCCGGACCGCGCACCGCAGGCGGCCCAGGCCGCGCGCGACCGGGTGCTGGCGCGGCTGGAACGCTTTGGCGTCTGGTCGCCGGAGGTGGTGGCCGATGCGCGCATCGAACCGGTGATCGCGCAGCGCCTGCAGGGCGCCTGGCTGGCACCGCTGGCCGCCGAACGTCTGCGCGGACAGGCGCGACGCGCCGGCAGCGCCGGCCTCACCCGCGTGGCCAGCACGCTGGACCGCGAACTGCAGGCCACGGTCGAGCGCCTGCTGGCCGACCGCGCCAGCGTGCTGCCGCCGCGGGTGTCGATCGCGGCACTGGTGGTGGACGCCGCCACGCTGGAAGTGCGCGCCTACGCCGGCTCGGCCGACTTCGCCGACAACGCGCGCGGTGCCCATGTCGACATGGTGCGCGGCGTGCGTTCGCCCGGCTCGGCGCTCAAGCCCTTTCTGTACGCGATGGCGCTGGATGACGGCCTCATCCATTCCGAAAGCCTGCTGATCGACGCGCCGCAGGCCTTCGGCGGCTACCAGCCGGGCAACTTCCAGGCGGACTTTTCCGGGCCGGTCAGCGTGTCCGAAGCGCTGCAGCGATCGCTCAATGTGCCGGCGGTCGATCTGCTGGACCAGATCGGCCCGGCGCGCTTCGCCGCCCGGCTCACCGAGGGCGGCATCAAGCCGCGCATCGCCACCGGCGAACAGCCCAACCTCAGCCTCATCCTCGGCGGTGCCGGCGTCACGCTGGAAGAACTGGTCGGCGGCTACCGCGCGCTCGCCGCCGGCGGTGTGGCCGGCAAGCCGCGGCTCACGCCGGACGCGCCCATCGAGGAAGCGCGACTGATGAGCGAGGGCGCGGCCTGGATCGTGCGCGACATCCTCGAGGGCGGCGGCCATCCGGACCGACCTTTCGTCGAGGGGGGCGGCGCCGCGCCGCTGGCGTGGAAAACCGGCACCAGCTTCGGCTTCCGCGACGCCTGGGCGGTCGGTGTGTCCGGCCGCTACGCGCTCGGCGTGTGGCTGGGCCGGCCGGACGGCACGCCCAATCCAGGCTTCTTCGGTGCCAATGTCGCAGCCCCCTTGCTGAAGGACATCGCGGCCGCGCTGCCGCACGAGGTCGTTCCTTCGCGCGAGCGGCCGGCCACGGTGCAGCCGGTGGATATCTGCTGGCCGCTCGGCACCGCCGCCGCCGACACGCCCGCGCCGCTGTGCCACCGCCGCCGCAGCGCCTGGTCACTGACCGGTGCGGTCCCGCCCACCCGTCCGGACCGCATCGACGGCAGCAGCCTGCGCCAGACGGTCTGGATCGATCCGGCCTCCGGCCTGCGCACCGTGCCCGGCTGCGGCCACGGCCAGCCGCGTGACACCGCCCGCTGGCCCACGCTGCTGCAGCCCTGGCTGGCCGGCTGGCTGCCCGCCGACCAGCGCGTACCCGACTGGCAGCCCGGCTGCGCCCCCGCTGGCGGCGCCCCGGCTGCCACGCTGCGCATCGTCGGCCTGAACGACGCCAGCCGCCTGCGCCCGGCCCCGCATCAGCGCCACGTGTCGCTGCAACTCGCCGTACGCGGCGCGCAGGGGCCGGTGTACTGGCTGCTCGATGGCCGGCGGGTCACGCCGGATGCCGGCGGCAAGCTGCTGCTGACCGAATCCGGGGCGCACCGGCTGACCGTGATGGACGAGGGCGGACGGCATCACAGCGTGGCATTCACGGTGGATGCGCCACCCTGAAGCCGAGCTGTCGGAACACCTTAGGCGCAGCACGTCGCCGGTCCGTCGTGCCACTGGTCGAGGTCAGGGCGGGTTCCGCAGGCGCGGCGCCTCGCCGCGATTGCAGCCGTGAATGGGCGATGGTGTGCGAATGAGCGCCGCCCCCACAGGACCGGTTCGCATCCAGCCTTAATCGGCACTTACGCCTGGTCGCGTTGCCTCGCTCCGGAACATGATCCACAATTGCATCGCAACTGCAATGCAAAGAGGCTTCCGATGAAAACCGCCACCATTCCGTCACTGCGCGTCGAGCCTGAATTGAGAGAAGCGGCCGAAAAAGTGCTGCAGGAGGGAGAAACCCTCTCCAGCTTTGTCGAGGCGTCGATCCGCGAAAGTATCGCTCGGCGTCAGATGCAGACCGAATTTCTCGCCTGTGGCCTCGCCTCGCGCGACCGCGCACGCGAAACCGGACGCTACACGCAGGCCGACGACGTCGTGGCGCGTCTGGACAGGATGCTCGCCGAAGCGAAAGCGGGCAGATGACTTACCGCCTCCGCTTTACCGAAGAAGCGGAAGCGGATCTGGTCCGGCTGTTTCAGTTTCTGCTGGAGCGGGACCCGGCCGATTTCTTACTGGCGGAGCGCGCGCTGGACGCGATACGCAAGGCCCTCCGCAGCCTTGAGTTCATGCCCTTCAGCTTTCGCAAGGCGGTGCCCGGCAACCCCTTCATCCGCGAAATCGTCATTCCGTTCGGAGCAAGTGGGTATGTCGCGCTGTACGAAATCGAGAACGACGAAACCGTCACCGTGCTGGCGGTCAGGCATCAGCGGGAGGACGACTATTACTGATGCCAGCGTGGAGGGCCAGAGGGAGCGGCAGTCAGGAGCGCAAAAGTTTCCTCGAACTTCGCGTGTTGTCGTGGAACGCAGCGAGCCGGGTGTGCTCAGGCGTTGCCTGATAGAGAACATCAAAAATATCGTCGAAGGTCCTGATTGCAAGAAGCGCGTTTTCCGGCGTCATCGCCCGCTCCACGGATGAGAGCGGAAAATCTAGGAATTCCGGAAGATGCTCCGCCGCAGCCGTAAATGGCCCTTCGACCACAAGCTCATGCTTCGGATGCACCATGGCATGCCGAAATTCAATGAGATTCGTCAGGCTGCTCCAAGGGTGTTTGTTCCAGTCGATATTGATCCCGAGCAACCGCCTGATCGCCTTGAACTTGTCGTCGAGTGGCTTTCGCTCGTACGTGTCGATCCAGGTAGGACACAGAGCGACCCCAAGAGTATTCGCAAGCCCCTCAAGCGCGAGCGCAGTGAACGTCATCGCGACCGCGGCGTGCGACTGCCACGCAGGTGAAGGATTTCCCTGAGGATCCGGTCGGCAGGCTTGCTCAGAATCGCGTGCGATGATCATTAAATTCTTGTGCGGTGCGTAGTTGCGCTCCTGCCGAACCTCAACAATCCCTCCTTCGTTCACTTCCCTCTCCTGGCCACAATTGCTGCACACCTTGGTCCGAAGTCTGTCGGACTTCGTCTGACAGACGGAAAACTACGCGGTTGGTGATGGGTTCAACCTGCTACCAAGCCGTTTTTCTCCCCAAACTGATTATTCCATCAGCCTTACAGATCCTCCTTGTGATGGTCGGCAGAACACTACAAGACGGTAGCCGGTTCGTTTTCCATCGCGGCGAAGGCGCCGCTCCCACCGGGACCGTGTGGGGTTGAAAGAAAAGGCCCGCCCCGCGGATGCGGGAGCGGGCCTTGAGCGCACACCGCGCTCTCGCGCGGCGGACCAGCCTCAGTTGAGATCGTAGCGGTCGGCGTTCATCACCTTGGTCCAGGCGGCGACAAAGTCGCGGACGAACTTTTCCCGGTTGTCGTCCTGGGCATAGACCTCGGCGTAGGCACGCAGGATGGAGTTCGAGCCGAACACCAGATCGACCCGGGTGGCGGTCCATTTCACCTGGCCGGTCTTGCGGCAGCGGATTTCGTACGTATTGCTGCCGGTCGGCTTCCAGCTGTTGGCCATGTCGGTGAGGTTCACGAAGAAGTCGTTCGTGAGTGCGCCGACGCGGTCGGTGAATACGCCGTGCCGGCTGCCGCCGTGGTTGGCGCCGAGCACCCGAAGGCCGCCGATCAGCACGGTCATTTCAGGGGCGGTGAGGCCCATGAGCTGGGTACGGTCGAGCAGCAGTTCTTCCGGCGTGACCACGTAGTCGCGCGGCTGCCAGTTGCGGTAGCCGTCGGCCGCCGGTTCCAGCACCTCGAACGAGTCGACGTCGGTCTGCGCCTGGGTGGCGTCGCCGCGGCCGGGGGCGAAAGGCACCTCGACGCTGAAGCCGGCGGCCCTGATCGCCTGTTCGATACCGACATTGCCGGCCAGCACGATGACATCGGCCACGCTGGCGCCGGTTTCCGCGGCGATGCGCTCATACACCGCCAGCATTTTCGCCAGCCGTTCCGGTTCGTTGGCGGCCCAGTCCTTTTGCGGCGCGAGGCGGATGCGCGCGCCGTTGGCGCCGCCGCGGAAGTCGGAGGCGCGGAAGGTGCGGGCGCTGTCCCAGGCGGTGGCGACCATGTCGCCGACGCTCAGGCTGGCGGCGGCGATCTTCGCCTTGACCGCGGCCACGTCGTAGCCGGTGCGGCCGGCCGGCACCGGGTCCTGCCAGGTCAGCTCTTCGGCCGGCACTTGCGGCCCGATGTAGCGCGTCTTCGGCCCCATGTCGCGGTGGGTGAGCTTGAACCAGGCGCGGGCGAACACTTCGCTGAAATAGGCCGGGTCGGCGTGGAAGCGCTCGGAAATCTTCCGGTAGGCCGGATCCATCTTCATCGCCATGTCGGCGTCGGTCATGATGGGGTTGTGGCGCACCGACGGATTCTCGGCGTCGACCGGCTTGTCTTCTTCGCGGATGCCCACCGGCTCCCACTGCCAGGCGCCGGCCGGGCTCTTCTTCAGTTCCCAGTCATAGCCGAGCAGCAGCTTGAAGTAGCCGTCGTCCCACTTCGTAGGGTGGGTGGTCCAGGCGCCTTCGAGGCCGCTGGTGACCGCCTGGTTGCCGACGCCGCGGGTGCTGTGGTTCATCCAGCCGAAGCCCTGTTCCTCGATCGGTGCGCCTTCGGGCGACGGGCCGAGCAGGGCGGCGTCGCCATTGCCGTGCGCCTTGCCCACGGTGTGGCCGCCGGCGGTAAGCGCCACGGTTTCCTCGTCGTCCATCGCCATGCGGGCAAAGGTGACACGCACGTCGTGGGCGGTCTTCAGCGGGTCGGGCTGGCCGTCCACGCCTTCCGGGTTCACGTAGATGAGACCCATCATGACCGCGGCCAGCGGATTATCGAGGTCGCGCTCGCCGGAGTAGCGGCTGTGCGGGTTGTCGGTCTTGGCCAGCCACTCCTTTTCCGAGCCCCAGTAGATGTCCTTTTCCGGATGCCAGATGTCTTCGCGGCCAAAGGCGAAGCCGTAGGTCTTCAGACCCATGGACTCATAGGCCACCGTGCCGGCGTACAGGATGAGATCGGCCCAGGACAGCTTGTTGCCGTACTTTTTCTTGATCGGCCACAGCAGACGGCGGGCCTTGTCCAGGTTGCCGTTGTCCGGCCACGAGTTGAGCGGCGCGAAGCGCTGGTTGCCGGTGCCGCCACCGCCCCGGCCGTCCGCCACGCGGTAGGTGCCGGCGGCATGCCAGGCCATCCGTATCATCAGCCCGCCGTAGTGACCCCAGTCGGCCGGCCACCAGTCCTGGCTGTCGGTCATCAGCGCGGTCACGTCCTTGCGCAGCGCGTCGAAGTCGAGCTTCTTCACCTCTTCCCGGTACTCGAAGCCTTCGCCCATCGGGTTGGTCTTGCGATCGTGCTGGTGAAGGATGTCCAGGTTCAAGGCCTTGGGCCACCATGACATCACGTTGATGTCGCTGGACGTAGCGCCGCCGTGCATGACGGGGCAGCGGCCCGCAGGGGTCGTATCTCGGGTGTTCATGTCGCTCTCCTTGTTTTTCGGGACCCCGTTGCCATGCATCGGTTGGGGTCTGGACTGCGCCCGGAAAAACGCTCGCGGGCAGTTCGTGCTGCTTAACAGGTGCGGGGGGAGCAAAACCCCGCCATGACAGCGCTGCGTGCTGCTTTGATTCTCTGCGTGCCGGCATCGGGTCTGGATTAAGCAGGCGCCGGCCGACCGCGCGATACCGATTCTGCAACGCCCTGACCAGCGCCGTGATCGTTATTTTCTCCAGATTTGGATTAAGTCTAAACGGCGGTCTGCCCATCACGACAAGGCGACCGCCGGGCACGGTGCCGGAGTTCATGACCGCACGAGCATGCGGCAGGCAGGCGGGCGGAATGTTCCCGTCTTCCGACGTACGTGAGGCCGCCCGGGCGGAAGAGACGTGCGGGCAGAGCGCGGCAGGCGTGCCGCGAGGGGGCGCGAACGCGCCTGCACTTACGGCAGCGCGTCGGCCTGAATCAGCCGGACCGCCACGCCGGTGCGCGCGGCGAGCGTGGGCAGGTGGCAGTCGATGATGCCGAGCGCGGCCAGTGCGGCGAGGTCGGCGTCCGGCAGCGCACAGGATTTCACCAGCTCCACTTCCGGACTGCCGATGCGCGCGGCCAGCCAGACCGCGATGCTGTCCGAAGTGACGGTCCAGTCGCGCGGCAGCGTGGCATCGAGGTCGAGTTCGCGGGCCGGCAGCCACACCGGCGTGCGGCCGGCGGCGCACAGCGCGGCCAGCGCGACCGCGTCGTCGCACGCGACGAGGCGTGGATACAGGTCGCACAGCATCAGCCCGCACTGATCCATCGCGCGCAACGCCATGCGATGCGCCGCATCGTCCGAAAAGGCCCAGTCGGCCTGCGCCGCGCGGACCGCGTCGGCATACGGACCGCCGCCGGGCACGATGACCGCCTGTCCGGCCAGTTCGCCGGTCAGCCGCTCGCACCAGCGGCGCAGGCGGCCGTCCTGCGCATCGCTCAGCAGGCTGCCGCCGAGCTTGATGACGCGGGGTGCGCTCATCGTGGCGTGAGGTTCCGGTGAGGCCGGGGCAGCCAGGTCATCCGGCGTCCGTCGCGAGCAGCGCGACCGCGACCGCCGGCGCGCAGGTGGTGGCGTCGTCCGCGCAGTCGGGGGCGAGTTCGCGCAGCAGTTCGCCCAGCGCGAGCGTCGGACGGCCGAGCGCGCGGGCGAGGCGGGCCGCGACGAAGCGGCCGGCGCCGGCGCACACGACCGGCGCGTCGGCAGCCAGCGTACGCATGCCCGGCAGGCCGCGGCAGGCATCGACCAGCGCGCCGAGCTGGGCGTTGGCAAAGGCGGCGGCGAGCGCGCGCCAGTCGTCCATCGAACCTTCGTCGAGGTCACGACCTATCATGCGGGCCAGCCGGCGCGCGCAGGCTTCCGGTGTCTTGGCGCCACCGTCGGCCGCCGGATACTGGTCGGCATGGTCCGGCAGTTCGCCCAGCAGACGCCACACGTCGGCACTGGTGGCGAAGTATTCGGCCATCAGCCGGTGCCGCCGGCCGCGGAATTCGATGGCGGAAGCCAGCGCCATCAGCGGCGTGCGGACGACGCCGGCATAGACCAGTTCGCCGCTGATCAGACGATCGGCGTCGGTGCGGCTGGCGGTGGCCACGCCCCCGTCGATGACGATGAGATCGCTGGTGGTGCTGCCGATGTCGGCCAGCAGTGCCTGGGGCAGCCGGGTGGCGATCCAGGCCGCGGTGGCCAGCCAGTTGGCCGAGGCGATGTCGTCTGCGTGGGCGTGCGCGCTCTCGACCGCCGCCCAGCCGGCGCGGCCGGCGTACAGCGCGATGTCGCCGCGCAGACGCGTGCGCATGCGCTGCGCGATGCCGGCCACGCCGTCGGCGCGCGAGGCGAACAGGTCGGTCATTTCGCCGGTCATGGTGATCGCATGCTGCGGCGCCTCGCCCAGCACCGACAGCACTTCGGCGACGGCGGCATCCAGCCTGTCCAGACCCTGCCACAGCGGGCAGGCCACCTGCACCACGCCGCTCACCTGTCCGTCGATTACCCGCGCCGCCTTCACATGGGCGCCGCCGATGTCCCAGCCGATGCGCACGGCGCTCATGCCGCCTCCCGTGCAGGGGCCAGCACGATGCGCTGCGGCCGCGGGGTGGCGGGCTGGGGCAGGCGGCCGCGCCGCAGGGCGTCCAGCGTTGCCGCGATCAGATTGATGCCTGTGGCGTCGCGCAGCGCACAGGCCGAGGTGCTCATGCGCGGATTGATTTCCACCACCACCGGGCCGTCGTCGGTGTCGACGAAATCCACGCCTACCGGACCGAGCAGGCCGGGCAGGGTGGCCGCGATGCGCTCCGCGAGGCGTTCGTGCGCGGGCGAAGCCGGAATGTCGCCGACCGCCAGCGCGGCCAGCGTGATGCGGCCGCCATTGTCGGCGAGCACCTGGCGGTTCACCGACAGCAGCACTGCGTGCCCGCGTACGCACAGCAGATTCATGCTGCAGGCTTCACCTTCCAGCCAGGGCTGGGCGACGCGACCGCCGGGTGCTGCGCGCAGTGCCTCGGCGGCGGCCGCGCGGTCGGGCAGGCGCTGCAGGTCGTCGCAGCCGGCGCCGTCGTCCGGCTTCACTGCCCAGGCGCCGAGAATATCGGGCAGGGTGTCCGGGTCGGTGTAGTGAGGCAGCACCGCGATGCCGGCGCGGGCCAGCGCACGCGCGGTGCGCGATTTCGATGCAGCGAGCGCGCTGGTCGCGCTGTCGCAGCCGAGCAGCGGGCGGCCGGCGGCTTCCACCCGGGCGGCCAGCGCCGCCAGCACGCCGCCGGTTTCCGGTGCCACCACCAGCACCGCATCGGCGCGCGTCAGCGCCGCATCGAAGGCGGCGTCGAAACGGGCGGCTTCGGTGACCGGAATCCGTTCCGCCTCAGGATGCGCAGGCAGGTCGAGCCGCGTGTCGTGCAGCGTGAGTACCGTGGTGTCCGGCAGGTCGAGTGCGTCGCGCAGCAGCGCGTCGCGCATCAGTGCCCCTTCGCGTGCGAGCGAGGGCGGCAGCGGCGCACTGGCCAGACCGCCGCCGGTGATAAACTCGAAAACGAAAATGCATTGATTCATATGGGATTTTCTTGTGCCTGAACTGATTCCTGTGATCGATCTGATGCAAGGTCAGGTCGTTCACGCACGCCGCGGCGACCGGCAAGCTTACCAGCCACTGCGCTCCCGCCTGGTCGAGGGCTGCGCGCCCGAAGCGGTGGTGGATGCGCTGATCGCGGCCACCGGCGCCGGTCATCTGTACATCGCCGACCTCGACGCGATACGCGGGCTGGGCGACCACCGGGCGCAGATTGCCGCGCTGGTCGCGCGCCATCCGGCGATCGAGTTCTGGGTCGATGGCGGTTTCGCCGGCGCCGCCGCGGCCCGCGCGCTGCATGCGGCCACCGGCGCCCTGCCCATACTGGGCAGCGAAACCCTGACCGAGCCGGCTGCGCTGGCCACCCTGGCCGCGACCGGCGTACCGGCGCTGCTGTCGCTGGACCACCGCGGCGGGCTGCCGCTCGGACCCGCCTGGGCGCATGACGCCACGGGCTGGCCGGCGCGGGTGATCGCAATGGAGCTGGCGCGGGTCGGCGCCGACTCAGGCCCGGATCTGGCGCTGATCGCGCGCCTGCGCGCGCTACGGCCGCAGGTGTCGGTCATCGCCGCCGGCGGCGTGCGCGATGCCGCCGATCTGGCCGCGCTGGACGCGGCCGGCGTACCGGCGGTGCTGGTCGCCAGCGCGCTGCACGACGGCCGACTCTGAAAAAAATGGTTGCTTTTGTCTCTACTGTTGCGCTGCGGTAAGACATTTTGATCCAGGTCGGGAATATTTCCCGATACCCGGGTGTAGATTGGGTTTGAGCGTCCGCTCACGGGAGGGCGGGGCGCGATGGACGGTACCGCGGGGACACGGTACCGATGCGGCGAGGCCGGCCGGCGACCCGTGCGGACACATGCGCGGGCACTGTTCAGCGGCGCCGGATCACCGGCGGACTCGACATGTTGATCAAAAGAAGAAGGGGGGCGAGCGGTCGCGTTCCCGCACTGATGTCCACGCATCCGGCCGGGCCCGGCGAAATCCGGCTGATCCGCTTCGTCGTGCTGTTCTCGATGCTGCTGTTCGCGCTCAGCCTGCCGTTCCTGCGCATGCCGCTGCCCCAGTACCCGGCCTTCATGGCGATGTATGACGCGGCGCTGTTCGTCGTCTACCTGATCACCGCCGTACTTCTCTACAGCCACGGCCACACGCTGCGCTCGCGCGCGCTGATGCTGCTGGCTGACGGCTTCCTGTTCGTGTCGGTACTCATCGTGCCGCACATGTTTACCTTTCCCGGTCTGTTCGCACCGTCCGGACTGCTCGGCGCCGGGCGGCAGACCACGGCCTGGATCTATCAGCTGTGGCACGGCGGCTTTCCGCTGTTCGTGCTGCTGTACGTGAGGGAGGCCCAGCGTGAGCGCGAGGCGGTGGCCGACGCCGACCGGCCGCGTCCGTCCATCTACCGCCACATCGCGGTGTCGCTGCTGGCGTCCGCGTGCGCGCTGGCGCTGGCGCTGAGCAGCGACGCGATGCTGCCGGCGCTCATGCAGGACAGGCAGGACTACGCAAGCGACCGCCACTGGGTGATCTGGCTCCCGTGGCTGCTGAACATGGCCGCGCTGGGGCTGCTGCTGCGCAAGCGCCCGCAGGCTGCGCTCGACCTCTGGCTCATCGTGACCCTCATCACCCTGGTGCTGGAGGTTTCAATGGCGGCGCTGTTCAACAACGCCCGCTACGACCTCGGTTTCTATGTCGGCCGGGTGAACGGGCTGATCGCGGCCAGTCTTGTGCTGATCGCGCTGCTGATCGAGAACGGCCGGCTGTACGCGCTGCTCGGCCGGGCGCACGAACGCATGCAGCAGCGCGCCGACGAGCTGGAGCGCCGCAGCGCCCAGGACGGGCTGACCGGCGTCGCCAACCGCCGTCATTTCGACCTCATGCTGGGTCGCGAATGGCGGCGCGCGCAGCGCAGCGGACTGCCGCTTTCGCTGCTGATGCTGGACGTCGATTTCTTCAAGCACTTCAACGACCGCTACGGCCACATCGCGGGTGACCACTGTCTGAAGGCGGTGTCGGCGGTACTGGCCGGCTGCACCCGACGGGCGTCCGATGTGGTGGCGCGCTACGGCGGCGAGGAATTCGCGGTGCTGCTGCCGGATACCGCCGGCGACGATGCGCAGCTGCTGGCGGAAGCCATGTGCGCCGCAGTGCGCGAGCGCGCGGTGCCACACGAGGATTCCAGCGTCAGTCCGGTGGTGACGGTCAGCGTGGGTGTGGCGACCTTCAACCCGGCGCCGGGGATGGGCAGCCGCGCCACGGTGCGGTCGGCGCAGCTGGTCGACGCCGCCGACCACGCCCTCTACCGGGCCAAGGACGGCGGACGCAACCGTGTGGTGGTGGCGGACGCCAGCGCGGTCATCTGCCAGATGACCGGATCGGCCCGGTAGTACTCGCGCAGCGCGTCATACAGCTCAGGCAGTTCGCGTGCCAGCGCATGCGGGCGCTCGAAGAAGCTTTCGCTGGCCACCGCGAAGAATTCGGCCGGGCTGTGCGTGCCGTAGGGGTCGAGCGACGGCGGTTCGCCGGCCGCGACCTGCTGGTTCAGCAGCGCATAGGCCGCGCCCATCACCGCCGCCCAGCGCGCGATGCGCGCGGCACCCCGCATCGGCGGCGCGCCGTTGGCCTCGCCGTTCTGCTGGTCGAGCTGGTGCGCGAATTCGTGGATGACCACGTTGTGACCGTCGTCCGGGTCGGCCGCGCCGGCCAGTACCGCGTCCCAGGCCAGCACCACCTGACCGCGCGCCGACGATTCGCCCAGATGCACCCGCGGGCCGAAGTGCTCGACGCCGCTGGCGTCGGTTTCGCGTCGCTGCACCGCGAACGCGCTGGGATAGAGCAGGATTTCGCGCACGTCGGCGAGGTCGTCCAGCGGCCGGTTCAGCACCAGCAGACAGGCCTGGGCGGCGATCAGCACCTTCATGTCCTCGCTCACCACCAGGCCATCGCAGCCGACGAAGCGCTTCTCGGCGATGAAGATGCGGATGCAGCGGCGCAGCCGTCGCTGCAGGTCAGGCGGCAGGCGTCGCCAGGCCGGCATCCGTCGCTGCAGCAGCCGGCGCCATTCCGCCGGAAAGGGCTGGTTCGCCAGCCTGCGACGGCGCAGCGCGGTGCGCAGCGGTGTGGTGATAAGCCACAGCGCGGCTGACAGCAGCAGCGTCAGCAGCGCACCCAGCGCAAGGAGTGAGGAGAGCGATTCCATCTTTCGCAGATCGGGGCGGGGGGCGGTGTTTCAAGCGCAGGGTTGAGCGGGGTGTGTGGGAGATTCTATGTTCCAACGCAAGCGTTTTCGTGTTGTTTAGGAACGTAGTTGGAAGCGTTCTTCATCAACGAGAAGGCGACCCGTGCGAGCTTTCTTGCCAGAGCGACCAGCGCCTGGGTGCGGCTGAATCCGCGCTGGAGCAAGCGCTGGTAGAACGGTTGCCAGGTGCTGGAGCGGCTGGCCGCCATGGCGGCGTTATAGAGCAGACGGCGCATCTCGGCATCCCCCTTCTTGCTGAGCGCGCCGCGTCCGCGCTGGGTGCCCGATTGGCGCACGGTCACATCCAGGCCCAGGAAGGCGATGAAGGCATCGCCGCCGCTGAAGCGGGCGCGGTGGAAGGTGGCGCACAGGCCTGCGGCGGTGAGTGCGCCGATGCCTTCGACCTTCAGGATGCGCCGGTACGGGTCACTCCAGCCGCTGGCGCCGATCAGCGCGGCGATGCGCTGTTCCAGCCGT
>NZ_AFHG01000043.1 GCF_000214035.2 Methyloversatilis universalis FAM5 | reverse complement strand
CGGGCGGTGTCGGCGGCACCGGGCGTGCGCCGGGCGAGGGCGGCGGGAATGGAGGCATAGGCGGCACCGGCATCGATCTCGCCGGCGATCAGCCGGTCGGCATCGTCGGTGTCATCACCGGCTTCGCTTCGGTGTGCCTGAATGGCGTGCATGTCGAGTACGACGCCTCCACGCCGGTCAGCGAGAACGGCCGCGCAGCCGACGCCGGCAAGCTCGCGGTCGGCCAGGTGGTGTCGATCGAAGCGGTCCCGACGCCGGGCGGCGGTTTCCGGGCCCGCGATGTCGCCATCGTGAACGTGCTCGAAGGGCCGCTCGGCCGCACGCCGGATGGCGCCTACTCGGTGATGGGACAGCGCATCGCGCTGATGCCGGGCGCGCGGGTGGGCGGCGGTCAGGCGCTGGCACCCGGACAGATGGTGAAGGTGAGCGGTCTGCGCAATGCCGCCGGCGGCATCCAGGCCTCGCGCATCGACGCGGCGCCCGGGCTGAACGAAGCGTCGGCCATCGGCGTGCTGCAGCCGGGCGCCGGTGCGAGTGCACGAATGAACGGCACGCCGGTGCAGGGTGCGAAGGCCCCGGCCCGTGCGGTGAACGGTGCTGCGCTGGTGACCGGGCAGTGGAACGGGCAGGCGCTGGTCGCCCGTGCGGTCGCGGCCGATCCCACGCTGCGCTTTGCCGACCGCGCGCAGAAGGTGGTGATCGAAACGCTGGCGAGCGGTTCGCTGGGCGCGGGCGGTCTGCGCACCGGCACGCTGCCGGTGGCCGCCGCGCCGTACGCGCTGAAGGGCGGGCCGGCCGGCGTGCTGGACAACCGCCGGGTACGGATCACCGGGCGCATCGAGCGCGGCGTGCTGCAGGCTGAAAAGGTGGATGTGGACGTACCGCAGGGCGTGGATACCCGCGCTTCGCGCAGCGACGGTGCGCGCGCGCAGCCTGCTTCCGGCCGCCGTACCACCGGTGAGCGCGATGACCGCGGACGTCGCACCGACGACGATGCGCCGGGTGGTGACGATGGGGACAACCGTTCCGCCGAGCGCGGCGCGGATGCCTCGCGCGACAGCCAGAAAGCGCTGAGCGAAGCGCTGCGTGACAGCGAGGATGCCGCGCAGGAGGCCCGTCGCGAGGCGGAGAAAGTGCAGGAGCGTGCCGGCAGGCAGATCGAAAGCGCACGCGAACAGACGGAGCGGACCGCCCGCCCGGAAAAGGTCGAGGCCGGAGACAGAACCGACAAGCCGGAAAGGATCGAGAAGGCGGAGAAGGTCGAGAAGGCTGAAAAGATCGAGAAGGTTGAAAAAGTCGAGAAGGTGGAAAAGGTCGAGAAAGTCGAGAAGATCGAAAAAATAGAGAAGGTGGAAAAGATCGAGAAGGTGGAGAAGGTCGAAAAAGTCGAGAAGGTCGAAAGGATCGAGAAGCCCGAAAAGATCGAAAAGCCGGAGAAGGTTGAGAAGGTTGAGAAGGTGGAAAAGATCGAGAAGGTCGAGAAGATCGAGCGTTGAGGCAGCACGGACCCGCGGGTCCGGTCGGGGAGAAGGCATGAAGCACATGAGGGGAAGGGCGGCGGTCGTCGCCGGCATGCTGGCAGCACTGCCGGTGACGGCGGTGCAGGCTGAAGGCAGTTTCACGCTGAGCAGCGGACTGGATTTCAGCAGCGGCAAGTACGGCAGCACGCAGAAGACCGATACCGTCTATGTGCCGGTGATCGGCAAGTACGAAACCGGTGACTGGACGTTCAAGCTGACTGTGCCGTGGGTGAGCATCCGCGGCCCGGGCGGTGTGGTGGGTTCGGGCAGCGACCGGGTCACCATCGGGTCGGTGTCCGGCAATCGCCGCGGCACCGAATCCGGCCTCGGTGACGTGGTGGCGGGCGCCAGCTACACCGTGTTCGAGTCGGGCGGCTGGGTGCTCGATCTGGGCGGCAAGGTGAAGCTGCCGACCGGCAGCGAATCGCGCGGCCTTGGCACCGGCAAGGCGGACTTCACCGTGCAGGCCGACGTCTATCGCAGCATCGGGCCCGCGTCGCTGTTCGGTACGCTGGGCTACAAGCGCATGGGCGATCCGGACGGCACCGATTTCCGCAATCCGGTGTTCGCCTCGGTCGGTCTGGCGCACAGGGTGGGCGCGACCACCACGGTGGGTCTGAGCTACGACTGGCGTCAGCGCCTGCGGCCGACCTCGGACGAAATCAGCGAAATCACGCTGTTCGCCTCGCACCGCTTCAGTGACCAGTGGAAGGCGCAGATCTACGCCGTCACCGGGTTTTCGGATGCCAGCCCGGACTGGGGCTCCGGCATCATCGTCGGACGCATGTTCTGAGCGACCTCCGTGCCGCGAAACAAGGCCGGGCCTGCTGCCCGGTCTTTTTTTGCCCGTCTTTCGTGGTAAATAATCCCACGTTGTGTATCATGCAAGTGTGGGAACAATCACCACACCTCGACAGGCAGATCGGCGAGCCGCGATGCGGCAGGCAGGAACACAAGGGAGAAGAGACATGAGCGCGAACAAGGGGATATTCCGGAGGCGTGCGCTGCTGTGCGCGCTGTGCTGTGCGGGCCTGGCGGGTGAGGCCGCAGCCTCACCGGTGCTGTACGGCAGCCTCAGCAATTTCGACGTCTATAACGACACCGGGGCCGAAACCCACGGTTTCGAGATCGAACTGCATGGCGTTTCCAGTGCGGACATCAGCTACACCTTCGGCGGCACCTACAACCGCTATGGCAGCCCGGTGATGGAAGACTTCGCCGGTGGCGTGTTCGTCCGCTACCGCAGCAGTTTCGACGCCGTGGCCGGCCGCTTTCTGGACGCCACCCCGGTGCCGACCAGCATGTCCGCGACCGATGGCCATTCCTGCTGGTCCGGCGGCGGCGCGGGCTATCTGGGCAGCGGCTGCGAGCATTTCGGCCTTGGCCTGAACCAGAACGCCACCCAGACCTATTACCGCTGGCTGCGCGGCGACGTGAGCACCGGTCTGCTCAGCGCGGTCGGCAGCAACGTACAGATCGCCGCACCGGTGTGGAACATCGTTCCGCCGGCCGATCCGGTGGCGCCGCCGGTGGTGCAGGCGGTGATCGCGCCGGAACCGGCGCGTGACCGTGACCGTTTCGGCGAAGCGCAGTGGGTCAAGGTGTTCACCACCGAAATCGAGCGCGAGGTCGAACTGGAAGAACTGCTCAGCGACAACAACGTGGTGCCGCGCGAACAGTCGGAAACCGAAATCGAATGGCGCATCTTCCAGGCCGCGCCGGAAAACAAGAAGGGCGGTGGTGGTGACGAGCTGATTCTGGAACAGCCGCTGGCCGAATTCGGCGACAAGAAATCCATCATTCGTCGCTACGAGTTCTACGAGTACCTCGGCCAGTACGACGCCGAGGACCACGAAGCACTGTGCGCGGTCGATTGCGATACGCCGGAGGAGTGGGAAATCGGCCGCTACATCGGCTCCCAGATGGCGGCCGCGAACCTGGCCGCTGCGGCCCCGGTGCCCGAACCGTCGACCTGGCTGAGCATGATGGCCGGCCTCGGCCTGATCGGTCTGATCGGTCGCCGTCGTCTGTCCTGACCCCATCCAGCGCGTTGCGCGGCCGGCCCCGCATGTCGTTCCGGGGCCGGTTCCCACCCCACACATGTCCGAGCCTGGAACACGCCATGCGCGCACTTCAACTGTTCACCGTCCTGATCGCAGTGACGGCCACTCCGGCTGCGCTCGCCGCCGGTCCGGTCGCCGGCACGCTGGACTTCAACGCGCTGGCGCCGGCCAACGGAGGCATTCCTGTGCCTGGCGGATTCGGCGGTTTCCAGTGGGGCAGCAGCGTGCATGCGATGACGCTGCCGTCTGCGCCGGCCGACGCCTTCGTGGCTTTCTCCGGCACGGCGATTTCGGTACGCCGGGTCGATGGCGCCGATTTCTGGTTCGACGGCGCGGAGTTCTGGAGCCGACGCGGCGCGGACGCCAACGGCTCGTTCTACTTCGTGCTGTCAAATGACGGGCAGGTGGTGTTCGACGGCCGCGCGGATTCACAGAACCGCATGCGTTTCACCGGCACCCACGCGTTCATGACGAGCGGCTACAGCGGGCCGATCGACTACATGGCGATCACCTTCCGTCAGGGCGGCGACGACTGGGACCATCTGGCGTTCGACAACTTCACCTACCGCGCTACGCCGCTGGCCGCGCTGCCGGCGGTGCCGGAGCCCGCCACCGGCGCACTGTTCATGGCCGGCCTCGGCCTGCTCGCTGCGGGGGCCCGCATCCGCTCAGGGCGCGCGGCTTGACCGCGGTCAGCGGTCCGGCGCGATCAGCGCACTGACCGGACCGACCAGGGCGGCGCCCAGTTCGGCGTGCTGGGCGGCATCCAGATGCACGCCGTCCAGCGGGCTGGCGTGGATGACGCTGCCGGCGTCGAAGAAGGCGCAGCCCAGTTCGTCGCACACCGTGCGCAGCGCGCCGGCGAGGCCGACGCACTTGTGTTCGCCGCCTTCGAACTTCGGTGCGATCGGTCCGCGCGGCGCGGTGATCGGCGGCGGCGCCACCACCAGTACCGGCGGCACCGGCATGCCCGGCTCGATCGGCGCTTCGCGGATCGCGCGCACCAGCGCCGCCGTGCCCTGGGCCGAATGCCAGGCGTTGTGCGGGTGCATGGACTGGAAATCATTGGTGCCCAGCATCAGCACCACCAGCGCCAGCGGCGAATGGATTTCGATGCGCTGGGCCAGGCCCTGCAGACCGTTGCGACCCGGCTTGAACGGGTCGTCCCAGACGGTGCGGCGGCCGTTCAGGCAGTCCTCTATCACGCGCACCCGGCGTGAGCCCTCATTCAGCGCGTTTTCCAGCACGCCGGGCCAGCGCTGGTCAAAGTCCAGCCGGCGGCGGGTGGTGGGCACGATGCCCCAGGACAGCGAGTCGGCGTAGACCAGTATTTGCTGCATTGCGCGCTCCATCAAAAAATTAAATGAGTGCGGCGGACAGTGTGGCATGGCCCGCGTGCTGCGTTGCGCAAATACATCTGGCATGACCACCGCTTCAGGCCGGCCCTTGCCGACCCCTTGTACGGCCGTCCGGAAGATGGCTTTGTCATCGTCTTTCCCTGCTTCGCCACGGCCCGGAAAGCCTCATCGGGACGCCATTTGTCACGAATCAGGTGACAGATTTCCCGGCTCAAGCGCTGTGTACCGACGCCGTAAAGTCGGTCGTTGCCTGAACCGGGATGCAGTCCGCGGGCAACATTCCGCTGCGGCATCGCACGCCGGTGTCGCGTACAACTCGCTGGAGATGGACCGATGACAAAGCACTCCAAGCACGCGGCCGGTGCGCTCGACGACGGGCTGGCCGACCAGGCGCCGCCGCCGGCGCGCGCGGTCGACCTGACCCGGTCGGCGCCGCTGCGCATGGGCAGTTTCGCCTTCTGTGCGCTGTTCTTCGCGCTGTTCGGGGTCGCCGCCGCCTTCGACTGGGTGAATCCACGGGCGGCCGCGCTGCTGGCCTGCGCCGCCGGGGCCATGATCGCCTTTGCCGATGCGCTCTACATCCGGCAGATGGACCGCACCATTACCCAGATGGCCGACGCGCTGGCCGATACCGGGCGCGACGTGAACGACCTGTCCAGCCAGTTCGTGCTGCCCGAAAGTTCGCCGGTGAAGGCGATCAGCAAGCTCATTGCCGAGCGCGACGGCCGGGTGCGAGACATGGTGTTCCGGGTGCGCCGCGGCACGCTGGGTGCCGCCTGCCACACCGCCCACCTGACCCGCTCGCTGCGCGACACCGCCGAGCTGGCGCAGTCGCAGCGCGCGCTGGCCGAGCAGGTGTTCGTGGCCGGTGAAACCACGCGCGACGCGGTCGACAGCGCGCGCCGCCACGCGGCCGATCTGGACGAAGCGACCCGCCGCCACATCGAGGCGGCCCGTACCTCGCTCGAACAGCTGCAGGCGGCGGCCCGCCGGGTGGATGAATTCGAAACCCGGGTGCGCGCCTTCGAGCGCACGGTGCAGCAGCTGCAGAACCAGTCGGCCGAAATCGGCCAGGTGGTGCAGATCATCAGCACCATTTCCGACCAGACCAATCTGCTGGCGCTGAATGCGTCGATCGAGGCGTCGCGTGCCGGCGAGAACGGACGCAGCTTCGCGGTGGTGGCCGACGAGGTGCGCTCGCTGGCCGAACAGGTGAAGGCCGCGACAGAGAACGTCGGGCAGAACATCGATCGCATGAACCGGCTCGTCTCCGGCACCCGGGCCGAAACCGACGACATCCGCGATCACATCCTGGCCACCGGCGAAGCGGTGCGCGTGGTGTCCGGCCGCTTCGGCGACATGGTGGGCGAGTACGAGGTGATGGGCGAACGCATCGCCCGCACCGGCGACGCGATACGCAGCCTGGGCGACAGCAACGAACGCATTCATTCGCTGGTGAGCGACATCCACGACGGCTGCGACCGGGTAGCGCGCCTCATGCTCGACGGCGAGCGCAATCTGGGCAAGGTGAGCCGCTCGACCGAGCGCATCCAGGATCTGGCCGCCTCCTTCCGCGTGGGTTCCGACCAGCTCGAATCCATCGTCAGCGTGCTCGGCCGCTACCGTGACGAGTGCAGCGCCGCGGTGGCGGGCGCGCCGGCGCTGGCGGTCGACGACGACGGCCAGGAAATGGCGGCCAGCGCGTCGCGCGTCGCCCCGCTGCCGGAAGTGACGCGGGCGGTCGGTGCGCTGCGTGGCGAGGTGGGCGTGCTGCGTTACGCGCTGGTCACCACGCCGTCCGGCCAGGTGCTGGGCCACAGCGGCGCCTGTCCGGCGCCGGCGGACATCGCGCAACGCGCCGCCGGCAGCGACCGCGCGCTGCTGATGCAGCCCTTCGCGGCGGACGACGGCACGCTGTATTTCGACATCGCGCTGCCGATGCGTCGTGGCGGCCGCAACTTGGGCACGCTGCGCGCCGGCGTGCCGGCCGACATGATGCTGGCCGCCTGAGGCGGCCGTCCGCAGGCGAAGAACCGAACCGACCGGAGGGGGAGAACATGCTTTCGCACGAACAGATGCATCACGCTGCGCGACAGGGCCGCACGCTGCACTCGGTCTATGTGTATCAGGCACCGGTGCGCCTGTGGCACTGGGTGACCGTGGTGGCGATGACGGTGCTGATGGCCACCGGCTACTTCATCGGCAAGCCTTTCCTGATGCTGCCGGGCAACGACGCCGGCATGTACCTGATGGGCTATGTCCGCTTTGCCCACTTCGCCGCCGGCTACGTGCTGGCCATCGCGTTCGCCGGCCGCATCTACTGGGCCTTCGCCGGCAACGAGCACGCGCGCCAGATCTTCCTGCCGCCGCTGTTCAACGGCGCCTGGTGGAGCGAGGTCATGTTCGAACTGCGCTGGTACTTCTTCCTGGAGGACCGGCCGAAGAAATACGTCGGCCACAACCCGCTGGCCGCGGTCATGATGTTCTTCCTGTTCGTGCTGGGCAGCCTGTTCATGATCGCGACCGGCTTCGCGCTGTACAGCGAAGGCGCCGGCCACGGTCACTGGAGCGATGTGCTGTTCGGCTGGGTGCTGGTGGCGCTCGGCGATAGCCAGACCGTGCACAGCCTGCACCGGCTGGGCCTGTGGGTGCTGCTCAGCTTCATCTTCGTGCACGTCTATGCCGCGCTGCGCGAGGACATCATGAGCCGCCAGAGCATCATCTCGACCATGATCAGCGGCTGGCGCTCGTTCCGCGACTGAGGCGGCGCCGGTCCGGGCGCCGCTGGCCGTGCGCGGTCAGGCGCCTTCGGGTCTGACCTTGGGCACGCTGCCGTCCGAACGGCCCTTCAGGTAGGCGTACAGGTCATCGAACTTGTCCGCCAGATACGGATGGCCCGGCATGCCGCGCTCCAGCCGGCCTTCCAGTACGGTCTTTCTGACCTCGTCCTTCGACAGCCGCTTCAGCGACTCGATCAGCGAGGGGCCGACCATGCCTTCCTGCGCGGCGCCGTGGCAGCGCTCGCAGGCGGCCGAGCGCCAGGTTTTCCAGCCGGCGACGATATTGCCGCCTGCCGCGTTGGCGGCGACCGGGGTCACGCCGCCGGCGGGCGCGGGGGGCGCTTGGCTGGCGTCCGACGAGGGGGTGGGCGCCGGCTGACCGGACGGCATCGGCTGCGGCTTTTCGGTGGTGTCCGGCGGTGTCCTGCCGTTCGGCGTGGAGGGGGCGTTCTGCTGGGTGTCGGCCGGCGAGGGCGGGGTGGCGGCCGGGGCCGGCGTCTCGGGCGCCGGCGTGGCCGTGGAGGGCGACGGTGCGCCCGCGCCGGGTGCTGCTGGATCGGCCGACGGCGCGGTGACCGGCACCGGCGGTTCGGTCGGCTTTCCGCAGGCGGCGATCAGCAGCGAAAGAGTGACGGCGGCGAGGTATGAAGCTTTGAGACGCGTGGCTTTCATGGCGATCCTCCGGTCTGCAGGGATGGGAATCGATACGGCTGCTGTCTGTGATCTTAGGCCGGAACACCGGCGCACACTCGCCATGTAGTCCTTGACCGACGCCCCCGCGCTTCGTGGCATGCTGCGGGTCCGATAACAACGATGGGGGAGCACGCATCCATGAGCCGCCTTTACGACCCGCAGCACCGCGCATTCCAGGACGAATTCGGTACCCGCGCAATGGCCGACCGCGTCGAGGAGCTGGCCTGCAAGACCGAGTTCGACGACATGGCCAAGGGCTTCATCGAATCGATGGACATGTTCTTCCTGTCCACGGTCGATGCGCGCGGCCGGCCCACCGTGTCGTACAAGGGGGGCGACCCGGGCTTCGTGCGCGTGGTCGACAGCACAACCCTGGTGTTCCCGAGCTACGACGGCAACGGCATGTTCTATTCGATGGGCAATATCGCGCAGAACGCCGAAGTGGGCCTGCTGTTCATTTCCTTCGAGAAGCCGCACCGCATCCGGGTGCAGGGGCGCGCCACGGTGTCGCGTGACGACCCGATGATGGCCTTCTACACCGAGGCGGATTTCATCGTGCGGGTCGAACTGTCCGAGCTGTGGCAGAACTGCCCGCGCTACATCCACCGCTACCAGCGGGTCGACCGGTCGCGCTACGTGCCGCGCGCAGAGTGCGAAACGCCGCTGGCCGAATGGAAGCGCATCGACCT
Organism: Methyloversatilis universalis FAM5; assembly: GCF_000214035.2. Lineage (GTDB taxonomy): Bacteria > Pseudomonadota > Gammaproteobacteria > Burkholderiales > Rhodocyclaceae > Methyloversatilis > Methyloversatilis universalis. Next base: position 91,273 of record NZ_AFHG01000043.1, on the reverse strand, counting down.
GGTGCAGGACGTGCTGCCGCCGGCCGACGCCGCGCGTGCACAGGCGGCCGGCACGATACCGATCGAGGAGTGGATGGAAAAGGTGGTGACCGGCCACCCGGAGGCCTGAGCCTCCGTCGCGCCCTTACAGCCGGAAGCGGCCGGTCAGGTCGCTCAGCCGGCCGGCCAGCGACTGCAGGTGGGTGACCGACGCCGACAGCGTGGTCACCGCCGAGCGGTTCTGTTCCGACATGCCGGCGATCTGTTCGACATTGCGTGCGATGTCGCCCGCGGCGCGGCTCTGCTGTTCCAGCGACTGGTTGATGCCCTGCACCTCGCGCGCCGCGACCGACACCGCCTGGTGGGCGGCGCCGATCACCTGCTGCGCCGAGTCGCTCGACGATTCCGCTTCACCGACCGCGTCGCGTCCGTGCGCCAGCGCATCCGACAGGCTGGCGGCGCGCTCGGACAGCGAGCGGGTGATGGTGTCGATCGCATCGGCCGATGCGCCGGACTTCTCCGCCAGCTTGCGCACCTCGTCGGCCACCACTGCGAAGCCGCGACCCTGTTCGCCTGCGCGCGCCGCCTCGATCGCCGCGTTCAGCGCCAGCAGATTGGTCTGATCCGCGATTTCCCGCACCTCTCGGGTCATCTGGGTGATTTCCTTCGCGTTGTCGATGAAGGCTTCGGCCGCGCCCGACACTTCGTTCATCACGCCGGCCGCGCGCACCACCGCGCCGCGCAGCTCGCCCAGGTGGTCCTGTGCCCGCGCCGACTGAGCCAGCGAAGCGTCCGCCTGCTGCGCCGCGTTCCCCGCGTTGACCGCCACCTGCCGGATGCCGGCGGTGACGTCGTCTACCGCGGCGGCGGTGGAACTGGCGGCCACTGTCTGCGCGCTGGACGCTTCGGCCACCCGTTCCGATTCGCCGCTCACGGTGCGCGACGCGTCGAACAGCGAATGCGCCGACTCGGTGAGCTGGGACACCAGCGCGCCGAGGTCATGGCGGATGCGCTCGGCGCTGCGCGCGATATCGCCCAGTTCGTCGCGGGTGCTGCACGCCACCGGCGCATGGAAGTCGCCGCCGGCCAGCCGTTCGAGATCGGCCGACAGCTGCCGCGCCGGGCCGATGATGGCCCGCTGAAGCGCCCACAGGAACAGCCCGAAAGCGACCGCCACCACGACGGCGAAGGCGGCGCCGATCAGCATCAGCGTGTCCAGCGTGGCGGCGCGTATCGCCTGTGCCTCGGCGCGCGTGATGTCGCCGGCCAGCGTGTCGATGGCCGACCACTCGACCCCGAGGCCGACCACGGCCGCCACCAGCAGCGCGGCGGTGCCGCCGCCGCAGATGACCAGAAGCTTGTTGCGGATGCTGCGCGAGATGAAATCCATGGGTGTGTCCGGGTGCGGTCGGGGCGGAAAGGCGAGCATGCCAGCTCCGGCCCCGGTGTTGCGGCGCGAGAACAGCGGGGAATACACCCTAAATCGGCACGGTGCGGCCGGACTTGCGGGCAGAAAGCGGCGAAAGATGCCGGCGCAGGCGGATCAGGCGCTGGCTATGCGAAGTGATCGGCGCATTCCAGGGCCGTCCGATTCAGTCCGGTGCGCCCCAGTCTGCAGCGTTACCGTTGCGCCATGAGGGTGGGGCGGGCTCGGGCGGTGTTGTGCGCCCCGGCGGCAGATAGCCGTATGGACTGCTGAACGTGAGTGGCTGCGTCACCACGCTGGCGACCGCTACGCCCTCTATTCGCGTCGGGCTGAATGTCCACGTCCGTATCTGCTGTATCGCAATGTCGACGAACGCCTGCGCCACCGGCAGATCCGGATGGTCGACATGGATGATCCGCTCCACCGTGCCATCCGCCGACACCAGCATGTGCAGCAGGACCATCCCTTCGCCGCTGGACCTGCCGATCAGATGGTCGGGATAGGCCGGGTTGTCGCCTGTCAGTCTTCTCGGGGGTTCGAAGTGACGACCCTCCGCGTGTGCCGCGCGATGCAGCGCAAGCGAGTCGGCGAGTTCCGGGTCACGCTCGAGCAGCGCGCGCGAAAAAGTCCGGAAGCTTTCATCCTTCAGCAGCGCGTTGACATGACCCCAGTAAAGCTGGCGCAGCGCCGCGTGTTCCTTTCTGACGTCCAAGCGCAGACGTGGCGCATCGCACCGTGCCTGCCCGTCGTCCTGCGGCAGATCCTGTGCCAGCGAGAGCGGGGTGTGCAGCGCCGCGAACAGGGCGGCAATCAGTGCGGTACGGCAGCGCGGCATGGCGGGTGTCGGTCAGTCGGGATGACCGGAATATACAGCCGTCCTGATGCGGATGTCGTGGCCGGCCTTCATCTCCGGCCGGGCGGCGGTGCCTGGCCGGATGCACGCACCGCGCGTGAGCTATACGCCGGGTGCCATGTCCAGCTGCCGGTCGTGAAAGGCGTCCAGCGTGCTGCGGTGGGCCACGCTGACCAGCGTGCAGCCGGGCAGGCGCGCCAGCAGCAGGCCCATCAGGTGGGCTTCGGTGTCCGGGTCGAGCGCGCTGGTGGCTTCGTCCATGAACAGTACGCCCGGCCGGTACAGCAGCGCGCGGGCGAAGGCCAGGCGCTGCTGTTCGCCGGGTGACAGCGTGTGCGCCCAGTCGGCGTGCTCGTCCAGCCGGGCCGCGAGATGCGGCAGCCGGCAGTCGGCCAGCGTCTGCGCCAGCGTGGCGTCGTCGTGGCCGGCGGCGTCGGCCGGGTAGGCCAGCGCGTCCTTCAGCGGGCCGTCCGGCAGGTAGTTGCGTTGCGGCAGGAACATGAGGCGCGCCTCGCCGGGCAGCGTGATCCGGCCGCGCCCGAAAGGCCACAGCCCGGCCAGCGCGCGCAGCAGGGTGCTCTTGCCGCAGCCGGAGGGGCCGCGCACCAGCCAGCGCTCGCCCGGCGCGAAACGCAGTGCGCCGACCGCGCTGAGCGCCCGGCCGTCCGGCAGCGCGAGGGCGATGTCCGCGCCCTGCACCGCGGGCTGGGCCGCATCGCGCCGCAGCGTGATGCCGTCCGGCTCCGGCTGCGCCATCGCCGCCTCCAGCGCGTTCAGGCGCTGCACCCGCGCCGACAGCTGGAACAGATCGCGGTAAGAGAGCGCGAACCAGGCGATGGCAGCCGAGGTTTCGGTGAAGGCGCCCACGTCCTGCATCAGCGTGCCCAGCGTCATGTCGCCGGCCAGCACCCTGGGGGCCACCGCCAGCACCGGCACCGCCAGCGCCACGCCGGAAAAGCCGCCGCTGGCCAGATTCAGCCACACGTTCTGCCGCATGAGCACCTGCCAGTTGCCGCGTATCGCGTCGAACAGCCGGCCGAGCCGTTGCTGTTCCACCCCGTTGCCGCGGTAGAGCGCGATCTGCTCGGCCGAGTCGCGTACCTTGGCCAGCGCGAAGCGGAAATCCGCCTCCACCGTCTGCTGCGTTACGGTTACCGCGGCCAGCCGGTGACCGGCGAGGTGGGTGACCACGGTCTGCAGCACGCCCCACCCGATGGCCACCCAGAACAGATAGCCGGGCACGGTGAAGCTGTGGCCGCCAACGCTGAAATCCATCGGCCCGGCGGACGTCCACAGCAGCCAGCCCATCGAACCCAGCGTGCCGAGGTTGGCGACGAAGCCGAGGCCGAGCAGGATCATGAGCCGCACGTATTCGGTGATGTCCTCGCTGATGCGCTGGTCCGGGTTGTCGCAGCTGCGGTCGCGCTCGATGCGGTAGAAGGTGTGGCCGTCCAGCCAGCGCGCCAGCGTGGTGGCGGTCAGTCGCTGGCGCCAGCGGATTTCCAGTGCCTGTTCCATGTAGTTCTTCAGCGTGGCAGCCAGTATCCAGGCGGCCACCGCGGCGAAGAACAGCGTCGCGCCGTGCGCGAAGCCCGGCGTGTCGCGGGCTTCCAGCGCGTCGAAGAAGGTTTTCTGGGTCACCGTGAGCCCGTAGTTCAGGCCGGTCACCAGCGCGGTCAGCACGAGCAGTACGCACCCCAGCAGCCATGCGGTGCGTCGGGTGGCCGGATCACGCCAGAACGGAGCAGCGAGCCGGAAGGTGCGGACGGTGAGGGTGGTCATGGCGGCGGGATCGGTGACCGGGCGGGCGGCCGGACGGCAGCGCCGATGTTACCGCCCCGCGGTCGTCTGCTGCCGGGCGCTGCTGCGCTTCAGCCTGCCAGCAGACGCAGCGTTTCGCGGTCCGGCTCGTTGTCGTAGAACACGGCCAGTGCGCGGCGGAAGCAGGGTTCGTCCGGTGCCACCTCGGCGAACAGCGTGAGGCAGGAGCGGAATTTGAGTGCATCGACCTCGCCCAGCATGTCGACCGCGCTGCGCTCCGGATGGGTGAGCAACGCCTGCACGCATTCGATCAGCCGTGGCCCGAGTACCGGGTGCGCGATGTAGGCCGCTGCCTCGGCCCGGTCGGCGATGCCGTATTCGCGGGCCCGCGGGCTGCGGCCCAGTGCCCGCAGCTGGGGCAGCACATACCAGATCCAGTGGCTGCGCTTCCGGCCGTCCTTCAGTTCCTGCAGCGCGACGGTGTAGTCGCGCTCCTGGGCGGACAGGAAGCGGTCGAGCGGTGCCGGGGCGGGGGCTGTCATGGTGCCGGTGTCGGAAGCAGCGGATCACCGCAGCGTACGCCCGGCCACCGGCGTCCGGTAAAGGGGCGCCGTGCGCTCAGGTTCGCCGTCTGCGCATCCACCCGCCGGCGAGGCCGGCGCCGGCCAGCAGCGCCAGCGTGCCCGGTTCCGGCACGTCGGTCGGGCGGTTGTCGAAGGTCGCGGAGAACGCCAGATCCGGCCCGGCCAGCGAGAACCACTGGGCCGCGAGTACCCTATCCAGACTGGCGTCGGCATCGAGTACGAAGTTGTAGGCGCCCACCGGGAGCGACTCGCCCGCGGTCGCCAGACGCAGCCGCGAATCCAGCGGAATGCGCAACTCGTAGTTGTTGGCGAACAGGAACATCAGGTAGCCGCTGGCCGCCGCCACCTCCACGTCCATGTCGAAGGTGTAGGGCACGAACTGCAGGCCGTCGGTGAGCGGTACGGTGACCGGCGCGCTGGTGTAGAGCGCGGGGCCGGTGATGCGGCGGGCCGCGATGTCGTACGGCACCAGATAGGCCTGAAAGGTGACCGGCACCGGCGTGGCGTCGCTGCCCTGGATGGCGTCGCTCAGCACGAAGGTGAAGTCGAGCATGCGGTTCACGCCGGTCGGCGCGCGGAAGAACTGCCCCCAGGCGGAGAAGCCGGCCGCACCGAATTCGCCGATGCTGTCGGTGCCGTTCCACGACGGCAGCGTGCTCAGCACAATGGGGGCGGCGGCCGCCCCGCCTGCGTGCGACAGCGCCGACAGGCCGAGAATGAGGGAGGCAATGAGCGGGATGGGTTTCATGTCGGCGTGTCCTGTGTCCGGTGTGGTCCACGGTCAGCAGCGGCTGGCGCAGCCCGGCTGACCCCGCCCGGCCGCGGTCGTCCGCATGACAGGGACACGCGCCGGAGTGCGGAACGCATTCTGGTCGGCAGCCCGGCATGACTCAATACGCATATGCGCGTAGTGGGTCATGCCTGAGCGTGGCTGCCGTGACCGGTGGCACGCATGCCGGCGCCGCGCACCGCCTGCCGCTGCCCAGGGCGGTCGGTGCTGTGCTTACTGGGTGGCCGATCCGCCGCCTGAGCTGCTGCCCGCGCCGTTCCGGTTCGACGACATGAAGGCGATCAGCGCCATGCGCATCGCCTCTTCGACCGACATGTTCACCGGCGTCACCCAGGCGCGCGGCACGAACACCGTGTAGCCGCCGATCATGTAACCCATCGGCAGATACACCGCGACCTGGTCCTCCAGTGCGGACAGTTCGGCGGGCAGGCCGGCCATCGACTGCCGCGTGATCAGCCCGACGATGCCCATCTCGTTGCCGGGCATGCGCAGCAGCACCACCTGCTGCGGCGACTTCGCGTGCGGCGCGAAATAGTCGGCGAAGTTCTTCAGCGACGAATAGATGCTTTTCACCACCGGCAGGTTGTTGAACGGCAGTTCGAGCATGGACAGCCAGCGCGCGGTTTCCGGCCGCGACACGAGCGCGCCGAGGCCGATGATGAGCAGCGCGCCGAGGCCGATGCCCAGGCCGGGCAGATAGAAATCGCCGGTCAGCGGATGGACCAGCTTCATCGCCACGCTTTCGGTCCAGGTGACGAACACCACCAGCACGTAGAGGGTCAGGAACACCGGCAGAAAGGTGATCAGGCCGCGGAAGAAATATCGGTAAAGACGACGCTTCATGGCAGGCAGTCGGAACGGAACCGGATGAGCTTACCGCGCGAACATGTCACCCGGCGTAGGCTTGCGCCGGCACGGCGCCGCGAACCCGGCCGCGCGCAGGCGGTCTGTTGGCGGTCGCGGCCGTCCCCGGCTGCCCTGCCTTTCGGAGTGAATCATGCGCATCAGTACCCTGTTCGTGCTGGCGGCGATCGCCAGCAGCCCCTTGCGTGCGGAAGAGCCGCCGGCCCAGGCCAAGGATTTCATCGACGCCTTCCAGGGGCTGTTCGGCGAACACAAGGGCGCGCGCAAGGGCCACGCCAAGGGCGTGTGCGCGGTCGGCAGTTTTACCGGCAGCGCCGAGGCGGCCCGCCTGTTCACCTCACCGCTCTTTTCGGGGGAGCGCCGGCCGGCGCAGATCCGCTTCTCGATGGCCGGCGGAAACCCGGCGGTGCCCGACGCCACCCGGTCGCCGCGCGGCCTGGCCGCCCAGTTCTCGCTGCCCGACGACCGCGTGCACAACATCGCCACGCTCAGCACCCCGGTATTCGGTGCCGCCACGCCCGAAAGCTTCCTCGGCCTGCTGCGCGCCTCGCTGCCGGGCCCTGACGGCAAGCCGGACAGCGCAAAGCTGGCGGCCTATCGCACGGCACATCCGGACACCCAGGCCCAGTTCCAGTGGCTGCAGGGCAATCCGCCGCCGTGGAGCTACGCGAATGCCGCCTATTTCGGCCTGCACACCTTCCATTTCGCCACCGCCGCCGGCGAGCGCGCCGTGCGCTGGCGCCTGCAGCCGCGCGACGGCATCCGCGGTCTCACCGACGCCGAGCTGGCTTCAGCCCCGGCCGACTTCCTTGCGGCGAGACTGAGCCAGCAGGTGGCCTCCGCGCCGGTGCAGTTCGACTGGATCGTTACGCTGGGCCAGCCCGGCGACAACGAATCCGACCCGTCACGCCCCTGGCCGAGCGACCGCCCGGAACTGAACGCCGGAACGCTCACCATCACCGCCGTCGGCGGCGACGCCTGCACCGGCCTCAATTTCGACCCCAATGTGCTGAGCGAAGGCATCCGCGCCGGCGATGACCCCATCCTGCGCATGCGGTCGCCGGCTTACGCGATCTCTTTCGGGAAGCGGCTGAGCGGGCAGTGAAGGTGACGTGAGGAGGCCAAGACACCTCGGTGGCCGATGCCCTTGATCGGCAAGCCCGTCTCGACCCGCTCACCCTCGCGCAGGAGATCGGGCGTGAATCCGAAGCTGCGATCTCGCAGGGCTTCAAGCGACTGATCGGGCAGCCGCCGGCGATAGGGCGGCACGTGGGGCAGGGCTGGGGCGCAGAGAAAACCTCAGCGCCTGACCCTGCGGTTCCCGGTTCCGCCGCCGTCCGGACGCGGGACGACGGCACGCCCGACAGCGCTCCCTACGCCTCCTGGCTGGCGAAAAAATTCGCCAGATCATCCACCAGACGGAAGATTTCCGACCGCTCTTGATCGGACAGGCTTTTCAGCCGTACCGTCCAGGCGCTGTCGCCATCGGCTTCGGAAAAGCCCGTTGAATCCATGAAGCCTTCGAGCCTGAAAATCCGAGACCGGGTAGTTGAATCCAGCTTGGAACGGTTCATCCGGTGCAGGCCGACACGGCACTCGATGAGCGCCGTTTCCAGCGACACATGCTGACCGTCCGGGTGCGGCTGAATCAATGCATCACGGGCGACGGAGAATTTTTCGGCCGGAAAACTGTAGCTCATCGACAACTCCTGTTTTGAGGGGGCCGAATGCCACGGTCGGCCTCCTGTTTTCTTATCCGCAATCCTGATAGGTGCGAAACGACATGCCGACCGACGCTTTCCCGGCTGATTGATCCGAGGCAAGGGCGGCAGGGTACGGGGCATCGGCGCTCATTTCGCGGGCGATGGTGCAAGCCAGTCTTCCACCTTCAGCCCCGGCACGCGCTGGAACTCGCGCAGCTTATGCGTCACCGGCGTCAGAGTACGTGATCTGGCATGTGCCGCGATCAGCATGCCATGACTGCCTATCGGGGTACCGGCAAGTTCAAGCGTAGCGCGGATGTCGACATAGTGTGCGTCCGCCGGCTCATCAAAGGGCTGAACCACCATTGCATCCGGCAGCGCATTTACACGTTCGGTCAGTACTGCAGAGCCTCTTCGTTGTGCGCCGAAGCGCCACTCGCAGGCCACCACGATGCGGGGGGACACCACGTCGGGCGCCACATCGGACAGATGCTGCATCACCAGGCCACGCGGGTCGCGGATCAGTTCTGACAGTGCATGGGTATCCAGCATCCAGAGCGGTTGCGCCATCAGAACTCGGCCCGTTCCTGGGGCGGCAGGTCTTCCACCTCGGGCAGACCTTCGTCCAGCGGCGCCCGGGAAGCCAGAAGGTCCAGCAGGCGGTTCTTGCTGATGGGCGTGAGGATGAGTCTGTCGCCTTCCTTCCGGATCAGCACCTCGGCACCTTCAGGTTCGAACTCTCGCGGGATGCGTACCGCCTGATTACGGCCGTTGCGGAACAGTGAGGCGTGGCGTTCTGTCATGGTCGATCCCGGGGTCTGGTTGGCATATGGCAAAACACATGCCTTGGTTCAACGGCGGTCAGGTCGGAGAGGGCGCGGGTTGTGTGATGCCCAGAAAGCGGCGAATCGTGCGTTGGGAATGTTGCTGCGTCCCCTGTTGTTACGCGTGTCTGGTCGCAGCATCGTGATCTATCATGACGCATCAAGATGAATCCTGACGGAGGCGACATGTCCGCCCAGACTCGCGAAAAGTTCTCATCTCAGGCCTCGCCCGAAGTGCTCGCCGCGCTGAGGCAGATTGCCGAATCCGAAGGCCGGCAGTTCCAGGTGGTGCTGGATGAAGCCCTGCGCGACTATATCGAGCGCAAGGCACAGGGCCGGCCGCGCAGACATGTCATGGAAGCGTTCGCGGACAGCCTCGGCGAATTCGACAGCCTGTACCGCGAACTTGCCAAGTGAGTGCCAAGTGAGTGCCAAGTGAGCGCCACGTGAGGGCACGGGATTACCTGACCCTTGCCGACGTGCTCGCGCTGCATGCCGTGCTGATACAGCGATATGGCGGAAGCCCGGGCCTGCGTGATGCCGGAGCACTCGAATCCGCGCTGTTCCGCCCGCAGTCCGGCTACTACGAAGACGTCGTGGCCGAAGCTGCGGCGCTGTTCGAAAGCCTCGCCATCAACCACCCTTTCATCGACGGCAACAAGCGTGTCGCCTTCGCCGCGACCGACGTCTTCCTGCGTATCAATGGCTGCCGTCTGAATCAGTCACCGGACGCCGTTTTTGCCCGGATGATGGACATGTTCGACGCCGGCACCTTTGACATCGCCCATCTGGAGCCGTGGTTACGCGGCATCATCGCCCGGCCGGATTAGTGCGTGGCGGAAACGCTCATGGGGTCGCGATGAGGCGTGAGCGGCATTCCTTCCCAGCAGGAGAAATCCGTCGCGTCAGGGGCAAGCTTCAGTGGGAAGGTGACCTCGACGCGATGAGGGCCCACGCTTGATCCGGGGGGATGCCAGCGTCTGGATCGACTGTTTCCGGGGCACCGCCACCCCGCAGGCCGAAAGGCTGGACGCACTGCCGGGCAGTGAACCGCGGAGCATCGGCGACCTCACCCTGACCGAAGTGCTGCAGAGCTTCGGCAGCCAGCGGGATTTCGATCAGGCGCGGACGCTGCTGACCGGGATGGACGCTGTCGATATCGGCGGTCAGGACATTGCAATACAGGCGGCGCGCAACGATCGAGTTGCGCGAGCGTGGCATCACGATCCGCAAGACGATAGATACGCTGATCGCCACCCGCTGCATCGAATCGGATTACGCGTTGCTCTACAGCGACCGCGACTTCGACCCTTTCGTCGCACATCTTGGGCTGAGCACGGCGATGAGCTGAACCGTGCCGTGGTGGAAGAGGGTGGGAAAATCCGGGGAAATTCTGCTGCGTCCATATTGCTGCTTTTTTACGTAAGTTCGACGCGATATTTCCAAAGACGCCGTAAACCGGTGCTGGTTTCTCTCGAGTATGTTACACATTCGGGCAAGAGCAACGAACACCGCCCCCTACTTTGCCCTTCCAGCAGCCAAAAAAGGCTCATGCCTAAGACTTGTGGTTTGGTAGAAAGTGGCGAGAGATAGATATTCTGCCCAACGCCTTTGGTATCAATGGTTCGAACCAACTCGGACACCACACCGGCAGTTGCAAATGGGTCGTTCGCTGGTGCGAAAAGCCGGTTACTAACCCATTCTGGTTTGAGTACAATATCGCCGCTCTTTTCAGCGCGCACAGCACTTTGTTGATACATATCCGCGCTTAGCGACGGAAATGCAAATAGTGGATGGGTAATCACCCCATCTTTGTAGGCAGAGACCTCGCTAATCAGCTTGTGGTCATATCCGATCGCCATTACTAGGTGGTCCTTCCCTGCGCCAGGTGAGCCATACATACCCCTAACAGGTCGCACAGAACCCGAAGTGGTCGTGCTGAACTGGGTCGCCTCTTGCTTGCTGTAGCTCACCGGCTCAGAATAAAGTGCGGTGAACTCTCCTATCCCGGCATGTAGTAGCTTAGGAAGTAAGAAGGCTAACGTGTGCCGCATGAATCCGGTAATGTCTATACATAGATGACCAGATCCGATGGTCCCGATCTCCGAAAGTAACGCGTCGACCTGAACCAATTCATCCCTGTCGGCAGGAAGAACCGTAGGATAACCATCGGGCAAATCAATCGCTGTATATTGATATTCGGGATGAACTAGCCAGATCTTCCGACTGGCCCTCACTTCAGAGAAGACTCTTTGCACCCGGTCACTAGAGTTATAAGCCGAGACAAAGACATCATATTTCCCAAGCTCTTTGGTCAGGCGATCGATGGCAATAGCTCGCCGAAAAAAAATCGCATAGTCCATTTTAGAACAGACTCTCTTGCCTGAGATTCTTGGGGTGCGGTGAAAACGGAAAATTCCATTTTGCGCTGGCCTGCCGCAATAGGACTTCGAACTCATCTTTGGCTGTCGGATCGAAGATGGCATGAACCATCTCGGCGCCAAGGCTTAGATCGCCTCGTCGCCCGATAGGCAATCCCCAACGGGCCGATAGCATCGGGTTGAGTTGGATCTTTTTCAATATCCGTTGATTGTTCCTGTCAGGTCGCCCCTCGGATATCTCAATCAATAAGGAATAGTTTAGTGCGCTTTCAAGGGTTTGACGACCGGCCTGGCTAAGCTCATCCGTATGAAAGCTCACCGCCAATGGGGAAACCTCAGGGATGTTTAACGCGTATCGAGCAGTTCGCAATACTTCAGCAAGCCTACTTGTTGCATCTCTCGCCTGATCAGAGCGATGTCCATAGTTCGAGTCGCCCTCGAAAGCAAATCGGGCCGCCTCAGAGGCCGCCTCAGTTTGGATATCGACGGGAAGTTTTGCACCCGCTGTCATATCGAATTCCTTGAAGCTTGCAACTTCGTACACCTTGCCCCAAAGCACCAACAGGTTACGTGGGTTGTGAGCGGACATGGTGACGAAAGTCTCGAAGCCAGCGTATGGAACTACTGCATCTCTCCGTTTCGATTCACGACATAACTGGGCAAAGAGGTCCCATTTCCAATGGCCGACAGCTGTAGCGTAGGATGATCGCGACACGCCGCGACGTTGGATATAGGAAAAGCATTCTTCACGAATCTTTCCAGCAACAACGTTTGCCTTGTTCGCTGATTTGAACTTCTTGCAAAAGAGTAACACGTTCAAACGCTGAAGTAAGGGCGGAACGTCAGCAGTAAGAATCTCTATGATTTCGCTTGCGACCTCACCTGACTGAACCGCCGGATCTCGATTCTTCGACATCGCGTCGCGAAATGCTCTTACGAATCGTGCATCATTCGCGGGGGTCAGAAATCTGTTAATGTAGCCGTCGAAATCCAGCTCTTCAAAAATAGATCTCGGATCAAACCGTCCAATTATATTTTTTTTGTGCTGCCTCGGTGACGGGATTCCCATTCTCTTCGCCAAGAAGAGTTGCGCGAACTCGGAGTACTTCTTTGTCGCCCGAAGGATGTCGTCAAGGCGCGTTACCTTAAATTCTGAACCCTCGCGGTTCTCTTCTCCGCCTGCAATTGTTGCCAAGGTCTTTCTTGCATACAGGCGTCCGGTTATTCTAAACGCAGCACGGGCCTCTGCGTACCTAACTAGTGTGTTAATCACCTCTTGTTGCTGTTCAGAAAGGTTTTCAATCTCGTCAAGAATGTAGATGAGATTAAAATCCGAAAATGCAGGTGACCATAACCGGAGCGAGGCGCCCAACGGCAAGCAAAGGCCACCAATCGAGAATGGAAGACGAAGATCTATCTTTCCCGTAAATGCTGCTGCGTTGATGGAATCGTCAATCGTTCGCAGCCATTTTGATACCCATTCCTGCAAATGAGAAATTGTCTTTAATCTTGTGAATGATTCGTCGGATATCGTCTTGCCCAGATGCCCAAGCAATTGTTTGTCGTTGAATGTTGCATTCGGCTCAGTGCTTGAGATGTCTCGCAGTGCGTCAATAACTAAATCGGCGAGCCGAAGTTCAAGATGAATTGAGAATAACTGTTGCCAAGCGGCGACGTGACCTCCAGGTAGATCGAATCGTCCCGCGTCCATATTAGTGGTTCGTAGAAACACGGCCAAGCAACCGCAGTTCTCTACTATAGCCATTCCGGGCTTCTTTGGCGTGCGAAGACGTGCTACCTGGTAGGAGTGATATCTAAGAAGATGAGTCTTTCCAGATCCTTTGCTTCCCAGGATGTACTTGGAAACAGCAGAGCGCGGCTCAAGTATTGACGCAATTTTTGCGGTCCCCAGCTCAACCCACAAATTATTGATCTGTGCGTCGGTGTAGTCTGCAGCACGTATGGGGGCGAATGGGTTTGATTCTTCGAATTGATGCACCTAGTACACCTTGTCGTAGCGAACAAAGATAGGGTTCCAAGAAACGCTTCGGCCCTCGTTCCAGAATATTGGGAGAGTGTTGTCTGGCGTGTTGTGGGTAAAGCCCAGCATGAACTGCCCATCTTTATAGCCTAGCGGCCAGCCAGGGAACAGCGAATTACCGTAATGCGTGGCCATGTTCTGAAATGCCAGCACGTCAAACGAAGGAGCTAGCGACTGCGGAAAGTATCGTTGTTCTGGATTAAATGCCTTGTACGAATCATCCAATTCGAAAAGGCAGCTAGCCATGCCGTCAAATAAGTCCGGCTTATTAAGAGTTTCAAGGCCCTTGGTTGTGGCAAAAAGGCACATAAACCGTATCTGTAACCGCGGGTTTTCTTTCCGCACTCGTCGCAATTTTGTTTTCAGATACCCGCTCGACTGATCTGCGGAGCCGACGATGTCATCGAAGAACACGTATCTTGTCACCTGCGAATCTACGGCACGTAGCGGAGAAGAGCGCGCACCTGAATTTACTTCGACAAATGCACCTCCAAAATCGACAAAGAGGCTTTTCGGCAAATGATTGATCTGGCGAAAATAATACAGCAAGTGCGCCCCGCTTTCCGATGGATTTCCAACGCCTACGAAACGAGTTGCAGCAAGTTCCTGCTCGTACTGGCGCCTCAGAATTGCCGTATCTCTTGTGTTGTCGAAGTTCTTCCGAATTCTCTGGATCAGCGGCGCTTCAAAGTGGTCCCGATATAAGGACTTAAGCATTTCACGGACTTGACGCTTTCCAAAATACAGAAATCGAGTAAGTGCGATGAGCCCATGGCGCTGCTCATCATCCTCACTAGCCGTTGCTCCGTTGAAGTTCTGCGCCCAAGCTTGTATTTGCCCCCAAGTCACCTCGCGGTCCCAGGCATGGTCAACAAGAGTCCTCAAGGATCGTTCGATTTCCGCTGGTGTCATGCTGCCCGTTTCCGCAACATCAGTATCGTTTCTGCAGATATAAGGCCGGCATTTTTATTGCGCACTGTCATAAGACCCCGGGAATGTATTCGATCGGCTAGTGCTAACTCAAGTTCGAAACCTAGGTCTTCCATAACTTCAGTTATGTAGCGGTCGTTCTCAAGATGTAGGCCTGTCACCGTATTGTTCCCAATAACGATTACCACGTGGCCATCTACAGCTGTTACACGATGAAGTTCCCTCAAAGCAGCGGTCATTTCCGTCAAATACGTTTCTGTGATGATGCTTCTCGATGGATTCTTTTTGCGAATATTCTCTAGTAGCTTATGAAATCGAGAAGAACCACTAAAAGCTTCGCCCGACGACCTCCTTTTGGCTGAGAGGTGTTCGCGGCCAATAGAAAGACCCTCAAGGTTCGCAAGCTGATTCGGGTCGCAGAGAGAAAGCCAATTCAACGAAAGGCTGCTTGCCCTGACATACTTTTGCGCACTCCCGTATGGAGGGGACGTTATAGTGAGGTTCACGGAATTATTTGGAAGGCGCCGTCCGTCTGTTAATTCTAGTTTGCGCGCATCCATACCAACCGGAATCGCTGCAGACCGTTTAGGTGATAGGCGATTTGCGGAGAGTACGCGCTCAATATTTGACTGAACGACGCGAAAGAACTCAGTTGACGGGGTCGCGTTCTCCAGCCATCTGATCTGGGCGCTAATTGCTTCATTGGCCTTGTTAGACAGAGATGGCTTCTGCTTCAATCGTACTGGCACACTTATGCTAGGATCAGCAAAGCTTAGTCGCCTTGCGACAACTGAAAAGCAGATTCGAAAGAAATCACGAATGCAGTCATCTTCCAATTCCATTACCGCACGAAGGATAATTTCCAGCGACTTCTTTGTTTTTGGATCGTACCAAAGCTCCTCGTTTACGACGGGAACTTCAGGTGCAGTTCGCAGGCGCGTAATACGTTTGCGAAGTATCTCGGCCGCTCTAAGAAGCGCTTCTGGATCGTAGGGGGTTGTCTTTACCTTTGTTAGAAGTAACGCAAAAGGATTGGCGTCAGCAATAAGGGGCTGAGCTCCAGCCAAAGATGCTTCTAGAGCAACCGTTCCGGAACCACAGAATGGATCCAGGACTTGTTGATCGCCCTTGCGTATTGAACTTGCTCGAATAAAGAAATTCGCGATGTGCGGCAGCAGCTTCGCCGGATAAGGGTGGATTTGGTGAGTGAACTGATCGCCTGTTCGAACCCATTCCACCAAGCTTCTAAAGCTGACATCTACAGGACTCAACGAGTGTCGATACCTATGTTTCAATTCCTCCAGCAGGAGGGTTGTGTCAATGTCACCGGCCCCCCGGATTTTTTCGTAACGGTCGGTGGATGCTTTTAATACTCTTCCGCTCCCTATGCTCACATTGTCGCCTTCGCTGTGGATGTCTTATTATCTACCACGCAATCAGCGGTAGGTAGTCGCAACGATTAAAACGAGAAAGCCGCATGCCCTCCCAGGATCATGCGGCCTCAATATGACCAGCGCCTACGGCGCCGGTCAAGCACTTCGCATTAGCAGCTTCAGTACGTCTTGTACGGCAGGAACTTCCCGCTCATCGTGATGCTGACGCGATCCCCCGCTGGGTTCGCCTCACGCGCCAGATCCATCTTGAAGTCGATCGCGCTCATGATGCCGTCGCCGAATTCTTCGTGGATGAGGGCCTTGAAGGTGGTGCCGTACACGTTGATCAGTTCGTAGAAGCGGTAGATCAGCGGGTCGGTCGGCACCGAGGTGGGCAGCGAGCCCTTGTAGGGGACGACCTGGAGCTGGGTGACCGCCTCGGCCGGCAGGTCGAGCATTTCGCCGATGGTCTTGGCCTGTTCGGCGGTGAAGGTCATCTGGCCGAGTAGGCCGGCGGTGACCCATTCCTTGCTGAGGCCGATGGCCTGGGCGAGGTCGGCCCACTTGAGGCCCTTGGCAACCTTGCGTTCGACGATGAGATCGGTGACGTCTTCGCGTTTCATGTGAGTCTCCTTTGAGGGGGTGTTCAGGCGGGTTGGCTGGATTGGCCGGGGTGGACGAGAGGCGGGTTCTTCGCATCCCAGCCGGGGCCGGGCTGGAATTCGCGCGAGCGCTTCACGAGGAAGTCGACCAGGTGATTGCGCAGCGTGTAGAAGGCGGGTTGCTGGTGCAGGGTTTCGCGCACGCGCGGCCGGGCCAGCGGATTGACGACGATTTCGGCGATCCTGGCGCGCGGGCCGTTGGTCATCAGCACGATGCGGTCGGCCAGCAGGATGGCTTCGTCGACGTCGTGGGTGATCATGAACACGGTCTGCTGCGTGGCTTCGACGATGCCGATCAGTTCGTCCTGGATGCTGCCGCGGGTGAGCGCGTCGAGCGCGCCGAAGGGCTCGTCCAGCAGCAGCATCTTCGGTTCGATCGAGAAGGCGCGGGCGATGCCGACGCGCTGCTTCATGCCGCCCGACAGCTCAGCCGGCTTCTTGTCCAGCGCGTGGCCGAGGTGCACCAGTTCGAGGTATTTCACCGCGTGTTCGCGTACCTTTTGCGCCTTCCAGTCCGGGTGACGGCTGCGCACGGCGAACTCGACGTTCTTCAGCGCGCTGAGCCAGGGCATCAGCGCGTGGCCCTGGAACACCACGCCGCGGTCGAGCGAGGGGCCGCGCACTTCGCGGCCGTCCATGATGACGTGGCCGGCGGTGGCGTCGTCGAGCCCGGCCAGGATGTTCAGGATGGTGGTCTTGCCGCAGCCGGAGTGGCCGAGCACGCACACGAACTGGCCGCGCTCGATGCCGAAATGCACGTCTTCAAATACCGGCGCCGGGTCGGGGTTGCCCGGCTGCGGAAACTGCCGCTTCAGGCCCTCGACCTTGAGGAAGGGTTGGCTGCTCATCGAATAGGGACTCTTGTTGACCGCGGGGGCCGCGCCGAAGGCGAGCGGCGGAGTGCCGACCGGCGACGGATGCGGTGTGTGGGAGGAGGGCAGGGCGCTCATGTCCGGGTCTCCTCGTTCATTCGCGCCACGAGATGGCGCGCGCCACCCAGGCCAGCAGGTGATCGAGCAGCATGCCCACCAGGCCGATCAGCAGGATGGCGGTGATGATGTTGGTGATCGAGAGGTTGTTCCACTCGTTCCAGACGAAGTAGCCGATGCCGGTACCGCCCACCAGCATTTCGGCGGCGACGATGACCAGCCAGGCGATGCCGATGGAAATGCGCATGCCGGTGAGTATCGTGGGCGCGGCGGCCGGCAAGATGACCTGGAAGGCCTTGCGCAGCGGGCTCACTTCGAGCGTGCGGGCCACGTTCAGCCACTCGCGCCGCACCGACGCCACGCCGAACGCGGTGTTCACCAGCATCGGCCACAGCGAGCAGATGAAGATGACGAAGATGGCGGACACGCCTGAATCCTTGATCGTGTAGAGCGCGAGCGGCATCCACGCCAGCGGCGAGATCGGTTTCAGGATCTGGATGAACGGGTCGAGCGCCCTGTAGATCAGCGGCGACATGCCGATCACGAAGCCCAGCGGGATCGCCACCAGCGCGGCCAGCAGATAGCCGCCGAGCACGCGGGCGATCGAGTAGGCGATCTGTATGCCCAGCCCCTTGTCATTGGTGCCGCGGTCGTAGAACGGGTCGCTCAGGTGTTCCCAGATCTTGGCCGCCACCTCGCCCGGACCGGGCATGGCCGACTGGCCGCCGGCCTGCGCCTGGGCGCCCATCAGCGCGGCGTATTCAGGGTCCATTGCCGGCGCGGCAGTGCCGCTGCCTGAGGCGGGCGCGGTGGCGACGTACCAGATGGCGATGAACAGCGCGAAAAACAGCGCCGACAGCAGCGGCGCCAGCCAGGGCTTGCTCTTCATCACGCCGCCACCTTCCGGATCTTGAAGCTGTTCAGGTATTCCTCCGGCTTGGCCGGGTCGAATTCCTTCTTCATGACCGAGAACTTCTTGGTGGTGGTGGTCGGTACCGGCAGGCCCACTTCCTTCATCAGTGCGGCGGCGTCAGTGGCGAGGAACACCTCCCTGGCGATCTTCTGGTAGTCGATGTCGCCCTTGATCTGGCCCCAGCGCTTCATCTGCGTCAGGATCCACACGGCGAAGGACTCCCACGGGAAGGGCTCGAAGCCGATGCGGCCCGGCACTTTCTGCACGCCGCCGAGGCCGTCTGCATAGGTGCCGGTGAGCACCTGTTCGACCACCGTGACCGGCTGGTTCAGGTAGTTGGCCGGCGCGATCGCCTCGGCGATCTGCTTGCGGTTCGCCGGATTGCTGGCCGTGCCGGTGGCGCTGATGATGGCGCGCAGCAGCGCCTTGTAGGTGTTCGGCATGGTGGTGACGAACTCCTTGCTCGCGGCGAAGGCGCAGCAGGGGTGGCCTTCCCAGATGTCGCGGGTGAGGGTGTGGATGAAGCCCACGCCGTCGTACACCGCGCGCTGGTTCACCGGGTCCGGCGCCAGGAAGCCGTCGATGTTGCCGGCGCGCAGGTTGGCCACCATTTCCGGCGGCGGCACCGCGCGGATCTGCACGTCGGTGTCCGGGTCGATGCCGTGCTCCGCGAGGTAGTAGCGCAGCAGGTAGTTGTGCATCGAGTAGTCGAAGGGCACCGCGAACTTGAAGCCCTTCCAGGATTTCGGGTCGCGCTTGTCCTTGTGCTTCACCGACAGCGTGATCGCCTGACCGTTGATGTTCTCGACCGCCGGCATGGTCCACGGAATGGGGTTGGAGCCGGCGCCGATCGAGATCGCCAGCGGCATCGGCGACAGCATGTGGGCGGCGTCGTATTCCTTGGCCAGCGACTTGTCGCGGATGACCGCCCAGCCGGCGGTCTTCACCACTTCGACGTCGAGGCCCTGCTTCGAGTAGTAGCCCAGCGGGTGCGCCATGATGATGGGCGTGGCGCAGGTGATGGGGATGAAGCCCACCTTGAGCCTGGTCTTTTCCAGCGGACCGGGCGATGCGAAGGCGTCTTTCACCGTGCCCAGCGGCAGGAAGGTCGAGATCGCCGCCATCGCCGTGCTGGCGCCGACCGCGCGGATGAAGTTGCGGCGGGTTTCGTCGTGCGGGAACAGTGCGCGCATGACCGCGCCCTCGACCGCACGGTCCAGCATGGCCTCTTCGGACAGCGTTTCGGCGTGATCGTGTTCGGCCTGGCTGTGATGGCGGCCGCACGAGCAGCCATTCAGCTTCACGTTCGGGTCGAAGGGGTTGCGGAAGGTGCTCATGTCTGGGCTCTCCTCGTTCAGGGAATCAGTGGGCGTGACAGGGGACGGGGTTCGGCGCGTACTCGATGTCGTGCGCGTAGGTGTCGTAGGCGGCGCTGTATTCCATGCAGCGCGCCACGTCGCGGATGAAGCCTTCGTCGTAGCCGGCGCGGCGCAGCAGGTGGAAACCCAGCTCCATGCCGGAGGCGATGCCGCCGGCGGTGACGATGCGGCCGGCATCGACCACGCGGGCATGCGAGATGCGGCAGGCGGGGGCGATTTCGGCAAGACGGTCGATCGGCAGCTTGCCCAGGTGCGAGGCCTCGACCCGGTCCGGTTCCTTGCGGTTGGTGGCCGGAATGCCGTCGAGCAGGCCCATGCGGCCGTAGATCCACGAGCCGGTGCACACGCTGGTGAGCAGGCAGCGGGCGGGCAGCGCGTTGATGAATTCGTGCAGCCGGCCGTTCCAGGTTTCCTGCCGCGTGCCGGCGCCGCCGGGAATGAGGAAGGCATCCATCGCCGGGCGGTCGGCGAAGCTGTAGTTGGGCAGCACGGTGAAGCCAGCCTGCGCCTGCACCGGCCGCTGCGCGTCGGCGATCAGGAACACCTCCAGCTCCGGGTCGAAACGCCGCGCCACCGAAAACACCCCGTGCGGGGCGGTGAAGTCGACGATCTCGGCGTCCTTGAAGACGTAGATGCCGAGCCTGAAGCCGCGCTTGCGCTGCGATGCCACCGCGTTGATCTCCCGTGCGTTCATGGAACAGATGCTAGGGAGCGGGGCAGGGCGCCGGTATCACGGCGAATGTGATTGTCGTGTAGTGCGTGCACTACACGGCCGGGCGGGCAGCGGTGGGTCCGCTGTCGTGCCGCTTTACAGTCGGGTTGGCGGCCCATGACAAAAATGCTTCGTGTTCAATCGTTTGCTGCACGAGGGACGAATCTTG
The DNA here is from genome assembly GCF_000214035.2 of Methyloversatilis universalis FAM5. Taxonomy (GTDB): domain Bacteria; phylum Pseudomonadota; class Gammaproteobacteria; order Burkholderiales; family Rhodocyclaceae; genus Methyloversatilis; species Methyloversatilis universalis. Next base: position 71,000 of record NZ_AFHG01000043.1, on the reverse strand, counting down.
CTTTGTGCCTTCCGCCCCATCGCTTACTGAGGAAACTTCAATGGCTCTTACCCGGATCTCGCCCCTTCTCGCCACACTCGGCCTGAGTGCGGCCCTGCTGTCCGCACCGGCGGTCGCGACCGACGTACTGCTCGATTTCTCGGGCAACATCTGCGGCACCGGCTCCGATCAGGCCTGTGGCAACGGCAGCGCGATCGGCCAGGGCTATGGCGACATCGCCGGCCTGCTCGACGTGTCGCACCGGTCATTCCAGGCCGGCACCGGCGCGACCCTGGAGGGTGCCCTTAAATACTGGTCGACCGGCTACTCCGGTCTGCAGGACGTGGCCTGGGGTGGCTCGAACCCGGACAGCCATGTCGCCGAATTCGTGTTCGCGCCGGGCGCCGGCTTCCGCGTGACGCTGAATTCGATGGATTTCGGCGACTACCTGAACCGCAACGACGGCTCGTCCGCCACGGTGCTCGACCTGCTCACCGGTGAAACGCTGTGGAGCTCCGGCGCCTTTGACGCTGGCCTCACCCCGCTCACGTTCGCGCCCGGCGTATCCAGCGCCAACGGCCTCGTCCTCCGTTTCGGCCCGGACAGCTACAACACCGCCATCGACAATATTTCGCTCACCGTGACCGCCGTGCCGGAACCCGGCGCCTGGGCCCTGCTCGCCGCCGGTCTGGGCCTGATCGGCGCGCTGCGTCGCCGGCGAGAGATGGTCTGAGCCTCCAGTGGTTCCGGGACAGCGCTCTGTGGCAAGGGTCTATTAATCCCGACAGCTGCCTGTGCCGAAGCCCGCGGACCGCAATGGCCGTGTCGCGGCCAAGGCCGCTCCCACAGGGGATGTGCCCGATCCACGGCTGGCGCCAGGGCCGGGTTTCTGTGGGAGGGGTCTTCTGACCCCGACGGCGACATGGATCGAAGCCGGCGGACCGCGGCGGCCGCATCGCGGCCAAGGCCGCTCCCACAAGATCGCGCGCTATCCGTGGCCGGAGCCGCAGTTCTCTGAGCGGGTTTTCCGGCCCTTACAACAGGCGTTCGGCGAAACGGGCGAAGTCGTCTTCGATGGCCGCGGGGCAGATGTCCGGGTCGTGCTCATCCGCGGCCCCGTACTTGCCGGTGCGCACCAGCACGCCGGCGATGCCGGCCGCCTGCGCGCCGCCGATGTCGTCGCGCAGGTCGTCGCCGATCATGATGGCTTCTTCTGCGCGCACGCCGGCGGTGTCGAGCGCGGCCTGGAAGAAGGGGGCGGCGGGCTTGCCTGCAATCTCCGCCGCGACGCCGGTGCTGTATTCCAGCCCGGCGACGAAGGCGCCCATGTCGAGCGACAGGCCATCCGCCTCCTTGAAGTGGCGGTTGCGCGCCATCGCGATGAAAGGCAGGCCGCGCAGGATGAGGCGGAAGGCGGTGTTGAGCTGAGCGTAGTCGAAGCCGTGGCCGGCGTCGCCGAGCACGACGGCGTCCGGTTCTGCGGCATCGGGCCCGACTTCGTCGCGCAGGTCCGGATGCACGATCCAGTGCGGATGCAGGCCGCGACTGCGCACGAGATTCATCGTGGCCCCCGGCGCAGTCAGCAGTTCCTCGTCACGCACGTCCAGACCCAGGGCCCGCATCTTCGCCACCAGCGTGCGTCGCGGCGTGCGGGTGGTGTTGGTCAGGAACACGAGCCTGAAGCCGGCGGCGCGCAGCCGCGCCAGCGCCTCGATGGAACCGGGGATCACCTGATCGCCGACGTGCAGCACGCCGGCCAGATCAATCAGCAGGGCTTTCGGGTTTGCGGGCAGAGACATGGCGTTCTCCTTCGTTCGACGCGGCGCATCGTCCCTGCAGGAGCGGTCTTCTGACCGCGACCGCAGCGGAGCTCAGGGAGCCGGCGCGTGATCACGGGCTCTGTCGCGGTCGGAAGACCGCTCCTACAGCGCCACCAGCTGATGCCGCGCCGCGAAGCTCACCAATTCGACCGGGTTCTTGATGCCGAGTTTGTCGAACAGCCGCGTGCGGTACGTGCTGATGGTATTCGCCGACAGCGACAGTTCCCGTGCGATATCACCGACCGTCTGACCACTTGCGAGCAGCTTGAGCACCTGCATCTCCCGGTTCGACAGGCTGTCGAGCGGGCTGGCCGGGGTGTCGGCACGCACGCCGAAGGCGAGACGCTCGGCCAGTTCCGGGGTGACGAACAGATGGCCGGCGGCGATGCGGGCGATGGCATCGAACAGCTGGTCCGGCGAACAGCCCTTGTTCAGATAGCCGGCGGCGCCGCTCTTCAGTGCGCGCACGCCGAACTGCGATTCCGGATAGGTCGACAGCATCAGCACGGCGACCTTCGGAAATTCGGCCCGCAACTGTTTCAGCACGTCGAAGCCGTCGCGGTCGTTCAGTGCGATGTCGAGCAGCACGACGTCGGCGCCGTCCCCGCGCAGCAGGCGCATCAGATCCGGCCCGCCCGCGGCTTCGCCGGCCACGGTGATGGCCGGGTTCTCGCCGAGGATCTGCGCGATGCCCCGGCGCAGCATCAGGTGGTCGTCGACGATGATCACCCGCACCGGCTTCATCGCGTCGACTCCGGTACCCGCAGATGCACTGCGGTGCCGGCGCCCGGCGTGCTGTCGATGCGCAGTTCGCCGCCGAGCGCGCGGGCGCGCTCGTACATGCCGAGCAGGCCGAAGGAGGTCGGTTGCGCCGGCACCTGCATGCCGCGGCCGTTGTCGCGGATGCACAGTTCGATCGCGCTGGCCTGGCCGGTCAGCTCGACATTCACCTCGCTCGCTTCCGCGTGCCGGGCGACGTTGGTGAGCACTTCCTGAACGATGCGATAGACCGCGATTTCGGCACTGCGGCCGAGGCGTCGTTCGGGCTCCGCGTCGCTCAGCGAAAGCGTGCAGCGCAGGCCATGGCGCGACTGCATTTCCTGCAACTGCCATTCGATGGCGGCCCACAGGCCGAGGTGGTCGAGCACGCCGGGGCGCAGGTCGGTGAGTATCCGGCGCACCGCGTCCAGCGCCTGCCGGGTGACCGACATCATGTCGTCGAGCTTGCGCTCCAGCGCCCCGTCGTGCGCGAGGCGCGGGCGCAGCCAGTTCAGGTCGAACTGCAGCGCGGTCAGCGAGGCGCCCAGTTCGTCGTGCACCTCGCGCGCGATGTGGGTGCGCTCGTCTTCGCGCACCTGCTGCAGGTGGGCGGACAGCCGCTGCAAGGCGCTGTGCGAGTGCTGCAGGCGCGCATTGGCGTCCTGCAGCGCGGCGGTGCGCTCGGATACGCGGCGCTCCAGTTCGACCTGGTTGGCGCGCAGCACCGCCTCGGCACGCTTGCGTTCGGTGATGTCGGCAAAGGTGACGACGGCGCCGACGATCTGGCCGGCGTCGCGGATCGGGTAGCTGGTGTATTCGGCCGGAAAGGCGCTGCCGTCGCGCCGCCACAGCACTTCGGATTCGATGCGCACGCCCTGGCCTTCCTGGAAGGCGCGGAAGATCGGGCACTCATGGACGTCGTAGTGGCGACCATCGGAATGCGCGTGATGGATCAGGTAGTGCATGTTGCGGCCGAGCACCTCGTCCGGCTCGAAGCCGATCAGCTCGGCCCCGGCGCGGTTGATGAAGATGCAGCGGCCGTTCTGGTCCACGCCATAGATGCCTTCGCCCGCCGACTCGAGCAGCATTTCGAGCTGATGGCGCCATGCGGCGTGGTGCGACAGGTGATGGAGGTGTGCGAACACGTCGGTGCGCAGTCGTGGGATGGACTGTGCTCTGCATCATCCGTGCCACGCCGTGCCGGGAGGACCTCAGGCCGGAGAATTCCCGCAGGGGCGAGCGTTTCGGGGCGTCGGGCGCGCGGGTGAGGGCCCTGTCATGCCCCGGTACGGTGCGCTCAGGCGCTCACGTCGCGCACCCGCAGTGCGCCGTCGGTTTCGTCCGCCTCGATCAGCCCCTGTTCTTCGTAGCGGCGCAGCTTGCGCCACAGCGATACGCGGTCGATGCCGAGCAGGCGGGCGGCCAGGGCACGGTTGCCGCCGACGCCGGCCAGCACGTCGAGGATGTGGCCGCGTTCGACCGCCTCCAGCGTGCGCACCTCGCCGCTGCCACCGCGTGCGCCGGCGCCGCCGCGCGCGCCCAGACCGGGCGGCAGGTCCTCTTCGCCCAGCATGGTGCCGCCGGCCAGCGCCACACCGCGTTCGATAATGTTTTCCAGCTCGCGCACATTGCCCGGGAAATCGTAGCCGCACAGCTTCTGCATCGCCGGCGGGGCGATCGCGGTCACCGCCTTGCCCATGGCCTGCGCGGCGCGGCGCACGAACTGCTGCGCCAGCAGCGGAATGTCGTCGCGCCGCTCGCGCAGCGGCGGCAGCTGCAGCGTGACCACGTTGAGGCGGAAATAGATGTCCTGCCGGAACTGGCCGGCTTCGACCGCCGCGCGCGGCTCGCGGTTGGTGGCAGCGAGGAAGCGCACGTCGGCGCGGACCGGCTCGGTGCCGCCGACGCGCAGGTATTCGCGCTCCTGCAGCAGGCGCAGCAGCTTCACCTGCATGCTGGCCGACATTTCGGTCACTTCGTCGAGGAAGAGCGTGCCGCCCTGGGCCGCTTCGACCAGACCGCCGCGCGCCTGGGCGGCGCCGGTGTAGGCGCCCTTTTCGTGGCCGAACAGTTCGTTGGCCAGCAGTTCCTCGTTCAGCGCGCCGCAGTTCACCGCGACGAAGGGCCCGCTGGCGCGCCGGCTGTGCGCATGCACGTGGCGGGCGAGCAGTTCCTTGCCGGTGCCGGTTTCGCCGACGATGAGCACGTTGCAGTCGGTGGGCGCCACGCCGCGCGCGATGTCGAGGATGGCGCGCATGCCTTCGTCGCGCGTGATGATGCGTTCGTCCGCCGCGTGCTCGACCAGCTGGCGCAGGCGCTGGTTCTCGGCGCGCAGCTGCGCCTTGTCCGCCGCCTCGCGCACCAGCTTGCGCACTTCGCCCAGCCGGAAGGGCTTTGACACGTAATAGAAGGCGCCGGCGCGCATTGCCTCGACCGCCGATTCGGTGGTGGCGAAGCCGGTCACCACCAGCACTTCCATGCCCGGCCAGGCCTCGCGCGCGCGGCGCAGCAGTTCGAGGCCGTCCATGCCCGGCATCTTCACGTCGGTCAGCAGCACCTCGTATTCGCGCTGTCTGAGCAGCGCGAGCGCGGCTTCGCCGTTGTCGGCCGTGGTCACTTCGAGTCCGTCGCGGCGAAGCGCGGTGGCCAGCCCTTCCCGGGCCACCGCTTCGTCGTCGACCAGCAGTACGTGTGCGCTGCTCATGCCTTGTCCCCCTCCGCCGGTATCCAGAGCGACACCGTGGTGCCGCCGCCCGGTCTGTTGTGGATGCCTGCCTTGCCGCCATGCTCCGCGGCGATTTCATGCACCACGAACAGGCCGAGGCCGGAGCCCTTGCCGACCGGTTTCGTGGTGAAGAAGGGGTCGAACACGCGCGGCAGGTTGCGCGGTTCCACCCCGGGTCCGTTGTCGCTGACCGTAATTTCGGTGCCGCCCTCGCGCAGGCGCGCCGCCACTTCGATGCGCGGCGCGATACCGGCGTCGGCACACGCTTCGAGCGCGTTGCGGATCAGGTTGAGCAGCGCCTGCTGCATGCGCTGGCCATCCGCATGCACCTCCAGCTCAGGCGGGAGCGTGATGTGCACCGCGTCGCCGGCGTCCGGCCGCTCGGCGCGCAGCAGCGCGATGGTTTCTTCCACCAGCGGGCGCAGCGGCTGGCGCACCAGCGCGAAGTGGCTGTCGCGCGCGAAGTCGAGCAGGGTGCGCACGATGCGCTGGGCGCGCTGCACCTGGTCGTCGATCTGTTCGACGAAGCCGTTGATCTGCTTCGGGTCGCACACGTCGCGCTCTTCCAGCAGCAGCTGGGCGTTCAGCGAAATATTGGACAGCGGGTTGTTCAGCTCGTGGGCGACGCCGGACAGCATGGTGCCGAGCGACGCCAGCCGCGCGGTGCGCAGCACCGCCAGCTGGCGTTCTTCCAGATCACCGAGCGCGCGGTTGAAGGCGGTGACCAGCGCGGCGATTTCGTCGTCGCGTTCGCGCGGCGTGAGCCGTGCCTGATTGCCGGTGCCCACCCGCTCAAGATCGCTTTCCACCTCGCGCAGCGGCGCCACCACCCGCCGCGTGACCAGCTGGCCGATCACCAGCACCAGCGCCACCGCGGCAATCATGATGGTGTAGAGCTGCGATTCCTGACCGGACAGCGCGCGGCGCATCGCCTCGCGCGCCTGGTCGGACAGCCGCTCGCTTTCCTCGAATACCTGCTTGCCCACCTCCGCCATGCGTTCTTCCAGCGGCGAGATCGGGTCGCCCGGCCGGATGCGCCGCTGCAGGCGGTCGTCCAGCAGGTCGCGCCAGTCGGCCAGCACCTCGGTCAGTTCGTCCAGCGCGAAGCCGGGGGCGGCCCGTTTCATCAGGTCGCGGTCGCGCGCGATCAGCGCCAGCGCCTCGTCCGCCTTGCCCACCGCCGCCTTCAGTTCAGACGGTTTGCGGAACAGCAGGTAGTTCTTCTCCAGCCGGCGCGCTTCGCGGATCACGTCGTGCATGCGGGTGACGTGGTGTTCGTCATCCACGCGCGACAGCAGCAGGCGCACCTGATCGAGCGCGGCGAACACCAGCAGCACGAACAGGCCGCCCAGCACGATGTAGCCGAGCAGGATCTTGCCGTGCAGGGATCGGGGCAGCAGTTTCATGAATTGCATGCTGCAACGAGCCGTTGCGATTTTCAACAAGGACCACAGGCGCGCAAGAGCCGGTTTCATCGAGGTTTTTGTTGTGAGGATGTCCGGACGCAGGTGTGCGCGCTGCATGTTGCAACGCGCAGCGAGGGTGGCGTCGAAGGTGGGTGAATAAAGCATTTGAAAATCAATGCCTTGTGATTTTCTGAGAAGGTGGCACACAGCCTGCTAAGAAAAACGTGCCAACCCTGTGGTGACGATTTTGAAGGCTCCTCGGGTCGTCGCTCGGCGGGGCTGGCAATGGGGAGGCCGGGCGACCTAGCGGACAGCACCGGTTCTTTTTGCGGCTCGTGAGCAATCGCGAGCCGCTTTTTCTTGGCCGTTCGCCAGCGATCGCACCACCCGTGCGTGCCACGGGCGGCTTTCCCGACGTGCGGCCGCTGCGCGTGCCGTATTTCGGGGATAATCGCGGCCCTCAACCGACCCCGCGGCGTTCTTCCGCCGCACATCCTCATGGCCGAGGCCACCGTTCCGCTCATTTCCGCTCATGCGCTCGCCTGTACCCGCGGCTCCGCGCGGCTGTTCGCCGGCCTCGAACTGGCGGTGGGCGAAGGCGAGCTGCTGCAGGTGGGCGGGACGAATGGCAGCGGCAAGACCAGCCTGCTGCGCATCCTGTGCGGGCTGTCGGAAGCGGAATCCGGCGAACTGCGCTGGCGCGGCGAGCCGGCGAACCGGGCGAAGGACGCCTGGCGCGCCGGGCTGCTCTATCTCGGTCACCGCAATGCGGTGAAGGACGATTTCACGCCGCTGGAAAACCTGCGCGCCAGTGCCGCCATCGCCGGCGAGGCGCTGGGCGAAGACACCGCGCTGAGCGCGCTGGTCGACATCGGCCTCGGTGCCCGGCTGGACGTGCCGGCGCGCAATCTGTCGCAGGGCCAGCGTCGCCGCGTCGCGCTCGCCCGTCTGCTGTGCGGCACGCGCGCCCGTCTGTGGGTGCTGGACGAACCCTTTACCGCGCTCGACGTGCGCGCGGTGGCGCAGCTCGCCGGCGCGATGGCGGATCACCTCCGCGGCGGCGGCGCGATCATCTACACCACGCACCAGCCGGTGGACATCGACGCGCCGCGCCGCGCGCTGCTCAATCTGGACGACTACGCATGCTGAGCGTGTTCATGGCGGTGCTGCGGCGCGACCTGCTGCTGGCCTGGCGGCGCCGTTCCGACGTGCTGACCGCACTCGGCTTCTTCCTGCTGGTGACCAGCCTGTTTCCGCTCGGCGTGGGGCCGGAACCTGACCAGCTGGCGCAGATCGCCGGCGGCGTCATGTGGGTGGCGGCGCTGCTCGCGACGCTGCTGTCGGTGAGCCGGCTGTTCGAATCCGACGAGGCGGACGGAACCCTTGAGCAGATGCTGCTGTCCGTGGAGCCGCTGGCGGTGATCGTGCTCGCCAAGGTGTGCGCCTACTGGCTGCTGACCGGACTGCCGCTGGTGCTGATCGCGCCGCTGATCGCGCTGCAGTTCAGCCTGACGCCGGACGAAACGCTCATCGTGTGCGCGTCGCTGCTGATCGGCACGCCCACGCTGTCGCTGCTCGGTGCCATCGGCGCCTCGCTGACCCTGGGGCTGCGCGGGGGCGGTGCGCTGATCGCGCTGCTGGTGCTGCCGCTCTACATTCCGGTGCTCATTTTCGGCGCCGGCGCGATAGACCGGTGGCGCGCCGGGCTGGAGGTCGGCTCCAATCTGGCGCTGCTGGCGGCCTGTCTGCTGGTGGCGCTGGCGGTGGCGCCAGTGGCCAGCGCGGCGGCGTTACGCATTGCCCAGGATTGATAGGGCGGCGCGCAGCGCTCGGTTAAACTTGCAGTTTTTGCCGGCGGGCGTCTGCCGGCATGCGGGCTCGCACGTTGAGTGCCTGCCGTCCTCACCAAATCGAGACCGGGTGATCCCGCTTCGTTGATGTCCGAAACACAGTCTTCCGCTGCCCGCGCACCGTCGTCCGGCTTCAGCCTCTTCTACTACGCCAGTCCGCAGACCTTCTTTCCGCTCGCCGGCAAGCTGCTGTGGCCGTGCTGGATCGCTGCCGCGCTGCTGACGCTGGCCGGCCTCTACATCGGTTTCTTCGTCGCGCCGACCGACGCCACCCAGGGCGACAGCTACCGCATCATCTTCATCCACGTGCCGGCCGCGTGGATGTCCATGGTGGTCTATCTGGCGATGGCGTTCTGGTGTGCGGTCGGTCTGGTGTTCAACACCCGGCTGAGTTTCATGATGGCCACCGCGCTCGCGCCGACCGGTGCCATCTGGGCCTTCGTCGCGCTGTGGACCGGCGCGCTGTGGGGCAAGCCGACCTGGGGCACCTACTGGGTGTGGGACGCGCGGCTGACCTCGGAACTGATCCTGTTCTTCCTGTACTGCGGCTACATGGCGCTCCAGGCCGCCATCGACGACCCGCGCCGGGCCGATCGCGCCGGTGCGCTGATCGCCATCGTCGGCGCGGTGAACGTGCCCATCATCTATTTTTCGGTGAAGTGGTGGAACACCTTGCATCAGGGCGCGTCTGTAAGCCTGACGGCTGCGCCGACCATGGCCACCACCATGCTGACCGGCATGCTGGTGATGGCGCTGGCGGCCTGGGCCTACACGATAGGCGCCGCGCTCGTGCGGGTGCGCGCCATCATGATCGAACGCGAGCGCAGCACCGACTGGGTGCGCAAGCTTGTCAGCAACGGAGACAGCAAGGCATGAACTGGGAAAGCGCCAGCCACTTCTGGGCCATGGGCGGATACGGCTTTTTCGTCTGGACGTCCTACGGCGTGACCGCCGCGGTCATCGCCTTCGAACTGATCGCGCTGTCGCGCCGCATGAAGCGGGCACGCGCGCAGGTGAAGCGCGACGTCGCGCTGGACCGCATCGAATCTGAGAAGCGGGGCCGCGCATGAAGCCGCGCCAGAAACGCATGGCGCTGATCGGTGCCGGTGTCGCGCTGCTGGTCGGCGCAGTCGCGCTGGTGCTGAACACCTTCAATGACAACATGGTGTTCTTCTACAGCCCGACCCAGGTTGCGGCGAAGGAAGCGCCGCAGGGCCGCACCTTCCGCATCGGCGGCATGGTGCAGGAAGGCAGCCTGCAGCGCGGCGAGGACGGCACCTCGGTGAAATTCGTCGTGACCGACACCGCCCATACCCTCACCGTGGCCTACAAGGGCGCGCTGCCGGACCTGTTCAAGGAAGGCAAGGGGGTGGTGGCCCAGGGCAAGCTTGACGAATCCGGGCTGTTCACCGCAAGCGAAGTGCTGGCCAAGCACGACGAGAACTACATGCCGCCGGAAGCGGCGCACGCGCTGGAACAGGCGAAGAAGGCGCAATCCACGGTCGTCCAGTAAGGGCCAGACCGGACGCGCCGGCGGTGTTCGCCGGCGTGTGACGTTTCAGGGGCAGGAACCACCATGTTTCCCGAGTTGGGCAATTTTTCGCTGGCCATCGCGCTGGCGCTGTCGGTATTGCTGGGGCTGATTCCGCTGGTCGGTGCGCAGCGCGCTGACGCGCGGTTGATGGCGAGTGCGCGGCCGCTCACCCAGGGCGTGTTCGTGTTCGTGGCGTTCGCCTTCTTCTGCCAGATCCAGTCCTTCGTGCTGAACGACTTCTCTGTGCTGAACGTCGCCACCAACTCCAATTCCACGCTGCCGCTCGAGTATCGCGTCGCGGCCGCCTGGGGCAGCCACGAAGGTTCGCTGCTGCTGTGGGTGTTCATGCTGTCGGTGTGGTCGCTGGCGGTGAGCGTGTTCTCGCGCCGGCTGCCGGACGAAATGGTGGCGCGCGTGCTGGCGGTGCTGGGCTGGATATCGGTCGGCTTCCTCGCCTTCATGCTGGCCAGTTCCAACCCCTTCGACCGCCTGCTGCCGGCCGCGGTCGATGGCCGCGACCTGAATCCGCTGCTGCAGGATCCGGGCATGATTTTCCATCCGCCAATGCTGTACATGGGCTACGTCGGTTTCTCGGTCGCCTTCGCCTTCGCGCTGGCGGCGCTGATCGGCGGCCGGCTCGATGCGGCGTGGGCGCGCTGGTCGCGTCCGTGGACCACCGCGGCCTGGGTGTTCCTGACCCTGGGCATCGCGCTCGGCAGCTACTGGGCCTACTACGAACTGGGCTGGGGCGGCTGGTGGTTCTGGGATCCGGTCGAGAACGCCTCCTTCATGCCCTGGCTGGTCGGTACCGCGCTCATCCACTCGCTGGCGGTGACCGAAAAGCGCGGCGCCTTCAAGAGCTGGACCGTGCTGCTCGCCATCGCCGCCTTTTCGCTGTCGCTTCTCGGCACCTTCCTGGTCCGCTCCGGCGTGCTGACCTCGGTGCATGCCTTCGCGACCGACCCGGAGCGCGGCGTGTTCATCCTCGCGTTGCTGGTGTTCGTGATCGGCGGTTCGCTGCTGCTGTTCGCGCTGCGCGCGCCGTCGGTCGGTCTGGGCGGTGGCTTCGCGCTGCTGTCGCGCGAAACCTCGCTGCTGGCGAACAACGTGCTGCTGGCGGTGGCCACCTCGGCGGTGCTGCTTGGCACGCTGTATCCGCTGTTCCTGGACGCGCTCGGCATGGGCAAGATTTCGGTCGGCGTGCCTTACTTCAATGCGGTGTTCGTGCCGCTGATGACGCCGGTGCTCTTCCTGATGGCGATCGGCCCCTTCGTGCGCTGGAAGAAGGACGACGCGCCCGGCCTGACCGTACGCCTGCGCTGGGCGTTCGCAGTCAGCGTGGCCGCCACCGTGCTCGCGGTGCTGCTGGGCGGCGACTTCAAGCCCATGCTGGGTCTGGGTGCATTTGCCACGGTGTGGATCGTCGCCACCAGCCTGCAGCTTTTCGTCGAGCGGGTGCGCGTGCGCAACGGCGAGGGCAGCTGGGTGGAGCGCGTGCGCGCGCTGCCCGGTGGCTTTTGGGGCATGTGGCTGGCTCACCTCGGTGTCGCGGTTACGGTGGTCGGCATCACGATGGTGAGCGCGTTCCAGCAGAACGCCGACATGAAGATGTCCCCTGGCCAGACCGCCGAGCTCGCCGGCTACACCTTCAAGTTCCACGGCGCGGTGCCGCACGACGGCCCGAACTACGACGCCGCGCGTGGCCGCATCGAGGTGACCCGCGATGGCCGCCCGGTGGCCATCATGCAGCCGGAAAAGCGCATGTACCGCGTGTCGCAGATGCCGATGACCGAAGCGGCCATCGACTCCGGCTTCACCCGTGACGTGTACGTGTCCATGGGCGAACCGCTGCCGGATGGCGAAGCCTGGATCGTGCGCATCTTCTACAAGCCCTTCGTGAACTGGATCTGGTTCGGCGCGCTCATCATGGCCGTCGGCGGCGTCATGGCAGCGGCAGACCGGCGCTATCGCAAGCTCGCGCAGCGCGACGCGAAGAAGGCCGAGGGCGCCTCTGCCGCGTCGCTGCCGCCTGCACAGCAACAGCACGCCTGACCCCGGTCAGGCGCGCACGACACATCGAACGGAGACTTCCGCCGTGAATCGCTTTCTCTGGCCGCTGGGCATCTTCGTGGTGCTCGCAGGCTTTCTCTTTGCCGGCCTCTACCTGAACCCGCGCGAGGTACCCAGCCCGCTGATCGGCAAGCCGGTACCGGCCTTCTCCGCGCCGCAGCTGGCAGACCCGGGCAAGACCTTTTCGCCGGCCGACATGAAGGGCAAGGTGTGGCTGGTGAATGTGTGGGCCTCCTGGTGCGTGTCCTGTCGCCAGGAGCATCCGCTGCTGGTCGAGCTGGGCAAGTCGGGCGTGGTGCCGATGATCGGCCTGCACTACAAGGACGAGCGGGACGCCGGCCTGAAGTGGCTGGCCCAGCACGGCGACCCGTACCTGCTGTCGGCACACGACCGCGATGGCCGGGTGGCCATCGACTTCGGCGTCTATGGCACGCCGGAAACCTTCATCGTCGACAAGGCCGGCGTCATCCGCTACAAGCACACCGGCCCGCTGACCCCGGAAAAGCTGCGCGACGACATCCTGCCGCGCGTGAAGCAGCTCGAGGCCGCGACGTGAGCCGCCCGCTGCACCGTCTGCTGATGCCGGCACTTGTCGCGCTGCTGCTGCCCTGGGGCGCGCTGCACGCGGAAGACGCGGCGCCGGTCGCGTCGGATCCGGCGCTGGAAGCGCGCGTCCAGAAGCTGGGCGAGGAACTGCGCTGCCTGGTCTGCCAGAACCAGAACATCGCCGATTCGCACGCCGACCTCGCGCTCGACCTGAAGAAGCAGCTGCGCGAACAGATCGCCGCCGGTCGCACCGACGACGAAATCAAGACCTATATGGTCGAGCGCTACGGCGATTTCGTGCTGTACCGCCCGCCGCTGAAAGCCACCACCGTGCTGCTGTGGGCCGGCCCTTTCGTGCTGCTGGGGGCGGTGGCGTTCGCGCTGCTGCGCCGGCTGCGCACCCGCGCCGCACGTGCGGCAGCGGCCAACACACTGAGCGCCGATGAACACGCACGCGCACGCGCGCTGCTGAACGGCGAGGAGAAGCAGGTTTGAACACCTTCATGATCGGCGCGGCAGCCATGCTGCTGCTCGCGCTGGCTTTCGTCGTGCTGCCGCTGCTGCGTGCGCGCGGCGCCGACGGCGGCGACGCGCAGCGCGCCCTCACGCTGGCCATCCACCGTGACGCACTGGCCGAACTGGACCGCGATCTGGCCGCCGGCCTGATCGATGACACCCAGTACCGCATTTCCTGCGCCGAAATCGAGCGGCGCGTGCTTGACGAGGCGGGTGCTGCGGCCGTAGTTCGCGGCCGCTCGTCCGGCCGCTGGCTGGCTTTCGTCGCCGCCGCGGCAGTGCCGGTGATCGCGCTGCCGGTCTACCTGGCTCTGGGTCACCCGCAGGCCGTCGAGGCACCGCGGCGGAGCGAACCCCAGGCCGAGCAGGGCGAAGTGACGCCGGAACAGATACAGAACATGGTGGCGCGCCTGGCCGAGCGCATGAAGGCCGATCCCGGCAACGCCGAAGGCTGGCAGATGCTGGCGCGCTCCTACTTCGCGATGGGACGTTTTGAAGAGGCGGCCGATGCTTACGCCAGTCTGGTCAAGATCGTCGATCGCGACGCGCAGGCCTGGACCGATTACGCCGACGCGGTGGCGATGAAGCAGGGCCGTCAGCTCGCGGGCGAGCCGGAGCGGCTGCTGAAGAAGGCGCTGGAAATCGATCCGGACAACGTGAAGGCGCTGGCGCTGGCCGGCAGCGCGGCGATGCAGCGTGGCGACGCCGCGGGTGCGCGCCTGCACTGGGACCGTCTGCTCAAGCTGCTGCCGGCGGATTCCCCGCTGATCGCGCCGATACGGGAAAGCCTGCAGGACCTGGAATCGGCGAAAAAGCCCTGATCCGTAACGCGCATCGCTGCGACGCAGGCGGTGCCGTGGCGGAGCGTAATGTAGGGGGTGTCAGTTCGGCGGTTCGAACGGCGGGTCAGTGCGGCCTGTGCTCGAAGGTCCGGACGTCAAGGCCGACCGCATCGTCATTGCGCAGACAGCTGAAGCACTGAACAGGATACGTGGGAGCGGCGCTTCGCCGCGACGGGGCCTTCTCGGAGAGGGTGGCTCATTCCCTGTCGGGAGTCCGGCCAAGAGGCGGATGGATACCCGATATGCGGTGCTGCGTGGTCTTCGCTGGGCATGGACTGGCTTCGGCTACACCGCAAGCGATATCGATGCTTCGATGAGCGGACTGCAGGATCTGAAGCACCAATGAAAAAAGCCGGCTTGCGCCGGCTTTTTTCATGCACGAGGCAGAAGAATTACTTCTTCTCTTCGGCCGGGGCAGCAGCCGGAGCGGCCGGAGCAGCAGCGTCAGCCGGGGCAGCAGCCGGAGCAGCAGCGTCAGCCGGGGCAGCAGCCGGAGCCGGTGCCGGTTCAGCAGCCGGGGCCGGAGCCGGAGCAGCGGCCGGAGCCGGTTCAGCGGCCGGGGCCGGGGCTTCTTGCGGCTTCGAGCAAGCGGCCAGGGCAGCGGCGAGGACGGCGGCGAGGAGGAGGGACTTTTGCATTTTGGTTTCCTTGGCTGTTGGCAATCAACGTGAATTCGGTAAATCACCCGATCGAGCTAGCGACCTCGATCAGCCCAAAATAGTAGCACGAGCGATGCGTATCAAGTTGCACGTCTCGAAACAAGGTTTTACAGCCCCAGTTTTGTTGTGCTGATGCAACATGAGCAGGCCTCCCAGATGTCGTCGAAACGGCCGCGGTAGCCGGCGCACAGCACCCCGTCGCCGCTCACCGCCTTTCCGCGCCAGTGGTTGCTGTGGGTGCGGATGACCAGGGCGGACGATCCGTTCAGCATGAACAGTTCGGTCAGGTGGCGCAGCGAGCGCGGCGTCTGGCGGATCTGCACGCGATGGGATTGTGCGGCGCACAGTGCCCACAGCCGTGGCATGCGCGCCTGCAGCGGACCTCCATCGTGCAGCACGATGCGCATCTCGGCGCGCGGCGACGCTGCCAGCGTGGTGGTGAGCCGCTCGACCGCGGCGCGGCCGTCCAGACCGGTGCCGGTCAGGTCGGTGTCGAAAATGTACAGGCTGCGGTCGATGCCGGTCAGCAGGCCGCTGATCGCAGCCTGATAGCCGGCCCGGTCGTCGAAGCGCTGCGCTGTGGCCTGGTCGCTCAAGCGGCGGTGTCCTGCGCACCTACGTGAATGAAGCCGGCGTCGTACCAGTCGTACAGCAGTTCGATCAGCGCCGCCTCGTCCGGCACGCGGTCCAGCCGGCGCGCGCTGGCGAGCGCCTTCAGCGCGTCATGGCTGCCAGCCGGAAGCTCGACCGGTTCGCCATTCACCCAGAACTGCCGGCCACTGCGCAACAGCAGCGTGCGGCCATCGACGCGCACGCCCTTCTTCGTCACCGCGGCGGCGAAACGCTTCGGCGTCAGCGCGTCGTCCGGCGCGTCGAAGAACACATGCGGCTTGGGTTCGCTCAGATAGCTGCCGAGAAAGGCCTCGACATCCTTGCGCGTCCAGGTGACGCCCTTGAGCACCGCCTCCACCTTGTCGATCATCGCCGCCGGCAGCAGGGCAGGGTCGGCCTGCAGCGTCAGATCCGGGTCGGCATACATGCCGGCCAGGCACACCTGTTCGCGCAGATGGTCGAGAAAGCCGGTGGCCAGTTCCTGCATCGACGGCGTGCGGAAGCCGATCGAGTAGGTGGTGCATTCGCCCTCGGCGATGCCGTTGTGCGCGCACTTGGGCGGCAGGTAGAGCATGTCGCCCGGCTCCAGCACCCATTCCTGTTCCGGCACGAAATTCTTCAGGATGCGCAGCGGTGCGTCCTCGACCAGCGTGAGATCGCTCTGTTCGCTGATCTGCCAGCGGCGGCGCCCGGTGCCCTGCAGCAGGAACACGTCATAGGAATCGAAGTGCGGCCCGACGCCGCCGCCGTCGGTGGCGTAGCTCACCATCACGTCGTCCAGCCGCGCGTAGGGGATGAAGCTGAAGCGGCGCATCAGCGCGTCCGCCTCCGGCAGCAGCATGTTCAGACCCTGCACCAGCACCGTCCACGGCCGGGTTTTCGGGCGACGGATCAGCGAAGCCGGCAGCGGGCCGCGCTCCATCCTCCAGTTGTGGCTGTCGTGTTCGATGAAACGCGATTCGACGTCTTCGTCGCGCGCCAGATTGAGCAGGTCCTCGCGCGGCAGCAGGCCGTTGAAGCCTGGAATCGCGCCGCGTATCAGCAGTGGTTTCTTCTGCCAGTAGTCGCGCAGGAAGGTGCGGGCCGTGAGCCCGCCGAGCAGTGTCTTGTCCATGGACAGCGATTATCCGCGAAGCCGGCAGCGGCGGGGCAGGGCCGGCTGCGCTTCAGCGGACAAGTGCGCCACGGCTGCAGGTAAAATCGCGCCCTTTCGCTTTCTGCAGGACAGCCCATGCCGGTCGCCCGTATCGAATCGCTGGACCACGAAGGTCGCGGCGTCACCCATCACGAAGGCAAGGTCATTTTCGTCGATGGCGCTCTGCCGGGCGAAACCGTCGATTTTTCGCCCTACCGCAAGAAGTCGTCCTACGAACTGGCGCAGATCAGCCGCATCGTGCGCGCCAGCCCGCAGCGGGTGACGCCGCGCTGCAGGTATTTCGGCTACTGCGGCGGCTGCAGCATGCAGCACCTGGATGTCGCCGCGCAGGCTTCGGTCAAGCAGCGCGTGCTGGAAGACGCGCTGTGGCATGTCGGCCGGGTGAAGCCGGAAACCGTGTTCGCGCCGCTGGTCGGTCCCGGCTGGGGCTATCGCTACCGGGCGCGGCTGTCGGTGCGCTACGTCGCGCGCAAGGGCGGCGTGCTGGTCGGTTTCCGGGAGAAGAAGTCCAGCTACGTGGCCGACATGAGTTCCTGCGAGGTGCTGCCGCCGCACGTGTCGGCGCTGTTCCTGCCGCTGCGCGAGCTGATCAGCGGCTTTTCGCTGCGCGACCGTCTGCCGCAGATCGAGATCGCCATCGGCGGTGAGCGCGAAGAGCAGATGACGGTGCTGGTGTTCCGCATCCTCGACCGGATGACGGCCGAGGACGAGGCTGCGCTGCGCGCCTTCGGCGAGAAGCACCGGCTATACCTTTACGTGCAGCCGGGTGGCCCGGATACCGCGGTGCCGTTCTGGCCAATCCCGATGCCCGAACTGGCCTACTCGTTGCCGGATTTCGGCGTGAAGCTGGCGTTCGCGCCGACCGAATTCACCCAGGTGAATCACGGCATCAACCGCTCGCTGCTGCGGCGCGCGATGTCGCTGCTGGACCCGCAGCCGGGCGAGCGCATCGCTGACATGTTCTGCGGCCTGGGCAATTTCTCGCTGCCGATCGCCACTTTCGGCGCCGATGTGGTCGGCATCGAAGGCGCGGACGCGCTGGTGAAACGAGCGGCGCGCAACGCCGATGCCAACGGCCTGGGCGCGCGCTGCAGCTTCGCGGTCGCCAATCTGTTCGACACCGATGAAGCGTCGCTCGCGAAGCTCGGCCGCTTCGACAAGATGCTGATCGACCCGCCGCGCGAGGGCGCAGTTGAGCTGTGCAAGGCGCTGCCACACGCGGCCGACGAAGCGGCGCCGAAGCGCATCGTGTATGTGTCCTGCAATCCGGCCACACTGGCGCGCGACCTGTCGGTGCTGATGCACGAGAAGGGCTATCGCGTGCGCGGTGCCGGCATCGCCAACATGTTCCCGCAGACCTCGCACGTCGAATCGATCGCGCTGATCGAGCGCGGCTGAGCGGGCTGACCGGCGGGAGAAGGAGCGGCTCCCCCATGCAGCGCCTGAAGGGGGCTCTGTGCCCCTTCAACGGCCATATCGCGGCGAGGGCGCCGCTCCCACGGGTGTCCGCAGTCTGTGGCCGGATTCGTGGGAGCGCGTGGGAGCGGCGCCCTCGCCGCGATGCTGCCTGGGCAGTCGCGCGGCGCTCATCAAGCAGAAGCCGTCAGGCCGCGAAAACCAGCGGTCAACAAAAAGCCCCGGACGCTTTCGCCCCCGGGGCTTTTGTTTATCCGGTGACAGCGGGATTTATTCGCGCTGGCCGGTCAGTGCCATCAGCAGATTGATCAGGCTGACGAACAGGTTGTACAGGTTCAGATATACCGACAGCGAAGCGCTCACGTAGTTGGTTTCACCGCCGCGCACGATGTTCTGGATGTCGTACAGCATCCAGGCCGCCGACAGCAGCGCGATGCCGGCCGAGATCGCGAGGTACAGGCCCGGAATCTGCAGGAAGATGTTGGCGACGATGGCCAGCAGCAGCACGATGGCGCCCACGGTCAGGAAGCTGCTCATGCCGGAGAAATCGCGCTTCGTGGTCGCCGCAATCGACGACAGCACGAAGAAGGTCGCCGCGGTGCCGCCGGCGGCCATCGCGATGATGCTGCCGCCGTTCGAGAAGCCCAGCGCCACCTGCAGGACGCGGCTCAGCATCAGGCCCATGAAGAAGGTGAAGCCCAGCAGCAGGGCCACGCCCAGCCCGCTGTTCTTGTTCTTCTCGATGCCCCACATGAAGCCCCAGGCCACGCCCATGAACACCAGGAAAGACACCAGCGGGCTGCCGGCGAAGAAGGAGAAGCGCATCTGTATGCCCACCAGCGCACCGATCAGCGTCGGCACCATGGACACGGCCAGCATCAGATAGGTGTTGCGCAGCACACGGTTCTGGCCGACCGCGATCGAACCGGTGGTCTGCATGCTCTGGAATTGCGGTTGCATCAAAGTCTCCCGAAGGATAGTTAGTGTTCTAAAGACTATCGCAGGGGGGGCGAAGTTTCAATGACAGCGGCCCGTGCTAGACTTCGCCCCTCATCACAACCCTTGCCCCGCGCGGCTCCGCGCCCGGCAGGCGGCATCCGGAAGCTTGGCAGAGTGGTTGAATGCACCGGTCTTGAAAACCGGCAACGTCGCAAGGCGTTCGTGAGTTCTTATCTTAACCCGGTTTTTGTGCACCTAGTGCAGCACCTTAAAGCCTAGTTAAATCAAGCCTGACGATTAGTTCTTGCACTGTGCAACTAATGGCGCTAGATTGTTCGCGTCCTGTTGCACAGGTGGTCTATGGCTGGTTTGAAAAATTTCGTGCGTGTTGAGACCGATAGACTCGGACACACGACTTGGGTACTTCTCGATGAGCAGGGGATACCCGTTCCAGCGTTTTCCTATTTTTGTGAGAAAAATTGGGATTACGCTTTTGCGACTCAGAAGCGCTATGCCGAAGTCGTCGCAGGCTTCTTAGATTATCTTGTCGAGGCGAAGGCGTTTGGAGCCTCCTCGGCCCCCAGTAAGCGCCATCTCAACGAAGTTATCGATACCTATCCGGTCATCTTAAGGGATGGCACGCGAGTGGTGTGCGCGCGCGTATCTGCGTCCCTCCAGCAAAGTCCTGAAAACAAATGGCTTGCGGATGTCTGTCATGCCTTGGAACGCAAACCCATAGCGGCTAACAGCTTCAGCAATACATTAGCGGCAATCAATCGATTTCTGCGTCTTTCTGAATCCTTGGCCGTTGAGGCGTTTGAGCGAGCCAAGCTCCTTGGCTTGGAACACCAGGATTCCTACTCCTCACTGATTGCGGCGCTTTCCGGTGCTGATAGGTTATCTGCAGCTGAGAAGCGAAACATGCGCATGAATTCCGTGCTGGGAAGCGTGATGCGTTTTCGAGGCGAAGGCCTCACGAGGCCTCGCAGGTTGGTAAATCCGTCGGAGCCTATTCAGACGGACTTGCGCAATCCCGATTTCCCTCTCGATTATGTTCTTCCCCTGGCAAGCGCAGCCACGTCGTGGCGGGACCGAGCCTTATGGCTTCTGTTGGCTGCCTCGGGAATTCGAGTCAGCGAAGCACTGAACCTCCAATGGTCAGACATCGATATTCAAAACCAAAGAATCTACGTGCTCGACCCGCTCGGAAGAAGGCTTGGCGGAGATTTGACCGTGCAAGAGCAGGCTCGTTTCAAGGGAAGAGAGGTTTCCATGACCTACCTGATTCAGCCATTCAGGCAGGCGTTCTTCCAGGCTCTGGAACAGTATGTGAAAACTGAATATGTCCCGCCGCGCAATAAATCAGAAGGCGACTACGTGTTTCAGTACGTCGAACCGGGGTTGCGCGGGAAGCCCTATGTGGGGGCCTCAGACGCCGCGCTGAATAAGAGTTTCAAGGCGGCTTGCGAGCGGGCTTCTGTGCCTCAGCCGAATGTGGGCAAGAAACACTGGACTCTGCATTCGCTCCGGCACCTCTACGGCGTCTATATGGTGAATGATTTTCCAGTGGACCCCGAAAAGGGGCTCTTCGGCCTTGAATTGGCTGAAGTTCAAGTGTTGATGGGGCACAAGAGCATCAGCAGCACCCGAATCTATGCCCGAAAGAAGCGTAGAAGTATCGAGCGGCGCTTGGCTCAAGCCGACCAATACCTTTTGGGGCTCCGCGAGGACCAATTGCTCGCTATTCCTCGTGACCCAGATGGAGACCGCCGTGATTAACGCGACAGACCGCATTGTCCTCTGCCCCGTGATGGACATGAATGTCATAATTCGCCGCGGGATAAACACGGTTCTGGCTCATTTGGAAGGGCGCTACGGGCTACCGCCTGCTCGTCTTAAGTGGGACTCACCGCACGGGTTCCAGTATTTGTTTTCAGCTGCCAATGTTCGGTCAAAAGCGGAGTTTGGTGGCAACTTTTTAGATACAGCCTTAAGTTTTTCAGCGCTGAATAGCCGCAATGAGGGTTTAAGCGACCTGCTAGACCAGTTAGAAGAAAACCTTCACGGGTTACGGCCCCCCGCTTGCGCAATCCCAGCCATCAAACAGGGTTTCAAACTGCTGCTGGTCGAACTCTGGCAGCAAAAGGCCATTCTGTTACCTACGGTGTTCTCGCCCGGTACGTATTTTGACCCTGTGCCAATTGGTAGTGAGGTGTATGCCTTTACCCGAAAATTCAACCCCGAGAGTCCTCCTGAGGGAATTGCTGAAGGCGATGCCCGCCGTATGTTCTATTACATGCCACGAGTGATTTTTGCGGCTTCATGGGGCAACATAGGGGATGTCCGCCTTGATGAATTGGCTGAACTCCACAGGGCGCAACGCCAGTTCATGGCAGGTCAAAGCGGCATGCCTGCCATTACATCCCCAGTGCCTTGGGTCTTGTTTCTCGCTGAACTACGGAAGGCATTTCCAGAAAGTGTTAGCTACTCCTCCGACGAGCTAGTTAGATATTCGCAATGGACTACAGGAAATATCCTCGAACAGTCGTTTGCTGATTTCGTGCTGGCGCACGAAAAGTCAGATACAAAGTCTGACAATAACTTACTCCCTAAAAGAAGAAGAGCCAACTCGAAAGTGGTCGGTGAACTTTCGGAAAAGGATGTTGAAGAATTTCTTGCTCTTGCCAAATCTAAGCGCCATGCCGATGCGCTAACGTATTATCAAGAATATTCGGGCAAGAGACGGGGTGGTTTTGATTGGCTTGTCGAACTGCCACGGTACCCAGGTAGGGACCACGTTTCTTATGATGGTCTTGTGATGCATTGGCGGACAGCCATGAAAGCGTTCTTGAAGCATCGCAAGGAGGTAAAGGGGTACGAGGATGAGAAAAGCATTACCTCGTCACTCAACCACCTCTCCGACTATCTGTTTCTCTATTTGCCGTGGTGGAAGGAGCTTTATCCGGATTCGCTCGTTCGGCTGCCTACGGCGCCAAAGGACTTTGGGCGCTATGCCTTCTTTTATCGTTCTGTCGATGAACCGCTAGAGCAATATCCGGCGACATTCCCCGAGCTATTGAGGTTACGCCGTGGCCGTGAGAGCCAATATGTTGCATTGAAGCACATTCAGCTATTTTTCCGCTTTGTTGAGTCGTTCTTTTCAGAAGAGAAGGAAATAGCTGGCCCTGATTTTAGAAATCCGATATTCGACGAGTTTGACCTGCCTCGCGTTTCGAAAAGGACTAAGACCTCCAAAGTTGTGTTCCCAAAAGCGGCCTACAGCTACTTGATTCATTATGTCTACGCTGTGGAGGCCATGGGTGAATACTTGTTGGGAAAGTGCTTGGCAAACGAATTCAGCATCGATGAACTTCGGCAACTCAGCCTAATGCGCTGGTTGGACACCTCGGTGCAGGGGTTTGTCCCCTTTGTTCGAGTGAGGGGGAGGCTTGCTCCCATAACTCACGTTCCAAATGTTTTTAGTTGGGTAACCCGACTATTTAAGGGCGAGGGGGGCGCCCCGATTGAACGCTTCGTGCCGCACCTGACCGTTGTTCGGGTATTAGTTGCTGCGGTTGAGACAGGGTCGCGTCTTTCGGGGCTGCGATGGCTTGACAGAAGAACATGGGACCAAGAGAACCGTGGAGAACAAGCTATCCATGAGTTTTCCTTTCAGCCCTCGGGGCGCTATATCTATCGGCTGTTTGTGAATACCGATAAAACGAAGCCGAAGCCGTGGGTTCCCGACATCGTATTCCGCGTACGGTCCCTGTTGCTTCGAGAAAACGCGTTCCAATGCAGCATAGATGAGCCGGATATGGATGAGGCGGTGCCCTATAAAGGCCGTAAAAACTCACGCTTCGGGCATATTGTTCCTTTGTTTAGAGGAGCCTCGTCGGCTAATCCGATTACGGAAAATATTTACCAGGATTATTGGGTTTTGTTGTTGGTGGGGTTCCAGGAGTTCTACTCAGGAGTGCTAGGTCGGCGTACATTGTTTGTCAAAGTCACTTCTATACCCAGGGCTAAGAGCAGTGCCGAGCCCAAAGTAATCGTATCGGAGGACGGCACGCGGTATTGCCCCGTCTCCATTCGGACAATCAATACCCCACATGCTTGCCGAGCGACATATGCTACCAATCGGCAAGGGTTGATGGAGACTTCGGATATTGCAATGGAGCTCGGTCATAGCAGCACCGCTGTGACCGGGTACTATCAAGCACCTCGGGCTGAAGATTTGCATGAAAGACTTGAGGCGGCAGACCGTGCAATCTTCGGTGATGCAGAGCGATTCGAGCAAGATAATGCAGCGTACGTTCGGCCAGACAAGCCCGATAGCGCCATGGCGCGAAGCTTTATGGCGAACCGAGAAGCGGCAATTCAACAGTTCCGCGTCATGCCCGCGATTACCCTTTGGAATACGGCGGAAACTGAGAACTTGAGCGCTGAGGCCATCGAGGAATTACGAAACGGCCCGATGAGTCTGGTGCGGTTTCATCCCACACATATATGTCCAGTTGGCGATGAGTGCCCTGCAGACGTCGTGAAGTCCGTCGGTGATTTCAAGCGCTGTGGAATGTGTCCGCTGGCGCTAAAGGGTATCGACCATCTGCCTGCCATTGCGGCAAAGAAGAACGCCCTTCTGGAGCGAATACGCTACCAGTTGAAGCAATCCGACACTTTAGAAGAGGCTGGAGAGCTTGACGGTGCCGATGAGTTATGGGATTCAGTTGAACTGGATACTAACGAATGGATTGGCTGGCAACTGAGCGAAGAAGTTCTTGCCAAGTCGCACGCTGAAATCGTGGCAAAAGGCGGCTCAAGTGACGATGCTAACTTTTATCACGCAGAAGAGCCAGAAATCGTTCGTCAGCATTTGCAGCGGGTGGTGAGGAACTCGAGCGAAGTCGAGTTTCTTCTTTGTCGGATAGCAGAATCTAATGCCTATCCGACAATGCAAACTCCTCAGGTTCAAGCGGTGGCCAGCGGTATCCGGCGGCGCCTTTTGGGAGGTCGGGATAACCGAGACTTTCTTTCTGAACTGCCTGGCCCAGCGGACGTCACGCTTGCGGCGAGTTTACTGAAGACGGTGATGCGGGCAAATCAGTTGTCTCTCTCTGAGCTGGGCAACCAATTGACTCGCCAACCCGCCTTGCCTGCTTCAGGTCATTTGCGCATTGGAGAGTCTGAATGACCAAGTCTCTTCGCGGTGCGGCCAATATTAAAAAATTCAATGATGAGCGGGAACAACAGGCCCTTGCCCTCATCAAGAGCGAGTTGGCCAAGTGCAAGAAGCACAAGATGGTCTTCAGGTCTCTGGGCGCCTTGGCGGAATACCTTGGCGCCATTACCAACATTCACCGCACGACGCTCATGCGCAACCCCCGGTACAAAAGCCTACTGGCTGAACATTCGGGGATACCGGAGACTCAATGGGCTGCAGTGCGGGATGAGGATGCGCCTCCGGAGGTATTGCGGGCTCGGATGCTTGCACTGAAGCTGGAAAATTCGAATTTGCAGGACAAGTTGAAGCGATTGGAGACCTACATCCAGCGAAAGGAAGAGGTGCCCGCGCTTTCAGCTCCGGCTGAGGGGGTGCTTCCTGCTCCTGGTGGGAGTAATGCGGATTATTTAGCTTTCGTTGATACGGCGATGGCGCTGACGGCTCTGCTGGAGCGACTCAAAGACTCGATGGTCATCAATTTCGAGAGGAAATCCATCGTGGACTTGTCTGCACGGACGAGTCAGCGAGTGGTCATCGGTCCTGAACGAGCGACAGCCTATCTTGAATGGCTACAACAGCAAAAGCATCTGCTGCTGGGGTTAGCTGATGGCAACCAGTAACGAGCAGAGCCAATTGGTGGGCGAAGTGGCGAGGACATCAGTCGCGAATATTCCACCGAGGTTCAGGCTTATTGGGACCGAGGGGCTAAATATGCCGGTTGGCGGTGGCGATTCGGCAAATACATCGTTCAGGTTACGGCCCACTCATCAGATACGGTGCAACTGCTGGTCTTGGCTGTCGCATAGCGAACCAATCCCGAACATTCCGCGAAGCGGCGGTCTCCCGCTGAGTGCGAGTTCGGGGGCGGCGCCCCGGAACGGAGGAGGTAATGCCGTACGACTATACAGAGAAGTCCTTGGACATCCAGGAACGACTGATGCGGTTTGGCCTTCAGTCGAACCATCTGATGCTAATTGGCGCTTTTATCACTGCCTACGGTCTTTTCGAGAACACGCTCGAGCGCGCCCTGTGGGCCTTGAGCGAGAGGGACATTGAAGGCGTTCGCCCTTTCACCGAGACAATGAACACCGAGGCACAGTTCAAGATGCTGGGTGAGGGCAACCCCAAACTGAGCGACAAATGCAATGCCGTCCTAAAGGTCGCTGCACATGCCGCCGAGGACTTGAACGAGTACCGCAATAGCCTTGTCCATGGGTATCTTCTGTCCTTCGGACCCGACAGCGTGCCTAGTTTCATGAAAAATCCGCGCTGGCACGGAGCGACGGGCAGGAAGAAAGCCGTGGGCGACGCCTACATCGACGAGCCTATCCAAGACCTAGTCCTCATCGCAGCCTGGAACCTGTTCGCTCTTGTCCGCAAAGTAGAGAAGGTCTTCACTGACCCCGATGCTCAGCAGGCTATCGAAGCCATGAAGGACGATGTTGGCCGAGCAAAGAGCTACGCAGGCGAAGCACGTCACCTACGCGCTCTCATGAACCACGAGAAGTATTAACTAAGCCTTGTGGCAGACCGTAGGCTTAAGCAGGCGGCAAGCATATAGACTGAAGCTACCGACTCTGTTACGACCCCCTCGATGACCCGAGGCGCCACATGCATCAACGATTGAAGGACGTCATAAACCACCTGTACCACCCGATACTGCAAAACAGGCGACAGGTGTTTGCCGTCTCCAGGCACGAGGCGGAGCAACTGCCTCGCCTTTCGTCCGTCGCCATCATCTCCATAACAACGCCGAACACGCCACCAGCAGCCCTCGACGGATTCGCATACCTGCTACGGTTGGAATTCCATGACGTGGACTTCCTGAGTAAAGAGCTGTCCACAAGGGCCCAGGCAAAACTGTCCGGCGCTTTTACAGACAATCAGGCCGCTCTCATCCGTCGCTTTGTCGAAGACCTCCCTGGGGCTGTCCATACGATAGTCGTCCATTGCCAAGGCGGATTCTCCAGGTCCTGCGCCGTGGCCCTCTGCTTACACCAACTGTATGGCTATCGAGTGGAAGCGGACCGGCTCCAGCAGGCGAATCCATCTGTCATCCAGGTGTTGATGCGTTCTCCCAAAGAACAGCCGACAAGACGAAGCTCTCCGCGGAGAAGCGGTAGCCCCTCTCTGCGCTGAAGTTCAGTCTCATCACGACATGCCCCTATGAAAACGCACCTCACCGACACGACCGGCCCGCAGCTCGACCAAGACACCTACGAAGCACTCCTCGCCGGAGCGCTGGCCGCCAGGACGTGCGGGGAGACTGCAGTCAGGGCACTCCTCGCGCTCCCCGACGCGGAATTGGGCCGGCGTCTGAAGCAGGAAATTGCGTTGTATCTTGAAGTCAACAATCCGCCCACCTCCAAGGCGACGCTCTCTCGCCCTGTGCGAGCAGGCGCAGGCAAAAGGATGGGACGCGGCCTGCGTGCCCTCGTAGAAGACCTGGCTTTGGCCGCTCGCCGGCAGTGGGTGGAAGATGGCGAATTGATTACGGCGACAGCACTACAGAGCGGTCTCCACCTGTCCGCCCGAGCGCTCTCTCAAGCTGTCAATGCCCGGCGGATGTTCACGGTGCGGGTGGACGCCACCGACTACTTCCCCGCGTTCTACCTGTGCGCGACGCCGGCCAGACGAAAGCTGGAGGCGGTGACGAAATCTCTGGGCGACATGCCCGGCCAGAACAAGCTGTGGTTCTTCACCAGCCCCCACGAGTCCTTGGGCGGATTGACGCCCCTGCAAGCGCTCCCGCTCCTACCTGGACGCATCAAATTCGCCGCAGCAGATTTCCTGGCACGCTAGAGCAAGCGCATCGTTGAACTGCAGCTGCTATCCGAAATTGAGACCGTCCAGGTGGCCAGCGCCGTTCGTTCAATGGTGAGATTCAGGAGGCGTGCGACATGGAGCCCATTGACCTCTCGAAGGTAAAAGCCTCATTGTCCAGGCTAGTCGCGAGGCTGGAGAGTGGTGAGCTGAACGAGGTCGTCATCACTCGAGCCGGACACCCTGTCGCGAAACTCGTGCCCGCCACAGCAGCCACGGAAAGACGGCTAGGTGTTGCCAAAGGAATGTTCGAGGTGCCCGATGACATTGACGCCTCTCATAGCTCAGAAATCGAGCGCATGTTCAATGGTGAGTGACCGCCCGTGTGCAGGTATCAATCTGCAGCGGCGCCCTGGGGTCAGCGGCGCATAGAGCATCCGCAGCAAAAGGCAATAATTTGCCTGTTAAATTGCCACCGCAGGGGAAAATAAGAGGAATAATATTGCCTGTTATTACAAGCAGGTACAGGGCGAAGTGACAACGAACGAGACCCCGCAGCATCAGACTCCGGCCGAGATGGAGGCAGCGCTGGGCGAACGGCTGAAGACCCTTCGAATCCACCGCAACCTGGACCAGGCGACCCTGGCTGAGCGGGCCGGCATCAGCCTCCGCACCCTGCGCAACCTGGAAAGTGGAGCGGGCTCATCACTGCGGACGCTGATTCTGGTCATCCGCGCCCTGGGGAGACAGGCTTGGCTCGACATGATTGCCCCGGTTCCCACTATCAATCCGCTGATGCTCACTCGGGAGGCGGCCCCTCGTCAGCGGGCCAGCAAACCACGGATGCAGAAGGCCGGAAAGCCTTGAACTAGGTAAGCCAAGCCTCAGTGGCTGTGTCCTTGATGGTGTGCATCCGGAAAATGGGTATGGATATGGACCATCGGCTCATGCTTGTGCAGATGGGTGTGCTTGGCGCCCGAAGCAATCGGGGATTCATGAGTGTGTTGGTGGTGCTCGTCATGGGCATGCTCATGACTGTGCTCCATCGCTTCGTGGGCATGCTGATGTTCATGCCGCTCGGTGAGGTGCAACCAGATACCCAGCGCCATCAGGGCGCCTGCCAGCAGTAGAGGCAGCGTGATGGGCTCTCCACTCAGCACCGCCAGCACGGCGCCAAAGAATGGCGCAACGGAGAAATAGGCCCCGGTTCGAGCGGTGCCCAGATGCCGCATGCCTACCACGAACAGGACGAGACTCACCCCGTAGGCCAGCAGGCCAACCAACATGGCGGTTGGCGTGACCCAAAGAGTGGGTAGCTCGGCCCCCACTGCCAAACCCAGCCCGAGGTTCACGCTACCGGCCACGGTTCCTTTTACGGCGGCAATCCAGGTTGCGTCCGCCAACGCGACCTTGCGAGTCAGGTTGTTGTCGATGGCCCAGCACAAGCAGGCGCCCAGAATCGCCAGGGCCGGCAGCGCGCCGGCAAACCTGGCTTCGCCCGGCCAGCTCAGAATCACCGCTCCGCAGGCAATGGCGAGCATGCCCAGCGCAATGCGGCGGTCGAAATTCTCCTTGAACACTATCCAGGCCAGTAGCGCCGTCAGGACGCCTTCGGCATTCAGCAAGAGCGCCGCCCCTGAAGCAGGCATGCCGGTCAGGCCAAACATGAGCAAAATCGGACCGCCGACACCGCCGCTTAGCACCGCGCCAGCGAGCCAACCCGCCTCTCCTCGTTGAAGCGATACCGCTTGGGCACGTGTGACTAGGCGATAAACGCTCAAGCCAATCCCGGAGCCCAGGTAGAACAGCCCAGCAAGTATCCAGGGGCTGGTTTCCTGAAGCAGCCGTTTGGCGATAGGAGCGCTTGCTCCGAACAGCAGGGCGGCAACCAGTGCAGCCACGACGCCGGGGTTGAAGGATGAGCTACGTAGGTTCATGGCAGAGGTAGGAAGTGCATCGGTCAAATTGTGGCATGCCGCTGAAGATTGAGAGATATGTGTAGCAAGAGAACGTATTTGTAGAATTCGTTACTGGCATGTAGAGTGTATTCATGAACACATGGATTGCACTCATTACCAGTCTGCCTACTGAGAACGCTACGGCCCGTATGCGGGCTTGGCGAAACCTCAAGGCATCCGGCGCCGCCGTCCTGCGCGATGGCGTCTATCTGATGCCGGAACGTGAGGACTGCCAAAGCACGCTGGATACCGTTGCGACGGACGTTCGTGCGGCGGAGGGGACGGCGCTGGTGGTTCGTCTTGAAGAGCCCCGTGACGGCAACTTCGCGGCGTTGTTTGACCGCAGTACCGAGTTCGCCAATCTGCTGGGCGACATCTCGGCGGCACGCGAGAGCCTCCGTCCGGACACGGCCAACGAAGCCTTGAAGCAAGCGCGCAAGCTACGTAAGGCATTCACCAACCTGGCGGCCATCGACTTCTTCCCAGGAGAAGCTCAGAAACAGGCTGACGAGGCTTTGCGCGACCTCGAACAGCGGGCGGCTTGGGCCTTGTCTCCTGATGAACCCCATCCGGTCGATGAGGCCATTGCCCGCTTGAGTATCCAGGACTACCAAGGGCGAGTCTGGGCGACCCGGCGGCGTCCCTGGGTGGACCGGCTGGCCTGTGCCTGGTTGATTCGCCGCTACATCGACCCGCAAGCCAAGGTTCTCTGGCTGGCAACGCCTGCGGATTGCCCGGCGGATGCGCTCGGGTTCGATTTCGACGGCGCCACGTTCACTCACGTCGGCGCCCGGGTGAGTTTCGAAGTGCTGCTTGCCAACTTCAACCTGGAGACGCCGGCCCTTCAGAGGCTTGGGGCCTTGGTGCATTTCCTGGATGTGGGCGGCGTACAGCCACTGGAGGCAGCGGGCATCGAGAGCGCTCTGGCCGGCTTACGCGACACCATCCCCGATGACGACGAACTCCTCGCGCTGGCGAGCCGAATTTTTGACGGACTACTGGCCTCATTTGAGAAAGGCCCGAAATCATGAACGCGACCCTGACAGCAACAAACGAAACAAGCGATGGCCTCCCCGCGGAGGTCAGCTTCTGGCAAGCCTTCTTGTTCTGGCTGAAGCTTGGGTTCATCAGCTTTGGTGGCCCCGCAGGGCAGATTGCCATCATGCATCAGGAACTGGTGGAGCGCCGACGCTGGATTTCCGAACGCCGCTTCCTGCATGCGCTGAACTACTGCATGGTGCTGCCCGGCCCCGAGGCCCAGCAGTTGGCTACCTACATCGGCTGGCTGATGCACCGCACCTGGGGCGGCATCATTGCGGGTGGTCTATTCGTGCTGCCCTCGTTGTTCATCCTGATTGGGCTGTCGTGGGTCTACATTGCGTTTGGCCATGTGGCGCTGGTGGCGGGGCTGTTCTACGGCATCAAGCCTGCGGTGACGGCCATCGTCGTCCAGGCGGCGCACCGCATCGGTTCGCGTGCCTTGAAGAACAATGTGCTGTGGGCTATTGCGGCGGTCTCCTTCGTTGCCATCTTTGCGCTCAACGTGCCGTTCCCGGCCATCGTAGCGATGGCGGCGGTGATTGGTTACTTCGGTGGGCGTATCGCTCCGGACAAATTCAAGGCCGGTGGTGGGCATGGCAAAGCAGACAAGTCTTTTGGCCGAGCGTTGATTGATGACGATACGCCGACGCCTGAGCATGCTCTATTCGCCTGGAGCAAACTGGTGAAGGTCGCACTCATCGGCATCCTGCTGTGGCTGGTGCCGATGGGACTGCTGACCGCTGGCTACGGTTGGGACCACACCCTGACTCAGATGGGCTGGTTCTTCACCAAGGCGGCATTACTGACTTTCGGCGGAGCCTACGCCGTGCTGCCTTATGTCTATCAGGGGGCGGTCGGTCACTACGGCTGGCTGACGCCGACCCAAATGATTGACGGCCTGGCGCTGGGGGAAACAACTCCCGGCCCGCTCATCATGGTTGTTACCTTCGTCGGCTTTGTGGGCGGCTATGTCAAAGCGGTATTTGGTCCGGATAGCCTGTTCCTTGCGGGTGCGGTCGCGGCAACGCTGGTCACTTGGTTCACCTTCCTGCCGTCCTTCGTCTTCATCCTGCTGGGTGGCCCCTTCATCGAGACGACCCACAACGACCTGAAATTCACCGCGCCGCTGACCGCCATCACGGCGGCGGTGGTTGGCGTCATCTTGAACTTGGCTCTGTTCTTTGGTTACCACGTCCTGTGGCCCAAGGGTTTCGAAGGCTCGTTCGAGTGGGTGTCAGCGCTGATTGCCTTGGGGGCAGCGATTGCGTTGTTCCGCTTCAAGGCAAATGTCATTCATGTGATTGCCGGGTGTGCACTGCTCGGCTTCCTGCTGAAGACGTTCCTTCTGTGAAACTCAATGTGTGCGCGGCGCGATGGTCCTTCGCCGTGGCGACCCTGGCAGTCGCCTTCAATACGACGGCTGCCGACAAAGGCTGGCTGAAGCTGCGAGGCACGGCGCTCACGCAAGCCTTCACCAACCAGGACTTCGGCGATGGCGTCCACTTTGCCTACCAGTTCCTGGAGCGTGGGGACTTGCGCGGGACGGACATGGGCAGGCCCACGCAAGGGTACTGGCGGGTTGCCGGCAGTGAGCTGTGCTGGCGCTGGACGAAGTCCCGGGACCCTGAGGCTTGCTACGAGGTTCGCCAGCAGGGAGCGTCCATCCGCCTTTTCCTGGATGGCCAGGAAGTGCTGACCGGCAAGCTGACTCCGCTGTCTCCCAAACCGATGGAGGTGACCCGATGAAGTGGATTACACGAGAGCGTCCCAAGATTGACCGCATCGCCTGTCCTTGGCTGGTGACCCGCTTCGTCGATGACAGTCCGGAGTTTCTCTACGTGCCGGCAGGCGACGTGATGCGGATTGCGAACGAGACCGGCGCCATCCCCTACGACGTGCCCAATGTCGAGTTGGGGCATCACGGGGACCAGTGCAGCTTCGATGCCTTCATCGCCAAGTACCAACTACGCGATGCGGCGCTCGACAAGCTGGCGCTCATCGTACGCGGTGCGGATTGTGGGCAGCCGGAGCTATCTAGCGAGTCTGCCGGCCTGTTGGCCATCTCAAAGGGCCTGTCGCTGAACCTCACCGACGACCACGAGATGCTGGCGCATGGCATGGTCATCTACGACGCGCTCTACGCTTGGTGTGCCGATACCCCGCTCAAGAAGATGGGGCGCTTCTTGGGGCTGGCGTGATTGAACGGTGGTTGCTGCCAGCGGGTGCCGACCGGGTCGTGCTACCGCTCCTGGTAGGGAAAGCGCTGCGGGCCTTCGCCGATGGTTATGTGGCGGTTCTGCTGCCGGCCTACCTGCTGGCACTCGGCTTCGGCACGCTCGATGTGGGCCTACTGAGCACGGCCACACTGCTGGGGTCAGCCTTCGCAACCCTGGCAGTAGGAGCCTGGGGCCATCGCTTCCATCACCGCCGCCTGCTGCTGGGCGCGGCGTTGCTCATGCTCGGCACCGGACTGTCTTTCGCCAGCTTGTCGAGCTTCTGGCCGCTGCTCCTGGTCGCCTTCGTGGGCACCCTCAACCCAAGCTCCGGGGATGTCAGCGTGTTCTTGCCGCTCGAGCATGCGCGCCTGGCTGAGTCCAGCCACGGCGCGGCGCGAACGGACCTATTTGCTCGCTACTCCCTGTTGGGCGCACTGTTTGCTGCATTGGGCGCCCTAGCTTCCGGGGTACCACAATTGTTGGTGGCGGCCACGGGTGTTGGACAACTGACTGCCTTCAGGGTGATGTTCGCGTTCTATGGCCTAGTGGGCGGCGTGGTCTGGCTGCTGTATCGAAGACTGCCCGCACCAGAACGGGAATTGGAAGTCTCCGCGCCACAGCCGCTCGGCGAATCGAAGGGCATTGTTGTCCGGTTGGCGTTGTTGTTCTCCCTGGATTCCTTCGCGGGTGGGCTGGCCATCAATGCCTTGATGGCGCTGTGGCTGTTTCAGCGCTTCGACCTGTCACTGCTGGCCGCAGGCAGCTTCTTCTTCTGGGCTGGATTATTGTCGGCCGTGTCGCAGCTTGTCGCACCAAAGGTTGCTGAGCGCATAGGCTTGGTGAATACGATGGTGTTCACTCACATCCCCGCCAGCGTGTGCCTCATCGTGGCGGCCTTCGTGCCCCATCTCGAACTCACGTTTGCGTTGCTCTTCGTGCGGGCGTTGCTGTCGCAAATGGACGTACCGGTGCGCAGCGCCTTCGTGATGGAAGTGGTGACTCCGGCGGAGCGGGCCGCAGCAGCGAGTTTTACTGCAGTCCCGCGCAGCCTAGCCTCTGCCATCAGCCCAACCATAGGTGGGGCACTGTTCGCAGCGGGCTGGCTTGCCGCACCACTGGTCGCCTGCGGGGTCTTGAAGATTGGATACGACTTGATGCTCTGGAAGGCATTTCGGCATCACGGCAAGTGAGCACCGATGGCTCGCAACGGCCCCGCGAACAGAGTTCACACTTTCGTCGTAAGCGAGCATGCAATCCAAATGATAGGACCGATGGCGCGATGTCGGTTGTTCACATCATGAATGCGCACAGCGGGCATCACCGCGGCTGGATGTGGGGCTCTGTTTGTCTTTAGCCGACGGTTCCGACGACGTTCGCACGAGCTGCCGGTCGTACCGGTAGATGAGGCTTAGCGAAGTGGGCCGCCGCTTGCCTGACCGTCTTGTTCAGCACGTTCAAACGCAAGGATGGCTCTCAAGGCAGCCTCGCCGTAGGTTTCTCCAGTTTGAGAGACACCTTTGATGTTGCAGAGCACCTGTGTTCCATGGACCAGAAAACTAGCGCCTAGCGATTGGGCGACCCTCATTGCGACCGTCTGCATGATTTGTTCTTGCGATATGTGCCTAACCCTAGTGCGGTCAGCGCTTATCACAACCAAGGTATCGTTCTTCTCGACGAAGTAGGCGAAGCCCGCCGTTGGGCTACCAACGACGCCTGAACCCTCGTAAGTTGCGTAGACAAGGGGCATGCCAGAAAGACTCTCAGGAGGGGTAACGAAGCACTCTTCTCGAGCTGCCAACTTCTTGCCAGATGGTTCCATGAGGTCTACATCGCCGCATGAAAGCAGCGCGTCCATAGCCTTCCTTACATTGTCCAAGGCGACTCCATCCTTTTGATAGTGAAGACAACCGTTCCAACAAAATTGGCAAATAGTCGATTTTGGACTATTCGAAAATAGACTTCAAGCTCCCTGACGTTCCTTCTGATGTGAGACGTCAATGGAGAAGTCCATCTATTCCATGCAGTACAAGCTGTTTCTGGACTTGCTCCGGGAGGCCAGAGAAAGCGGAGGCTTAACGCAGGAAGATGTGGCATCGAAATTAGGTGTCACCCAGAGCTTCGTTAGCAAGTGCGAGCGAGGAGAGAGGCGGCTCGACATC
The DNA here is from genome assembly GCF_000214035.2 of Methyloversatilis universalis FAM5. GTDB lineage: Bacteria > Pseudomonadota > Gammaproteobacteria > Burkholderiales > Rhodocyclaceae > Methyloversatilis > Methyloversatilis universalis. The sequence goes on along the minus strand of NZ_AFHG01000043.1, from coordinate 36,810 downwards.
ATCGAGGCGCGGGCATGGTGTATCGCACTTGGTATGCCGTTCATTGAGTTTGCCGACCGGTTTAACGCGGGTTGTGATGCTGCTAGCGGCGCGCCAACCTCCTGACCGACTCTCGAAGCTGCAGTTCATACCTGCGCGGTTCCGCTCAGCGGGCCTAGGCGCTCAACTGCTAGGGGTCTATGGCCAGGTGCAGCGAAAAGGAAACGTTGTGCACCTGGTTGCCCAGCCTCGTGGATGTGTTCGCTGAACTCGGCGCTCTCCAGGGGACAAATTGGGATTTTCACTAAGGTTGCACTCTGACGCGTCGAATCGCCCGAGAGAGGAAGTATTGATGCAATACGAATGAGAAGATGCGGACTCCAGTACGCTTGACCGATAGAATCGGTGACCGCCGACGCCACTGCGGAGGTCTTCACCTGGGATAGGCGAAAGGCTGCGGCCCGCGCTTGAGCGAACCTGATTGCCTAGATGGAAGCCTTTATCGGATGCTTGCGAGATACGCTGACGCCATTCAGGGGTAAGGGAGATGGGGCAGAAGAAGGAAGAACCCGTGCCGCTCGGCCTGCCGGAGCAAGTTGACGGCCTCGCGACGACGCCTTCAGACCGGGGCGACGAAACACAAGAGCGCTTTCGCTATCAATGGGCCATCGGAGTGTGGTTACTCTCACAAAGCCTCACCGGCAAACGTCTAATTCGTGCTTTGTGGTGTGAGCATCACGACGACTACCTCCTGGAGTTGCCGACCGACCGCTACGTCGCAGTCCAGGTCAAGACAGACGGCCGTGAAAACGCGAAATGGCGCTGGGGTGATGAAGCACTGGTCGACTCTGTTTCGAGGTTTTGCGCTTTAGAGAAAATCCATGGCGAAATCATCGACAGCTACGAGTTCATTTCGAACGCACCGACTTATGTGCCGTCTGCAACGGTTAACAAAGAAGCCTCCCTCGCAGCAAGCCCTGACCGCCTTATTCAGTGTTGTTCTCGTGTCTTGACCCACACCGACTTAGCGGGGCCTTACAAAACAGCCTTTACCGAGCTTGGCGCCAAGACGGGCGGAGATGCGGACGTGCTCTTTCGAGTCTTGCGCAAACTTAGATTTGCGCTCGGGCCAAGCCTTAGGGGGTACGACGACACGATGGCTGCCGCTGTTGTTGCAAAACTGCCTGGTTGCGCCAGCTTGACGACTCCCTCCTGCTGCCGCCTGCGGGACGAGTTGATTGGACTTATTCAAGCTTCTTGCCGACTGCGAGTCGACGGAATAGATGGCGCTGTTGCATATCTCGCCACAAATGGCAGGCCGGATGCTGCGATTCGGGGTAAATGCCTAACCCCGGAGTCGGCGGCCGAGTTGATAACTCGGGCTCGGCAGCCAACCTTCCGGTATGTAGGCAGCGGAGCGGGCATTGATTTCCAGGCCTCCCCAGGTCGCACAAACGTACTCTACCGAAAAATGCGCAATGCCTATCTTGGCAGTCAGTTCGAGCCGCTGCGCATGCGCATGGACGCGGCAGACCAGCGTTTGATGGAAAGGGCCTACCTCGAGGCAGATAACTTCGACGCCATCGCGAACCAGCTTGTCAGTACCGTGTTGGTCGAATGTAAGGATGCCGAGGCGATGGCCTTTGACCACCCTGACGAGAAGACTCGTGGCCTCGCGATTTACAAACAAATCCTGCAGCGGATGGACAACCTTGCGAGGGATGAGCCAGAGCGCGTGTTTCGTGAGCCGAAAGACACCCTTATGGGCATAGCCGGAATGCTCTCAGGCGAATGTAAGTTCGCATGGGGAGCCCCCCTAGACAAAGATACCTGAGATGGCACTCGAACTTGCCCGCGCTCTCGCTGCAACCGAGCGAGACGATAACTTGCATATAGCACGGCTTCTACTCCTGATGGCCGCGCACGCGGGCGACAAGAGTCGGCCCATCGAAGGGCTAACAAAGTTGGCAAAGCTGGACTTTCTTCTTCGCTATCCCAACTGTCTTGAGCGTGCGTTGACTTCTGCCGGGAAGGATGCGGGCAAAGCAAAGATAGCTGAGTTTGAGCGAACGACCATCGAGAGCAAGATGGTTCGGTTCCGATACGGCCCCTGGGACCACAGATACCGTCGCTGGGTATCGCTGATGGCAGCCCGAGGGCTTGTCGCAGTGGACGTCAAGGGCAAGACGGTTCAGCTCTGGCCTACGCCGGAGGGGCAAGCCATGGCAAATGCACTGGCGGACCAGGAACCACTGGAGGACCTTGCCACTCGCGCAAGGCTCGTGGCAAAGACCTTTGGCAATCGCAGCGGGACTGCCCTGAAGGATTTTGTTTACGCCACGTTCCCCGAACTGACTAACATGAAATGGGGGGAGGAAATCTCCATATGAGACTTGCATTTAGCAAGCTCCATCTGGCGCTTCATAAATCGATTGAGCGAATCGACCTGCCCCGGGTCGTCTACTTTTTTGGCCCCATCGGGTCTGGCAAATCCAGCATCGGGCGGCTCATCGACTTTTGCCTCGGTGGAAGCTACTCGTGGACACCTGCCTTGCAGGCGGAGATGGTCTCCGCAGCATTGGAGTTGACTGTCAACGACGTCCCCACCACTTTGCATCGTGACCGGGACGCCAGTCAGGTCATGGCCGCCTGGAAAGAGGACGAGGAGACCCTTCAGGTACTCGTTCCGGCAAAGAAGGGGACCAACGAAGTTCTGCCTGACTCCGGCGTTGCGGTCCTCTCGGACTTGCTCTTCTACCTCGCCGAAGAGGAGCCTCCCTACGTCCGTCGGCGCAAGGGGACTCCAGACGAGCGCCTTGAGCGGCTGAGTTTTCGGGACCTGTTCCGCTTTTGCTACCTCGACCAAGACGGCATGGATAATGTCTTCTTCAGGTTGGATTCCGATAATTATGCTATTCGGGCAAAGAGCGTAGATGCTCTGCGGTATGTACTTGGCTATCGTACCGAACAGGTTGCCGAACTTGAATCCCGCCTGCAAGAGTTGCGCGAGCAGCGTCTTGGGCTGTTATCGGGCGCCCAAGCGCTTTCTAAGGCCCTGGAAGAGGCGGGCCTAGACGACATCAATGCCTACGATGTGAAGATTGAGTCGACCAAGGCGGAAATCGAACATGCGCGCACTGCCGCTCAGGCGGCGAGGCAACAGCGTTCACCAACACCGCACGCTGCCGAGGAATTGCGCGACCGCGCACGACGTCTTGCACAAGAACAGATTGCGCTTGAACAAGCCTCTGCTGACATCGACTTCCGCATCGGGGAGCTCGAGCGTCACCTCAACGAGTTGCAGATGCTTTCGGTTCGCTTTCAGCGAACGGCTTCTGCGCGGATGGTTCTGGGCGGCGTAGACTTTTCGTCATGCCCTCGATGCACGCAAACGCTCCCGAAACGCGAGACTGGGCTGTGTGCCGTCTGCGGCCAGCCGGAGCACATTACCAATGCAGACGGGGCGCTCGACGAGACGGTGGTCAACGAGGACCTGGCCGCTCGACAGGCAGAGCTCAAGGATACGTTGCTGCGCCTGCGTGCGCAAAAGCGCTCAGTTCTGCTTCGCGCTGCTGAAATAGCTAGCGAGCGGAGCGCAACTGACTATTCGCTCGACCTCAGGCTAAAAGAGTATGACTCGGCATTTCTTTCTCAGGCATTGCAGCACGAACGCACCGTCGCCACGCTAGAGCAGCGACTCGATGCGATGCTGCGATACCGGAAGCTTCCAGACGTACTTCAAGAGCAACAGGCGCACGCGGAGGCCTTGAAGCTTGACGAAGCGGACCTGCGCGCCAAGCTCGAAAGTGCGAAGAAATCAGCATTCAACGACCGAAAGAACGTCGAACTGCTGGGGGAACTCTTCCTCAACTGCTTAGTGCGGGCTAAGTTCCCTGATGTCAAACCTGACTATCGCGTAGAGATAGACCCGGCGACCTTTTATCCCCGCATTCCTCTGGGCGTTAATGAAGCCCTTGTGGTGCTCTCCTTCGACAATGCCGGCAGCGGAGGCATGAAGGCACTATTTAAGACCTGCTACGCGTTGGCCTTGCATAGGGTTTGCGCACGAACTGGAGACTCCAGACTGCCGCCTGTGCTAATCATTGACACGCCGACTAAGAACGTCAGCTCGGTGGAAAATCCTGAGGTCATCGCAGCGTTTTTTAGATTAATTTACGAGCTTGCTGCAGGGGAGTTGAGAGAGACTCAATTCATCATCATCGATAACGAGTTCAGCGCCGTGCCCAGCGATATTGACCTGTCTATTAGCAGCCGACACCTGGTCAACGGTGACCCCGATAATCCACCGCTCATTCCCTATCTTGTGGGGGATTTCTCGTAACAGAGGCTTTGCTGAAGTCTCGGACGGGGAACTGAAGCCAATCCGCCCCAGGTCAGCTTCCTCAAGCCGCCAATCGATGTTCGAAGTATGGTTGCAGCCGGTTATCGAGAATGTCTTGAAGTTACTGGCGTGAGCGTCTCTGCGGTGTGAGACAACGCTAAACATTCTCCGGCTTGATGGCGATGACGCATCGGTCGCGTGTAACTGCAGCAATTTCAACCGGCGCCTCATGGGCGATTGCCGCGAACTAGCAGAGCCACTCGTCGCCGTCAGCCCCAGCGCGACCAAGGCTGCGCCACCGGAATCTGCAATACGAGATTCGTATGTGCCTATTTCTAAACGGATGACAAGTAAAGGGCTGGCAGCTGCCTCCCTTGATGACCTCGAAGTCAGCTATAATGCGCCTCACGGAAGGTTGGCAGAGCGGTTGAATGCACCGGTCTTGTTAACTCGAGCGCTGCTTCGGAAACGTTGCAGATGTAAGGAGTCAAAGTCGGAGAAGCCCCTGATGAAAATCGAGGTAACGCCGAGCGAAGCCTAGTTTGCTAGGAACGTGTAGAGACTTGACGGCTCCCACCTAAGGCAGTTTGCCACGGTGAAGGCAAAGTCCAGACCCCAAACAGACTTCGTCTGGTAGCGAAAGCTATAGCAGGTAAGGAAAACCGGCAGTGTCGTAAGGCACTCCAGGGTTCGAATCCCTGACCTTCCGCCATTGGCTGCACGATGTGCAACTAGAAACCCATTGATTTACATACACAAACGTCGGGGTTTCTAGTTTTGGGTTTAGATAAGAGTTCGAATCTCACAGCTTCCGCCATAACCCTCTGCCTCTCACCTCGACGCGACGCGACGCTTTCTCCAGCGGCTTCACGCTTCCCGCGTCCGCTCTGCGGTCATTCCGTCCAGCACCTGCCCACGACGCATCCGCGCATAGCCGCATCTGACCTCAAGCGTGCCGAATGCAGTGACGTGCGGTGACTCGAAGCTCCACAGCTCGTCGCCCGGATCGAGCTGATCCGCAAACGCCTGCCAACGGCGATTCAGGTGTCCGAAGGGCAGGGGCGGGGCGGCGTTCAGCGGGTCGGTGACCGTTTCGCGCTGCTCGATCGCGGCCCGGGTCAGGCGTTCGACCAGATGGTCGCTGCGAGGCCTGAAGTCGCTGAGTGCGGTGTCGAAGGGCTCCTCGATATCGGCGTGCCCCGCGTCATCCTCGGGGCCCGGCACTGTCTGGCGACAGAGCCGGTACAACCGGACGATCAGCAGCCACAGGCCGACCGGCCAGAGCGCGACGACAGCAAGCGCCGCCAGCGGGGCGATCATCGTGCGCTTGATCCATCGTCCTTGAGTGGTATCTGGCGCCGGCCTCAGATCGAGCAGCGCCCGGCCCTTACGGTTTTGGAAGGCCGAGATCGCCTGCTGTACCAGCGCCATCATCAGCGTCAGTACGCTGGCGGCGAGATACAACGTGAGCAGCGTGTGCGGGCTCATTCCGGGCGCTCCGGGTCGGTGCCGTTGGCCGGATCGATCTTGGCATGTTGGGCGACACCATTCGTGCGCATTTCGATGCCGACCACCGTACCGCGCTCGACCCGTATCAGGCGGTCGCGTTCGAAGGTGCTGACATAGCCGCCATGCACATAGTGCAGGCGCCGGCCCTCGGGTATGCGCAGCGTGCCGCTGTACCAGTGCGCGAACACCCGATCGGGATGTTCGGGGAAGAAGTCGGTGAGCTTCGCTTCGCGCCCGTCGGGGTAGCAGGCGTCGATGCGCAGCAGGTAGAGCCGGTCGTGCGTGATCTCCCGATGTCCGACATAGCCGCGCCACAGCGCGGTGCAGCTGATCTCGAAGCCGCTGCGCAAGCCGGACAGCGCGAAGTAGTCATTCAGCGGCTCGGAGCACATTGAGCGCGGGCGCCTGTCGAGCAGCAGGGTTTCCGGTATCTGGGCGGTCATGTTCAGCTCCCCTGGCGCGCGGCGCGGAAATCGACGAAGGTCACGTTGCCGCGCACCCGGGTCGGCGGGATGCGCGTTGACGCCGCGCCGCCCAGGCGCTGGATGGCATCCTCCAGACGCCGGTTGATCACCTCGATCACCGGGTCGATGTTGATGAGAAACAGGTGCGCCCGTTCGCGCTCACGCAGGAGCCAGGCGCGGAACACTGCGGGCTGACAAAGCACTGCGTGGCGCAGTTCCGGCCAGATAGGCGCCAGCACCGAAAGGTGCACATTTGCAACCGCCGCCTTCCAGTGCGGCCCAGCCTTGCGCGGCAGGGCCAGCGCCTGATCGAGCTCGGACGAACACAGCCAGATCAGATTCCAGCGCGCGGCCTGAAGGTCTTCGTCCGCGTGGTCGCCGGTCACGGCATGCCAGAGCACTGAGGTCTGTGGCCCGGGGTTCGGGCAGTAGTCGGTGAAGGGGCGGGGCGAATAGCGCACCCGGGCAGTAAGTGAAGGCTGTCTCATGTACGCATCATCCGAAAGGCTGAGTGATCGGTTGCGCACGAAATTTCCCGGTGCGCGTGAGGCATCATCGGATCAACAAGGCTCACCAACTGAGCTCACGCGAACGGGCATCAGCCCGCCAGGAACACGGAGACACGGCATGAGCGCCATGGAGCGCATCTACCGCATCGACCAGCTGCTCGCCGGCCGCAAGGCCGTACCGCGCGCCGAGTTGCAGGACAAGCTCGGCGTGTCGTGGGCGACGCTGAAGCGCGACCTCGCCTACATGAAGGACAGGCTGCACGCGCCCATCGTGTTCGATCGCGACCTCGGCGGCTACCGCTTCGAGAAGGAAGGTCAGCGCATCGGTCCGCAGTACGAACTGCCCGGGCTGTGGTTCTCGGCGGAAGAGATCCACGCGCTGCTCACCATGCAGCACCTGCTCGCCAACCTCGACACCGGCGGCCTGCTCGGCCCGCACATCCAGCCGCTGCTCGCCCGCCTGTCCGGCCTGCTCGGCAGCGCCGACAACCCGGCGGAAGAGGTGAAGAAGCGCATCCACATCGAAACAGTCGGTGCGCGCCGCTTCCACCTCAGTCACTTCCAGGCGGTCGGCTCGGCCCTGCTGCGCCGCAAGCGCATGCTCATCCGCTACCACGCCCGCGGCACCGATCAGGAGACCGCGCGCGAGATCTCGCCGCAGCGGCTCATCTACTACCGCGACAACTGGTACCTCGACGCTTGGTGCCACCTGCGCGAAGACCTGCGCGCCTTCTCGCTCGACGCCATCCGCGCGGCCGACATCCTGGAGAAGAAGGCCAAGGAGGTTTCCGAAAAGCGGCTCGACCAGGTGCTCGGTTCCGGCTACGGCATCTTTTCAGGCGACAACGTCACCTGGGCCACGCTGCACTTCACGCCCGAGCGGGCGAGGTGGGTGGCGGCGGAAAAATGGCATCCGGATCAGGTGGGGAGGGTGCTGGAGGATGGCGGGTATGAGCTGAAGGTGCCCTACACCGATGATCGGGAGCTGTTGATGGATGTGTTGAAGTTCGGGGACGACTGCGTAGTAGTTGCGCCCGATTCACTGAGGCGGTGCGTTCTGATGAAGCTCTCAGTCTCTTTATCCAACTATGAGTCCGCGAAGCTCAAGCCGTGAGCCCGTTGGCAGTTAGGTTGAGTGCGCGGTTTGGTCGCACGCTGATGTGCTAAAGAGCCAATCCTACTTCAAGAAGAAACCGCCCTAATACTCGGAGTCAGCGGGCATCTTGGCGACCGGCTATTAGGCACTGAACCAACTTGCCTGAAGCTAGGACTGCAAGGCCAAAAAGGAGAAGAAATGGAGCCGCTGCCACAATCAAAGCAACACATTGAGCAAGTCGCTCGAGACGCGCTGGACCAGTTCGACAAAGTGTCAGCCGCCGCACGAAATGCGCTGCGCAGTGCGCCCGCACTTGGCATTGATGCGCTCGCGTCTGTCAATACGCTTACGAGTGGAGCGGCAGTTCAACGGCTTGGGCAGATAAACCGGGAGAATCTGGAGAGCTACCAGATCCTCACTCAAGAACCGGCGATCGCGCGTATTGCTGTGGTTGATGAAGACGGGCAGCAACGGGTCTATTACATTTGCCGCACGACGCCGATCACCAGCGTGCCCAATCTTGCCAGTTATCGCGCCCCTGTTGGCCGCTTGGCTTCGCTGCCTGTCGGGTCAGAGTTTGCCCTGCCGAACGGTGATGTTGTTGAAGTCGTCGAGCGTGCTCAACTGCAGCCGTCTCGACTTGCTGACGGCTGGGACTCCCGCGACACGGTTATAGAAGCAGATGAACTTGGGCTCTTCACTGTGGAGTCGCTTCGCTCGGTTCTGTACGCCGATAACAGCGAGCAAACTTCCGAAGATCGACTGGCACAGCTCCTTGCAGAGGAGAGCGAAACTGCCAACATCGTTGAGGGTGTGCGCCGCAGCATCATCACAAAGATGGGGCTCCGAGACCAACCGATTCTCGACCAATACCAGGATGAAATTTTCCGTTTGCCGCTTGACCAGCGGTTGCTGATTCTTGGCCCGCCCGGGACGGGCAAGACAACTACATTGATTCGCCGCCTCGGCCAAAAGCTTGACAGCGCTTACCTCGAGGAAGGAGAACTCCGAACGGTTGAAATGATTGCAAGCGCAACAGGTGTGTCGCACGCGAACAGCTGGGTGATGTTCACGCCAACGGAACTGCTCAAGCAGTACCTCAAGGAAGCCTTTGCCCGTGAGGGCGTTCCGGCACCCGACATGCGAATCCGCACATGGACCGACTACCGTCGCGAACTGGGTCGCAGCACCTTCGGCGTTCTGCGCACAGCATCTGGCGGTGGCACCTTCGTATTGAAGGAATCGGCCGAGACGCTACTTCCTGAGGCATCCGACACCCCAATCAAGTGGTTTGAGGATTTCGATGCCTGGCAAAGAACCACGTTCATCAATGATCTGCGCCAAGCAGCCGTAGGCTTGAGCGAAAACGCTTCTGCCAACATTTCATTGGTCGGTCGGAGGCTGGTCGAGATTCTTGAGCGCGCCAACAGCAACAGTCTGGCGGCAACGTTCTCAGCACTTGTCGGCGAAGTCGGTGGTATTCAATCTCTGGTGTCAGGCCTCAAGGAGGTTACGGACAAGAAGATCCATGCCGCGTTGAACCTCCAACTCAACCGAGATAATGGGTTCATCGATGTGCTGGCCAAATTCATCGATGGATTGCAGCAGACGCCGGATATTGATACCGACGACCCGGATGATCTTGAGGCTGATGAGGAAGACGCGACATCTCCTCGGACTGGTCGTGCCGCTGCGGTGACGGCCTACATGCAGGCGGTTCGTGCCCAGGCACGTACTCAAGCTCGTAAGCGTACGTTGGGGAAGAACACCCGCAATGGCAAGATCATCGAATGGCTCGGCGATCGCGGTCTCGGTGAGTCAGACAGAGCTGACGTGGGAGCAAGCCTTCTGGTGCAAGCCAGCGCCCGTCGCTTCACCAATCCAGTAAAGCGATACCTGGACGCTATTCCCCGCCGATATCGTGCATATCGTCGGACTCGCCAAGAAGACGGTCGCTGGTATCGGAAGGATGGATTCAGCCCGACCGACATTTACCCGCTGGAGCTGGATGTCGTTCTGCTTGGCATCCTCCGAGGGGCAAACGAATTGTTGAGTCGCGCAAATATCGTTCGCGACATCGACCTCCCGGTCTGGTCATCGCTGAAGCCCGTCCTCGACTTGCACAAGAATCAAGTCGTCGTAGATGAGGCCACGGACTTTTCGCCTATCCAATTGGCCTGCATGGCAGCGCTTGCCAATCCTAGGATCCGATCCTTTTTTGCGTGTGGCGACTTCAATCAGCGTCTAACGACCTGGGGCAGCCGCTCGATCAACGATGTGAAATGGGTCTTCCCGGAAATCGACGTCAAAGAAATCACGGTTTCCTACCGACAGAGCAAGCGCCTCAACGATCTGGCCAGAGCAATCATCGTGGCGGCCGGCGGAACTGATAGCGGCGTGACGCTTCCTGCGCATGTCGACAACGAAGGCGTCCCGCCTACCTTATTGGAGAACGCTGCTGAGCAGGATGAAGTGGTGGATTGGCTAGCTCAACGGATCCGAGAGATCGAGCTGTTTCTCGAGCAAATGCCCTCGATCGCCATTTTTGTTGAAAGTGGAGCCGAGGTGCAGCCGCTTGCTGACGCGTTGAATGAAGCTTTGGCTGCAGAGAACGCGCAGGTTGTCGCGTGCCCCAAGGGACAAGTCATGGGTCAGGACAACGATGTCCGTGTTTTCGACGTCCAGCACATCAAGGGGCTGGAGTTCGAAGCGGTGTTCTTCGTTGGAGTCGATCGCCTGGCGACGATTCATCCGGAGCTCTTCGACAAATATCTCTACGTGGGCACCACCCGGGCTGCAACCTATCTCGGCTGGACCTGCGACAGTGTTATGCCCAAGAAGATCGAATCGCTGCGCTCAATGTTCGTGGCCAACTGGTGAGGCATAAGTGCTGGCAAGACTTGAACGACTCATCGGCGAAATCGGCGACCTCAACAGCAAGTTGATCCTGCTGGTTGGCCCCAGCCGCAGTGGCAAAACGCAACTGCTCCGCCAGCTCGGCACCAAGCTCAATATCGAGCCGCTCAACGTCGGCCTGGAGCTGGGGCGCCGTTTGGCCGCCACGCCGAACAACAAGCGCAGCTTCTCGGCGGGTGAGCTGCTGCGGGAGATCGCGGACAAGGAACGAACTGAAGACCCGCTGATGCTCGACAACATCGAGCTGCTGTTCGAGCCGGGCCTGCAGATCAACCCGCTTGACCTCGTCAGGCGGCTGGCTCATTCCAAGCGCGTCGTGGCCGTCTGGCCTGGCGAGCTGCGCGGTGATCGCTTGGTGTACGCGGACATGAGCCATCCAGAACATCGTGACTACAGCCGCGACGGCGTGGTCGTACTCGAAATTTGACCGAATTGCTGAAACTGCGGGGGAAGAGAAAACCATATGGCCAAGAACATGAAATACGGAGATCTGATCCAGTTCGAGCAGATCGAGTCAGTCATTCAGCTGCTCGATGCCGGGCGCCCTGACGAAGCCAAGAAGCTCGTCGCGACCTACGTCATCTCCGATGACATGGCCGAGCGGATCTCCAAGCTCATGGTTCCCCAGCTCAGTTTTGACGACTCGGTCGATCACAAGGGCGTGCTGATCGTCGGCAACTACGGCACCGGTAAATCGCACTTGATGTCGGTGCTGTCGTTGGTGGCTGAAGACGCCGCCTACGCGCCGATGATCCGCCACCCGAAGGTTGCCGAGGCGGTTGCCCCGATCGCTGGCCGCTTCAAGGTGCTGCGCATCGAGGTGGGCGGGCTGCAGATGCCGCTGCGCCAGATCATCACCCTGCAGCTTGAGCGTTGCCTCGAAAAGATCGGCGTCGACTACACGTTCCCGACCGCCGACAAGGAGCTCAACAACAAGGACTCCTTCGAGGAGATGATGGCCGCGTTCGCGGAGAAATTCCCGGACCAGGGCGTGCTGCTGGTGGTCGACGAGTTCCTGGAGTACCTGCAGTCCCGTCGCGACCACGAGCTGGTGCAGGACCTGGCCATCCTGCGGCAGATCGGCGAAGTCACCAAGCACCTGAAGTTCCGCTTCGTGGCCGGTGTACAGGAAGCCATCTTCGACAGCGTGCGCTTCCAGCATGTGGCCGACAGCATGCGCCGCGTCAACGAGCGCTTCACCCAGATTCTGATCGACCGCCAGGACGTCAGCTTCGTCGTCTCCGCGCGCCTGCTCAAGAAGACTGCTGACCAGCAGAACAAGATCCGCGAATACCTCACGCCGTTCGCCAAGTTCTACGGCTCTATGAACGAGCGCATGGACGAGTACGTGCGGTTGTTCCCGGTTCACCCGGATTACCTGAAGACCTTCGAGCAGATCCACTTCACCGAGAAGCGCGGCGCACTCAAGACCATCGAGGCCGCGATGCTGGCCATCCTCGACCAGGAAGTACCCGCCGACAAGCCGCTGTTCATCAGCTACGAGAGCTTCTGGAACACCGTCAAGGCCAACTCGGTCCTGCGCGCCGACCCGAACATCAAAGAAGTGATGCGCGTGTCCGAAGTGCTGGAGTCCCGCGTGCAGCAAGCATTCACGCGCCCGGCCTACAAGGCAATGGCTCTGCGTGTCATTAATGCGCTGGCCGTCCACCGCTTGACCACGGGCGGCGACATCCATGTGCCCATTGGCCCCACGGCTGCCGAGCTGCGCGACGCCTTGTGCCTGTTCCAGCCGGGCGTGGAGGACATGCCGGGCGATCCGGCCGAGAACCTGCTGTCGATGGTGCAGACCGTGATGCGGGAAGTGCTGAAGACCGTCAACGGCCAGTTCATTTCCAAGGCGCCGGACACCGAGCAGTACTACCTCGACCTCAAGAAGGACATCGACTACGACGCGCAGATCGAAAAACGCGCCGAAGCCCTGTCCGACGACGCGCTGGACCGTGCCTACTACAGCGCCGTCAAGGCGCTGATGGAGTGCAGCGACGACTTGCGCTATCCCGGCTTCCAGATCTGGCAGTACCAGCTCGAGTGGCAGGAGCGTCGTGTCGAGCGCATGGGCTACCTGTTCTTCGGGGCGCCGAACGATCGGCCCACGGCCCAGCCCGAGCGCGACTTCTACGTCTACTTCATCCAGCCCTTCGACAAGCCGAAGTTCGCCGACAACAACCTGTCGGACGAGGTCTTCTTCCGCCTCACCGGGCTGGACGACGATCTCAAGCGGCACCTGTCGTCCTACGCGGCGGCACTTGATCTGGCCTCCACCGCCAGCGGCGGCGCCAAGGCCATCTACCTCTCCAAGGCACAGGACTTCCTGCGCGCCATGAGCAAGTGGCTGCAGGAAAAGCAGATGACCGCCTTCGAAGTCACCTACCAGGGCAAGAAAAAGAACCTGCAGGAGTGGGCCAAAGGCGTGTCGCTGCGTGACCGGGCGCGGCTGGGTGCGGACGAACGCATCAACTTCCGCGACGTGGTGAACGTCATTTCGGGCCTGGTGCTGGGCCAGCGTTTCGTCGATCTCTCGCCGGAATACCCCACCTTCTCGGTGCTGGTCACGGAGGCCAACCGCAAGCAACTGATCGGCAACGCGCTGCGCGCCCTGGCCGGCGGGACTCGCACCAAGGATGCGCTCGCCGTACTCGATGCGCTGGAGTTGCTCGATGGCGACCGCGTCGACCCGGCCAACTCCCGCTATGCGCAGGAAGTGCTGAACCGGCTCAAGGCCAAGGGCCACGGCCAGGTGCTCAACCGCAGCGAACTGCTGTCGGGCACTTCGGACGTCGAGTATTTCGCGCCGATCAAATACCGGCTGGAACCGGATCTGCTGGTCACCGTGCTGGGTGGTCTCGTCTACTCCGGCGACATCGTGCTGTCGATCACCGGCGACAAGATCGACTCCGGCAAGCTGGTGCAGCTCGCAGAGCGCTCGCTGGAAGAACTCAAGCAGTTCAAGCACGTTGAGGCGCCCAAGGAGATCAACCTCGCGGTGCTTCGCGCCTTGTTCGAGTTGTTCGACCTGCCGTCCGGTCTGGCCCAGAAGGCCAGCCAGGGCGACACCGAGCCGGTCATCAAGCTGCAGGAGAAAGTCAGCGCGCTGGTGCCACGTGTGCTCAAGGCCGGCTCCGACCTGCAGCAAGGCAAGCTCGGCTTCTGGGGCCAAAACCTGCTGCGCGAAGAAGAAGCCAAAGACTGGCACGCCCGGCTGGATTCGCTGAAGAAGTTCACCGAGTCGCTGGCGCCCTACAACACCGTCGGCAAGCTCAAGAATCTGCGCATCACACAGGAAGACCTGGACGGCCAGAAGAAGAATCTGGAGATCCTGGCCGCCGTCGAGCGTCTGCTCGAACTGGTGGTGGAGTTGGGCAGCACGGCGTCCTACCTCTCGCAGGCCGAGATGGTGTTGCCCGCCGAGCACCCGTGGGTCAAGCAGGCCGAGACGGCCCGCAAGGCACTGCAGGAAAAGTTGAGTCAGGACCGCACAGCCGAGCACGCCGCCGAATACCGGCAAACGCTCAACCAGCTCAAGAAGGACTACATCACCGCCTACATCGCCAGCCACAGCAAGGCGCGGCTGGGCGTGGCCGAGGACAAGACCCGCAACGCCCTGCGCAAGGACGACCGCCTGCTGGCGCTGCGCGTGTTGGCTGGCGTGTCGCTGATGCCCACCAGCCAGCTCACCGCGTTTGAGGAGTCGCTCAACGGATTGAAGAGCTGTTCCTCCCTGGATGAGCCGACCCTGGTCATGGCCGCCGTCTGCCCGCACTGCCAGTTCCGCCCGTCTGCCGAACAGTTGGAGTTGATCCCGGCGGCCAACCGCCTGCACAAGCTGGATGACGATCTGGACGAGTTGCTGGCCAACTGGCAGCAGACCCTGTTGGAGAACTTGGAAGATCCGTTCTCGCAGGACAGCCTGGGCCTGTTGCCGCCGGCGTCCAAAAAGCTGATCGACGCCTTCCTGACTTCACGCAAGCTGCCGGACCCGATGACGACCGAGTTTGCCAATGCCGTACAAGAGGCGCTGTCGGGGCTGGAGAAGATCGCGGTCAAGGGCGATGAGATCAAACAGGCGCTGCTGCAAGGCGGCTCGCCGGCCACGCCGGACGACCTACGCAAGCGCTTCGACACCTTCATGAACGAGCGCTGCAAGGGCAAGGACGCCACCAAGCTGCGCTTCGTGATCGAGTGACGCGACGTGATCACCCGACCATGACAACAAGAATTTGAGGAACGACTGATGAATGATCTTTTCCAGAACCACGCGGCCAAGTCAGGCCCGGTTGAATGCCTCGGGCAAACGTTCCCGAGTGATGAGGCGCGCCGCGAGCACTACCTAAAGCTTCTCGCCGAGAAGCTCAAAGATCCCACGTTCCGCAAGATCGAGGGTTTTCCTATCGCATCGGACGAAGACATCCTCAACCTGTCTGATCCGCCTTACTACACGGCCTGCCCGAATCCTTTCATCGAGGATTTTGTTCGGCACTACGGCAAACCATACGACTCGTCTGTTCACTACAGCAAAGAACCTTTTGCGGCAGATGTGAGTGAGGGCAAGAACGACCCGATTTACAACGCTCACAGTTACCACACCAAGGTGCCGCATAAGGCAATCATGCGGTACATCCTGCATTACACGCAGCCGGGTGATGTCGTGTTTGACGGATTTTGCGGGACAGGGATGACTGGCGTAGCCGCACAGCTCTGCGGAGACTCGTCTGCCGTCGCAGAACTTGGATATCGCGTAGACGAACGCGGAAACGTATTAACAAGGGATGAAGAAGGGGCTCTTCAGGGCTTCTCGAAAATAGGAAAGCGAAAAGTCATCTTAAATGACCTGTCATCTGCTGCCACTTTCATTTCGCACAATTACAACACGCCTATTGATGTACATGAATTTGATGCCGAGTCGAAAAAAATCATTGCAGAGGTAGAAAGTGAGTTTGGCTGGATGTACCAGACGCGGCATACGGATGGGTCGCAGGTTGGCAAAATTAATTTCACGGTTTGGTCAGATGTTTTTCTCTGCCCAGAGTGCACTGGTGAAATAGTTTATTGGGATGTGGCGGTCGACAAAGACGCAGGAAAGGCGCGCGAAGACTTTTGCTGCCCGCACTGCTCGGCGGCTTTGTCGAAGCGCAACATGGACAGAGCTTGGTCGTCCGTGTTCGATAAAGAGGTTTCAGGCACATTCCGCCAGGCAAAACAAGTTCCAGTGTTGATAAATTACAGCGTTGGGAAGAAAAGATATGAAAAAGTACCCGATCAGTTCGATCTCGAATTGATTGAGAAGGTTAGTGATTTGGAGCCAGCCAGATGGGTGCCTACAGCCCCGTTACCTGATGGCTACAACACCCGGCAGCCAATGGAGTCACATGGTGTTCGTCATGCACACCATTTTTACACTAAGAGAAATTTGCATGTTTTGGCCGCGTTCCGAGAAAAAATAGCGAAGGCAAACCCTAAATATCTCTTTTGGTTTACTTCTGCTTTGACATGGGTGGGCCGGGAGAACAGGCTTCACTTAGGTAACTATTTTGGTGGGGGTGGCGGTGTTATCACAAGCTTGAGGGGTACGTGGTATATCGCGTCATTGTCCGTAGAGACATCCGTACTTGAGCGATTCGCACTTCGGACCCGTGCTCAATTGGTTCGCCATTCTATGGACGGGACGAATGCATTTGTTTCCTGCGGAAGTGCCACCGCCTTGCCCATCGGGGATTCTTCAATCGACTACATCTTCATCGATCCACCGTTTGGCGGGAATCTCATGTACTCCGAACTCAACTTTGTTTGGGAAGCTTGGTTGAGGGTGGTCACAAACAATCAACAAGAAGCCATCGAAAATAAGGTTCAGGGAAAAGGCCTAAACGATTATCGCCTTCTTATGAGCAGGTGTTTTAAGGAAGCATTTCGAATCTTGAAGCCAGGTCGGTGGATGACAGTTGAGTTCTCGAATACACAGGCATCAGTTTGGAATGCAATTCAAACTGCAATCCAAGAGGCCGGATTTGTTGTTGCCAATGTATCTGCTCTCGACAAAGGAAAAGGGAGCTTCAAGGCGGTTACTACAACGACAGCGGTAAAGCAGGATCTCGTTATATCAGCCTATAAACCCAACGGCGGGCTAGAAGATAGATTTTCGAAACAAGGTGGCAGTGAAGATTCTGTATGGGATTTTGTACGCACCCATCTCAAATATTTACCCACTGTAAAAATTAGGGCTCGGGAGCTTGAATTTATCTCTGAGCGAGATCCACGCATCATTTTCGACCGCATGGTTGCTTGGTTTGTTAGGCATAACACTCCCGTGCCGATGTCCACACAAGAGTTTCAGGCGGGTCTTATACAACGTTTCGTCGAGCGCGATGGAATGGTGTTTCTGCCAGAGCAAGTGGCTGAGTACGACAAGAAGCGCATGCAGGTCGCGGTTGCACCGCAGATGGAGATGTTTGTCTCCGACGAACGCAGCGCGATTGACTGGCTGTCGGATTTTCTGAAGCGCCGCCCATCGACTTACCAAGAAATCAGTCCTGAATTCATGGGACAGCTTGGTGCAGGGTGGAAGAAGCATGAGGTCAAGCCCGAATTGGCTGCTTTGCTAGAGGACAACTTCCTGAAGTACGACGGCACTGGTGAAGTGCCCAGCCAGATCCACAGCTATCTCTCCTCGAACCATAAAGACCAGCGTGGTCTCGACAAGAGTGACCCAACGCTAGTCGCCAAGGCCAAGGACCGTTGGTACGTGCCCGATCCAAACAAGGCGCAGGACCTGGAGAAGAAGCGCGAGAAGGCGCTGCTCAAGGAATTCGAGACCTACAAGGCTTTCACCGGTCGCAAGATCAAGGAATCCCGCCTGGAAGTGCTGCGTGCCGGCTTCCGCGCAGCATGGGCAGCCAAGGACTACCAAACCATCATCGGCATCGCCAACAAGCTGCCAGAGGAAACGCTGCAAGAGGACGAGAAGCTGCTGACGCTCTATGACCTGGCGCTGACCCGTACCGAGGACGGGATCTGAGCGTGGCCGGCAGCGGATTCACCATCGGCGACTGGTGCTGGTTCACTCGGCAGGCATCGCCCTGCCGGGTGATCGAACGCCAGGACGTGTGGGGCGAGGCGGCCTACCGCGTCTGGCTACCAGCCAAGGACGCGGTGGTGCGTGCGCGGTCGGTAGATCTGGCCTCGCTGGAAAGCGTGCGCCTGAGCGTGGAGCAGATCCTGCACACCACGGCGGCAGCCAAGCTGCTGGATGCACTGGAGGACAACCTGTTGCTGGCGCCGATCCAGTCCAGCGTAGTACCGCTGCCGCACCAGCTCTATGCGCTGAACCGTGCGATCAGTCGTGACCGCATCCGCTACCTGCTGGCCGATGAGGTTGGCCTCGGCAAGACCATCGAGGCCGGCTTGGTGCTGCGCGAGTTGAAGCTGCGCGGCCGGGTGAAGCGCATCCTAGTGGTGGCGCCCAAGGGGCTGGTACGCCAGTGGCAGGCGGAGATGCGTCTGCACTTCGGTGAGAAGTTCCAGTTCATCGAACCGTCCGAGCTGGCGGCCTTCCGGCAGTGGCGCAGTGGCGGCGCGGGCGAGGAAGAGAACCTGTGGCGCATGCACGACCAGGTGATCTGCTCGCTCGATTCGGTGAAGCCGATGGAGAGTCGTCGCGGCTGGAGCCTGGAGCAACTCAACACCTACAACCGCGAGCGCTTCGAGGACCTGATCTCAGCGTCGTGGGATCTGGTCATCATCGACGAAGCCCACCGCATGGGCGGTAGCACCGAACAGGTGGCCCGCTACAAACTAGGTGCGGCACTGGCCGAAGCCTCGCCCTATCTCTTGCTGCTGTCGGCCACACCGCACCAGGGCAAGACCGACCAGTTCATGCGGCTGATGCAGTTGCTGGATCGCGAAGCCTTCCCGGACGAGAGCAGCGTCAGCCGCGACCGGGTGCGCCCCTTCGTGATCCGCACCGAAAAGCGCGCATCGATCAACGCCGAAGGTCAGCCGCTGTTCAAGCCACGTGTGACCCGGCTGCAGGCGGTTGCCTGGCAGGCCCGCCACGGCTCGCAGCAGCGACTGTATGAGGCGGTGACCGACTATGTGCGCCACGGCTACAACCAGGCTATGGCGGCCAAGCAGCGCCACATCGGCTTTTTGATGATCCTGATGCAGCGGCTGGTGACCTCCAGCACGGCAGCCATCCGCACCACGCTGGAAAAGCGCCAGGCCTTGCTTGATGCGCCGCAGCCGCAGGCCAACCTCTTCGAGAGCACCAGCGCCGACGAGTGGGCGGACCTCGACGGCCAGTCCCAGGTGGATCTGGCGATGCAATCCAGCGGCTGGGAGCTGGAGAAGTCTGAAGTCGAGATGCTGTTGGAGCTGGCGCGGGAAACCGAGGCCGCCGGCACCGATGCCAAGGCCGAGGCACTGCTGGAGCTGATCTACAAGCTGCAGCAAGAGGAAGGCGACCCGGCGCTCAAGGTGCTGATTTTCACCGAGTTCGTGCCGACGCAAGCGATGTTGGCCGATTACCTCGAAAGCCGGGGTTTCTCGGTGGCGACGCTCAACGGCAGCATGGACCTGGAAGCGCGCACGCGGGCACAACAGGTGTTCTCCAAGGATGTGCGCGTGCTGATTTCGACGGATGCCGGTGGTGAAGGTCTGAACCTGCAGTTCTGCCATGTCATCGTCAACTTCGACATGCCGTGGAACCCGATGCGGATCGAGCAGCGCATTGGCCGGGTGGACCGCATCGGACAAAAGCACGTGGTTCGCGCCATCAACTTTGTGCTCGAAGACACCGTGGAGCATCGGGTGCGCCAGGTGTTGGAGGCAAAGCTCGAGGTCATCGCGCAGGAGTTTGGCGTCGACAAGGCGGCCGACGTGATGGATTCGGTCGAGGCCGACCCGATCTTCGACGAGCTGTTCGTGCATGGCCTGCAGAACCCGGATGCCATCGAACAGGAGTGCGACGCGGTGGTGTCGCAGCTTCGATCCACCCTGGCGGAGTCGAAGAAGAACAGCGATCTGCTCACTACTGAGCACGATCTCGACGCAGACGATGCCCGCAAGTGGCGCGACCACCCGGCGCAGTTCTGGCTGGAGCGCGCCATCACCAGTGGATTAGCTGCGCGCGGCGGCTCCGCCATCAAGGTGGGCAATGCGTGGCGGGTGAAGTGGGCAGACGGCAGCGAGTCGGCACAGGCCTGCTTTGACGCCCGCACGGCGGATGAGAACCCGGAGTTGGAATGGGTCACGATGGAAGACCCACGCGCCCGGGCTGTGATCAGCGAGCTGCCACGCTTTGTCGCCGGGCAGCCGCTGCCGGTGATCCGCGTGACCGGTCTTCCGGATTCGGTACGCGGCATCTGGTCGCTATGGGAGATCAGTCTGGCGGCTGAATGCTTGAGCCGGAAGCGCTTCCTTCCGGTGTTCATCAACGAGGAAGGCCGGCCCTTCGTGCCGACCGCCAAGCGCGTCTGGGATCTACTGCTCACTGAAACCGTAGACGTGCATGCCGTGACGGGTGCCGAGGAGTCGGTGAGGTGGTTCGAGGCATCGCATTCCGCTGCCAGCACCCAGGGTGAACGGATCTTCACGGAGCTGCTGACCGAACACCGCGCCCGGCTGAAGGAAGAGCGAGAACGTGCGGTGTATGCGTTCGAGGCCCGAGGTCAGGCCATCGGACGAATTGGCTTACCCACCGTGCGTGAGCACCGGCGCAAGCGGCTGCAACAAGAACACGATGCACGCATGGCCGCCCTGGACGACATGGATGCAAGCGTGCCGGATTTGAATGCCGTGATGATGGTGCGCGTCTCCGGCGATGTGATGCCCGGAGGACAGGTGGGATGAGCCAGTGGTCAGAACGCATTCTCAGCCACTTCACGGCCGATCTCACCCGGCTGTGGGTGGCGTGCGACCCCGACGATGTGCTGCTGGACGAAAAGCTGTTGTCCGAACTGCGCAGCCGGGGCTTCGAGGTCATGCTGTACGAAGACCCGTTCGCCTTTCGGGCGGAATACGAGGAACGCTATCGTGCAGCCTGGGATCGCGGTGAGGCGGGGCCAGCGCCGTCACTGGTTCTGCATCTTCGCAGCGCCGACGCGAATGCGTTGCCGTGGGACATCGTGCATCACGGGCGTGTGGTGCGCCTCAGCCTTGCCGATCTGTTCCCCAAGCTGGCTTACAGCGCAGTGCAGCAAGTCGAGCCGGAGCATCTTGCCGGGCTGTTTCATGCCCACCAGACGGAATTGCAGAATGCACGGGGCGAGAACGAGTCCAAGGACTTCATCCTCGAACACGTCTACCAACTGGCGCCGAGGTCGATTCGCAACCCGGTGGACTTCTGGCGTGAGCTGCTGCGGCTTCACTTTGCCAACCGCTCGTTGCCGCCCCTGTTTGCCCAACACGCGGCAGGCATCATTCATGGCAAGGGGCTGTTCACCGACCAACCCGTCGCCACATGGCTAGCGTCCAAGAGCGCGCTGCTGCGCGTGGTGCAGGATGCGTGGTATCGCTACCTGAAGACACTTGGACTGGATGGCACGCGCACGGGCGAACCGCCACCGCCAGACTACGCCGCCAAGATCGAGATCCCGTTCGATCACTCCGATGTGCAGGTGTTGGTCGACTCCATGTTCCTCGACGGCAGCTTGCATCCGCTGGCGGTGCACAGCGTCCCGGCGGGGATGCCGAGCTGGATCAAGGCCGGGATCGTCCAGGACCCGGCAGCATTGCAGGCTTTGGTACTCAAAGGCATCGATGGCCTGATCGAGACGACGCCAACGGCCGCCTCCTCGCACAAGGATTGGAGTGAGTTTGCCAAACGCTACGGCGAGATCCTGGCCCGCACGCATGGTCTGCCAGACACGGAAGGCAGCGAACACCTGCCGGTGATTCGAGAGCGGATCAAGACCTTGCAGGCGCAATCAGACGAGGGTCTGCGAGTCTGGGTCGCAGCTAAGCATTACGCCGACCTGATCCTGCAGCCGGTGACCAAGGGCCCGGTGATGGTGCACCACGTGCCGCGCTTCTTGCGCCATCGGCGGTCCGCAGGGGAAACCAAGGTGGCTCTACTGGTATTCGACGGGCTGGCCTTCGACCAGTGGGTACAGATCCGCGAGCGCTTGATCGCCACCACGAAACGTTTCGCGTTCGACGAGGGAACCGCGTTTGCATGGTTGCCGACTGTGACATCGGTGTCGCGCCAGGCGCTGTTCTCCGGCCTGAAACCGCGCGAGTTCGACGACTCCATCGACAGGACGGACAAGGAGGAATCCTTGTGGAAGACGTTCTGGCAGAACGAAGGCGTCAACTCGAATGAGGTGATGTACCGACGCGCGCTGCGCCAGATTGATCAACTGGATGTGCTTGAGGCGGACTTGAACGACCGGCGCCCGAAGGTGGTGGGCCTGGTCATCGATGAGGTGGATGACCGGCTCCACAAGGAGCGATCGAAGAAAGACGTGGCGATGTGGATCGGTAACTGGCTGTCAACCGGTTTCGTCGATCGGCTGTTCTCGCTGCTGCTGGATAAGGGATACCACATCTATCTCACGGCGGACCACGGCAATGTGGAGTCCACTGGCGTTGGCAGGCCCAGCCAGGGCGTGATTGCCGAGACCCGCGGTGAGCGCGTTCGGATCTACCGGAGTGAGCCATTGCTGGCCGATTCCGCTGCGGCCTATCCCTCCACAGTCAGATTGGACATCGCTGGACTGCCCGCGAACTTCATGCCCCTATTCGCAGGCGGACGAACCGCCTTTGTGCCGGAGGGCGAGCAGGTGGTGGTCCACGGCGGGGTGTCGATCGAAGAGTTGATCGTGCCCTTTGTGAAAGTCAGTTATGTGATTGGTACCGAATGAATTCATCAGCCCCAAAAATAGGCTTTGATCGGTTCATTCAGCTTGATTGGGCGGCTGCGGCACTGAATATTCGTGCGGGCGTGGCTGGACTAGATGATCTGAATGCACTGCTCGATGCAGCCGAGCTTGGCGTGGAAGCTAAGAAGAAAACACGCACCGTACTGAATCGGCTGTGGCTGGAGCCACGCGCCGAACTGGTCGATTACGCGGATCGCGGCGTGGCCATCCACAAGACGCCGCCGGATATACCGGTCGCGGCGCTGTGCTGGGGCATGTCGGTGGCGACATACCCGTTCTTTGGCAAGGTGGCCGAGCTGGTGGGCCGCCTCTCCGCCATCCAGGGCGACTGCGCGTCCGCCGAAGTGCATCGCCGGATGAGCGAGACCTACGGAGAGCGCGAAGGCACTCGGCGCATGACCAACATGGTCATCCAGAGCCAGGCGAGCTGGGGCGCCGTAGAGCGGGTCGAGAAAGGCAAGCGGGTCATCCGGCTGGCACCAACCGCGATCGACAACGACGAACTCACGGCCTGGTTGATCGAGGCGGCCGTGCGTTACGCCGGCAAGCCGGTTTCAGTGCCCAGCCTGCAGTCGCTGCCCGTGCTGTTCCCGTTCACCCTGACGCGGCCCCTGGCCTACGTGGTGTCGAACAGTGCAAACCTGATCCTTCGGTCGGAAGGACCGAGTAACCAGTTCGTCGCTTTGCGCAGCACGATTTGAAGAACGAAGAAGGAAGAAGATGGCTCGCATCGAAAACCACAAGTACAGCATCGAGGAGGCATTCCGTGAATGCTTCTACATCGTCCCCGACTACCAGCGCGAGTACGTCTGGACCGACAAGGAAGTGCATCAGTTGCTGGAGGACATTGGCGAACAGATCGATGCAGGAACGACGCGGGAATATTTCATTGGCACAGTCTTGGTGTCGCCGACCGAGCAGAAAAACCATTACGAGGTCATCGACGGCCAGCAGCGCTTGACGACGTTCTTCCTGCTGCTGTGCGCGCTCAAGCATCTGTTCCAGGGCGAGCCACAGCGCCAGATGATCTCCGGGCTGATCTCGACCTGCTATGTGGACAGCGACGGCGAGGTGCGCACCACCCTGAAGTTGGAACCACGTTACGAAGGTGCGGGCGAAGTGATGGCCAAACTCGTAGAGCTGGAAGCCGACCCTATGGCTGTTCGTGCGGGCATCCAGGCTGCTGGCATCACGAGCTTTGGGTCGCTGGAGAATCTGGTCAACGCCTACGGCACGCTGTACCGCTACCTGAAGGACAACTACGACGACACGGCCAAGCTGAAGAAGTATTGGGGCTATCTGGCCAACAACGTGGTGTTCATCCAGATCTCCACCGACGTCAGCAGCGCGTTGAAGATTTTCGAAACCATCAACGAGCGCGGCGTCGGTCTGAACCCGATGGACTTGCTCAAGAACCTGTTGTTCACGCAGGTCAAGCAGACCCAGTTCACTCGGCTCAAGGATGAGTGGAAGAAGATCACCAAGCCGCTGGAGAAGGAGAAGGAAAAGCCGCTGCGCTTCTTGCGCTACTTCCTGATGGCCAACTACGTCATCAAGAACGAGCGCGGTGATGCGGTGGTGCGCGAGGACGAGATCTACGACTGGTTCATCGCCAAGGACAACGCGGCGCTCTGCGACTACGCAGGCAAACCCTTCGAGTTCGTCCGCAAGGTGATTCGCAACGTCGAGCACTACTTGGCCTTCGCCAACGGGCTGGGGAATGACGGCAAGCCCAGTCTGGCGATGGACAGCCTCAAGCGGCTGGCTGGTGGCGCGTTCAGTTTGCACTACGTCCTGCTGCTGGCAGCCGCGAATTTTCCCAAGCCGCTGTTCGATCACTTCGTCGCGCAACTGGAGAGCTTCCTCTTCTACTACATCTTCACCAAGACGCCGACCAAGGATCTGGAGCGCAGCTTCTCACAATGGGCCGACGAGCTGCGTGCGATTGCGGAGACAACTGATCCGGTGAAGCAGAAGGTTCAGCTCAACACCTTCGTCGCCGACCGCTTCGAGAAGAACATGGCGGGCAAGTCGCAGGAGCTCGCCGATGCCCTCAAGCGCTTCACGCTGTATTCGATGCAGCAGTACCGCACGCGCTACCTGCTGGCGCGGCTGACCCAGCACGTCGAGATGGCGTTCGGCGGCTTGAATGCCCCAGGCAGTCTCGAGCCATTCACCAAGCTGGAAATCGAGCACATCCTGCCCGACAACCCGAAGGCGGAGCTGCGTGCCACGTGGGCAGCAGAGAACCCGAATGCGGTCTACGACGACTACAAGAATCGCCTCGGCAATCTGACCTTGCTGGAAAAACCAATCAATATCGTCGCGGGAAATGATTTCTACAAGGCCAAGCAGGCAGAGTACGGCAAGAGCGGCAACTACCTGACGCGCAGTCTGGTGGCGCTGACCGAGGTCGGCCAGAACACATCGATTTCCCGGATCAACGCCAAGCTGGAGGCTTTTCCTGCGTGGAATGCCGCGTCCATCGAGAAGCGCCACGCGCTGCTCATCGCGCTGGCGCAAGAAGTCTGGAAGACGACGCCAATTGATGTTTGATGGGGCAGGTTAATGCGCTGCGCGAAGAATGACGGCCCCGCGAGTTCTCTCGATCCGAAGAGCAATTGCGTGACCGGATAAGTGCTTGACACGGAGGTCGCTCGCGAACTCGGTGTTCCGCCGTCCGCACCCTGAGCATTCAGTCGAGGTCGGTCTGGGCGGATAGCGCCTCGATGGGCTCCGTGGGGCTGTGCCTTCGGACCTGCTCACTGCCATGCCGTGATCGCCAACCCGGTTCATTCATCCAATGCAAAGACGCAACGGCAACGTTCTCTACTCCGCCTCCGACCTCGTCAACTTCCTCGAATGTGATCACCTGACGACGCTCGATCTGATCAATCTCGACACGCCGCTGCCGCGCAAGGTCGCAAGTGACGAAGACCGATTGATCCAGCAGCACGGTTTCAAACACGAGAGCGCGTATCTGGATCACCTGAAGCGCGCCTTTGCTCGGGTCATCGATCTGTCGGACGTCGATGGGACGATGGACGAGCAGGTCGCTGCGACGCTGGACGCGATGCGCTCGGGGGCTGATGCGATCTTTCAGGCGACGCTGCGTGACGGCTGCTTCATCGGGCACGCCGACTTCCTGCGTCGGGTAGAGCACCCCTCGGCCTTCGGCGACTGGAGCTACGAGGTCATCGATACCAAGCTCGCACGCACGGCGCGCGCGAAGTTTCTGGTTCAGCTCGCTTACTACTCGGCCTTGCTGACCGTCGTGCAGGGCGTGGCTCCGCGGGCGATGTACGTGGTGCTTGGCGATCGCCGGGAGCTCACCTACCGCTGTGCGGATTACGCGCGCTACTTCGAGACGGTCAGACAGCGTTTTGTCGAGCGCGTGCAGGGCGGGCCTGTCGATACCTATCCCGATCCCTGTGACAAGTGTGCGCAGTGTGCATGGGAGGATCTGTGCGACGCGCGCCGGCTCGAGGACGATCACCTGAGTCAGGTGGCCAACATCAGCCGCGTGCAGATCCGCAAGCTGGAAGCTGCCGGAGTGCGAACGCTGGAGGCGCTGGCGGGTCTGCCGGCGGAGGTGTCGGTCGCGAAGATTGCGCCGGACACGTTTGCGCGCCTCCGTCATCAGGCCGGTCTCCAGCTTCGTGCGCGACAGACGGGTGAGCGCGTGGTCGAACGATTGCTGCAGCCGGAGGGGCGCGTGACCGGCTTTGCCCGCATGCCTCGGCCCGATGTCGGCGACCTTTTCTTCGACATGGAAGGCGACCCGCTGGAGGACGGCGGGCTGGAGTACCTGTTCGGTCTCTACTTCCACGAGGGTGGCGAGGCGCGGTTCCGCGCCTTCTGGGCCTATGACCGGGCCGGCGAGAAGCTGGCGTTCGAACAGTTCATGGATTTCGTGACGGCATGGCTGCGCGATCATCCGGGCGCGCATATCTATCACTACGCTGCGTATGAACAGACAGCGCTGAAGCGACTGATGTCGCTGCACGGCACGCGCGAGGCGGAGGTGGACAACCTTCTTCGCACCCAAAAGCTGGTCGACCTGTACAAGGTCGTTCGCGAAGGCATTCGCGTTTCGGAACCGCGATATTCGATCAAGAACATCGAGCACTTCTATCTCGAGGGACGCACGGGTGACGTAACCAATGCGGGGGCCAGCATCGTCTGGTTCGAGCGCTGGAAGGAAACCGGCGACGAGAAGTACCTGAAAGACATCGAGGCCTACAACTACGATGACGTGCGCTCGACCTTCGAGCTGCGGCAGTGGCTGCTGAACTTGCGGCCGGTCGACACGCCGTGGTTCTCAGCCGCGGGATTAGAGGGGAGCGACGCACCCGCGCCTGGCGAGCTCAGCCCGGCGGAGCAGCGACTAGTGTCGTATCGCGAACGCCTGGTCGATGTGCTCCCAGCGGAGGCCGAAGCCTGGAATGCCAGGGAACATCTGCAACTGCTGACCTACCAGTTGCTGGACTTTCACCGTCGCGCGGCCAAGCCGGAATGGTGGGCGCTGTTTGCCCGCATGGACATGAGCGATGAAGAGTTGCTCGACGACGGCGAATGTCTGGGTGGGCTGGAGCCTGATCCGGAGTACCCGCCGGAGAGGGTAAAGCGGTCGGTGCGCTACACGTTCCGCTACCCGGCACAGGACACCAAGTTGCGTTCCGGCGTAGCGGCCACGGTCGTGCGTACTGGCGCGGGGGTGAGCAATCTGGTCATCGACGAAGATTCGAGACGGGTGAGCTTTACGCTGGCCGCAAACCGCGAACTACCGCCTCCGCCGCTCGCTCTGGGGCCCGGCAAACCCGTCGATCAGAAGGATCTCGTGAATGCGGTATTCCGGTTCGCCGACAGCCTGGTGGCCGGGAATCGCAGATATCCGGCGCTCGAAAGCTTTCTGCAGCAGTTGCCGCCAGAGGTGAGGGGGCATGTGCCGGGCGGGCCATTGGTTCCGCGTGCCGAAGATCAGCTGCCTCAGATCATCGACGTCATTACGCGGGTGGAGGAAAGTTGCATCTTCGTTCAGGGTCCTCCTGGCGCCGGCAAGACCTACACCGGCTCGCATGTCATCGTGGCGCTGCTGAAGCAGGGCAAACGGGTGGGCATTTCGTCGAACAGCCACAAGGCGATCAACAACCTGCTGTCCGGCGTGGAACGCGTGGCGCGCGAGAGTGGCCTTGTCTTCCGCGGAGCCAAGAAGTCGACCTCCAAGAGTGCCGAGAGCATGTTGAACGGCGAGTTGGTCGAAGACGTGTTCGAGAACGAGGACATCACGAGCGAACTTGAGGGGCCGCACCCCTACCAGCTCGTCGCCGGCACGGCCTGGCTGTTTGCTGACCCCGCGCTCGATCGCAAGCTCGATTACCTCTTCGTCGACGAGGCCGGACAGGTTGCCGTGGCCAATCTGGTGGCGATGGGGACGTCCGCCCGCAACATTGTGCTGCTGGGTGACCAGATGCAGCTCGGCCAGCCCATCCAGGGCGTGCACCCGGGGCGTTCGGGCGAATCTTCGCTCGACTACCTGCTCGACGGCGTCGCCACCATCGCACCTGATCGCGGCATCTTCCTCGCGCAGACCTGGCGCATGCACCCGGATATCTGTCGCTTCATCTCGGATGCGGTCTATGACGGGCGCCTCGAGTCGGAGCCGGGGACCTGCAATCAGTCGCTGCTGCTGGACGCCGGGCACCATCCGGCGCTCAAGCCCACGGGCATCGTGTTCTTGCCTGCCGAACACGAGGGCTATGGCCAGCGCAGCGAGGTCGAGGCCGACATGGTGAAGGCGCTTTTCAGCAGTCTGCTGGAGCAACGCTATCGCGACCGCCGAGGTCAGGACCACCCGCTGACGATCGACGACATCCTGGTCGTGGCGCCCTACAACATGCAGGTGAACCTGCTCAGGGAAACTCTGCCCGAGGGCGCGCGCGTCGGCACCGTGGACAAGTTCCAGGGGCAGGAGGCTGAAGTGGTCATCGTATCCATGGCCACCTCCAGCGCCGACGACCTGCCGCGCGACATCGGCTTTCTTTACAGCCGCAACCGACTCAACGTCGCCATCTCCCGCGCCCGCTGCCTCGCCGTGGTTGTGGCCAACCCGGCGCTGACCGCGATCCGCTGCAAAACGCCGGAGGATATGGCGTTGGTGAATACGCTTTGCTGGGTGAAGGACGTTGGTGCCACCCAGACTGAATCAATGACGGAGCTGTAAAAATGGAAGTGTACTTCGCTCGGCATACCGACGATTGGCATGGCGGTGGTTGGCTCAACTACCTGCATGAAAGGGGAGCGATCGCAATCAGATTCGATCCGATCGAGTCATGGAGCCCCGAAGATTACTCAAGTCCTGGGGGCGCTTCGGCAATTCGCCATATGAACACGCTGAACGATCTTAAGACAGCGGCCAATGTTGATCGTGAAGAGGGGGCGTATGTTTTCGCCTCTTACACCCTTGGTATAGGTAATCGCGTTGTGATCGGCGGGCGGCCGAAACCCGACTCCAAGTGTTTCCTTAGCGCACTGGACGATATTCCGAGGGACGGATGTCCAATTCCGCCGCTAAAGGTTCTTTTTCTCGATAATCCTCAGTTGATCCAGAGAGATGCCTTTCCTCATGCCTATTTGCTGGCCCCGCCGAGATCGACCTTCGTCAGATGGGAAGCTATAGAGCCCGTTGCAATTCCTTGGATATGTAACAGGCAAGCTGATTTGCTCAACCGATGCAGCTATCTGCCGGCGTCTATAGAGGTGGCCTGCGAGGAGTATATGCGCCTTACCGGGCGGTTAACGGCAAAAATCTTCCGCAACGGCGGGACAATGGCTCACTTTGATATCGTGGGTGTCGGGCGGCAGGGGCCCATTCTGGCCCAAGTTAAGAATGGCGGAACCTGCAACTTAGTTATTGCAGCAGCGAACGCGATGATTGCGGCGACAGGAGAGCCCGATGCGAATTTATACATCTTCTGCCCGCAGGCTTTGATTCCCCGTTTCGACGGGCGGGTGCAGTTCATATCGGTCGAAGATGTGCTGCAGACGCTGAAGAACAGCTATGGGGAGGAGTACCTCAGAAGTCTGCAGAGTGCGCGCTTTACATCCTCGTCAGCAGGAGCAGGGTGATCCCCTAGCCGATCTCTCGCACCACTGCGTGCTCGGCGTCTCCGGACAGGACGACATGTGCTGCCAGATGGCAGCGAGTCAGTCCGACAAACAGCTTCCTCTTCTCCGTCTGCGTCAGCTCCTCGAAATCCAGTTCCGTGAGCACGATTCCGGCCCGGCTCTGGCCCTTGAAGCGGAAGATGGAGTCGATCAGCAGCTCGCCGTCGGTCCAAAGCGGCGTGCCGTTGCGGTCGTAGCGGCCGGTGAAACGCCGGGTACGCCATGGGCCGATGCGGTCGAGTGAAAGAAGCTGAGAGTGCTTAAGACCGTGGCCGGTGAGCACGGCGATGTCGTTGAGCGGTATGCCCCGGTCGAGCAGCGCCTGTACGGCCTCAACCGTCTTGCGCATCAGTTCCGCCGAGCCGCCGTAGGTGAGGAAGTCCGGCAGTTCGCCGGCGTAGGGGCTGCATGCGCTGACCGGTCGGGCCGTCAGCGCGAGCGCGTTGATGACGCCAATGATGTGGCGCGGGGTGCGGAAGTTGTCGTCGCAGCGCAGCGTGACTGCGCCGTCCAGATCGAATTCCTCGCGCTCGTAGAGCCGCTGTGAGGGATCTTCCATCAGGTAGAGACGCCCTTGGCTGGTGAGTTGCGGCAGCAGGCTTTCAAGCCAGGCTGGCTGAAAATCCTGGCCCTCGTCGATGACGAGCAGCTCGTAGCGCGAGGGCATTGACGGTGCGTCGGCGTGATAGCGCTCGGCGATGGTCTGGAACACCGATGCATCGGAAAAATCCGGCTCCCCGACCACGCGGCGGTAGTGCTCGACACAGCGTTCGTGGAAGGTCTCGACCTCTACCGTTGCCGGTGCAAGGCCGACGATGTGATCAGCCAAGGCACGGTTGAAGCAGAGATAGAGCGCACGTTGCTTCCGTGCGGCCGCCTCGTCAAGCAACCGGAGCGCGAGCTGCGTCTTGCCTGACCCCGCAGTGGCGTCGACACGGATGACGCCCGACGGCGATTCGATGCGGAGCACCCAGGTGGCGAGGCCGTCTGACAGTCGGTGCGTGGTGTCGCGCAACTGCACGCCCAGCGCACGCAGATCCGGCGATACGCGGAATTCGTTCGCAAGGAAGCGACGGATGTCTTCACGCGGGCTGTTGTCGGGGTCGGCTGGCATCAGGCCCCGTACCAGCTCCGGAAGCCGGTCGAACATTTCGGCATCGAAGATGCGTTCGCGGGCAAAGGAGGCGATCTGGTCGCTGCCGATTGAAAAGTCCGGCAGTACCAGGCAGTTGAGCACTCTTGCGTGCAGGCCTGCCTGCTTCAGCTTGTTCACCATGGCTGCAAACTGGATGCGGGACTGCCGCGCCGCGTCGTGAGTGCGCCCTGCGTAGAGTTTGAGCAGTTCGCCGTTGCTCAGACTGAGCTGGCCGGCCTTGATTTCAAGCAGCACCATGTCGCCCGCGGGGCCAAGCACGACCACGTCGATCTCGCGGTGTTCGTCCGCACCGTCACGCAGGGTGTGGAGCGTCAGGCTGTGGAAGATGTCGAAGCTCGCGTCCAGGCCATCCTGCAGTCGGCGGATGACGTCAAGTTCGCGGTAATAGCCGCTATCGAGGCGCGGACCGGGGTGCATCGGATGCAGATGTGCCATGACCGGAGAGTGAATGGACGACAACGGCATTCTAATCAAGGCGCGGCGCTTGCCGCGCCCCGGAGGGGCTAACCCGGCGGATAGCGTTGAATGATGCGCGCCTGCTCGTCGTCACGGGCCTTGACCTGCGCCTTTTGCGCCAGGCCTTCAGGCGTGTCAGGAATTCCGCTGTCCGGCGAACTCCAGGACATTATGGGCCAGCCCCGATGGTTCGCCAGATCGTCCGCGATGTCGCGGATCACGTCGCGCAGTTCGAGCGGGGTGAGCCAGCGTTCCGGGATGACGCGGTCACCGTGCAGGGCGCCCAGGATGTTGCCGACGATGGCACCGGTCGAGTCGCTGTCGCCTTCGTGACTGACCGCCAGGCTGAGCGCAGATTCGAAGTCCGTGCAGCCGAGGGCGCAGTACAGCGCGATGGCGAGCGCCTCTTCCGCCACCCAGCCTTCGCCCAGCGACGCAAGGCTGTCGGCACTGTTAGGAGACCGTCGCGCCGCGCAGTATGCCGCGTCGATCGCGGCCAGCGTTTCGTCGTGGCCGTCATGAGCACGCAGCAGCACGATGCATGTCTCGATGGCCTGATCAAGCGTCTGCCCGAGGCAGATCGCCGCGATCAGCGCACTCAGGAACCCGGCGGAGAGGGTGGCGGTGATGTGGCCATGCGTGATCCTGGAACAGTCCATGCCCAGGGCGAAGGCCTGCTCGGGTCCGCGGCTGCCGTGATGCACATGCGCGTACAGACCGATCGGCGCTACCCGCATCACCGTGCCACAGCCTTTGCTCGTGTTGTTCGCCACGCCATCCACTTGTGATGCGCGCAGTGCCGAAAGACAGGTGTTGCCGGGTGCCCGCCGGTCGAAAAGCGCCCGATGGGTCAGCAACCATCCGTTCATCCCATCGTCGCCGAGGTCGCGATGGCGGTAGCCCTGGGTGCGATACCAGCGCAGGTAGCCGTGGCGCATCAGCAGACCATGCACGCCGATGCGCTTGGTGGCCATGCGGATGTAGCCACGCAGCAGCGCGTCAGCCGTAAACAGCGTCATCTGCGTGTCGTCAGTGATGGCACCGATGCGGCCATAGGCCGGAATATAATCGCGCACTCCGTCCGGCCCGAACTGCTTCAGGATTTCGCTGCGCGACCAGAATTCAACCGGCGCGCCAAGCGCATCGCCGACCGCGCCGCCGAGAAGGCAGCCTCTGAAGCGGGCCAGCAAGGGCGTTTCGCCATAAGTTCTTGCGTTTTCTTCCGTCATTTATTCTCCTTCTCTGGGCCGCCGAAGGTGCAGGACCGCGCAAGATCGGTGTCTGCGTTGTCCGTCTCTAGGCGAGGTACAACGAGCGATGCTTGCGCGTCACGCTTGACGTCTTCCACGTCGGGTCGTCGGCATCGTCCGGTGCGCAGGGCAGCGCCGCCTCAGTTTCGTTCCTGCGCTTTCCGGATAAGGTCCGCGGCTGCCTGACGGGCGGCATGCTCGTGCAGTCCGTCCCGATATGCGCGTACGCCGTAGTCGACAGCGCCCAGAAGCTGATCGAGAACCGCTACGAAATGCGCAGGCTCGGCATAGCGTCCTTCTGCGATCACGCTTACGAAGGCGTCGGGCACCATGCACTTGACTACCTTGGTGCCCATGCTCACTTCCTGCGCAAGTTGCATGGCCTGATCGCGGCCCTCTTCGTCAAACCGATGGATGCATTGCGCTGCCAACACGTAATGGCTGCTGTCGTCCGCGCGTTGCGTAATTAGGTAGCGACGGCCGAACATGACGATGCGCAGATCACCGTCGGGGTCGACGGTGGGGCGATAGCCTTCGGCCTCAAGCCAGGCAAGCACCTCACGCGCTTGCGGCGTGAGGGGGACATCCGGTTGTTGGGCTGTGCTCATGCGTTCTCCTCATGGCAAGTGACTGAATTAGTGACGCAAGGCGTCGCAAGTGAGGTGTGCCGCATCCGTATTCAGACGCCTTGTGTGTCATTCGCCGACAGGGCGTAGTGGATGCCGATCTCGATGGCAACGCTCGCTGCTGGGCGCGGAGGACGGGCGATCTGATCGCGCCAGATTGGAAGGCTGTGGCCCTCTCGCGTGATGCCCAGACCGAACTGCCAATACGAAAGGTAGGCTTCGCCGCGATCTGCCGCGTAGGCGTTGCCGTTGGCTGCTGCACCGTCGAGTGCGTATGCCCAGTTGCTCTCACGCATGCACACGCCGTACTCCGGATGCGGCGTCTGCCCGAGCGCGATCAGGTAGCCGATGCTCTTGGCGTCCAGAGGGTGGTAGGCGGCGATGCGTAGCCGTCCGTCGTCTCGCGGGCGTATCGCCGCGATGACCTCCATCTCACGCTGTAATGTGACCAGCGTCTGACCACGATCCACCGGCCCGACTTCAAGCCACCAGTTCTCGCCTGAGACGGCAAGATTTTCCCGTGCAGTATCAGGTGTCAGCAGTTCCGCAAGTCGGTTGAGTGCCGGGGACAGCGCTCTCCAGAGTGCGGCGTCATCCTTTGCCCGCATCTGCAGGCCGTAGAGCATCCACTTGAACGGAAGTGAGCCTGTCACTGCAGCAAGTTCCCAGGCGTGTGTGGGAATTGGATAGGCGATGTCAGGAAGCGCGTGAGCTTCGAGTGCTGGCTTCTTCAGCCAAAGGTCCATCCAGTCGGCAGGATTGATCACAGCGGGCCTCTCGCGAATTCGAAAGTGTTCCGCTGATTCTCTCCGCTGCAGGGCTCATGGAATGAGCCTAGGTTCCGAGCTCCGGAGGCGACAGGACGGTTTGTTGAGGTACTGTCTGCAGAAGACCTCCGCAGTGGACGGTCAGATGCCTGCGTAAGTGGATCTGGAAACTTTCACGCTTCCGCGCGGCATTGCCGATTCCGGATAACCCCCGCCCGCTCAAACCGCTAAGCTTGAATCGCTGTCCGGCTGCGTGCCGGCCTTGGATACTCCCTCTTTGCAGGCCCGCCTTGTGCGGGCCTTTTCTTTTGCAGCGGGGAGCGAAAGCGGAGTAGGGCGGTCGGCAGGGGATGCTGACCGGGGTGATCAGCGCTTGCCGCTGCCGCCGAGCAGGGCGGCGACCATGCGGCGGGGGCGCTTGGCGGCGGAGGTGTCGCCTGAGGCCGGGGCGGAGGTGTCGGCCGGGGTGGCGGATTCGTAGGGCTTGCTGAAGTCGAAGCCGTCGGCGGCAATCATTTTCTGGGCCGGACGCGGGGCGCGCGGCGTGCGCGGGGCGTCACTGCCGGCGCTGCCTGCGCTGCTGCGGCTGCGGCGTTCACCGCGATCCGGGCGCTCGCTGCGTTCCGAACGCTCGTGGCGCGGCTCGCGGCTGCGCGTGGCGCGCGGATCGAAGCCTTCCGGGGCGACGATTTCGATCGGCTTGCGGATGAGTTTTTCGATGTCGGCGACGCGGCCCTTTTCTTCCGGGGCAGCCAGCGAAATGGCTTCGCCCGAGCGGCCGGCACGGCCGGTACGGCCGATGCGGTGCACGTAGTCTTCGGCGTTGTGCGGCAGTTCGAAGTTGATCACGAAGGGCAGGTCTTCGATGTCCAGGCCGCGGGCGGCGACGTCGGTCGCCACCAGTACGCGCACGCTGCCGTTCTTGAATGCTTCCAGCGCTTCGGTGCGCTGCTGCTGGCTCTTGTCGCCGTGAATGGCGTCGGCGGCCACGCCCTGGCGCACCAGGTGGTGGGCCAGCCGGCTGGCGCCGAACTTGGTGTTCACGAACACCAGCGCCTGACGGTCGGCGTAGCTGTCCTGCGTGAGCAGGTGGGTGAGCAGCGCGCGCTTGTCGTCGGTGTCGCAGGCATGCACGCGGTGGGTGATGGTTTCGGCCGTGGCATTGCGGCGGGCGACTTCGATCAGCTGCGGGTCGCGCAGCATGGCCTGCGCCAGCTTCTTGATCTCTTCCGAGAAAGTGGCCGAGAACAGCAGGCTCTGGCGCTGGGTGGGCAGCAGCGCGAGGATGCGCTTGATGTCGGGGATGAAGCCCATGTCCAGCATGCGGTCGGCTTCGTCCAGCACCAGCATCTGCACCTGGCCCAGATTCACGGTCTTGCCTTCGACGTGGTCGAGCAGGCGGCCCGGCGTGGCGACCACGATTTCGCGGCCTTCGCGCAGTTCAGCCACCTGGGCCTTCATGTCCACGCCGCCGTAGATGCAGGACGAGCGCAGCGGCAGGTGCTTGCTGTAGGTCTTGACGCTTTCGTGCACCTGCATCGCCAGTTCGCGGGTCGGGCACACGATGAGCGCGCGCACCGGGTGCTTGGCCGGCGACGGCGAGCTGTTGGCGTGCGGGGCGAGGCGCTGCAGCAGTGGCAGCGTGAAGCTGGCGGTCTTGCCGGTGCCGGTCTGGGCGCCGCCCATCACGTCACGGCCGGCCAGTACGACCGGAATGGCCTGGGCCTGGATGGGGGTGGGCGAGGTGTAGCCGGTATCGGCCACCGCGCGCAGCAGTTCGGGGATCAGCCCGAGTTCTTCAAACGACATGGATGCGAAGCTCTCTTGTGCAGAAGCGTGCGTACGGCTTGTGGCCGGGGCGCGTGGCGCTTCTGTGGACTTCCGCCTGGCATGCCGGTTCAGGCTGGGGAAATCGGTTCCGGAAAACCCGGCGCGAGGCGCGCGGCGTGGTGGCCAGCGCGGAAGTCGAGCCCGGGGGCGCAGGCGCCAGGGCGGGGAAGGAAGGCCGTTACAGGCCGGATACCTCTGGCCGCGCCATAACCGGCGAGGCGACTGCATCGCGCATTATCGCACAGACGCGGTCTGTCGTCGGTGGCTGTCGGGGGCGGCTCTGCGCGGCCATTGGCCGGCGTCGATCCTTAGCCGGGACATGTGGCGGCGGGGGCGCCGCTTGCACGTGTTTGTTGCGGGTCTTGGCTGGAGCAGGGCGGGCTTTGCCGCGGCGATCAGGGGCGGATCCGATGCTGGGTGTGATCGCAGGCCGCATCGCGGCGGGGCGCCGCTTCCACGGGAATCTGCGCAGACCGCGACCGGTTCCGTGGGAGATTCTATGTTCCAACGCAAGCGTTTTCGTGTTGTTTAGGAACGTAGTTGGAAGCGTTCTTCATCAACGAGAAGGCGACCCGTGCGAGCTTTCTTGCCAGAGCGACCAGCGCCTGGGTGCGGCTGAATCCGCGCTGGAGCAAGCGCTGGTAGAACGGTTGCCAGGTGCTGGAGCGGCTGGCCGCCATGGCGGCGTTATAGAGCAGACGGCGCATCTCGGCATCCCCCTTCTTGCTGAGCGCGCCGCGTCCGCGCTGGGTGCCCGATTGGCGCACGGTCACATCCAGGCCCAGGAAGGCGATGAAGGCATCGCCGCCGCTGAAGCGGGCGCGGTGGAAGGTGGCGCACAGGCCTGCGGCG
>NZ_AFHG01000044.1 GCF_000214035.2 Methyloversatilis universalis FAM5 | reverse complement strand
TCGATGCGCTGTGCCAGACCTTCGGCTGCGCGCGCGGCGAACTGGCGGCCAAGCTGGACAGCCACTCCTTCGCCATCCGGGTCAACGGTGAACTGTTCGTGCGTTCGGTCGCCACGCTGGATTTCGAACGCGACAAGGTCGATTTCTACTGCGACGTGGCGCCCGGCGAGGAGCTGGTGCTGGTCAGGCGCACGCCTTTCGCGGCGACCACCGAGCGCGATTTCCGCGACTTCATGAAGGACAAGCCGGGCCAGCCGCTGGCCGGCATGTTCAACGACTGCGTGCTGCGGCGGCTGTACAACCGGACCGAGCTGTCCTCGCTGGACCGGGTGTTCGCCGGCATCGACATTGCGGGCTTTTCCACCTTCGGTGAAATCCTGGGGCTGAACCTGAACCAGACGCTGACCGCGGTGTTCTTCTTCCGCGTCGACGCCGGGGCGGTGTTCCGCGACGAGTACGTCGACAACTTCGTCGCCCATTACGGCGAGTTCAAGGCCTTTTTCCTGCGCCGGCACAACGCCAAGCTGGCCGGCATGTCGCGGGTGATGGTGCAGCAGATCGCCGACTACCGCGCCGGCAACTTCGGCAGCCGGCTCGACCCGGGCAACGTCGATGTGAGCATGGCGCCGGTGGTGCGCGACCTGAACCATCTGGGCGAACTGATGTGCGACGCACAGAGCGCCCGCGAAACCACGGCCCGTCAGCTGGAAGCGTGTTCAAGCGATCTGTACGGTTCGGTGGCGGATCTGACCAACCGGCTGTCGGAACAGCAGGCGGTCATCCGCACCGCGGTCGGTACGGTGGATACGCTTGCGGGTCAGGCCAATCAGGTCGGCAGCAGCGCGCGCGACCTGTCACAGGCCAGCGACCGGATACAGCGGGTAGTGGAAATGATCCAGCAGATCGCTGACCAGACCAATCTGCTCGCGCTCAATGCCGCCATCGAAGCGGCGCGTGCCGGCGAGGCGGGGCGCGGCTTCGCGGTCGTGGCCGACGAAGTGCGCATGCTGGCCGAGAAGTCGCGCAACAGCGCGGGCGTCATCGGCAAGGACATTTCGGCTCTCGCGGCAGAGATCGTCCGCGTCGCGCAGATGATCGAGGCGCAGTCGGCCGGCGTGTCCGGGCTGACCGATGTGCTCGAACGGATCGAGGGCTGCGCGTCCGGCAGCACCGAAGTGGCCGATCACACCCGCGGGGTCGCCGACGTGCTGAAAGGACTGACCGGCGCACACTGAACGCCGGCAGAACACGCTCTGCCCGCGGCCGGATGTGCGGCGGGGCGCCACAAACAGAAAGGAGCGACAGGCCCGCTGCTGTCGGGTGCTGTCGCTCAAGGGGGAAAGCGGGGGGAGGGCGTCTGCCGCCGGCTGACGGCAGACTGCCGGGTTCAGTGCAGCGCCTGTTCCAGGTGCTTCACCAGCTCGCGCAGTTCGCTCGAGGTGGTGTGCAGGCGGGTTGCGGCGTCGCCGACCGACTGCACGCTCACATTGGTCTGTTCCACCGTGCTCGAAATGCGCTCCATGCTGCAGGCGACCTCGTGCGATGCGAGCGACTGCTGCCGCAGCATCTGGGTGATTTCCTCTGAGTAGTTCGCGGCTTCGCGGCTGGCGTCCCAGATACCCTGCAGGCCGGCGCTGCTGGCCTCGATCTCGCCGGTGGATTTCGCCACTTCGCCGGCGGTCTTGCTCATGGTGTCCACCGCCGAGCCGGCCAGCTGGATGATGTCGGTCACTGCAGTGCCGATGTCCTTGGTGCTGGTGCGGGTGCGTTCGGCCAGCTTGCGTACCTCGTCGGCCACCACCGCGAAACCGCGGCCCTGTTCGCCGGCGCGCGCAGCCTCGATCGCGGCGTTGAGCGCGAGCAGATTGGTCTGTTCGGCGATGTCGTTGATCACCTGCGACACCTGGCGGATCTTCTCGACCGATGCATTCACTTCGGCAATGCGGGTCTGCGATTCGGTCACCACATTGACCACGCGATGGCTGCTGGCGATGCCGGCCTCCATGGTCTGCATCGCGTCGTGCGCGCTGTGTTCGGTGCGCTTGACCGCTTCCAGGCTGCGATCGGTGTTGCTCGATACCTCGTTGATCGACACGCTCATCTGTTCCATCGCGGCGGCGACCTGCATCACGTTCTCGCCCTGCGACGCGGTCGAGCGGATCAGCGTGCGCATGGCGTCATCCAGTTCCTTGGTGCGGTCGTCGACCTCGCGGGCGCTCACCAGCACGTCGGCGAACATGGCGCGCAGATGGATGCGCATCACCTCGGCGGCGACGAACAGCGGGCGCAGTGCGCCGGACGGCGCTTCGATCTGCTTGGCCAGCTTGCCTTCGTCCAGTTCGATCAGCGTGCGATGCAGGCGGTCGAGCTGACCGGCGACATTGACGTTCTGCCAGGCGGCGGCGGCCAGTGCGACGGCCGCCGCTGCGGCACCGAGGCCGATGCCGACCGGCCCGCCGACCACGCTGCCAGCCACGGCCAGAGCGGAGGTGGCGGCAGCGCCCAGCCATACCTTGCCGGCC
The DNA here is from genome assembly GCF_000214035.2 of Methyloversatilis universalis FAM5. Taxonomy (GTDB): domain Bacteria; phylum Pseudomonadota; class Gammaproteobacteria; order Burkholderiales; family Rhodocyclaceae; genus Methyloversatilis; species Methyloversatilis universalis. The sequence continues at coordinate 197,565 of NZ_AFHG01000044.1, read as the reverse complement.
AGGCCCAGCCTGGACTTGTCGACCGGTGTCCAGGGGAATTTCGCGCTCTTGTCGCGCACCGCGCGGTAGAGGGATTCAGCGGCCGCCACGTCCTCACGCTTGGGCGTGTTGCGTACCGATTGGTAGCCGACGGTGCGACCGTCGGCCAGGATGGGGGTGACGAAGGCTTCGACCCAGTAGTGGTCTCCGTTCTTGGCCCGGTTCTTCACCAGGCCGCGCCAGGGCTGGCCGGCCTTGACCGTTTTCCACAGGTCTTCGAAAGCCTCGGGCGGCATGTCCGGATGCCGCACCACATTGTGGTTGTGTCCGATCAGTTCTTCGCGGCTGAAGCCGCTGATCGACACGAAGGATTCGTTGGCATAGGTGATCGCACCCTTGAGGTCGGTCTTGGTGACGATCGGTTTCCCGGGTTCAAGGAAGACTTCTTTCTGCGTAACCGGCAGATTTATTTTCACGGTGTCTCTCCAGGTGGCTTGGCGGCACCGGGAGCGGACCCTCAGGCGATCATCGCAGTGACGAGGTCGCGCGCTGTCCGGTACAAGCCCTGTAACGGCCGTGAGTGGGAAATCTTCACTTCTCCGTGCGGATTTTTACGCCCTCTTCTTGATCTGCCTCAAGTTCTGCCGGTGAAGCGGGCCGGGTCCAGTGCCTTCTGAAGGTCGCGTTCGACCGGGAGCGGGTCACCGAACAGCATGGAAGCCACGGTTTCCGCACCCAGCGGGTGCCATACCAGGCCGCGGGCACCGAGGCCGGTGATCAGCGCGAGCGGGCCAGCGCCGTCGCCTGCGTCGATCTCGCCGATCAGCGGCAGACGGTCCGGCGTCGCGGTGCGGAAGGAAACCCGGCCCTGGAGCGCTGCGGCAGCGGGCGGATTGAGCGCGGCGTCCGGCAGCAGCCGCTGCAGGCGTGCCAGATTGCCGGCGTGGCTGTCCTCGCGCACTGCGGTGTCCGGGTCGTCCGGATCGAAGCTGGCGCCGAAATTGAGGTCGCCGTCCGGGGTCGGGCAGAGGTAGCCCTCGCGGCAGACGGTGACCTGGAGCTGGGGCAGGTGGATGCGCGGCAGACGGCTCACCTGGCCGCGCACCCGGCTCAGCGGCAGGGGCAGCGGCGACAGCGCGCGGGCGTCCGCCGCATTGGCCAGCACCACCGCGTCGGCCTCGATGCGGCGATCGCCGGCCTGCACGGTCCAGCCCGCGTCCCGTTTTTCCAGTGCCAGCGCCTCGGTGCAGAACAGCCGCTGCACCCGGTCGCCGGCGCGTTCCAGATGGGCGGCGCACAGGCTGGCCGGATTGACCCAGGCGCCGCGCGGGAACCACCAGCCGCCGGCCGCGACCGGATAGCCGATGCGCCGGGTCATTTCCCAGTCCGACAGATAGCGGACGAAACCGGTCGGCAGTGCCCCGGTTTCGCACACCGCGCGCTGCAGCGCCTCGTGTTCTTCGTCATGCGCGACCTGGAACACGCCGGTCGGCCCCCATTTCAGCGGCCGGCCTTCGCCCTCCAGCCGGCGCAGATGGGCCGACGCGTGCAGGAAGGCGGCGCGCGAGAAGCGGGCGATCAGGCTGTCGTCGCGGGCGATCATGGGCCGCAGCACGCCGGCGGCATTGCCCGACGCTTCCTGCGCCGGGGCGGCATGGCGTTCGATCAGCAGCACCTCGGCACCGCGCGCCGCCAGCCTTTCGGCCACGCCGCAGCCGGCCATGCCGGCACCGATCACCGCGACCCGGCGCGGCGCGACGCGTTCAGGCCGGTGGCGCAGCGCCGCCGACTGTGCGCCCGGATGCAGGCGACCGGTGAGCATGTGGCGCTTGGGCCCGAAACCGGCGATCTTCTCGCACACGAAACCGGCACCGGCCAGCGCGTCGCGCACGCCTGATGCCACGCTCCAGGTGGCCAGCGTCGCGTCTGCCGCCGCCAGCCTCGCCAGCTGTCTGCACGTCTGGGACGACCACAGTTCCGGATTCTTCGCCGGCGAGAAACCGTCGAGGTAGATCGCGTTGGCGCGCAGTGTGAGCTGCGGCAGCAGCGTGTCGGCGTCGCCGAGGCCCAGGCTGAGGATGACCCGGCCGCTGTCGAATTCGATGCGGTGCAGGCCGCGCACCGGCAGCGGCCAGCGTTCCACCAGCTTCTGCGCCATGTCGGCCATGTCCGGGGGCAGCAGGCGCTGGTAGGCCAGCGTCAGGTCGTACTGCGCGAACGGGTGCTTCTCCACCGACACGAAGTGCAGCCGCTGGCATCGCTCCGGACTGTCGCGCCAGGCACGCCAGGTGGCGAGAAAGTTCAGGCCCAGGCCGAAGCCGGTTTCCAGCACCACGAAGCGCTCGCGCCCGGCCCAGCGGCCGGGCAGGCCGTTGCCGGCGAGAAACACGTGCTGCGCCTGCGCCAGCGCGCCTTCCGAGGAGTGGTAGACGTCGCCGTAGGCGGCCGAGCGTGGCGTGCCGTCGTCGGCGAATTCGAGCGGCGCGGGAATCAGGGGCTGAAGTGGTCGGGACATGGGACGTCAGGGCGTGCGCGGACGCCGAAAAGCGGAACGCCGATCAGGACCGGCGCCGCGGGCATCGGTTCGATCGGCGTTCATCGGCGGCCGTGTTCGGTACAGGCGCTTACTCGCGGCGCATCTGCGGGAACAGGATGACGTCGCGGATATTGGCCGAGTCGGTCAGCAGCATGACCAGACGGTCGATGCCGATGCCGCAGCCGCCGGTCGGCGGCAGGCCGTGTTCGAGCGCGCGGATGTAGTCGGCGTCGAAATACATCGCTTCCTCGTCGCCGGCATCCTTGGCCTTCACCTGTTCCAGGAAGCGCGCCGCCTGGTCTTCCGGGTCGTTCAGTTCGGAGAAGCCGTTGGCGATCTCGCGGCCGACGATGAACAGCTCGAAGCGTTCGGTGATGTCCGGCTCACGGTCGGAGCGGCGCGCCAGCGGACTCACCTCGGCCGGGTAGTCGATGATGAAGGTCGGCTCCCACAGCTGCGCTTCGGCGCAGGCTTCGAACAGCTGCAGCTGCAGCGAGCCGAGGCCGCCCGGCTTCACCTTTTCGCCGTGGGTTACGATGGCCTGCTTCACGAAAGCTTCGTCCGCCAGCTGTTCTTCGGTGTACTGCGGGTTGTACTTGCGGATGGCCTGCACGATGGTGAGCCGGTGGAAGGGCTGGCCCAGATCCAGTTCGCGGCCCTGGTACATGAACTTGGTCGTGCCCAGCGCCTGTTCGGCGCAGTGGCGCAGCAGGTATTCGGTGTAGTCCATCAGGTCGCGGTAGTCGGCGTAGGCCTGATAGAACTCCATCATCGTGAATTCCGGGTTGTGGCGCGGGCTGATGCCCTCGTTCCGGAAATTGCGGTTGATTTCGAACACCTTCTCGAAGCCGCCCACCACCAGCCGCTTCAGGTAGAGCTCGGGCGCGATGCGCAGGAACAGTTCCATGTCCAGCGCGTTGTGATGGGTCTTGAACGGCTTGGCCGCGGCACCGCCGGGGATGGGGTGCATCATCGGCGTTTCGACTTCAAGGAAGCCCTGGCGGGTCATCTCGGCGCGGATGGCGCTCATCATGCGGCTGCGCGCGACGAAGGTGGCGCGCGAGGACTCGTTGGTGATGAGGTCGAGGTAGCGGTAGCGGTACTTCGCTTCCTGGTCCGACAGGCCGTGGAATTTTTCCGGCAGCGGGCGCAGCGCCTTGGACAGCAGGCGGATGCCGTCGCACTTCACGGTCAGTTCGCCGGTGCGGGTGCGGAACAGCGTGCCGGAACAGCCGACGATGTCGCCCAGATCCCAGTGCTTGAAGGCGCCGTGTACTTCTTCGCCCACACCGTCATTGGTGATGTAGAGCTGAATGCGGCCGGACATGTCCTGGATGGTGGCGAAGCTCGCCTTGCCCATCACCCGCTTCAGCATGACGCGGCCGGCCAGCTGCACGCGCTCCGGGTGCGCTTCCAGCGATTCGGCGGTGGCGGCCTGGTGCTGGGCGGTGATTTCGCCCGCGTAATGGGTGCGCTGGAAGTCGTTCGGGTAGGCCGCGCCGGTTTCGCGCCACTGGCGCAGTTTCTCGCGCCGCTCCGCGATGATGTGGTTGTCGTCGTCGGAAGGCAGTGCGGCGTGGTCGGTCATGATGGGCTCGAAAGATGGGCTGCGCACGCAAGGGCGTGCGGGGAGGCCGCGCACGCAAGTGTGTGCGGCAAAAGCGAAAGCCCGCGATTTTCGCCGATAGCGGGCAGCCGGCACAAGTGCGCGGCCGCCGCGCCTGCCCGGGGAATCAGGCCGAAGTGAGCTTGAGACCGAGAATGCCGGCCACGATGAGGCCGACGCACACCAGCCGCGCGGCATTCGCCGGCTCGCTGAACAGCACGATGCCGAGGATGACGGTGCCCACCGCTCCGATGCCGGTCCATACCGCGTAGGCGGTGCCCACCGGCAGGTTGCGCATGGCGAAGCCCAGCAGCACCACGCTGGTGACCATGGTCACCACGGTGAAGACCGACGGCCAGAAGCGGGTGAAGCCTTCGGTGTATTTGAGGCCGATCGCCCAGGCGCATTCGAACAGACCGGCGATCAAGAGGATGATCCACGACATTGAGGACATGGCTGCAACTCCGGAGTCCGGGGCCGTCCCCGTCGCGAGAAACGCCCTGCGGGTCGTCCCGCTGGCGGTGTGCGTGTTGCACACAAAGAATTTTCGTTTCTTTGAATGCACTGGTCAAGCGCCGGAGAACGGCGGCGCCTCAGCGCCCTCAGCGCAGGTCCAGCCGCCGTGCAAGCCGGTGCAGGTTGGCGCGGTCCAGGCCCAGTTCGCGTGCGGCCGCGGCCCAGTTGCCGTCCGCCCGCGCCAGGGCGGACGCGATGGCGTCGCGCTGGAAACGGTCGGTCGCGCTGCGCAGATCGCCGCCGGTGACCGGCGAGGCGGTCGGGGGCACCGCCGCTTCGGTCGCCGCCGGCGTACCCAGTTCGAGATGGGCGGCGTCCAGCGTCACGATGCGCGGGCGGCCGGCCGAACCGGCCAGCGCCTTCAGCGCGGCGCGCCCGATCAGGTGTTCCAGCTCGCGCACATTGCCCGGCCAGTCATGGGCGAGCAGGGCGGCCTGGGCGTCCGGCGCCAGCCGCAGTCCGCGCAGGCCCAGCCGGGCGCGGTTCTGTTCGAGAAAGCGGCCGGCCAGCAGCAGCACGTCGCGGCCGCGCTCGCGCAGCGGCGGCACGTGCAGCGGGTATACGCCCAGCCGGTGGTAGAGGTCGGCGCGGAAGCGGCCGGCCCGCACCTCTTCCGCCAGATCGCGGTTGGTGGCGGCGATCACCCGCACATCGACGTGAAGGTCCTGCTCGGCGCCCACACGCTGCAGCTGTCCGCCCTGCAGCACGCGCAGCAGCTTGGCCTGTGCGGCCAGCGGCAGTTCGCCGACCTCGTCCAGGAACAGGGTGCCGCCATCGGCCAGCGCGAACTTGCCGCGACGGTCGGCCACCGCGCCGGAAAAGGCGCCGCGCACATGGCCGAACAGCTCGCTTTCGACCAGATTGTCCGGCAGTGCCGCGCAGTTCAGGCTCACCAGCGGACGCGCCGCGCGGGCCGACGCCGCGTGCAGCGCGCGCGCCACCAGCTCCTTGCCGGTGCCGGTTTCGCCGTGCACCAGCACGGTCAGTTCGCTGGCGCCGACCACCTCGATTTCCTTCAGCAGCCGCCGGTGTGCCGCGCTGTGCCCGACCATGCCGCGGCTGTCGGCCGGGCTGGCCGCCGCGCGGTAGGCCTCGGCCCGCAGCTCGCCGTCCTCGGCCCGGCGCGCCAGCGCTTCCATGCGCTGAGCGGCTTTCACGGTGGCCGCGGCCAGACTGGCGAAGCCGGCCAGCATATCGAGGTCGGTGCCCTCGAAGCGGGCCGGGTCGAGCGCATCCAGCGTCAGCACGCCCCAGGCCTGGCCGTCGAGGAAGAGCGGACAGCCGAGACAGTCGTGCACTTCGAGGTGGGCGCCGTGGCCCAGCACCAGGCCGTCGTATGGGTCGGGCAGCGGGCAGTCGGCGGCGAAACGGGTGGGCTGGGTGCTGTCGAGCAGTGCGGCCAGACGAGGGTGTTCCGCCACGCGGAAGCGGCGGCCCAGCGTGTCCGGACTCAGTCCGTCGATCGCCAGCGGCAGCAGATGTTCGCCCTCCAGCCGCAGCAGGGCGGTGGCGTCACAGGGCAGCAGTTCGCGCAGCGCCTGCAGCAGGCGGCGGTAGCGCTCCTGCGCCGGCAGGTCGCGCGACAGGTCGTCGACCAGCGGAATCAGGGCCGACAGCAGCGGGTGTGTTGTCACAATGACTTCATGTTGTCAGTAAGACTTCGTCCAAGTGTAGTCGATCAGACACTGCCCCGTCGCAGGTCATTGATCCTTCAGCGGACTGCACATGGCATGCGGCTTGATAAGTGAAGGCGTCGGCGCGGCACGGGACGTTCGCGCCGGCTTTTCATTCACTGTCAGGAGACAACCATGCTGAGCCCGGAACACCGAGCCATCGTCAAGGCCACCGTACCGCTGCTGGAAAGCGGCGGCGAGGCACTGACCACCCACTTCTACCGCATCATGCTGTCCGAACATCCGGAGGTGCGGCCGCTGTTCAATCAGGCGCACCAGGCCAGCGGCGATCAGCCGCGCGCGCTGGCCAACGGCGTGCTGATGTACGCGAAGAACATCGACCGTCTTGAGGCGCTCGGCCCGCTGGTCGGGCAGATCGTGCAGAAGCACGTGTCGCTGCAGGTGCTGCCGGAGCATTACCCGGTGGTCGGCAGCTGCCTGCTGCGCGCGATCCGCGAAGTGCTGGGCGCCGAGGTGGCGACGGACGCAGTGATCGAAGCCTGGGGCGCCGCCTACGGCATGCTGGCCGATCTGCTGATCGGCGCCGAGGAGTCGGTCTATGCCGGCCACGCGCAGGCCGACGGCGGCTGGCGCGGCGCGCGCGCCTTCCGCGTCGAGCGCCGGGTGCGCGAGAGCGACGAAATCACCTCCTTCCATCTCGCGCCGGTCGATGGCGGGCCGGTGCTGCGCCATGCGCCGGGCGAGTACATCGGTCTGCGGCTGGTGATCGATGGCCAGGAAATGCGCCGCAACTATTCGCTGTCGGCCGCCGCCAACGGCCGCGACTATCGCATCAGCGTCAAGCGCGAAGCGGGCGGCCGGGTGTCCGGTCATCTGCACGAGGCGGTGAAGGAGGGCGATGTGCTCGATCTGTTCCCGCCGACCGGCGATTTCACGCTGCAGGCTTCGGAACGCCCGGTGGCGCTGATCACCGCGGGCGTGGGCATCACGCCGGCGCTGCCGATGATGGAGCAGGCGCTGGCCGACGGACGCGAGGTGCATTTCATCCACTGCGCGCGCCATGGCGGCGTGCATGCCTTCCGCGAACAGGTGGAGGCGCTGGCGCAGCGCTACCCGAAGCTGAAGCGCTTCTACGTATACAGCGAACCGCGCACCGGCGATCAGGCGCATGCCGAAGGTTTCATCGAGCGGCTGCATCTCGAACGCTGGTTGCCGCAGCCGGCGGCGCTGGACGCCTACTTCCTCGGCCCGAAACCCTTCATGAAGCGGGTGAAGGCGCTGCTGGCCGAAGTCGGTGTGCCGGCGGAGCGCACGCGTTACGAGTTCTTCGGACCGGCCACGGCGCTGGAGGGCTGACCGGTTCGGTGAAGCGTCGCGGGGGCGGCACGCAGCCCCCGGACGCGCTCAGGCCTCGACGGTCTCTTCTTCGAGCGGCAGCGCCGGACGCGGACCGGTGCTGCGCAGTTCCTGACCCCAGTCGACGATGGCGAAGCGGCCGTCCGGGTGTTCGACGATGGCGGTGCAGCTGTCCACCCAGTCGCCGCAGTTCATGTAGGTGAGCCCCTGTACCTCGCGCTGCGACACCGCGTGGATGTGGCCGCAGATCACGCCGTCGACGCCGCGGCTACGGGCTTCGTGCATGACCGAATCCTCGAAGTCGTAGATGAAGCTCACCGCGCTTTTCACCTTGCGCTTGGCATAGCCGGCCAGCGACCAGTAGCCGGCGATGCCCAGGGTGCGGCGCAGCCACGACAGCCGCGCATTGATGCTCACCAGCAGGTTGTAGGCCACGTCGCCCAGCAGCGCCACCCAGCGATGGTGGCGGGTGACCTGATCGAAGTCGTCGCCATGCACCAGCCAGTAGCGGCGACCGTCCGCCGCCTGGTGGATGTACTCCCGCTGGAGTTCGATGTCGCCGAACACGGTGCCGGTGTATTCGCGCAGCGCTTCGTCGTGATTGCCCGGAATGAAGATGACGCGCGTGCCCTTGCGCGCACGGCGCAGGATTTTCTGCACCACGGTGTTCTGCGACGGCGACCAGTGGATGGAGCGGCTCATCGCCCAGAAGTCGATGATGTCGCCGACCAGATACAGGTAATCGGATTCGTGGTGGCGCAGGAAATCCAGCAGCGCTTCGGCCTGGCAGCCACGGGTGCCGAGATGGATGTCCGACAGGAAGATGGCGCGGACGTGCCGGACGAGAGGGTCGGATGCATTCACGCCCCGGATTCAAACCGCTGCGTGTGACAGGGCGGTGACGGCATCCGGGCCGCGTTGCGTCGACGCAAAAAGGGCACGCCGAGGCGTGCCCGCAAAGCCGGTCAGACGGGCGCCCTGCGCGCCCGCCGGGCCCGGAGGTCAGTACATCAGCTGCACGCCGAGGATGAACTTGTCGGTCTTCACGCCGGCCGCGCTTTCCATGTCGGAATACACGCCGGTGATGCGCGCGTTGTGACCGGCCATCACGTAGGTCAGGCCCAGGTCCCACTGGTCGGCCTTGCCGCCGGCGTCCGGGCTGAACTCCTGGTAGCGGACATAGGGCTGGAACTGGCCGATGCCGATCTTGGTCGGGATCAGGTAGGCGGCGGTCAGCAGGTAGGCGTCGCCGGCGGTTGCGCCGCCGCAGTTGTTGATGTTGGTACACAGGATGTTGCCGCCGGCCACGTCGACCACGCCGTCGGTGTCGTAGTCGTAGTAGGCGCCTTCCAGCGTCACCACGCCGCCGCCGGCCAGCTTGGTCTCGAACAGCGCGTCGATGTTCCAGGCCTTGTAGTCGCCCTTGGCCAGCGCGGTGCCCACGCCGTCCTTCTGCATCTGGTAGGCGAAGCCGACGGTGAAGATGTCCTTGGCGCCGAAATAGCTGTTGGTGCCGTAGTAGCCCAGTTCCGGGTCCAGGAAGCTGTAGGCGATGCGGGTGGCGTAGAGCGGGGTGTCGCCGTCGTTGGACAGGCCGGCGCCGCGGTTCTTGCCCTGGAAGGCACCGAAGGAGTACAGCAGCTTGCCACCCAGCACATTGCCCCACAGCAGCGCGCCGTCGTCACGGCCGGTGAAGGCGTTCGGGTACTGGGACACCATCGGGTATTCCCACACGTTGGCGAAGTAGGGGCCGGCCATGTTGGCGCGGTCGGTCGGCGGCAGCATGCGGCCGAACCAGAAGTTCACGCCTTCGGTCAGTTCGAACTGGGCGACCGCATCGAGGATGCGCATCGATTCGTCCGACTGGCGCTCGAAGTTGATCATGCCGCCGATGTTCTTGGTGATCTTGCCGCTGGTGATGATGCGGACCGAGTCGATCGAGAAATCGCTGGAGCGCGAGCCGTCCGGCGCCGCGTTCTCGACGCTGGAGAAGGACGAGCGCGCCCACAGGCTCAGCGTCAGATAGCTTTCGCCGGGACCGGCCACGGTGACGCCGGCCTGCGCGGCACCGCAGGTGGCGAGGGCAGCGGCCAGTGCGGCCAGGCGCGGGGTGTTGGATGATTTTTTCATGGTGCTGGACTCCCGGTTGTGAAGGTGCGTTGAAACGGTGGAAAGGCGTGCGCGGGCGATCAGTGGCTGATCATCCAGGGGCGTTTTGTGGGGAAGGCCTTGGAGCCGTCGCGCGCGACGGCCGTGGTCTTGCTCGGCTTGCCGCTGCAGCACGAGCAGCCGGGGCCGTGCGAGCGGCTGGCCAGCTTGGGCTCGTGGCGGGCGCGTTCGTTGGTGGCGTGCGCGCTGCGCAGCTGGCCCGGCATGTCGGCGAAAGCCGGTGCCGAGATCAGCTGGCGCGCAGCCGGCTGGCCGCAGGCCGGGCACAGGCAGGGCGCGTCCCGCTGCGCGATGCTGCGCATGGCGGAAAAGCCGCCATGCGCCTCGCAGTGAAAGTCGTAGGTCGGCATGGCGGCGCCCTCAGACGTCTTCCGAGATCGGCATCTGCACGCTGCCGTCGAGGAATTTCTGCGGACCGGCCTCGGTCGGCATGATGTCGAAGTCGAAGATGTCGGTCGGCAGCCACAGCGTCGCGCAGGCGTTCGGGATGTCCACCACGCCGCTGATGTGACCCTGCACCGGCGCGGTACCCAGAATCGAGTAGGCCTGGGCGCCGGAGTAGCCGAACTTCTTCAGGTACTCGATCGCGTTCAGGCAGGCCTGGCGGTAGGCCACATGCACGTCGAGGTAGTGCTGCTTGCCCTGTTCATCGACCGAAATGCCTTCGAAGATCAGGTAGTCGTCGTACTTGGGCGTGATCGGGCTGGGCTTGAAGATCGGGTTCTTCACCGCGTACTTCTTCATGCCGTCCTTGATGATGTTCACCCGCAGGTGCAGCCAGCCGGCCATTTCGATGGCGCCGCAGAAGGTGATTTCGCCGTCGCCCTGCGAGAAGTGCAGGTCGCCCATCGACAGGCCGCCGCCCTTCACATAGACCGGGAAGTAGATGCGCGAGCCGCGCGACAGGTCCTTGATGTCGCAGTTGCCGCCGTGCTCGCGCGGCGGCACCGTGCGGGCCGCTTCGGCCGCGGCCTTGTCGCGCGCCTCGCCCTTCAGCCGGCCCATGTGCGCGGTCGGCGCGCACGGCGGGCAGCCCAGCGCCGGTACGCGATCCGGGTCGGTGTTGATGAAGTCGATCTCGCGCTTGTTCCACTCCTCGAGCAGCTTGGGATCGGGCAGGCAGCCGATCAGACCCGGGTGGATCAGGCCGGCGTACTTGACGCCCGGCACGTGGCGCGATTCGGTGAACATGCCCTTGATGTCCCAGATCGACTTCTGGGCCAGCGGGAAGTGGTCGGTCAGGAAGCCGCCGCCGTTCTTCTTCGAGAAGAAGCCATTGAAGCCCCACAGGCTGTCTTCCTTGGCGCCGATGTCGAGGATGTCGACCACCAGCAGGTCGCCCGGCTCGCAGCCTTCGACACCGATCGGGCCGGACAGGAAGTGCACCGTGGTCAGGTCGACATCGCGCACGTCGTCCGCGCTGTCGTTGTTCTGGATGTAGCCGCCGGTCCAGTCGTAGGTTTCGATCTTGAAGTCGTCGCCCGGCTTCACCCACGCGACGATGGGGATGTCCGGGTGCCAGCGGTTGTGCACCATGTCGTTCTCATAGGGCGACTGCTTCAGGTCTACCTTGATCAGGGTCTCTGCCATGTTGATCTCCTTGGATGGAAGGGGCGTTGGGCGGTGGGTGCTTTGCGGCGGGGTCAGACGGACAGGAACTGCTTGATGCGCGCGGTATCGGTTTCCGCGCGGGTGCTTTCATGGACCAGGCGGCCGCCCTCGATGACGAACAGCCGGTCGGCCACGTCCATCGCGAAACTGAGCACCTGTTCGGACACGACGATGGTGATTTCGCGCAGCTTGCGGATTTCGTTCAGCGCCTTCGCGATGTCCTTGATGATCGAGGGCTGTATGCCTTCGGTCGGCTCGTCGAGCAGCAGCACCTTGGGATCGGTCACCAGCGCGCGGGCGATGGCGAGCTGCTGCTGCTGGCCGCCGGACAGGTTGCCGCCCTTGCGGCGGCGCATGTCCCACAGCACCGGGAAGAGCGCGTAGATCTCTTCCGGCACCTTCTTCACCTTGGCGTTTTCCAGACCGGTCTGGATGTTTTCCTCGACCGTCAGCGTCGGGAAAATCATCCGGCCCTGCGGCACGTAGGCGATGCCCTTGGCGACGCGCTTGTAGCTTTCGTCCTTGTGCACCGCGTTGCCGGCGACCTCGATGCTGCCGCTCTTCAGCGGCAGCACGCCGATCAGCGACTTGAACAGCGTGGTTTTGCCCATGCCGTTGCGGCCCATGATGGCGACCGTCTCGTTCCGGTTCGCCTCGAACGAAATGCCGTGCAGCGCCTGGCTCTGGCCGTAGGCGACGAAGACGTCCTTCACGTTGAGCATGATGGAATCCTTTCCGTGGATGGGCTCAGTGGCCCAGATAGACGTCGATGACCTTGGGATCGGCCTGCACCTTCTCCATCGATCCTTCGGCGAGGATCTTTCCCTGGTGCATGACGGTGACCTTGTGGGCGATGCGCTTGACGAAATCCATGTCGTGCTCGATCACGATCACCGAGCGCCCCTTGCAGATGCGCTGCAGCAGGTCGGCGGTCAGTTCGCGCTCACGCACGCTCATGCCGGCGATCGGTTCGTCCAGCATCAGCAGCTCGGGCTCCTGCATCAGCAGCATCCCGATCTCCAGCCATTGCTTCTGGCCGTGGCTGAGCAGGCCGGCTTCGGTGTCGAGCGCGTCGGCCAGACCGATCTCGGTCGCCACCGACTGCACCCTTTCCTTCACCTCGTCGGTGCACCGGAAGCCGAGCGCGCCGAGCACGCTGCGGCCCCGCGGGAAGGACACTTCCAGGTTCTTGAACACCGAGAGGTTTTCGTAGATCGACGGCGTCTGGAACTTGCGGCCGACGCCGGCGCGCACGATCTTGTGCTCGGCCAGTCTGGTCATTTCCTGGTTCTTGAACTTGATGCTGCCGGCGCTGGCCTTGGTCTTGCCGCAGATCAGGTCGAGCAGCGTGGTCTTGCCGGCGCCGTTCGGGCCGATGATCACGCGCAGTTCGCCGCGATCGACGTAGAGGGTCAGTGCGTCGATCGCCTTGAAGCCGTCGAAGGACACGGTGAGGTCCTCGATCGCGAGTACGAAGTCGGTATTGCTCATGTCGGTCTCCTGTCAGGTCGGGCGCGGGTCAGGCCGACTGGCCCTGTACGCCGCCGGGCAGGGCGGCGGGCGGTGCGGACTTCTGGCTGGGGGAGGGCGGCGGTGCGGCCGGCGGCTCGACTGCGGCCGGCGCGGCCTTCGGCGCCTTGCGGCGCGCGAACCAGGGCTTCACGTGGCTTTCGTACAGACCGGCCAGACCGTTGGGGAAGGCGAGCACCACGCCGATGAACAGCGCGGCCATCAGGAACAGCCAGAGGTCGGGCGCGGATTCGGAGAAGTAGGTCTTGCCGAAATTCACCAGCAGCGCGCCATACACCGCGCCCACCAGCGACATGCGGCCACCGACCGCAGCGAAGATGACCATTTCGATCGACGGCACGATGCCGACGAAGGACGGCGACATGAAGCCGACCTGCAGCGTGAACATCGCGCCGCCGATGGCCGAGATGCCGGCCGCCAGCACGAAGGCGAACACCTTGAACATCGCCACGTCGTAGCCGGAGAAACGCACCCGGTCTTCCTTGTCGCGCATGGCCAGCAGCAGCGTGCCGAGCTTGGACATCTGTATCCAGCGGCACAGCGCGATCACGCCGATCAGCAGCCCGGCATTGACGAAGTACAGGACGTACTTGGCCGAGTCGCTGCGGATGTCCCAGCCGAGCAGGGTACGCAGGTCGGTGATGCCATTGACGCCGCCGGTGTAGCCCTGCTGACCGATGATGAGCACGGTCAGGATGAGCGCCACCGCCTGCGTGATGATGGCGAAATACACGCCGCCCACCCGGCGCTTGAACATCGCGAAGCTGATGATGAAGGCCAGCACCATCGGCACCGCCACCACCGCGATCAGCGCCAGCGGCAGGTGGCGGAACGGCTCCCACCACAGCGGCAGCTCGGTCAGCTGGTTCCAGTCCATGAAGTCCGGAATGCCCGGCGTGCTCTGGATCTTGGTCGCTTCCGGGTCGGAGGCTTCCAGCTTCAGGAACATGGCCATCATGTAGCCGCCGAGGCCGAAGAACACGCCCTGGCCCAGGCTCAGGATGCCGCCGTAGCCCCACAGCATGACGAGGCCGACCGCGACGAAGGCGTAGGTGAGGTATTTGCCGACGAGGTTGAGACGGAAGATGTCCATCGTGAGCGGGAACACCACCACGATGAGCAGCGCGAGCAGCAGGATGCTTCCTGTTCCGCTGCGTGCGATCCAGCTCTTGAATGCGTCCATGTGAATCTCCTGGATGGTTCGAAATCGGTGCGGATCGCGTTCAGCGGCGGATCTTCGAAGCGAAGAGGCCCTGCGGACGGATCATCAGGATGGTCACGATGAGCAGCAGCGTGAGTACCTTGGCCATCGAGCCGGTCATGAAGAACTCGGAGATGGACTGGGTCTGCGCGATGCCGAAGGCGGAGGCCACGGTGCCGAGCAGCGAGCCGGCGCCGCCGAAGGTGACCACCAGGAAGGCATCGACGATGTAGAGCGAACCCGAGGTCGGACCGGTCGAACCGATGGTGGTGAAGGCAGCCCCGGCCACGCCGGCGATGCCGCAGCCGATGGCGTAGGTCAGGCGGTCAGTGCGCTTGGTATTGATGCCGGTGGCGTTGGCCATCGCACGGTTGGCGACGGTGGCGCGCACCCGCAGGCCCCAGCGCGACTTGTACAGCGCGAGCAGCACGCCGCCGGTCACCAGCAGGGTGAGCGCGAGCACGAACAGGCCGTTGATCGGGATGTCCAGACCTTCGGACGGCGACCACGAACCCATGAGCCAGTCGGGCAGGGTGGGGCTCACTTCTTTCGGGCCGAAGGTGGAGCGGAACACCTGCTGCATGCCGAGCGACAGGCCCCAGGTCGCGAGCAGCGTGTCCAGAGGCCGTTTGTACAGATGGCGTATCAGCGCCCACTCGGTGAGCCAGCCGAAGCCGAAGGCGATCACGAAGGCGGCGAGGATGGCCACCGGGAAATAGGCCTGCATCAACCCGGGTGCATAGGTTTCGGTCAGGCTGGAGAACATGAAGATGGTGTAGGCGCCGATGGTCATGAACTCGCCATGCGCCATGTTGATCACGCCCATCTGGCCGAAGATGATGGCCAGACCCAGGCCCATCAGCAGCAGCACCGAGAACAGGCTCAGGCCGGCGAAGCCCTGCATGAGGGCGATGTTGTAGATTTCGTCGAATGACATGGCGGACCTCCGGACGGTTGGCCGGGCGTGCGCCCGGCCGGTGCAGGGATGGGAGGGAGACCGCCCCGGTCTGCGCCGGGGCCGGCCTCGGGGTGCTTACTGGTAGCCCTTGGGGAAGGGGTTGGGCTCGATCAGCTCGGCCGATTCGGCGACCACCTTGAAGGTGCCGTCAGGCTGGCCCTGGGCGATGCGCGCCTTGCTCCACAGGTGGTGGTTCTCGTGCAGCTTCACGTAGCCTTCGGGCGCGGTCTTCAGTTCGATGCCGGGCGAGGCGGCGACCACCTTGTCCACATCGAAGCTGCCCGCCTTCTCGACTGCGGCCTTCCACAGCCAGGGGCCGAGATAGCCGGCCTGGGTCACGTCGCCGATCACCGACTTCGGGCCGTAGGCCTTCTTGAAGGCTTCGACGAAGGCCTTGTTGTTGGCGTTGTCGAGCGACTGGAAGTACTTCATCGAGGAGTAGAAGCCGGCGAAGTTTTCGCCGCCCACGCCCAGCATTTCGTCCTCGGTCACCGACAGCGTGAGCAGGAACTGCTTGGCGCCGGTGATGCCGGCCGCCTTCAGCTGCTTGTAGAAGGCCACGTTGGAGCCGCCCACCACGGCTGCGAAGATGCAGTCCGGCTTCGCGACCTTGATCTTGTTGATCAGCGAGTTGAAGTTGGTGTGGCCGAGCGGGTAGTACTCCTCGCCCACCACGCTGCCCAGCTTGCCGACCGACTCGATGTGCTTGCGCGCGATCTTCATCGAGGTGCGCGGCCAGATGTAGTCGGAGCCGATCAGGAAGTAGGTCTTGGCCTTCTTCTCCTTCGACGCCCAGTCCAGGCCCCAGATGATCTGCTGGGTGGCTTCCTGGCCGGTGTAGATCACGTTCTTCGACTGCTCCAGGCCTTCGTAGAAGGTCGGGTAGTAGAGCAGGCCGTTCTCCTTCTCGAACACCGGCAGCACCGCCTTGCGTGAGGCCGAGGTCCAGCAGCCGAACACGCAGGCCACCTTGTCGTTCACCAGCAGCTTCTTCGACTTTTCGGCGAAGGTCGGCCAGTCGGAGGCGCCGTCTTCCTTGATCACCTTGATCTTGCGACCGAGGATGCCGCCCATCGCGTTGATCTGGTCGATCGCCAGCTGTTCGGCCTGGATCGAGCCGGTTTCCGAGATCGCCATCGTGCCGGTGGCGGAGTGCAGCTGACCCACGATGACTTCGGTATCGGTCACGGCGAGCTTGGTCGTGTTGACCTTGGCCGTCGGGAACTGCGCGTTGCCGAAGCTGACGCCCGGCACCATCAGGGCCGGGGCGGCGGCCATGCCGAGCAGAACCTTGCGGCGCTGTTCGCTGGTGAGCGGAGCCGGAATCGTGTCTTTGTTGTCAGCCATGTCGTTTCTCCTGAGCGGAAGGGGTTGGGGAGCTTCAGGCGAGGCGACTGCGGTCCGATGAGACGTTGTGCAGTGCACCGCAATCGTTCGCTGCGGTGCGAAAAGTAGTTTCCGGGGCTGCGTACGCGAATACGTCAATCGACGTATGTGCGGACCGGGTGACAGACGCGGTCCGGGCGGGGTGAGGTGCTAAGGTGGAATCCTGCGCTTTCGCACTGCACCACGATGTCGCTCGCGGCACCGTCGGAGTGCGCGGCGTGGAGGGAAGCTGCACTTGGGCTCCGGCGGCGCGCCATTCCGCTGCCGGAGCATTTCTTGCATGAGGGCAGCAGACCGCTCAGGCCCACCGCCCCCGATGTCCGAAGCCACCCATCAGATATTCAAGATCCGCCGCGACTACAACACCTGGGTCGCCAACGAGACGCTCGAGGACTACGCGCTGCGCTACACGCCGCGCAGCTTCCGCAAGTGGTCCGAATGGCGGGTCGCCAACACCGCCTTCGGCGCGGTGTCCTTCCTCGCGCTGGAGGCGATCGGCGGCGCCATCGCGCTGAACTACGGCTTCACCAACGCGCTGTACGCCATCCTGCTGGTCGGGCTGATCACTTTCCTGACCGGCCTGCCGATCAGCTACTGCGCCGCCCGCTACGGCGTGGACATGGATCTGCTGACCCGCGGCGCCGGCTTCGGCTATCTCGGCTCCACCATCACCTCGCTGGTCTACGCGAGCTTCACCTTCATCTTCTTCGCCATCGAGGCGGCCATCATGGCGCTGGCCTTCGAGCTGTACTTCGGGCTGCCGCTGGCGTGGAGCTATCTGCTGTGCTCGGTCATCGTGATTCCGCTGGTGATTCACGGCGTCACGCTGATCAGCCGCATACAGCTGTGGACCCAGCCGCTGTGGATCGTGCTGCTGGTGCTGCCCTATGTCGCGGTGTGGTGGCAGGCGCCGCACCTCTACACGGAATTCACCGGCCTGACCGGCCGCAGTTCGGGCAGCAGCGAGTTCGACTGGGTCATGTTCGGCGCCGCCTCGACGGTGGCGATTTCGCTGGTGGTGCAGATCGGCGAACAGGTGGATTACCTGCGCTTCCTGCCGGAGAAGACGCGCGAGAACCGGGTGCGCTGGTGGGCGTCGGTGCTGATCGCCGGTCCCGGCTGGGTGGTGCCGGGCATGGTGAAGATGCTGGGCGGCGCCTTCCTCGCCTTTGTCGCGCTGCAGGCCATGGTGCCGGTGGACCGCGCGGTCGAACCGACCCAGATGTATCTCGCCGGCTTCGGCTACGTGTTCGACTCACCGGCGGTGGTGCTGGCGGTGACCGCGCTGTTCGTCATCGTGTCGCAGCTCAAGATCAACGTCACCAACGCCTACGCCGGCTCGCTCGCCTGGTCCAACTTCTTCGCCCGGCTCACGCACAGCCACCCGGGCCGCGTGGTGTGGCTGGTGTTCAATGTGGTGATCGCGCTGCTGCTCATGCTGCTCGGCGTGTTCGAGGCGCTGGAGCATGTGCTTGGCCTGTACGCCAATCTCGCCATCGCCTGGGTCGGCGCGCTGGTGGCCGATCTGGTGGTGAACAAGCCGCTCGGGCTGTCGCCGTCGCACATCGAGTTCAAGCGCGCACACCTGTACGAACTGAATCCGGTCGGCCTCGGTTCGATGGCCATCGCCACCGTGCTGTCGGTGCTGGCCTATACCGGCTGGATGGGCGATCTGGCGCAGGCCTTCTCGCCCTTCATATCGCTGGCGACCGCCTTCATCTGCGCGCCGCTGATCGCGCTCGCCACCCGCGGCCGCTACTACCTCGCGCGGCGCAGCGCCACACCGTGGCGGCCGGGCGAAACCGTCACCTGCCACGTGTGCGAGAACCGCTTCGAATCGGAAGACATGGCGCACTGCCCCGCCTACGGTCAGCCCATCTGTTCGCTGTGCTGCACCCTGGAATCGCGCTGTCACGACCGCTGCAAGACCGAATCGAGCGCGGCCGACCAGCTGCATGCGCTGCTCAACGCCATCCTGCCGGTGCGGCTGGCGCAGCGGGTGAACTTCCGCATCGGCCACTTCCTGGTGGTGTTCCTGTCGCTCACCGTGCTGCTGGCGGTCATCTTCGGCGTGGTGTTCTACCAGGAGGCCATCGTCAGCGGTCTGTACCCGGCGGCGCGCGCCAGCCTGCAGCTCACGCTGTCCAAGACCTTCGCGCTGCTGGTGCTGCTGTGCGCGGTGTGTGCCTGGTGGATCGTGCTGGGTTCGGAAAGCCGGCGGCTGGCGCAGGACGAATCGAACCGGCAGAACCAGCTGCTGATGCGCGAGATCGAGGCGCACCGCCGTACCGATCTGGCGCTGCAGAAGGCCAAGGACGCCGCCGAATCGGCCAATCTGGCCAAGACCCGCTATGTGACCGGCATCAGCCACGAACTGCGCACGCCGCTGAACAGCATTCTCGGCTACGCGCAGATCCTGCTGCGCGAGAGCGGAAAGCAGGGCGCCCGGTCCGGCCCTGACGACACGCAGAAGCGCGCGCTCGGCACCATACTGCGCAGCGGCGAGCATCTGCTGGGCCTGATCGACGGACTGCTCGATCTGGCGCGCATCGAGGCCGGCAAGCTCAGGCTGGACCCGGCGCCGATGCACATGCGCGAACTGCTGGACGACCTGGCCAAGATGTTCGAGCCGCAGGCGGCGCGCAAGGGCCTGCGCTTCCGGGTCGATACCAGCGGCCGCCTGCCCGACTATGTGCGGGTGGACGCCAAGCGCCTGCGCCAGGTGCTGATCAATCTGCTGGCCAATGCGGTCAAGTTCACCGAGCGCGGCGAGGTGGTGCTGCGGGTCGATTACCGGATGGAAGTGGCCCGTTTCGAGATCGCCGACACCGGGCCGGGCATCGCGCCGGAAGACCACGCCCGCATCTTCATGCCCTTCGAGCGCAGCACCACCGGTCGCATGATCGCCGAGCACGGCACCGGCCTGGGGCTGAGCATCACCCGCATGCTCACTTCGCTGATGGGCGGCGAACTGACGCTGGACAGCGAGCCGGGCCGCGGCTCCACCTTCCGGCTGCGCCTCTACCTGCCTGAATACCTGTCGGTGCCGTCGCAGCCGCGGCCGGCACGCACCGTGATCGGCTACGAAGGCCCGCGCCGCCGGGTGCTGCTGGTCGATGACGACGCCACCCAGCGCCACATGCTGACCGCCATGCTGGCGCCGCTGGGCTTCGATCTGGACGAGGCGGGCAGCGGCGAAGAGGCGCTGGCCTGCGTCGCCCGGGCGCGCCCGGACGTGGTGCTGCTCGACATCAATATGGAGGGCATGGACGGCTGGGAAACCGCGCGCCGGCTACGCGAGTTCGACGGCGCGCCGATTCCGGTGCTCATGGTGTCGGCCAATGTGTTCGAGAACCGCAGCGAGCTGCTGCGCACTGCCGGCTGCGCCGGCTTCGTGCCCAAGCCGGTGATCGAATCCGAACTGCTGGAACAGCTGCGCGAGGCGCTGGACCTCACGCTGCATGTTGACGAACCGGTCGGCGCCGGGCTGCCGAAGGCGGCGCCGGCGGCCGACGCGCCACTGCTTGCGCTCGACGACGAGGAGCGCGCTGCGCTGCTGCGGCTGTCCCGGCTGGGCCACGTGAACGGCATCACCACGCTGCTCGACGCCATCGCCGACCGTTCGGAGGCGGCGCGCGAGGACTGCCGGCGCCTGCGCGCGCTGGTCGATGGCTTCGACCTGATCCGCTTCACCCAATTGCTGCAACGGGATGCTCATGCACTCTGAATTCCAGAAACCGGTGGTGCTCGTCGTCGACGACGCGCCTGATTCCCTCGGCTTCCTGTGCGACGCGCTGTCCGACGGCGGCTATACCGTGCTGATCGCGCACGACGGCGCCTCCGCGCTGTCACGCCTCGAATGGGTGGTACCGGACGCCATCCTGCTCGATGCGGTCATGCCCGGCCTGTCCGGCTTCGACACCTGCCGCCGCATCCGCGACGAACCCGGCCTCACCCACGTACCGGTCATCTTCATGACCGGCCTGTCCGGCACTGCCGAGGTGGTCGAAGGCTTTACCGCCGGCGGCACCGACTACGTGGTCAAGCCGCTGCGGGTGGAAGAGGTGCTGGTGCGTCTGCAGGCCCATGTGCGCAACGCGCGCGCGGTACGCATCGCCCGCCAGGCGGTGGACGTGGCCGGTCTGGGCGTGCTGGTGGTCGACGCGCTGGGCCGCATCGCCTGGCGTTCGCCGCGCGCGGCGGAGTGCCTGGGCCAGTTCGGCATCGATCCGGCGGCCACCACCGCTGACTGGCTCGGCGATCCGGCCACGCTGGCGGCCGACCCGGCGGCCGACGCGCGGCTGCTGCGCGAGCAGGGCGACCAGTCCCTGTACGCGCGCAGCCTGGGTGCGGTCGGTCTGGGCGAACACATGCTGCTGCTCGACGTCAGGAAGCGCGGCGAATCGAGCACCCGCATCGCCGGTGCCCAGCTCACGCCGCGCGAGGCCGAGGTGCTGTCCTGGCTGGCCAAGGGCAAGACCAACCGCGACATCGGCGACATCCTCGGCATGAGCCCGCGCACTGTTAACAAGCACCTCGAGCACATCTACGAGAAGCTGGGCGTGGAAACCCGCGCCGCCGCCGCGGCGCTGGCCATGCGGGCGTCGAGTGACTGAGCCGCTAGTACAGCAGCTGCAGCCCGAGCACGAAGCGGTCGAGCGAGGCCGCGCCTTCGCTCTTCGCGCTCGAATACACCGCGGTGAGGCGCGCCTTGTGGCCGGACAGCACGTAGTTCGTGCCGATATCCCACTGCTCGGTGCGTGCGCCGCTGTCCGGATCCAGCCGCTGTACCCGCACATAGGGCTGGAAGCGGCCGGGACCGACCGCGCCCGGAATGAGGTAGCCCACCGTCAGCAGGGCGGCGTCCGCCTGCACCGCGCCGCCGCAGTTGGTGACCCGCGAACACAGCGGATCGGCGGGCGCGGCGTCGGTCACGCCGTCGGTGTCGTAGTCGTACCAGGCGGCTTCGACCGTCAGCACGCCGCCGCTGTACCCCCGGCTTTCGTACAGCGCGTCGATGTTCCACGCGCGATAGTCGCCGCGGGCGCCGGCCACACCCACGCCGTCCTTCTGGCTCATCAGCGCGGCGCCCAGCGTGAACACCTCCTTGTCGCCGTAATAGGTGCTGGTGCCGTAGTAGCCGGGCTCGGTGTCGAGGAAGCTCCAGGCGACGCGGGCGGCGAACAGCGGTTCATTGGCGGCGTTCGACAGACCGCTGCCGCGGTTCCTGCCCTCGAACACGCCGACGCCGTACAGCAGCCGGTCGTCGTACAGATTGCCCCACAGCAGCACGCCGTCGTCGCGGCCGGTGAAGGCGTTCGGGTACAGCGATACGAGGGGGTAGCCCCACACATTGGCGAACTGGTTGCCCGCCATGTTCGAGCGGTCGGACGGCGGCACCAGCCGGCCGGCCCACAGGTTGAGGCCGTCCGCCAGTTCGAACTGCAGGATGGCGTCCAGCAGCTGCAGGTCCTCGGACGGCGGACGTTCGAAGGTGAGCGTGGCGCCGATGCGCCGGGTGAATCGGGCCGACGACAGCAGACGGACCGAATCCAGCGTGAAGCCGCCGTCGTGCGCGCTGCCGCCGGCCGGGCGCGCCTCTTCGGCACTGACATAGGAAGCGCGCAGCCAGAGGCCGAGCGTCAGCGAGCTGTCGCCCGGCCCCTGCAAGGTCATCTGGGCGTCGGCTGCTCCGGCACAGAGCAGGACTGCGCTGGCGAGCAGCGCGTGGCTGGAGGGCGGCGTCCATCGCAGACGCGTGAAGCGGCGGAAGGTCATGGTGGCGGTCCTGAACGGGGGCGCAGGGCAGGCAGCAGCCGGGTGCGCGAGGTGGCGTCGGGGAGTCCGGTATCCGGAGTGCGGCGTCCGGAATCCGGTCGTGTCGTCACGCGCTCGTTGTGGAAGAGAGGCGCGCATGCGGCGTGGGCTCGAGAGCAGGCAGGTCCCATCCGCACGCGGTTTCCGCACCGATATGGTGCGTTCTCGCGGTCCAGTTCTTCCGCATCGGCCGTGCGGCGACCCGTTTCCGGCTGCAAGTGCAATGCCAGGCCGGCATGGCCGATGCATGCTCGACCGGGCGTCGGTCGTTTCCGCCCGCCGCCCTCAAACTGATCGCCCATCCGAACCGGAGTCAGCCATGACAGAACGCTTATGGACTTTCGTCGCCGGTGCCGACGGCCCGTGGCGCATGACCGAAGTACGCGGCGTCATCGGCGAACCACTGCCCGAGGCGCCTCGCCTCGACCGCATCGCCGGCGACGCCGCGACGACAGGCCTGTGGTCGCTGCGCGGCATCACCAGCAACGAGCGCTATGTGAACCGGGACGAAAGGCAGGCGCTGGCTGCTGCCACGCCCACGCTCGGACGGGCGCAGGCGGTGTGCGCGGTGCTGATCCCGATCCGCAAGTCCGCCGCCTGGTGGGCGCTGGCGCAGGACGAGCGGCGCGCGGTCATGGAAGAGCAGTCGCATCACATTGCCCACGGGCTGCGCGCGCTGCCGGCGGTGGCGAGACGTCTGCACCACTGCCGTGACCTGTCACCGGACGAACCGTTCGATTTCCTGACCTGGTTCGAATTCGCGCCCGAACACGCGCCGCTGTTCGATGATCTGCTGGCGCGGCTGCGTGCCAGCCCGGAATGGGTCTATGTCGAACACGAGTGCGAAGTGCGCGCCCGGCTGGATCTCGGGCCGGAGAACTGAGGCGGGCGAACCGGGGCCGGAATCCTTACGGCGGCGCCCGGGACGCCACCGCTTACCAGACGAAGCGGTCCTGCCCGTTCGCGCCGAGGCGGATGTCGCCCAGCTCGGCCCGGCCTTCGCCGCGCCCGAACACGCTGTTGGCGATCAGCCATACGCGGACGATGCGCTTCGGCGGTTCGCCGCCGATGGCCTGCGCATAGTCGCGCCAGACATTGCGCGCTTCGTTCAGCCACTTGCCGAGGTCGGCGGTACCGGAGCGCACCACCACATGGGTTTCCCTGTCCTTCCAGCCGGGCAGCGGGCAGCGGAAGGTTTCGCCGACCGGCAGCGCGCTGCTCCACAGATAGGTCAGGTCCTGTCCGTTATCGAACTCGACCGCAATGCTCAGGTAGTCGTGCGTGATCACCGTGTTTTCGGCGCTGCGTCCGGGCAGGCGGTCGACCTTCCACGCCCAGCGCAGCTCGGTGTCCGGAGACAGTGGCGCGTCGGCCGCGGTCTGCAGGATGGCGACATCATTGCGCGTGTGCGCATGCATGCGGCGGGCCGGGCCGCCGTCGTCACCGGTGGCGCGGGTTTCTCTGAAGATGTCGGCCGGTCCCAGTTCCCACAGATAGCTCCAGCCGTCCGGTGCGCTCGGTGGGGTCTGTAGCCGGGCCAGTGCCGGCGCGGCCCAGGCCGGGGCGTTGGGCTGGCGTGCCAGCGTGGCCAGGGCGGCGCCGATGTTCGCCTGCGGCGACCAGCGGATCACCGCGATGCTCACGCCACCGCCGCCGTCCGGATTGCCGCGGACGCCGGATTCGAGCGCGGCCCCGTGCGCGTCCAGCCAGCGCAGCGGCAGATTCTTGATCTGCAGCGGGCCGGCGCGGTCGGCGGTGAAGGTGTCATGGGCGTCGATGCTGCGCGTGATGCGGCCCTGTTCGCCGATGCGCCGCCACACCTGCAGCGGCGCTTCCAGCGAAATGTCGTAGTGCCGCGACAGCCAGGCGCGGCCCTGAAGCAGCACGGTCACCCGGTCGCCGACCGCCAGCGTGAGGCCGGTGTCGGTCCAGGGGGCGTGCTCGGCGTCCAGATGAACGACGGTATAGGTTGTGATCGACTGGCCGGTCAGCGGAGTCAGCGCAGTCCGGATGTCGCGCTCGAAGCTTTCGTGGTCGGTCTGCGCGAACACCGCACTCGAGGTGGCGAGGGCGAGTCCGCAGACCAGGCTGCGCCAGGCGCGGAAGAGGTTCATCGTGTCTCCTTTTCGTCTTGAAGCGTGAGGGAGGTCGATGCTATCCGCATGATTTCCCTGCGGGCTCGGGCCGGACCGGGTGCAGGACGTTTGCCTTCCCTGCGCATGGAAGATGCCTGCCCGCCCCGGCGCCGGCCGGTGCGTGCGGACGCCCGGGCCGGCGGGCGCGCGGCGTGCCGGCCGCCTCTCGCCCGAACGGGGGGAGGCGGCCGCGGGCCCAAACAAGTACCATCACGCCTTCGCAAAATTCCCGCACTGCCCGCCGGCATGTCCGAAAGCCGCACCGTTTCCGTCTATTTCGTCGCTTCCCCGCTGCAGTACCTGGCCGCGCGGCGCATTGCTCAGACGCTGGAGGCGGGCGCCCGGCAGGTGCTGGTGTGGTACAAGCCGGGCATGAAGTCGGCGGTCGATCCGGCCGAGTGGGACGCCTGCAGCTACATGCCCTGGCCGCGCTGGGAGCCGCTGCCCGGGCGCTTCGGCCGGCTGCGCCGGCAGCGCGCCAACATCCGCCTGGTGGCGGATCTGGTCGGGCGCTGCGAGCGGCTGATCCTTCACAGCGCGGTATTCGACACCGAGGCCATCAATTACTTCCTGCACGCGCTGCCGCGAGCTGCCGGTGCCCGCGAAATGCACGCGCGCATCCTGCCGGACGGACTGATTTCCATCCGTCGCTACCCGCTCAGCGCGTTCAGGCGTCTGGCCCAGCAGGCGCGGCGACTGCGCGCGCTGGTGGCGCCGGAGCTCCGCTACACCTGCTTTTCCGGTGACCGCATCGGTTCGGACGCCCCGTTCTGCGACCGCATCTATGTGCTGCCCGGGCTGCCGCACGAATACCCCGCGGACAAGGTGGTGGTGCTGCCGCCGCTGGTCGATGCACCGCCGCCGGCCGCCGCGGATGCACCCCGGCGTGCGCTGGTCGTGGGCCAGCCGCTGACCGGCTTCGGGCTGATGAGCGCCGCCGACCTGGCGACCACCACCGTGCGCATCCGCGACTGGCTGGCGGCGCAGGGCATCAGCGACATCGATTACAAGGCGCATCCCAAGGATGCGGCGCACGAGCTCAAGCACGCGGACTACCGGCTGATCGAGCCGGACTGCGCGCTCGAGGTCCATATGGCCCGTACGCCTTACGCGGCCGTGGTCGGCGTGCGTTCGACCGCGCTGCTGATCGCCCGCCAGATCTATGCACCAGCGGTGCGGGTGCGCGCCTTCGGCTGGCCTGCAGTGCATTTCAAGTCGGCCGACGAGGCGCGCGACATGCGCGCCACCTTCGAACAGTGCGGTGTGGAGATCGAATGAGCCTGGCCACCTTCCGCGCACGCATTCCGGCCATCAATTCATGGCTGCTGGCCGGCGTGTGCGCGAGCATTCCACTCACCGTGGCGCCGGCGTACTGGCTGACGGCCGTCATGCTGCTGCTGTGGCTGGCAGAAGGGCGTTTTGTCGCGAAGTTCCGCGCGCTGGCCGATGAGCCGCTGGTGTGGATCTGTCTGGCCTATTACGGCGTGTTCGTCGCTTCGCTGTTCTGGTCGGACGATCTCGAGTGGGGCCGTCGCATGCTGGGCCGGCAGAATTTCTTCCTGCTGGCGCCGCTGTATTTCAGCGTGGCAAGGCGCGAACACGTCGGTCGCTACATTTCCGCTTTTCTCGCGTCAGTGGCCTTCTGCGAGGCGCTGGCGCTGTACAACTGGGCGCAGATGCATGTCTGGCCGGGGCTGCCGGACGGCATCCGGGTGGACAAGGGCGCGGACGACACCGCGCCCTTCGTCGACCGCATCCTGTACGCGCCGGCGCTGGCGCTGGCCGGCTATCTGGCCGGCCACCGGCTGCTGTTCGACACCTCCGGCACGAAGATGCGCCTGGTGTACGCCGGCCTGCTGGCCACCACCGCCTTCAATCTGGTCATTTCCGGCGGGCGCGCCGGTCTGGTCGGCTTCCTCGCGCTGCTGACACTGCTGGCCTTCCAGCGTTTCGCCCGCCGTCCGGTGCTGGCGGCGGCGGTGTCCGCGCTGCTGGTCGGCGGCATCGTGATCGGCGGCTATGCCGGCAACGACTACTTCCGGATGCGGGCCGACCGCGTGGTCAACGAACTGGAGCACTACGAGGAGCTGCCGAAGGCCTCGGTCAGTCAACGTCTCATTTACTGGCAGAACGCGCTGCGGATATTCCGTGACGCGCCGCTCGCCGGCGTGGGTATCGGTGACTACCCCGAGGTCTATCGTGCGGTCAATGAGCGCTACACGCCGGCCTGGGCACCGGCCTGGAATCCGCACAACCACTATCTGTACGTGCTGACCTCGACCGGCCTGCTGGGCGGCGTGCTGCTGGTGGCGCTGCTGGGCGTGCCGCTGCTGCGGCGCGGCCACGACGACAGCCGCCGCCGCATGCGCCGGGCGCTGCCCCTGCTGTTCATGGTGATCTGTCTGTTCGAGTCCTATCTGATGCGCTCCAACACCAGCCTGATGTATGTCGTCTTCCTTGCGCTGCTGTGGAGTCCGGCCCGGGAGTCACGCGCGTGAAGCGCGTCCTCATCGTCCGTACCTCGGCCATCGGCGACGTGGTGTTCGCGTCACCGCTGGCGGAAGCGCTCAAGCGCACGCACCCGGACGCCTACGTCGCCTGGCTGGTGGAGCCGGGCATCGCGCCGCTGATCGCCGATGACCGCTGTCTGGACGCGGTCATCACCTGGCCCAAGGCCGAGTGGAAACAGCTGTGGCGCGAAGGCCGCCGGCTGGAACTGTGGCGGCGGGTGCGCGCCTTCCGCCGCCAGCTGCGCGAGCACCGTTTCGACACCGTGCTCGATCTCCAGGGCCTGCTGAAAAGCGGCTTTCTCGCCTGGCTCACCGGTGCGCCGCGCCGGGTCGGTCTCGGGTCGAAGGAGGGCAGCCGGCTGCTGATGACCGAAGTGATCGCCCGTGGCGGCGACCCGGCGCGCATCAGTTCCGAATACCTGTTCATGGCGCAACATCTCGGCCTGGACTGCGGTGACTTCCTGCCTCGGCTCACCGTGTCCGGCGCGGTCGACGGCCGCGCACGCGAAGCGATGGCGAAGCACCGGCTGGCACCTGGCCGTTTCGTTGCCTGCGCGCCGTTCACCACCCGGCCGCAGAAGCACTGGTTCGAGGACCATTGGCAGGCGCTGTGCCGTCTGCTGCTGGACCGCCACGGTCTGACGCCGGTGCTGCTCGGCGGACCGGCGGACGCGGAGGCGGCCGCACGCATCACCGCTGCCGACCCGCGCATCGTCCATCTGGCCGGTGCCACCCGGCTGCCCGAAGCGGCCGCGCTGATCGGCCACGCCGCATTGCTGGTCGGCGTGGACACCGGGCTCACCCATATGGGCATCGCGATGGCCACGCCCACCGTGGCGCTGTTCGGCTCGACCTGTCCCTACACCGTCACCGGCCGCGACAATGCGCGGGTGATCTGGCTGGGCAAGCGCTGTTCGCCCTGCCGCCGCCACCCGACCTGCGGCGGCGCCTTCCACTGCCTGCGCGACATCACGCCCGAACACGTGCTCGACGTCGCGCGGCCGCTGCTACCTTCCGACGCATGAAAACCTTGCACATCGAAATGGGGCGGCACCGCCTCGGCGGCACCATGCAGGTGTACTACCTGATGCGCGGCCTGCGCGCCCGCGGCGAGCCGGCGGTGCTGGTGTGCGCCCGCGGTGGCGACCTGCACCGTCTGGCCGAAGCCGACGGCCTGAACCTGCGCGCGGTCGATTTCGCCGGCGACATCGACCTCCGCTTCATCTGGCGTCTGGCCGCCATTCTGCGCGCCGAGCGGCCGGACGTGATCCACATCCACAGCCGGCGCGGTGCGGACACGCTGGGCCTGCTCGCCGCCAAGCTGACCGGCATCGGCAAGGTGGTGCTGTCGCGCCGGGTCGATGACCCGGTCAAGCCGGGCTGGCTCACGCGGCTGCGCTACGTCACGCTGCCCGACCGGGTGGTGACCGTGTCCAAGGGCATCGCCCGGGTGCTGATCGAGGCCGGCGTGCCGGCCGAAGGCATCCGTCAGGTCTATAGCGCGATCGACTTCCGCGCCTACCAGAGCGCGCTCGACGTCGCGCAGGCGCGGGCGAAGCTCGATCTGCCGGCCGGCGTGCCGGTGCTGGTGGTGATCGCCCAGCTCATTCCGCGCAAGGGTCACCGCTTCCTGCTGCAGGCCTTGCCGCGTATCCGGGCGGTGCATCCGGATACGCAGGTGCTGTTCGTCGGCGAGGGGGCGGAAGAGGCCACGCTGCGCGGCGCGGTCAGTGCCGCCGGGCTGGACGGCTGCGTGCGCTTCCTCGGTTACCGTAACGACATCGGCGACATCCTGCGCGCCTGCGACGTGCTGGTGCATCCGGCAACGATGGAAGGCTTCGCCAACGTGGCGATGCAGGCGATGGCGTCCGGCATTCCGGTGGTGTCGTCGGCGGTCGGCGGCATGCCGGAATCGGTGCGTCACGAAGTGACCGGTCTGCTGGTGCCGCCGCAGGACCCGGCGGCGCTGGCCGACGCGCTGCTGCGCCTGCTGGGCGACCCGGCGCTGCGGCAGCGACTGGGCGCGCAGGGTCGTGAAATCGTCGAGCGCGAATTCAATACCGACGCCATGGTCGAGGGCAATCTGGCGGTGTATCGCGAGTTGCTGGGCGGTGGACGCGCCTGACCCCACGCCGGCCGGCCGTTCCCGGGTGCCCGAAAGCGCCCAGACCGGGCCGCACGAACAGCTGCCGGCGCTGATCGCGCGCCGTGCCGGCCAGCCCTTCCGGCAGCCGGTGGCGCCCTACAGTCGCGAGGCCTTCGAAAGCTTCGCTGCCGGCTGTGCGCCGGACACGCCGCTCATCATCGACAGCTGCTGCGGCGTCGGCGAAAGCACGGCGCGGCTGGCGGAAAGCTTTCCTGATCATGTGGTGCTGGGCGTGGACCAGTCGGCCGACCGGCTGTCGCGCGCGCCGGCGCTGCCGGCCAACGCCCGGCTGCTGCGCGCCGACATGGCCGACATCTGGCGCCTGCTGCTGGACGGTGGCTACCGGCCGGCGCGCCAGTACATGCTCTACCCGAATCCCTGGCCCAAGATCGGTCATCTGGCGCGCCGCTGGCCGGCGCATCCGGTGTTCCCGACCGTGCTGGCGCTCGGCGGCGTCATCGAATGCCGCAGCAACTGGCGCATCTACGTCGAGGAATTCGCGCTTGCGGCGAAGCTGATCGCCGGCATCGACGCCGCGGTCGAGGCGTTCTCGCCCGCGGCGCCGCTCACGCCCTTCGAGCGCAAGTACGCGGCCAGCGGCCACGCGCTGTACCGCTGCCTGCTGGAGATCGCTGCATGAGCTTTGACTGCACCGCCTGTGGCGCCTGCTGCGCCAGTTTCCGGGTCGATTTCCATCCGTCGGACGGCGAGGCGCAGGGCGGCCGGGTGCCCGAAGGGCTGTACGACGAACTGAACGGCGCCATTGCCCGCATGCGCGGCACCGACCATGCGCAGCCGCGCTGCCGGGCGCTGCGCGGCACGATAGGTCAGTGCGTGAGCTGCTGGATCTACGAGGATCGGCCCGAACCCTGCCGCGAATTCGAGGCCGGCTCGGAGGCCTGCCTGCGCGCACGGCGGCGCCACGGTCTGGCCGCCGGCTGATCAGCCGCCGACGATGACCGGTTCCGGCTCGATCGCCACGCCGTAGCGGGCCCGGACGTCGGCCTGGATGTCGCGCGCCAGCGCCAGCAGTTCGGCGGCGGTGGCCTGGCCGTGGTTCACCAGCACCAGCGCCTGTCGTTCATGCACGCCGGCGTCGCCGCGGCGCACGCCTTTCCAGCCGCAGCGGTCGATGAACCATGCGGCGGCGAATTTCACCGCGCCGCCCGCTGCCGGATAGTGCGGCGCGTCCGGATGGGCGGCCAGCAGGCGCGCGGCATCGGCTGCATCCAGCACCGGATTGCGGAAGAAGCTGCCGGCATTGCCGATCTGCGCCGGGTCCGGCAGCTTGGCGCGGCGGATGGCACAGACCGCGTCGAACACGTCGCGCGGGGTGGGGGCGGTGATGCCGCGCGCCGCCAGTTCGCGCTGCAGGTCGGCATACTGCGCCCGCGGGTCGGGCACCGTGCTCAGGCGGAAAATGACCCGGGTGATCACCGCCCGGCCGGCCAGCCGGCGCTTGAACACGCTGTCGCGGTAGCCCATTTCGCATTCGGCGGCGCTCAGGCGCAGCCACTGCCGCGCTTCGAGGTCCCAGGCCTCGACTGCCTGCAGCCGGTCGACCAGTTCGATGCCATAGGCGCCGATGTTCTGGACCGGGGCTGCGCCGACGGTGCCCGGAATCAGGGCCAGATTTTCCAGCCCGTACCAGCCGCGCTCGAGCGCGCTGGCTACCCAGTCATGCCAGAGCTCACCTGCCGCGACCGCGACCTGCACCGTGTCGCCATCCTGCGCCAGCAGTTCGATGCCGCGGGTGCGCATGTGCAGCACGGTGCCGGCGAAATCGCCGGCGAACACGATGTTGCTGCCGCCGCCGAGCACCAGCAGCGGCTCGCCGCGGTCGGCGACGGCCGCGGTCAGCGCCGGCAGGTCGGCCGCGTCCTCCACCGGCTGCAGGCGCGCCGCGCGGGCAGGCAGGTGCAGCGTGTTCAGGGCACGCAGATCGGCATGGTCGAGGGGGGCGGGAGCGGTCATGTCGCGCCGTCGGTCGGCAAGCGCAGGGCAGGGGCGCGCAGTATAGCCAAGCCCTCATGTCGCAGTGCGGGAGGTGGCTTGGCTTGAGATGCAATAAAAGATATCATATATAAGACTTGAACCGTCCGTATCCGCAACGGCTTTTGCGCTGCGTCATCGGAGTGCGCGAATGTCGGCAAGCTGCTGTTTCAAAAGCGCTTTCCGGTTGCCGCCAGCGGTTCGGGCCGCGGATTTTCTGTCCGCGTCTTCGTGCGACGCACCATCAGCACGGTGTGTCGTTCTATGATGCGGTATACCCGTCTACCGGAGGACCCACCGTGCTTGAAGCTTACCGTGCCCATGCCGCCGAACGCGCCGCGCTCGGCATCCCGCCGCTTGCCCTCGATGCAAAGCAGACCGCTGAACTGATCGAGCTGATCAAGAACCCGCCCGCCGGCGAGGACGCTTTCCTGCTCGACCTGCTGACCCATCGCGTGCCGCCGGGCGTGGACGACGCGGCCAAGGTGAAGGCCTCCTTCCTGGCCGCCGTGGCGCACGGTGACGTCAAGGTCGGTCTGATTTCCAAGGCCAAGGCCACCGAACTGCTGGGCACCATGGTGGGCGGCTACAACGTGAAGCCGCTGATCGACCTGCTGGACGACGCCGAAGTCGCCGCGGTTGCCGCCGAAGGTCTGAAGAAGACCCTGCTGATGTTCGACTACTTCCACGACGTCGCCGAGAAGGCGAAGGCCGGCAATGCCAAGGCCAAGGAAGTGGTGCAGTCCTGGGCCGACGGCGAGTGGTTCACCAGCCGTCCGGAAGTGCCGAAGTCGATCACCGTCACCGTGTTCAAGGTGCCGGGCGAGACCAATACCGACGACCTGTCGCCGGCGCCGGACGCGACCACCCGCCCGGACATCCCGATGCACTACCTGGCGATGCTGAAGAACACCCGCCCGGATGCGGCCTTCAAGCCGGAGAAGGACGGTGTGCGCGGCCCGATGCAGTTCATCGACGACCTGAAGAAGAAGGGCCACCTGGTCGCCTACGTCGGCGACGTGGTCGGTACCGGTTCGTCGCGCAAGTCGGCGACCAACTCGGTCATCTGGGCCACCGGCCAGGACATCCCCTTCGTACCGAACAAGCGTTTCGGCGGCGTCACGCTGGGCGGCAAGATCGCCCCGATCTTCTTCAACACGCAGGAAGACTCCGGCTCGCTGCCGATCGAAGTCGACGTGTCGAAGCTGGAAATGGGGGACGTGATCGACGTGCTGCCGTACGACGGCAAGATCGTCAAGAACGGCGAAACCGTCGCCGAATTCGCGCTCAAGAGCGAAGTGCTGCTGGACGAAGTGCGCGCCGGCGGCCGCATCAACCTCATCATCGGCCGTTCGCTGACCGCCAAGGCCCGCGACTTCCTCGGTCTGGGCGCCTCGACCCTGTTCCGTCTGCCGAAGGCACCGGTCGACACCGGCAAGGGCTACACGCTGGCGCAGAAGATGGTCGGCCGCGCCTGTGGCCTGCCGGAAGGCAAGGGCATCCGCCCGGGCACCTACTGCGAACCGAAGATGACCACGGTCGGCTCGCAGGACACCACTGGCCCGATGACCCGTGACGAACTGAAGGATCTGGCCTGCCTCGGCTTCTCGGCCGACCTCGTCATGCAGTCCTTCTGCCACACCGCCGCCTATCCGAAGCCGGTGGACGTGAAGATGCACCGCGAACTGCCGACCTTCATCTCGAACCGCGGCGGTGTCGCGCTGCGTCCGGGCGACGGCGTGATCCACTCCTGGCTGAACCGCCTGCTGCTGCCGGACACCGTCGGCACCGGTGGCGATTCGCACACCCGTTTCCCGATCGGCATTTCCTTCCCGGCCGGTTCCGGTCTGGTCGCCTTCGGTGCGGCCACCGGCGTGATGCCGCTGGACATGCCGGAATCGGTGCTGGTGCGCTTCAAGGGCTCGATGCAGCCGGGCGTCACGCTGCGTGACCTGGTGCATGCCATTCCGCTGTACGCGATCAAGGCCGGTCTGCTGACCGTGGCCAAGCAGGGCAAGAAGAACATCTTCTCCGGCCGCATTCTGGAAATCGAAGGTCTGCCCGACCTGAAGGTGGAACAGGCGTTCGAACTGTCCGACGCGTCGGCAGAACGTTCGGCCGCCGGCTGCACGATCAAGCTGAACAAGGAGCCGGTGCAGGAATACCTGCGTTCGAACATCGTCCTGATGAAGAACATGATCGCCAACGGCTATCAGGACGCCCGCACGCTGGAGCGCCGCATCAAGTCGGTAGAAGCCTGGCTGGCTGATCCGCAGCTGCTGGAAGCCGACAAGGACGCCGAATACGCGGCCGTGATCGAGATCGACCTGAACGACATCAAGGAACCGATCGTCTGCTGCCCGAACGATCCGGACGACGCCAAGTTCATGTCGGAAGTCAGCGGCACCAAGATCGACGAAGTGTTCGTCGGCTCCTGCATGACCAACATCGGTCACTTCCGTGCCGCCGGCAAGATTCTTGAAGGCAAGAAGGACATTCCGGTGCGTCTGTGGATCGCTCCGCCGACCAAGATGGATGCCTCCGAACTGACCAAGGAAGGCTATTACGCCACCCTGGGCGGTGCCGGCGCCCGCATGGAAATGCCCGGCTGCTCGCTGTGCATGGGCAATCAGGCGCAGATCAAGGAAGGCAGCACCGCGATGTCGACCTCGACCCGCAACTTCCCGAACCGTCTGGGCAAGAACACCAATGTGTTCCTCGGCTCAGCGGAACTGGCGGCGGTGTGCTCCAAGCTGGGCCGCATCCCGACCGCTGAGGAATACCAGGCCGAAATCGGCGTGGTGACCCAGAACGCGGACAAGATCTACAAGTACATGAACTTCGACCAGATCGAAGAATACGTCGAGACCGCCAAGGAAGTGACCGCCTGATCGCGTCTGCATCCTGAGCATGGAACGGCCCGCTTCGGCGGGCCGTTTTTTTTTGCGCGCCCGGTCCGGCATGACCGATTCATGTTGCACTGCGATGATGCCGTGAATGACGGCATTGCCCATGCCGGAGCGGCCCATGTCCCTCGATCTGTCCCACCTCGACGCGCTGCTGGTCGAACCGTCGCCGACCCAGCAGCGCATCATCCGCGAACTGGTGGCCACCGCCGGCCTGCTGCGCGTACGTGAAGCCGGCAGCATGAGCGAGGCGCTCGAACGGATGCGTGAAAAGGCGCCGGATGTGGTGATCAGCGCGCTCTACCTGCCGGATGCCGACGGCACCGATCTGGTCCGGGCCATGCGCGATACGCCGGCGCTGCAGCACGTGGCCTTCGTGCTGGTGTCGAGCGAAACCCGGCCGCAGGCGCTGGACCCGGTACGCCAGTCAGGCGTGTGCGGCATCCTGCCCAAGCCTTTCTCAGGCCTGCAGCTGCAGCGCGTGCTGCTGGCCACGCTGGATTACCTCGGCGACGGCGCCGCCAACGACGACGACGCCGAGTACGACGCGATGCGCGTGCTGCTGGTCGACGACAGCGCGAACGCGCGCCGTTTCATGCGCCGGGTGCTGGAAAGCGTGGGTTTCGTCGATATCGTCGAAGCCGAAGACGGCCGCAGCGCGGTGGATCTGCTCGACCGCACGCTGTTCGACCTGGTGGTGACCGACTACAACATGCCGGAAATGGACGGCCGTGCGCTGGTCGAATACGTGCGCCAGCAGAGCTGGCAGGCGTCGGTGCCCATCCTGATGGTGACCAGCGAATCCGACATGGGGCGGCTGGCCGCGGTCGAACAGGCCGGCGTGTCCGGCATCTGCGACAAGCCGTTCGAGCCGGCCATGCTGCGCGGCCTGCTCAAGGGCGCGCTGCAGCAGCGCGCCGCCTGAGCTCAGGCCGCGACCCGGTGCTTCAGTGCGTCGCTGACGGTGGCCGCCAGATCGCGCAGCATCTGTTCGGTGGTGGCCCAGTCCACGCAGCCGTCGGTGACCGAACAGCCGTACTTCAGCTGCGACAGGTCCTTCGGAATCGACTGGTTGCCGGCGTTCAGATGGCTTTCGATCATGACGCCGACGATGGAGCGGTTGCCGTCACGGATCTGGCCGGCCACGTCGGCCAGCACCAGCGGCTGCATCTCCGGTTTCTTGAACGAGTTGGCGTGCGAACAATCGACCACGATATTGGCCGGCAGGCCGGCTTTCGTCAGCGCCTGTTCGGCCAGTGCGATGCTGACCGAGTCGTAGTTCGGCCGGCCGGCGCCGCCGCGCAGCACCATGTGGCCGTGCGGATTGCCGCGGGTGCGGATGATGCTGGAGCGGCCATAGCGGTTGATGCCGAGAAAGCTGTGCGGCCGGGACGCGGAAATGATGCCGTTGATCGCTGCGTCGAGGTCGCCGTCGGTGGCGTTCTTGAAGCCTACCGGCGTGGACAGCCCGCTGGACATTTCACGGTGGGTCTGCGATTCCGAGGTGCGGGCACCGATCGCGGTCCATGAAATCAGGTCGCCGAGGTATTGCGGCGAAATCGGGTCCAGCGCCTCGGTCGCGGCCGGCAGACCGAGCTCCGCCACGTCGAGCAGGAAGCGGCGCGCACGGCGCATGCCTTCCTCGATCTGGAAGCTGTCGTCCATGAAGGGGTCGTTGATATAGCCCTTCCAGCCCACCGCGGTGCGCGGCTTCTCGAAATACACCCGCATCACCAGCAGCAGCGAGGGCGACAGTTCGTCGGCCAGCGCGCGCAGCCGGCGCGCGTATTCCATGCAGGCCACCGGGTCGTGCATCGAGCACGGCCCGACCACGACGAACAGCCGCGGATCGCTGCGCTCGAGGATGGCGCGTACCGCCTCGCGTCCGGCCCGCACCGCCGCCGACGCGGCTTCGCTCATCGGCGCTTCGCCCTTGATGTCGGCCGGGGCCGGCATGACCGAAAAGTTCTCGATCCGGCTGTCTTCGAGCAGGGTTTCGGAATTCATCGCTGTTCCTTTGTCATGGATGGCGCCAGTCAACGCGCTCTGGCCGCGGCTGTCAATCGCGCGGGTCAAGCCAGGCCCAGATCGCGTGCGCGCGCCGCCGCTTCGGTGCGGTTGCCCACGCCGAGGGCGCCGATGACGGCCGCCACGTGCAGCTTGACCGTGCCTTCGGTCAGACCGAGCGCGCGCGCGATGTGCTTGTTGGTAGCGCCGCCGCTGAGTGCGCGCAGCACTTCGAGCTGGCGGGGGGTGAGCGCCGGTGCGGCGGCCTGCGCAGCGAACGGGCCGGCGTCCGCATCGTCCGGCAGGTCACCGGCGAGCAGGGTGGCGAGGTGGCGGCGCAGCGTGTCCGGCGGCAGTGATTTGCGCAGGAAACACACGGCGCCCTGCGCCAGCGCATGGCGTGCGTCGAGCGGGTTTTCCGAGCCGGACACCACCACGATGGGCAGCGTGGGCTGCAGCGCATGCAGGCTGCCGACGACGTCGGCAGGGGCACCGCCGGGCATGCGCAGATCGATCAGCAGCAGGTCGGTGCAGTCGTCGAGTGCGCGCCGGGCTTCGTCCAGACTGCCAGCCTCGACGATGAGTGCGTCGGGCGCGCATTCGCGCACCATGCGGGCGAGGGCGTCGCGGAACAGCGGATGATCGTCGGCGATGAGCACTTTCATGCCGCGATTATCTCAGCACCGCGGCGCTTCAGCGCGCGGCAGAGCACGGCGCCCCGCGGGGCGCCGTGCCGGAAACGCCTTACTTCTTCAGCGTGGCGCCGAGGCGGCCCAGACCGGCGTCGTACACGCCCTGCATGGTCTTCACTGCTTCGTCGTCGCTGGCGCCGCTGGCGTCGAAGGTCGATTGCCAGGTGATGAGCGACTTGCCACCCTCGGCCGGGCTCACCTTGATGGTCGAGCTGTAGTTCTTCACCGGCAGCGGCGATTCGGTGATCGCATAGGTGTAGCTGCGCTGGGTGGCGCTGTAGGCGGTCAGCTTTTCCTTGATCAGCGCGCCATTGCCCAGCGTGAGCACGCGGGTCGCGCCGGCCTTGGTGCCGGTGCCCTTCATGCTGCTGGCGGTCACCGCGGGGTGCCACACATCCAGACCGTTGAAATTGCCGACCAGCTTCCATGCGGTGGCCGGGGCGGCGTCCACCGTGGCTTCGCGCTGCACGCTCAGTGCGCCCGCGGCGCTGGCGGCGGCGCTGCCGAGCAGCAGGGCGGTGGTGATGATGGTGTTGCGCAGGGTGTTCATGAGACGCTCCTCATTGTTGTTGTTGCGCCAGGGGTGGCGCACCGCAACGCATTCTTCGGACACTGGAGCGGGTGAGCAATATCTCGAAAGACATAGTCGCGAAGGACGTGAGCGCCCGCAGCCGCTGGCCGCTGCTGCTGGCCCTGTGCGTACTGGTGGCCGGGCTGGCCCTGACCTTCCGGGCGAGCCGGCTGCTGCAGGAGGTGGCGGCGGACCGGGCGCAGGCGGAACTGGAGGCGCAGGCTTCGGCGCTGGTGCGCGAACTCACGCTCGCCATCGACCTCTCGCTCGAGTCGCTGTATTCGGTGCGTGCCTACATCCGCGCCCAGGACGAGCCGGAGTCCGAGCGTTTTGCCCGCTTCGTCGCCGCCGATGCGGCCACCCATCCGGGCACGCTCGCGCTGGGCTGGGCGCCGCGGGTGACCGAGGGCGGGCGCGCGGCCTTCGAACGCTGGCTCAGTCAGCGCACTGGCCGCGCCGAAACCATTCACGAGGAAACCGGCCACGGCCTGAAGCGCGCATTGCCGGCGCATGAGGTCTATTTTCCGGTCCATTCGCTGGCCACCCGCGAGGGCGACTCGCTTGGGGCCGGGCTGGACATGGCGTCGGTGAAAGGCCGTCAGGATGCGATCACCCGCACGCTGCGCAGCAGCGAGCCCTCGGCGCTGAAAGTCCGGCGCGCGGATGCCTGGGGGCCGGACGGTGACCAGGTCACGCAGGCTTTCCTGCGGGTGGATGTCGCGCCGGTGACCGGCGGCGTCGATGAACCGGCTGGCGTGGCCTTCGGCGTGTTCAGCGTCGGCGCGCTGTTCCGCTCGGTGCTGGCGGCGGCCGATCCGGGCGTGCGCATCTGGGTGTTCGACCGTTCGGCGCCTGCGGTGGAGCAGCGCCTGTACGGGCTGGCGGTGAATGACGACCCGGCCAGCATCGACGATTTTCTGGCGACCCGCGCGCTGGGCGAGCCACTGGTCGAGCGCGTGGTCCGTTTCGCTGACCGCGAGTGGGTGATGTATCTGCAGCCGGGCGTCGATCCCGGCCTGCTGGCCCGGCTCGGGCTGCCGCTGGCCGGTCTGGTCGGCGGCGTGGTGGTGACGGTGCTGCTGTCGCTCTACCTGTTCGTCGCGCTGGCGCGCGGCCGCCAGCTCGCGTGGCTCAGCGGACGGGTGGGCGCGATGCAGCGCGACCTGACCCGCGAGCAGGTCGACGCCGCGCTCGAGCGTTCGCTGCGCGAGCAGGCGGACGCGGCGGCCTCGGCCCGCTCGCATTTCCTGCAGACCGCCAGCCACGACGTGCGGCAGCCGCTGCACGCGCTCGGCCTCTACGTGAACCTGCTGGGCGAACGGCCGGCGCTGGCGGCGGATCCGTCCTTCATGGCCCGTCTGCACAGCGCGGCGGACGGGCTGCAGGGGCTGTTCGACGCGCTGCTCGATCTGGGCCGTCTGGAGGCCGGCGCGCTGCAGCCGCTGCCCCGGGTGTTCGATCCGTCGGCGCTGCTGAACCGGCTGGCCGACGAAGCCGAGGCGCTCGCCCACCGGCGCGGTCTGGTGCTGCTGCGCCGGCTGGAGCCGGTCACCGTGCTGTCCGATCCGCTGCTGCTCGAACGTGCGGTGCGCAATCTGCTGGTAAACGCACTCCGCTGCACCGATCGCGGCTGGGTGGCGCTGCGCTGCGTGCGCCGCGGCGGCGAAGTCCGCATATCGGTGATCGACAGCGGGCCGGGCATTGCCGCAGACCGGCGCGCCCATCTGTTCGAACCCCATCTGCGCGGGCGGCGGACCGAGGGCCAGGGAGAGGGGCTCGGGCTGGGGCTGAGCATCGTGCGGCAGATGTGCGGGCTGCTCGGCCACCGCTTCACGCTGCACAGCCGTCCCGGCCGCGGCAGCGCCTTCTCGCTGGTTCTGTCCTGTGCGGCCGACGCGCAGGTGGCCGCAGAGCCGCTGCCCGCGTCGTCCGACGCGGTCGATGCAGCGTTGCCTGCGTTCAAGATCTGGCTGGTCGACGACGACGCGCTGGTGCGGGATGCGAGCGCGCGTCAGCTCGAGCAGTGGGGCGTGCGAGTGCGGACCTTCGCATGCGGCGCTGAACTGCGCGCCGCGCTGGACGGGCCGCCACCGGACGCGATGCTGGCCGACTGCCATCTTCCGGATGCCGACGGTCGCGCGCTGATCGCCGAGGTCAGGGCCCGCTTCGGTGAGGCGCTGCCGGCGCTGCTGCTGACCGGCGACAGCACGGTGCCCGCCGGTGCCGGCCTGCCGGTGCTGCGCAAGCCGCTGAACCCGCTCAAGCTCAAATCCGCGCTGAACGCGCTGCAGGCCGGCCCGGTCAGCCGGTCTGCCTGATTTCAGCGGTCCGCTGCGGCTTGGCGGGTGCCGTTCCAGCGGATGCGGTAGATCGCGTTCGACGCGTCGTCCGACACCAGCAGCGTGCCGTCCGGCAGCACCTGCACGTCGGCCGGGCGACCGAATACCGCATCGTTGCGACCGAGGAACCCTTCGATGAAAGGCGTGTAGCTCACCACCCGGTTGCCCTCCAGCCGCGCCACCATCACCCGGTAGCCGTCGCGCTCGCGCCGGTTCCACGAACCGTGTTCGGCGACGAACAGCGCGCCGCGGTACTCGTCCGGGAACTGGCTGCCGGTATAGAAACGGATGCCCAGCGGCGCCACGTGGGCGCCCAGCTTCCACGCCGGCGCCACGTAGTCCGCGCAGGACCGTCCCTGGCCGAATTCCGGGTCGGCGATGTCGCCACCGTGGCAGTAGGGGTAGCCGAAGTGCTGGCCGGGCTTGCTCACACGGTTCAGTTCGCACGGCGGCGTGTCGTCGCCCATCCAGTCGCGTCCGTTGTCGGAGAACCACATCTCTCCGGTCTTCGGATGCCAGTCGAAGCCCACGCTGTTGCGCACGCCGCGCGCATAGGTTTCCAGACCGCTGCCGTCGGCATTCATCCGCATGATATTGGCGTAGCCATCCCGGTCGCGATCGCAGATGTTGCAGGGCGCGCCGACCGGCACGTACAGCCTGTCATCCGGTCCGAAGGCGATGAATTTCCAGCCGTGCGCGGTGTCTTTCGGGAAACGGTCATTGACCACCACCGGTTTCGGCGGTGCCGCCAGCCGGTCGTCGATGGCCGGCAGCTTCACGATGCGGTCGAGCGAAGACACGTAGAGATCGCCCTTGCGCCAGGCCACGCCGACCGGCATGTTCAGGCCGCGGGCGATCTTCACCGCCTCGCCGGCCTTCATCGTGACCGGATCGAAGGGCACCGCAGTGACATGGCCCGCCCGGGAGCCGACGTAAAGCCGGCCGGGCGCGCCCAGCGTCATCGCCCGCGGGTTGTCGACCCGGGCCCACAGTTCCGCGGTGAAGCCGGGCGGCATGCGCAGCCGTTCCAGTGCGGTGTCGTCAGCGCTCTGGGCGATTGCGGGCGGAAGGCCGAGCGCGAGGGCGCTGGCGAGAATGAAGGTGCGGCGCGCGAGGCTTCGTATCATCGGAGTCTTCCTGTCATGCATATGCGGAATCGACCGGCTTCGCGGCCGCGTGTTCCGCGATGGAGCGATCAGATGAAGCTGGTGAGCTGGAACATCCAATGGGCGCGCGGCTGCGACCGGCAGGTCAGCGTGCGACGCATCGCCGACACGATACGTGCCGGCGGCGATGCCGACGTGATCTGCCTGCAGGAGGTTGCGGTGGGCCACGACGCGCTGCCCGGGCTGTCGGGAGAGGATCAGGTGGCGCAGTTCATGGCCGAATTTGCCGGGCACGCCGCGGTGTTCGCCCCCGGCAGCGACCAGCCGGGCGAGGGCGGTCGCCCGCGTCAGTTCGGCAACCTGCTGCTGAGCCGGCTGCCGGTGCGTGCAGTGTGGCGCCGTCTGCTGCCGTGGCCGGCGGACCCGTCGGTGCCGTCGATGCAGCGTGCCGTGGCCGAAGCAACGCTGGAGGCGCCGGGCGGGCCGCTGCGCGTGCTCTGCACCCATCTGGAGTACTACTCGCCGCTGCAGCGCACTGCCCAGGTGGAAGCGCTGCGCGCGCTGTCCGCCGAGGCGCTGGCGCATGCCGGCGCGCCGCCCGCGGAGAAGGACGGCAACACCGCCTTCCTCCCGCCACTGCGGCCGGCCGCGGCGCTGCTGTGTGGCGACTTCAACTGCGAACCGGACTCCGCCGAATATCGCCTGTTGGTGGAACGGTCCGGACAGCCGGGCGCCGACTGGGTGGATCTGTGGCGCCATCTGCACCCGGCACGGCCGCACGCACACACGGTGGGTCTGCACGGCGCCGACTGGCCGGACCGGCCCTACTGCTGCGATTTCGCATTCGCTACGCCGGCGCTTCTGCCGCGCGTGAGCGACCTGCATGTCGATACAGCCACCGATGCATCCGACCATCAGCCGGTGTGGGTGGAACTGCGCGGCTGACGCGCAGTCAGTCCTTCCGGGTAAGGTCGTTCATGCGAATTCGTCCGGCTCGAGCAGGCGCTCGAGCGAGGCAATGCGGTCGCGCAACACAAGTTTGCGTTTCTTGAGTCGGCGCAGCAGCAGTTCGTCGCGCGAGCCCGCGTCTTGCAGGTCGAGAATGGCCTGATCGAGATCGCGGTGTTCGGTGCGCAGCATGTCGAGCGTGGCGTGAATTTCCTGTTCTTCCATGCCTTGCGCACGGGCGCCGTGTAGGCGCCCCGGGCTCCGGTTCGTGGGACTGGCGCGGATGTTAGGTCTGCGCGGTTTCCGGCGCAAGCGTGCTCAAGGGTGTCGGTACATCCGCCGTTAACAGACTTGAAAGCCGGCGGGTGTGCCCCATCTGCATCGCAGGGTCGCGGTGCAGGAAAAAGCGGCGGGTCTGACTCCGTCGTCCGTTGTACAGCCGCACCAGCCAAGGAGAATCGTCATGCATATCATGTTCAACAATCCGCTGGTCTATGTGGTCGAGTACGCAGGTCTGGAAGCGGTCGAGGTGATCGACAAGCGCATCGGTCGCGGTGTGCTCATCCGCGACGACGCGGCACGGCGGTTCCGTGAGGAGCTGCAGGCGCTGGTCGATCACGACGAAGAGATGGGCGCGGAGGAGTTCGATGCCTTCATGGGGCCCTGGGAAGCGCTGCTGACCCAGCCGGCCATCTATCACTGAGCGTTTCCGCCCATCGCTGACTCCGGTCGAGCGAGTCAGAAGCGGGCGGGCGTCCGCCCGCTTCGGTAAAATGCGTGTCCCTCGCATAGGCACGCATACCCTCCCACCTGCATGAGCAAGGCCTTCACCAAGGAAACCGACACCGAGGACGACGATCCGGAAGTCGGCAGCGCACTGCCGCCGGGCAGCAAGAACTACATGACGCTGACCGGGTACGGCCGTCTGCGCGCCGAATTGGACGATCTGGTGCGCAGCGAGCGCCCGCGCATCGTCGAAACCGTCGCCTGGGCGGCGTCCAACGGCGACCGCTCCGAGAACGGCGACTACATCTACGGCAAGAAGCGGCTGCGCGAAATCGACCGCCGCATCCGTTTCCTGATCAAGCGGCTGGAATCGGCCACCGTGGTCGATCCGAAGGAACAGCAGAATCCCGAACAGGTGTTCTTCGGCGCCACCGTGGACTACGAGGACGAGGACGGCCCGCACACGGTGCAGATCGTCGGCGTCGACGAAGCCAATGCGTCGGACGGCCGCATTTCCTGGATCTCTCCGCTGGCGCGCGCGCTGCTCAAGGCGCGCGAGGGCGACACCGTGCGCTTCCAGAGTCCGGCCGGCCTGCGCGAGATCGAAGTGACCGAAATCCGCTACGAATGATCCATGAAGGGCGACCTCCGGTCGCCCCCGATTGCTGCGGGCGCGTTGAACCGCTGACCGCATCGACTGCCACAGTCTTCCTTTCCGGAGTGCTCACCATGAAGAAAAGCCTGGTTCTCGCCAGCGTGCTGTCCCTGTCCTGCGGCTTCGCGTCCGCCCAGGTGGTCGTGAAGGACGCCTGGGTGCGCGCCACCGTTGCGCAGCAGAAGGCCACCGGCGCTTTCATGCAGATCACCGCACCGCGTGCCGGCCGTGTCGTTGCCGCGAAGTCGCCTGTGGCCGGCGTGACCGAACTGCATGAAATGTCGATGGAAAACAACGTCATGCGCATGCGCGCGCTGCCGGTGCTTGACCTGCCCGCCGGCAAGGCGGTCGAACTGAAGCCGGGTGGCCTGCACGTGATGCTGATGGATCTGAAGGCGCCGGTCGCAGAAGGTCAGACCGTGCCGCTGTCGCTCACCGTCGAGTACGCCGACAAGTCGCGCGAAACGGTGGAGGTGAAGGCCAGCGTCCGCGGCCTGGGGGCGGCTACCGGCGGTCACGATCACCACTGATCCGGTC
The DNA here is from genome assembly GCF_000214035.2 of Methyloversatilis universalis FAM5. Lineage (GTDB taxonomy): Bacteria > Pseudomonadota > Gammaproteobacteria > Burkholderiales > Rhodocyclaceae > Methyloversatilis > Methyloversatilis universalis. The sequence continues at coordinate 153,996 of NZ_AFHG01000044.1, read as the reverse complement.
GCCCTGACGGATCGGCGGGGTCAGTGAGGGAACGCCGAGCAGCAGGCCAAGGGGGGGCGGCATCCTTGCCGCTTACGGAGCACGCTGTCCACAGGGCCGCGCGGGTCATGCTGGACAGCATGTCCTGATCACCGCCGCCCGATAGTTGGAGCCCATGATGGCCACCGGATCTGAACGATCTCCGACCATGGGCTGCTCGTGACAACGGCCGCCCGGTGTTCAGTGCCCCCCTGCAGCGGCTGCATGGCGAGGCTCCGGCGTCACCTCCGTATCGAGCGGCAAGGCTTGACCGTCACCGCCCGCGACGAGGCAGGCCCGGTTCGCGACGACATCGATCCTTCGCCATCGGGCAGCCATATACCCTGCGAGAGCACGCGGCCTGGTCGGTATTCCCGGCTGTCCTCCAGGCACACATCGCCCTCGCTTCCCATTCTTCGCAGATGATCTGACCGTCGGGTGCCAGCGACCATAGAGCGGGGCGCGACAGTCGCTGTTCTCTGTACCGAACGATCGGTCTGGGTTATAAACGGACGGCCGGACATGCTCGAACCGTTCCGAGGTAGAGGTTCGGATCTTGCTTTCCAATGTTCCGTGCTCGCACCGAGACTGCGAAGCCGGATCGCACCGCATGAAGCACCTGCGTACGGTTCGATCCGGACGATAAGCCGATTCGTTCTATCCGTGCCATGTCATTCCGATGGTCGCGGACGGATGTCCGGACAAGGAGGAAACGATGATTCAAAGAGCCGACTTCGTCGCAATCGCCTTCCATTCTGTCGCGCCACGATTCGTTGTTCAGGCGCGCCCACATGCGCTCATGACGGCCTGTATCGTCAGGCTCTGAGTCTCCACTCGCCATCAGGGCGGGCCGAACGCACGGTACGCAGGGCGGCATGGTCGGTCGCCCCGTGCGGTCGCCGTCTTTGACGCCATGCGCAAAACGGGTCCAACGATGAAGATGCCGATGAGTGACGCACGGATGGATTTGTGTCGGGAAGAGCTGATGCAGGCCTTCCCGTGGCCGACGATCATGCTCGACCAGGAAGGATTCGTGGTTGCGGTCAGCCGTCCGCTTCCCGGCGTGACCATCAGTCCTGTTCAGGGCAGGCAGCATCTGGGCGACCTGCTCCCGGCTTACTGGGCGGCGGTCGGCGAGGCCGGCCCGGGCCCTTGCGAACGCTTCCGTGACGTGGCCCGTGCGGTCGATGGCCGCTGGTTGCATGAGCGCCTGTGGATGAGTGCCCTTCGGGACGGCATGCTGCTGTTCGTAGAGGATCGCAGCGAGCAGATGACGACTTCGCAGGCCGAGCTGCAGCGTGACAGGCTGGCGTCACTGGGTTTCATGGTGGCAGGCGTGTGCCACGAGATCAGCAATCCGCTGACTGCAGTGCAGTCGATGATGCAGATGCTGCTCGGGCGCGCCGACGTCAGCGCGGAGGCGCTGCAGAAAGGCCTGAGAATCGTGTCGGAGAATGTACGACGCGTGATGGACATTTCACGCCGAATGGTCGATTTCTCGCGGGTGGGGGACGAGCCACGCGTGCCGTTCGAGATCGACGCCTCCATCATCGAAGCCATCGTGCTGCTGCGTCAGGGGCTGTCCGGGAAAGCCGTCTCGGTGGAGCATTTTCCGGAACTGGGCGCGCTCGTTCTCGGCAATTCAGGTCAGTTGCAGGAGGTGATCTACAACATCCTGATCAATGCCGCACACGCGGTCGGTGAGGCGGGGAGGATTTTCGTCACCACCGCGCAGACCGGAGACCGGCGGGTGCTGGTCCGCATCTCCGACACCGGTCCGGGCATACCGGAAGAGGTGCTGCCGCGCATCTTCGAGCCCTTCTTCACGACGCGCCCCTCCGGGCAGGGCACGGGGCTGGGGCTGGCCATTGCCTACGAGTTCGTGCGCGAGCACGGCGGCGAACTGCGCGCATACAACAATCCCAACGGCGGTGCGACATTCGAGATCGACCTGCCTGCCCATTCAGCGAGGACACAGCATGAGCGCCAAAGCGAACAGGCATGAGGTGGTGCGCCCGGAACGCATCCTGGTCATCGAAGACGATCCCGGCATCGCGGTCTGCGTGGACATGCTGCTTAGCACCCGCGGCTATGCCTGCACCGTGTTCGACAACGGGGCCGCCGGGCTGGCCCATCTCGCCGCCGAGCAGGTCGATCTGCTGATTACCGACCTGAGGCTGCCCGACACCACCGGACTGGATATCCTGGCCGCCAGCAAGGCGGAGCGGCCTGACTTGCCGGTCATCCTCATGACCAGCTATTCCTCGCTGGAGAACGCGATAGACGCCCTGCGAAAGGGCGCGGTCGACTATCTGATCAAGCCTTTCGACAACGACGAATTCCTGTTTGCCGTCGAGCGCGTGCTGGCCGAGCAGCGCACGCGCCGGGAGAACCGGTCGCTCAGACGCAGCCTGCGCCGCGCCTACGGCGAGCGCACGATCATCGGCGAAAGCGACGGTGTGAAGCGCATGCTGGCGATGATTGCCCGGGTTGCATCGACCGATACCAATGTGCTGATCCAGGGCGAGAGCGGCACCGGCAAGGAACTGGTCGCCCAGGCCATACACTTCGGCGGTGAGCGGGCAGAGCGCCCCTTTGTCGCGATCAACTGCGGTGCCATCCCGTCGGACCTGATCGAGTCCGAACTGTTCGGCCACGTGAAGGGGGCGTTCACCGGTGCGGTGAGCACCAGCGAGGGCCTGATCCGCGAAGCCAGCGGAGGCACCCTGTTCCTGGACGAGATATCCGAACTGCCGCTGAACGTCCAGGTGAAGCTGCTGCGCGTCATCCAGGAGCGTCAGGTGCGGCCGGTGGGGGCCACCCAGACCTATCACACCGATACCCGTTTCGTCGCGGCAACCAACCGTGACCTGCGGGCGGAAACCGAGAGCAATACCTTTCGCGCGGACCTTTTCTATCGTCTGAACGTGATCACGATACAGGTGCCGCCGTTGCGGGAGCGGGGCGGAGACATCGAACTGCTTGCGCGCTATTTCCTCGAGCGCCACTGCAGGCGCCTGGGCATGCAGATCCGGGGCATGTCCGATGAATTCGTCGCCTTCCTTCGGGAGTATCCGTGGCCGGGCAACATCCGAGAACTGGAAAACGTGATGGAACGGGCCATCATCATGGCCGAAGGCGACACGCTGTCGCTGGACGAACAGTTCGACGCACTGCCGCAGGCCACGCAGGCACGATCGGGCCCGCCCGCGACGGAAGGTGATCCGTCAGGACCGATGTCGATCGAGGATTACATCCGCCACAGCATTCTTCGCTACCAGGACAGCTACTGCGACCGCGATCTCGCAGCCTTGCTCGGCATCGGTCGCAAGGCGCTGTGGATGCGCCGCCGACGCTGGGGACTGATGAAGGACCGGGGGCGTGCGGAGGACATGCAACTGGACGACCAGATGTCGTGAGCACTGCAAGCGCGTGTTTCGTTTTGAACCTCATCTGTGTTTCTTCCGGAAACACAGAGGGCCAATCCGGGGTTCGGCAGGGCGCCTTGAAGGCTTTCCGTGCATGGTATGGATAATGCATAGCACTGTACGAACAGGTTGAACGAGAGGTTGGCATGACCGGAGTGACGAGTCCGCTGCATACGCCTTTCAGTGTTCTCAGGCAGGCGCCGTTCTTTGCCGGGTTGAGCGATGCGCAACTGCACGCCATCACGCTCATTTCGCGTCCTGAGGACTGGGCGCAGCACAGCCGGATCTACAACATCGGTGATCCGGTGAAATCGCTGTACGTGCTGCTGGATGGAAAGGTCAGGTTCGCGATCGGCGTGGGGGGCAGGAATACCTCGGCCGGCGATGTGCTCGAGCGCGGACAGGTTTTCGGCTGGGCGGCACTGGTACCGGAGGCGCAGGGGCGTATCGCTACCGCGTCGTGCGCGACCGACTGTCGCGTACTGGCGATAGACGGCGCCCGCCTGCTGACACTGATGGATGCGGACCACACGATGGGCTACCGCATCATGAAACAGCTCAATCTCCTGATCACCGGCACCTTCACGTCGTTCGCCGCGGGCTGAACGCCCGCGCGGCGCAGAAGCTCGCATCGGGAGATGCTCATGGCCTTGCTGATGCTGATCGCACTCGTGGTCGGTACGCTGATCGGTGCTGTAGGCGTGGGCGGCATCCTGCTCATTCCGGCGCTGAACCTGATCGGTGGGCTGAGCATACAGTCGGCGATGGCCACCGCCCTGTTCACCTTCGTGTTCACCGGCATTGTCGGCACCATCGCCTTCATGCGTCACGGCAGCATCGACCTGCGCATCACGATACCGGTATGCGCGGGCGCGCTGATCAGCGGGTTTGCAGGCGCCTGGGTGAATGCGCTGCTCAATGCATCGCTGTTGATGATCCTGCTCGCCCTGGTGGTCTGCCTGGCCGGCATCTACACGCTGGCCACGCGCGGGCGGCCACGACGTCCGGTGCTGGATGAGCATCCGCGCCTCCAGCGGGCCCTGCTTTTCGGCCTCGGCGGCGTGGCCGGTTTCGGCTCGGGGCTGACCGGTGTCGGTGGGCCGGCGCTTTCGGTGCCCATGATGGTGCTCGCCGGCTTCCAGCCGCTGACCACGATAGGCACCAGCCAGGTGATACAGATACTGGCCGGCGCATCGGGCACGCTCGGCAACCTGCGCTTCGGCGTCATCGATTTCCGCCTGGCCGGCGCCCTGGTGCTGTTCGAGCTGGCCGGTGTCATGATCGGCGCGCGCATCGTCCACGCCATCAATGCGCAGCGTCTGCGCTTCTGGGTCGGCGTGCTCTGTCTCGCCGTCGGAGGCGGCCTGCTGGTCAAGGCGACCGGCGGATTCTAGACGCCTGTATTGCGCGTCCGCGTCACGCATGCCCGGCCGGGACAGGTCCGCCGCATCCGTGGCCAACTTTCGTTCCCCCGCCGAAAGTCCGTGATCGCGCCGTGAAGCGGCCCGGAAAGACGTCCTCCTCATGACCGGACTGACCGGAGCAATCGCTCGCCGCAACGCGGGGGGGCGCAGCGGCCAGGCAGACGGCATCCCGGTGACCGGTGAGGGGGCGTTCGTGCAGGCGCCGTGTTCTGCCGGGCGGGCCGGCGGAAGGAGGGCGGAAGGAGAAGGGCGGAAACGGCGCGCGCGGAGGGGGCGATGGCGGGCCGCAGCCCGCCATCCGTCGTCAGGAGATGGTCTGGTAGTAGAGGTTCTGCGGGTGATTGGCCTGCGCGAAGAAGTACCAGCGTTCAGCCAGCAGGCCGACGTACTGGACTGCGAAGGCCAGCCATAGCAGGGGGGGCGAGGCGGTCATGGCACCTGCCGCGAGCAGCAGTACCGGCAGCACGAAGGCGAGCAGCAGGAAGGTCCATTTCACCGAGCGCAGGAACTGCAGCGTGCGGTGGTGGAAGAACTCACGGGTGTTGAAGGAGCCGCCCATCAGGCCCTGAGACCGCTGCGCGATGCGCGGGTGATGGACGCCGATCGCGGTCTGCAGTGACGAGCGGGGACGCAGTCGCGCATTGCGCAGCAGCGAGGCGCTGCGCGTGGCCAGGCCGAGCACCGTCAGGGCGATGGCAAGCGATGTCATCATCGTCATCAGTTCGGCGGCGCTGAGCGCGGCGTAGGCGCTGGCCAGCGTCAGGCCTGAGGCGCAGCCCAGCACCAGATAGTTGATCACGGTAAGCGGACTGGCCCACTCCTGCAGGAACTTCAGGCACGCATAGATCATTCCGGTACATACGAACAGCGCCAGCGCCAGTGCGGCGCCGATCGCGCCGGTCGCGAGGGTGATCGGCCAGCTCATGGCGTGACTGAGCGCGTACAGCGCGGTGGTCGCCATGAAGGCCGGCAGTACGATGACCTCTCGCGAAAGCCAGGAGGTGCGCCACATCGCGGCACTGCGCCAGGCCCGCTCGGGTCGGCCGAGGTGAAAGAACGACGCGACCAGTCCGGCGCCCGACAGCGCAAGGCTGATGAGTGCGCCGAGGACATAGAAGTCGTGACCCGGCATCGGGGCCGAAAGTTTGAGCGCATGCGCGAGCTCACTTCCGAAAAGTGCGAGGAAGAGGCCCTGACCGGCGCCGGTGAGCGTCGTAAGCAGAATGACGGAGAAGGCGGGATTCATCGTGTCGTCCTGTCGGTGGATGGAGTGGGAGTCACCAGCTGGCGGCGTCGTCCAGCGCCGGCGTGCTGGCATCCGGCATGGGCTTGAGGCCGTCCACTTTCAGCGGATTGTCGGTGCGGACAATCTCGTCGGGCCGTATGGTCATTTCAGTCTTGCGGCGCGGCAGATAATGGTTGGACGGCTCGGTGCCCCATTCCGGCATCAGCTGGTAGCCGCCGCGCTCGCGTATCGCCTTCGACGCCACGGAGTCGGGGTCGTGCACGTCGCCGAAGATGCGAGCGCTGGTCGGGCAGGCGAGCACGCAGGCCGGCTTGCGATCGCGTTCGGGCAGCGCTTCGTTGTAGATGCGGTCCACGCACAGCGTGCACTTGGTCATCTCCTTGCGTTCCGGATCAAGTTCGCGGACACCGTAGGGACAGGCCCAGGAGCAGTACTTGCACCCGATGCACTTGTCGTAGTCGACCAGCACGATGCCGTCCTCGGCCCGCTTGTAGCTGGCGCCGGTCGGGCAGACCGGAACACAGGGAGGGTCCTCGCAGTGCAGGCACGACTTCGGGAAGTGCACGGTTTCGGTGTTCGGATAACTGCCCACCTCGAAGGTCTGCACCCGGTTGAAGAAGGTGCCCGTCGGGTCTTCATCGTAGGGATTGAGGTCGGCCAGCGAACCGGCCGTTCCCGATGTGTTCCACGACTTGCAGCTCGTCACGCAGGCCTGACAGCCCACGCAGACGTTGAGGTCGATCACGAGTGCCAGCTGGGTCATTGCATGTCTCCTGCACGCAGTCCGCATTCGCGGGCGAAGGGGTGAATCGGACGATGGCGACGGCGGTTCATGAGCGCTTCTTCCAGTTGCCGACGAAGTACTTCAGGACACCCGGGCGTGTCTTCGTCACGCCAGGCAAGGTTTTCATCGGCTCGAACTGCGGCCAGCTCTCCTTCGGTTCGTCGTCGCCGGCGCGATAGATGCGCACACGCACGTCGTACCAGGCCGCCTGCCCGGTCACCGGATCGGAATTCGACATGCGCCGCGCGCTGCCCTGCATCGGCAGTTCTTCCGATATCAGGTGATTCAGCAGGAAGCCCTTGCGTGCCTCGTTGGCCATGGGTCCGAGGTTCCACGCATTGCTCGCCTTGCCGATCGCATTCCACGTCCACACGGTGCCCGCCTCGACCGCCTCGCTGTAGCGGCACATGCAGCGCACCTTGCCCCAGGGCGATTCCGCCCACATCCAGTCACCGTCGCCGATGCCGGCGGCACGCGCGGTGGCCGGATTCACGTGCAGATAGTTGTGTGCGTGGATCTGCCGCAGCCAGGCGTTCTGCGAATCCCACGAGTGGTACATCGCCATCGGCCGCTGCGTCACCGCGTTCAGCGGATAGCGCGTGGTGTCGGTGCTCTGCGATTCCAGCGGCGGGTAGTAGAAGGGCAGCGGGTCGAAGTACTTCTCGACGCGTTCGCGCAGTTCGGGCGGCGGCCGGCGACCCGGCCGCTTCCCCTGCGCGGCCAGCCGGAAGCGCTGCATCACGTCGGAGTACAGGTGGATCAGGATCGGATCCGCGTCGCGCCGCATGCGCACCCGCTGCGCCCATTCCATATAGCCCTTGTTCCAGTTGCGCATGTACTGGTAGGACGCGGGCAGCACGTAATGGAAGACACAGTTGTTCTTCGCGTACATTTCCCACTGCTTCGGATTGGGCTCCCCGCGTATGGCCTTCTGACCGTCCACGCCGCGCCAGCCGGCAAGGAAGCCGATGCCCGATCCCGGTTCGGTTTCGTAGTTCACGATGAAGTCCGGGTAGTCGCGGAACTTGCGCGTGCCATCCGGCCGCACGAAGGCCGGCAGGCCGAGCCGGCTGCCGAGTTCGATCAGCACTTCCTGGAAGGGCTTGCACTGGCCCTTGGGCTCGACCACCGGAATGCGCACCGAGTCGACCGGGCCGTCGAACTCGGAGATCGGCCGGTCGAGTATCGACATCACGTCGTGCCGTTCCAGATAGGTGGTGTCGGGCAGGATGAGGTCGGCGAAGCCTGTCATCTCCGACTGGAAGGCGTCGCAGACCACGATGAAGGGAATGCGGTATTCGCCGTCCTCGCCCTTGTCGTTCAGCATCTGGCGTACTTCGCTGGTGTTCATGGTCGAGTTCCACGCCATGTTCGCCATGAAGATGAGCAGGGTGTCGATCGGATACGGGTCGCCGCGCCAGGCGTTGGTGATCACGTTGTGCATCAGGCCGTGCGCCGACAGCGGGTACTCCCACGAGAAGCCCTTGTCGATGCGTACCGGGCGCCCGTCGTCATCCACGCACAGATCCGCCGGATCGGCCGGGAAGCCCAGCGGCATGCCGTCGAGCGGACTGTTGGGCTTGACCGCGTGCGGACCGCGCGGCGGCTTGGCGATCGGTGGTATGGCGCGCGGGAAGGGCGCCTTGTGGCGGAAGCCGCCCGGGCGATCGATGGTGCCCAGCAGCGACATCAGGATGGCCAGCGCACGTATCGTGTGGAAGCCGTTCGAATGAGCGGCCAGTCCGCGCATCGCGTGGAAGGACACCGGGTTGCCGGTCACGTGGTCGTGCTCGACGCCCCAGGAGTCGGTCCATGAGATCGGCAGGTGGATTTTCTGGTCACGGGCCGTCACGCCCATTTCATGCGCCAGCCGGCGGATGGTGTCCGCCGGAACGCCGCAGATGCCTTCCGCCCATTCCGGCGTATAGCTCTTGAGGCGGTCGAGCAGCAGCTGGAATGCCGGCTTCACCGGTGTGCCGTCTGGCAGCGCGTAGCTGCCGCGCAGCCGAGGGTCGGCGCCGGGCGTGTGGGTCGGGACCAGCTTGTCTGTCAGGCGGTCCCACCAGTACTTGTTGTGCGGGTAGTCCGGGTTCACCGGATCGCCCTCCGGGTCCATCGCGAACAGGCCGAATTCGTCGGCGTCCGGATCCTGGATCACCAGCTGACCCGCGTTGGTGTAGCGGGCGAGGAACTCCCGGTCGTACAGCCCCTTGGCGATGATTTCGTGACACAGCGCCAGCAGCAGGGCGCCGTCGGTGCCCGGCTTGATCGGCACCCACTCGTCGGCAATCGCCGAATAGCCGGTGCGCACCGGATTGATGGACACGAAGCGGCCGCCGTTGCGCTTGAACTTCGACAGCGCCACCTTCATCGGATTGGAGTGGTGGTCCTCCGCCGTGCCGATCATGATGAACAGCTTCGAACGCTCGAGGTCGGGGCCGCCGAATTCCCAGAAGGAGCCGCCGATGGTGTAGATCATGCCGGCCGCCATATTGACCGAGCAGAAGCCGCCGTGCGCCGCGTAGTTCGGCGTGCCGAACTGCTTGGCGAACATGCCGGTGAGCGCCTGCATCTGGTCGCGGCCGGTGAACAGCGCGAACTTCTTCGGATCGGTTTCGCGCAGTTTCTTCAGGCGCTCGGCAAGCAGCGCGAACACCTCTTCCCAGCTGATTTCGTCGAACTCGCCGGCACCGCGCTCGGTACCCGGTCTGCGGATCAGAGGCTGGGTCAATCGCGCCGGCGACTGCTGCTTCATGATGCCGGACGCGCCCTTGGCACAGATGACGCCCTGGTTCAGCGGGTGGTCCGGATTGCCATCGATGTAGCGCACCTCGCCGTTGCGCAGATGGACGCGGATGCCGCAGCGGCAGGCGCACATGTAGCAGGTGGTCTTCTTGACATCCAGTTCCTCCACCGGCTCGGCGTGCGGGTTCGACAGACGGACTGTGCTCATCGATGACTCCATGGTGGTGATTGACGTTTGCGACGGGTGCAGATGATCAGCGGGGGCTGCCATCCGGCAGCCTCTCCCTGCATTGCCTGAAGATGCGGCTGGAGCAGTTCGCGCAGACCTTCGGATCGAAGCGCGGATACAGCGTGCCGATCACGTCGTCGCCGATCGCGAACAGGCTGTTCTGTCCGATGTCCCCGAGCTGGCCGCCGCGCTCGAGCGTGCTGCGCGCCTGCTCGTTCAGCCGATGGAAGTACAGACCTCCACCGCGCGCGCGCCGTCGCCGTGCCTCTTCGGCAAGCAGGTCCGCACCGGATGCATCGATGAAGTTGATGCCGGGCGCGAGGATGAGCAGATGCTTCTGCTCCGGATGAACTTCCTCGAGCTGGTGCAGGTGACGCTTCACGTGATCGATCGCGCCGAAGTACAGCTCTCCGTCGATGAACTCCATCTTCAGCTGGGGGCAGTCGGGTTCGTCGCGCTGCGGCACGAAGTGGTACTGTCCCTCGCCGGGCGCCGGGACGGCGGCACGTATGCCCGGTCGCGCGGTGCGCTCCAGATAGAGAACCAGGGACAGAATGACGCCGGCGTAGATCGCGAATTCGAGCTGGAACACCAGCGTGGATGCGAGCGTCGCGAACAGCACCGCAGACTCGCGTCGGCTGGTGCGCATGACCGCGCAGATGTGTTTCACGTCGATCAGGGCATAGGCGACCATGAACAGGATGGCGGCCATCGAGGCGATCGGCAGATAGCGCGCGAGCGGCACGAAGAACAGCAGGGTCAGAACCAGGAAGCAGGCCGAGAAGACCGACGACAGCGGGGTGACCGCGCCCGCCTCGTAGTTGATGCCGCTGCGCGTGAACGATCCGCTCGACACGTAGCCGGAGAAGAAGCTGCCGGCCAGATTGGCCAGGCCCTGACCGAAGAACTCCTGGTTGCCGTCGATGTGCTGGCCGGATTTCGCGCCTACGGCACGCGCGATCGACAGCGCCTCGGTCAGCGACAGCAGGGTGACGGCGAGCGCGATCGCGCCGAGCTGGTGCAGCACCTCCATGGACAGCATCGGTGCCGACAGCGGCGGCAGGCTGCGTGGAATCTCGGACACGGTCTCGATGCCCGCATCGTGGCCCACCATCGCTTTCACGGCGAGCGCGTAGACGCTGCCGACCACCATGGCCACGATCATGTAGGGCACGCGGCGCACGTGACGTTTGGTGAGTATCCCCGCCACGAGCGTGACCGCACCCACCCCCGCCACCTGCCAGTTGATGTCCCCGGCGGCGGCCGCAAAGCGGGACAGCGTGCCGAAGAATTCACCGCCTGAACCGTAGTGCAGGCCGAAGAAATTCTTCAGCTGACTCACCGCGATCAGGACGGCCGCGCCTGCGGTGAAGCCGATGACGACGCTGTGCGAAATGAAATTGACCAGCATGCCCATGCGCGCGAAGGCGAGTGCGAGCTGCATCAGGCCGACCATGAAGGTGAGCGTCAGCACGTAGGCGATGTAGGCCGTGCTGCCGGGCTCGGCCAGCGGACTGATGGTCGAGAACACGACGATGGAGAGCGCTGCGGTCGGACCGGACACCAGATGCCGGGATGAACCGAACAGTGCCGCGAAGATGACCGGAATGATGGCGGCGTAGAGACCGTACTCCGGAGGCATGCCGGCGATGTGTGCGTAGGCCACCGCCTGGGGCAGCAGGATGATGGTTCCGCTCAGACCTGCCATGGCGTCGCTGCGCAGTGATGCGCGATTGACCATCGGCCACCAGCGTCGCATCGGCAGCAATGACAGACCTGTTCTGTTTACGCGATTGGACAGTGGGTTCAAGCGTCAGGCTTTCGTGTTGAAGGTGCGCTCTGACCGGACAAGGGGGTTCTGGAGTGCGATGCAGTGGTCAAGCGCATGGCCGACCCCTTACGCAAGTTCAGTGCCACGGCGCGAGCGCGCATGCACTGCAGGGGCGCAACCTGCGAGGTATCAAGGCCGTGCGGAAGGCATTGCGGGGAGGGGCCGCCCGGGCTGTCGAGGTGATGCCGTAGGCCGGAGTGAGTCGCCAGGGAGACGGTGTTTCCTCAGGAAACGCTGCGGTGTTTCCTGAGGAAACCGGGCGACTGATCGCCGCAGAGGGAGCCTTGCGGCAAGGTCGTCGTCGCGGAAATGGACGGTGCGTTCGAAACGCTTGTGCAGCAACGGTTCCGGCGTATCGGTCCGGTCGGTTTTCCGGGGCCGGCACGGCTTCTGCTAAGTCGGGTTATCGACGCACGATCGTCGATCCGAGCAGCAGTACGACATCACCTCGCTACGTACCGGAAAGGACCTCACATGTCTCGCAACGCAGTGGAGTGGAAGCAGACGCCGAGCTTCCCTGAATCTCACTATGTCGATACGCGCATCTACACCGAAGAGGACATCTTTCTCGACGAGCAGCGCAAGATCTTCAACAAGTGCTGGATCATTGCCTGCCACGAGTCGGAGATTCCGAACGCCTACGACTACCGCACCTTCAGCCATCCGGGCGGGCCGCCGCTCATCGTGATCCGGGGTGAAGACATGCAGGTGCGGACCTTCTACAACATCTGTCCGCATCGCGGCAACACGCTGCTCTACGAGCCGGTCGGAAACGCCAAGCGCATCACCTGCATCTTTCACGCCTGGTCGTTCAACGCGACGGGCGACTGCATCGACATCTCACGCGGCAAGGAGGGCTATCAGGACCGCTTCGGCTGCAAGGATGCCGGCCTGCGCGAGGTGAAGACCGAACTGGGCTTTGGCGGCTTCGTGTGGGTGAATGTCGATGACGACAGCTGCACCCTCAAGGAGTACATCGGCGAGGCGATGGGCATGCTCGATGAGCATCTGAACGAGCCGCTCGAGGTGTTCCATTACCACAAGGCCATCGTGAACACGAACTACAAGCTGTGGCACGACACGAACAGCGAGTTCTATCACGACTACATGCACTACTTCAATCGCATCACCGGCATGATCCAGCCGGGCTACTTCGACCGGAAGTACACCGGCTATCCGAACGGACACGCGTCGGTGGGCTCGATGGCGATCAAGTACGACGCCTACGAGGGCAGCAAGGCCCGCGGTGTGGGCTGGCCCGGTCTGGCGCCGGGTGGCTGGGTGCTCATCGATATCTTCCCCGGCATGACCTACAACCTGCGCACCTCGGTGCTGCGCATGGATACCGCGATTCCGCTCGGTCCGAACAAGCTGCTGATCGAGTTCCGCGGCCTGGGCCTGAAGCGCGATACGCCGGAGGAACGCGCCGAGCGCATCCGTGACCACAACATGATCTGGGGACCGTTCGGCCGCAACCTGCACGAGGATCTGCTGGGCGTGCATGGCCAGGGACTGGCGATGCGCGAGCGCACCGACAGCAAGTGGGTGATTCACGGGCGTGAAGAGAACATGACCATCCACGACGAAGGCGGGATGCGCCACTTCTACGCCGAGTGGAGTCGCCGCATGGGACGCAAGGCTTACGACCCGTACGGCGAGCAGGCCGCCGTGGCGAAGTGACTCCAGATCAACCGAACCGAAACGAGAGGGCAAGCGTGGACACCAGAACCGCCATTACCGAACTCATCCACCGATCCGGTCTGATCATGGACCGGTGCGACTTCAAGGGCTATCTCGACCTGTGTGCGCCGGAGTACCAGTACCGGATCACGACATACAGCCCCGAGATCCGCAAGGACATGACGTGGCTGGAGCATGACAAGGCCGGAATGAAGTCGCTGTTCGACAACCTGCACCGGCACAACAGCGACAAGTCGCCGATCAGCCGTCACATCAATGTCTGCCTAGTCGACATCGACGATGCGGCCGAGGAGGCCGAGGTCACCAGCACCATCCAGGTGTTCCGCACCACCCTGGACGGTGGCGAGACCGAGCTGTTCGCGGTGGGAAAACTGTACGACAAGGTGGCGTTCGGCCAGGGTGGTCCGGCGTTGCGCAGTCGGAACGTTCGCCTCGATACGCGGCTGCTCGGCTACGGCTACCACATTCCGTTCTGACCTCGGCCGGGGACACGACATGAAAATCCAGGTCAACGCTCGAAACCGCACGCATCTGTTCGAAGCCTCACCGGGCGAGAAGATTCTGCACAGCGGTCTGGCGCGGGGCATCGCGCTTCCCTATGAATGTGCCAGTGGAACCTGTGGGACCTGCAAGGCGAAGCGGGTGTCGGGCGAGATCGACGACGCCTGGCCTGATGCACCCGGACGCAAGAGCCTGAAGTCGGCCGACGAGTTCCTGATGTGTCAGTGCGTGGCCCGGACCGATGTCGTGGCCGAGGTGCCCGCCTACGTGCAGATGATGGATACCGGCTCCTGCGTGCCCTGCGCGGGTGCCGGGCGGATCGCCTCGACAGAGATGCTCACGCACGACGTGATGCTGATCGATGTCGATACCGATGCACCGATGGAGTTCGACGCCGGACAGTTCGTACTGCTCGGTGTCGACGAGGTCGAGGGCATGCGCGGGTGGTCGATGGTGAACTTCGACCGCCATGCGCGCAGGCTGCGCTTCGTCGTCCGGCGCAAACCGGACGGCGTGCTGTCGGACTGGCTGTTCTCCGGCACGTCGCGCTTCGGCACCCGTGTTTCGCTGTTCGGACCGCTGGGGCATGCAACCTTCTACCCCAGCCTCGGACGCGATCTGTTGTGCATCGCGGGCGGCAGTGGCATCGCCGGTGTCATGTCCATTCTTTCCCGGGCCGAACAGGACGACTACTTCAGCCGGCATTCCGGCGACGTGTTCTTCGGCGTCCGTACCGCACGCGATGTGTACTTTCTCGAAGAGTTCACGCGTCTGCGTCGTGCCTGCGGTCAAGGGCTCACCGTCACTGTCGCGTTGAGCGATGAGGAGCCTCCGTCCGCCCTGGTCAATGACTACCCGCTGATCCGCTTCGATCGCGGCTTCGTGCACGAAGTGGCCAAGCGCCACATGGCCGGGCGTCTGGGCAACGTCATTGCCTATCTTGCAGGGCCGCCGCCGGCGGTCGATGCCTCCATCCGGATGCTGCTGCTGTCGCGCGTCACTGCGGACAACATCCGGTACGACAAATTCAGCTAGGACCGCGGGCATGCAAAAACAGCGAATCTGCAGCGCGTCGGACGTCCCGGACAACGGGATGAAGAGCTACGACATCGAGGGCAGGAAGATTCTCGTGGTGAATGCCGGCGAGTGCTTCCATGCCTATCAGGGGCTGTGTCCGCACCAGGACGTGTGCCTCGACGAGGGCTACTTCGACGGCCAGCTGCTCACCTGTCACCAGCATCTGTGGCAGTGGGATATCCGGACCGGCGATGCAGTCGGTCTGGCCGAGGCGCCGCTCGAGAAGTACGAGGTGGAGGTCAGCGAGGGCGAGATCTTCGTCGTGCAGTCGAGCGCGCTGAAGGCGGTGGACATGCTCAAGGACGTCTCTCCGGCGTCACTTGAGCGGCTGGAGGGTCTGGCGCGGCGGGAACAGCTGCCCGCGGGCACGGTGATCTACGAGGTCGATGACCCGGCCGATGACCTCTATGTGCTCGAGTCAGGCCGCGTGGAATTCACGATAGGGCGCGACGACCGCACGCGGCTCGCGGGCTTCATGCTGCGCAAGGGCGAGGTGTTCGGCTGGGCGGCGTTGCTGGAACAGCATCCGCGCAGAATCGCCCGCGCCGTATGCCATGAGGACTCCGTTCTGCTGCGGTTGAACGGCGAAGCCATGCTCGAGGCCCTTGAGGCCGATCCAACTTCGGGGCTGATGGTGATGCGACGGCTGGCGACACTGGTCGCGCGCCATACGACGGGACCTCAGAACAGTTGAGCGAAGGACCGTATCAACGGTCCGGATGTATCCGGCAGGAACGGAGGCGAGGGCAGGCAGATGCAGTGATGAGGCAGTGCGGAGACTTCGGTGTCCATACCAACAATCAGGAGGAGAGTTTGCCATGGGTAATCTCAGGAATCGGGTATGCAGGATGGTGTCGACGCTGCTTGCAGCGGCGGCGTGTACGCTGGCAGCCGGCGCTGCGCAGGCCGGCGACATCAACTTCGGCAAGGTCGGCGAACCGGTGAAGCTGGTGGTCGGCTACCAGCCCTACTACACCGAGTCGTGGTCGGGCGTCGTCATGCGCGGCAAGAAGTTCTACGAGAAGTACCTGCCCAAGGGCTCCAAGGTTGACTTCGCGGTCGGCCTTCAGGGTGCGGTCGTGGTCAATGCGATGCTGGCGGGCAAGCAGCACATCGGCTATGTCGGGGACATGCCGGGCATCGTATCGACGACCAAGCATCAGGTCGCCGACATCCGTATCGTTGCGGCGCTCGGCCTGGGCAAGGACCAGTGCAACATCTTTCTCGCACGCAAGGACGCACCGAACTTCGCATCCTCCAAGGAGGCACTGAAGTGGCTCAACGGCAAGAACGTGGCGGTGCCCAAAGGCAGCTGCACCGACCGCTTCGCGCAGGAGACCTTCAAGAAGGAGAACATCACTCCGGGCGCTTATCTCAATCAGAACATCGAGGTCATTACCAGTGGCTTCCGTGCCGGCAAGCTGGATGCCGCGGTGGTGTGGGAGCCGACCGCGTCTCGCCTGGTGCAGGAAGGGCTGGCGAAGCGCGTCGCATCCGGAGCGACCGTGGATGAAAGTGACGGCGGCTTTCTCACGATGCGGGAAGATCTGATCCGTACCCGTCCCGATGTCGTGAAGGCCTGGCTGAACGCGGAGCTGGATGCCCAGCTCTTCCTCGCCGACCCGGCCAACGCGCAGGAAATCGCCCGCATGGCGATGGAACAGACGACCGGCTTCACCGAGCGTGCGCTCTGGTCCTCGATGTTCCTGCGCTATCCGGACAGCGCCGGCGGCGTTGATCAGCGGGTGCTGCTGCCCTTCACGATCACGCCCGAAGTGCAGGCACTCATCAACGATGCCACCACTTTCCTGTTCGCCATCAAGAGCATCAACGTCGACAAGCTTCGTCCGGAAGCCGTGATGCCCGAGCTCACCCAGGCTGTTCTCAAGGAGCGCGGACTGACCTCGCCGATCGGCTCGGTCAAGGCGCTGCCCGAATCCGCCTACAAGGGCAACTGAGCGCGTCCGCACGGGGCGGACGCATCACACGTTGAATGCGAGGGAACATGGAACAAGTCGAACGCTTGCTGAAGCGGACCTTGCCCTTCCAGGTGGTGTCGCCGGAAACGCTGGACGGCATTGCCGAGATCTCGAGACATGAGGTCTTCAAGGCGGGGCAGGTCATCTACGGGGCCGGACAGCCGGCCGAAGAGGTCTACGTGCTGGTTTCGGGCCGGGTTGCGCACCGGATCGATCCGGACATCAAGGCGCGTGTGCATGAGAAGGAGCTGCAGGTCGGCGACGTCTTCGGCTGGGCCGCGATACTCGAGGGCGAGAAGGTGCGGCTTGCCGATGTCGCCTGCATCGAGGCGGCCGAGGTCCTGAAGATCGACGGCGCTCGCCTGCTTGAACTTCTGCGCAAGGACGTCAATTTCGGCGAGGCGGCGCTGAAGAGCTTCTCCCAGCTCATCAGCCAGCAGTACTACCTGCCGCCGTCCGTATCCGAGCGCGTGCCGACCACGCTGTCCAAGGTGGGCGACACGCGCACGCCCGCCTCGAACGAGGCCGAACCGCAGACGGCGTCGGCATGGACCCTGACCATGTACCGGGCGAGCGCGTGGCTGAAGAGCCCCGATCCCTACCTGATGATGGTGGGCTTCGCGCTGATGCTGGGCTTCTGGTACCTGACCGTGGAGGTGCTCAAGCTGCCCCGCTTCGAGGATCTGCCCGGCCTGACCACCGTCGTGAAGGAGTGGTTCGCCGAGGACCCGGTCTATGGCATGTCCATCTACACGGCCGAGTACTACCAGCACATCTGGGTAAGCATACGGCGCGTGGCCATCGCCTTCCTGCTGGCGACGGTGCTCGGGGTGCCGCTGGGTCTGTTTCTAGGCTGGTCGCGCAGTTTCCGCGAATACGTGTTCCCGGTATTCGAACTGCTCCGCCCGATACCGATCCTCGCCTGGGTGCCCCTGGCCATCATTATGTTCTCCGGCAGCGAGACGCCGGTCATCTTCCTCACCTTCCTCGCGTCCTTCTTTGCGACCGCACTCAACACGATGCTGGGGGTGGAGTCGATCGACGAGTCCTACACGCGCGCCGCAGCCTGTCTTGGTGCGAACCGCTGGCAGGTATTCAAGGAAGTGATCGTGCCCGGATCCATGCCCTACGTCTTTACCGGGCTGCAGATCTCGGTCGGTGTCGCGTGGTTCTCGCTGGTAGCCGGTGAGATGGTGTCCGGACAGTACGGACTGGGCTACGTGATCAACACGTCCTACACGATGGTCAGATACCCCACCATCATCATCGGCATGGTGACCCTCGGCATCGTCGGCTACACGACGAGTGCGATGGTGCGGGTGGCCGGCAACTACATGATGCAGTGGCGTCTGCGTGAAATGGCTCTGGGAGGTCGATGATGAGTGCTGTGCTTGAGAAGGTACGTACGCAGGGCAACGAGGCGCGCTACGGAGCGATCCGGATCGACGACGTGGTCAAGATCTACGACCCGGAAGGTGCCGCCGTAATGGCTGTCGATCACTGCACGCTGGACATCAAGGCAGGCGAGATCTGCATGATCGTCGGCCCGTCCGGCTGCGGAAAGACGTCGCTGCTGAACGCGATTGCAGGCTTCCATGACATCACTTCGGGCGCCATCTACATGGACGGCGAAATGCTCTGCGGTCCTGGCAAGCCGAAGGCCGACCCGGGTGCCGACCGCATCGTGGTGTTCCAGAACGGCGCGCTGTTCCCCTGGAAGACGAATCTCGAGAACGTCGCTTTCGGTCCGATGATGCAGGGCAAGCTGAGCAAGAAGGAAATCATCGAGAAGGCGCGCAGCATGATGGCGGATGCCGGCCTCAGCGGCACCGAGCATAACTACCCGGGCGAGGTGTCGTCGGGTCTGCGGCGGCGGGTCGAAATCGTGCGCGCGCTGATGAACGACCCGAAGGTGCTGCTGTTCGACGAGCCCTACCGGGCGCTCGATTCGCTCACCCGCTCGGTGATGCACGAGTCGCTGCTCGACATCTACTACAAGAACAAGGTCACCATCTTCTTCATTACCCACGACCTGGAAGAGGCGATCTTCCTCGGCCACAAGCTGGTGATCATGACGACGCGGCCATGCCGCCCGAAGAAGGTGCTCGAGGTCGACATACCGCATCCGCGGGATTACAGCGTGCTGACCAGCCCGCGTTTTCGCGAACTGCTCGAGGAAACCGCGTCGGTCGTGCATGAAGAGGCGCGAAAGTCCTTCGCCTCTGGCGAGAAGGAGGGCTGAACGATGAACATGAAGAAGATACGGCGCTCGCTGTTCAGCCGGACGACCTTGCGCGCCATCGTGTCGATCACCGTCTTCCTGATTCTGTGGGAGGCGGGTTCGCGGTCGAAGGAATGGGCCGGCTTCACCATGCCCTGGATCGGACTTGTGCCACCGCCGACCAGCGTTCTTGCGGTGTGGTGGGACCTGCTGGGTGATACCGGCTACTGGCAGAGCTGGTATCTGAGCCTGATGCGGGTGCTGAGCGGCTTCGTCGCGGCGATGGTGATCGGCATTCCGCTTGGCCTTCTGATGGCGGTCAGCCGGACTTTCAATTCGATCACCTTCCCGTCGTTCGAGATCCTGCGTCCGATCCCGCCACTGGCGTGGGTGCCGGTCGCCATCATCTTCTGGCCGACCGAAGAGCTGTCGATCGCGTTCGTCACCTTCCTCGGCGCCTTCTTCACCGTGGTGATCAACGTACTGGGCGGCGCGCGGTCGATCGACATGCGCTTCTATCAGTCGGCGCAGGCCATGGGGTCGTCGCAGTGGGACATCTTCAAGCGCATCGTATTGCCGGCGACCGTGCCGTCCATCGTGGTGGGCTCGTCCGTAGGCATGGGCATCACCTGGAACGTGGTGGTGGCCGCCGAGATGATTTCCGGCGGCGGTGGCGGCGGAGGTTCGGGTGGCGGGCTCGGCTTCTTCATCTGGAACTCCTACGTCGGCGGATCGTATGAGCAGATCGTCATCGGAATGATCAGCATCGGCATCGCCGGCTACGCCTGCAGCGAGCTTCTGCGCGGCATCGGCGGTTTCTTCACACCCTGGCTCAGAACACGGTAAGGAGGCGGATCATGGCAAGTGCACAACACGGCGCGATGGCGCCGATCACCAGCAAGATATCGATCAGTGCCGGGGAGATGGTCGTCAGCAACGTGTGCAAGTCCTACGGCACCGGGCTGTTCGAGAAGAAGGTGGTGAAGGACTGTTCGTTCAGCGTCGAGCGGGGCAAGCTCACCGTGATGATCGGTCCGTCCGGCTGCGGCAAGAGCACCCTGATCAAGCTGCTCGCAGGTTTCGAGAAGCCGACCAGCGGCAGCATCCTGCTGAATGGCAAGCCGGTCACCGGGCCGGGCAGGGACCGGCTGGTGGTGTTCCAGGAGTCGGCGCTCTTCCCGTGGATGACGTCCTACGACAACATCATGTACGGACCGATCGCCCGGGGTGAGAACGACCAGAAGGCGCGCGATCTCGCCGAGTTCCTGCTCGACAAGGTGGGCCTGCGCGACTTCCGCAGCAAGTACCCGATGCAGCTGTCGGGTGGCATGCAGCGGCGGGCGGAACTCGCGCGCGCGATGATCAACAACCCGGAGGTGATGATCCTCGACGAACCTTTCCGCGGCCTGGACGCGATGTCGAAGGAACTGATGTGGGAGTACTACTCGGCGCTGTACGAGGAGTCCCGCCGCACCACCTTCTTCGTCACCACCGACATCGATGAGGCGCTGTTCCTGGCCGACCGCCTGATCATCATGAGCAACATCCCGACCCGGGTGAGGGCCACCATCGAGGTGGACATTCCGCGGCCGCGCAAGCTGGCCGATTTCTTCCTCGGCGACCGCGCCAACGAAGTGAAGATGACCGCACTGTCCCTGCTGCACGAGGAGGCGATGAAGTCCTTCTCCGGCGGCAGCAAGGCGGCTGCCGACTTCGTCGAATCCTACGCAAGGAGATCACAGAGGGCGTGACGCGTCGCGCCGTACGGCGCGCGCCTCCAGACCCTGACGGGCGTGCCGGCCGGCACGCGCGCAGGGAGCGCTCGCGCCAAAGAAACGCGGGGTCGCCTTGCGGCGCCTCCGCGCAACAGCCGGACGGGGCATTGCCCCACTCTCAACGACTCAATACAGGTGGACACCATGACCCAGACCGTGATCGACATGCGCAGCAGACCTTCCTACCTGCACGATTTCTATGGCAAGACGCCGGACACCCCCTCATTCGAGGTGGTGAAGTGGCTCAACCGCCGAACCGGATCCCAGGACGAACTGCATTTCACCCGCTCCAAGAACGCCAGTGCTTTCGTCAAGGAGATCCGGGCCGCCGGAATTACGCAGGCGGTGGTGGTCGGCCGCGACACGCCGGGGATCAAGCACTCGAACGACGAAATCAAGGCGATGGTGTCGGAACACAAGGAGCTGGTGGGCATCGGCTCGGTCGATCCGCACGCCAGCGGCATCAAGGCGGCAACCGACGAGATCGAACGCGCGGTGAGGCAGCTCGGCCTGAAGGGGATCAACATCGAGCCCGGCTTCTGCAATCCTCAGGTGGCCGCCGATGATGCACAGCTCTATCCGGTATACGAGGCCTGCCAGGCGCTCGGCGTGCCGGTGACCATCATGTCGGGCCCGACTACGCCGCGCTTCGAACTGACCGATCCGGCGTCGATCGGGCGCGTGGCGAAAAACTTCCCGCAGCTGAAGATCGTCTGCTACCACGGCTTCTGGCCGTACGTGAACGAGATGATCGGCATCGCCTTCCGCTGGGACAACGTGTTCGTCGTCGCGGACATGTACATCTTCCTGCCCGGCGGTTCGCTGTATGTCGAAGCCGCCAACGGCTTCATGCAGGACCAGCTGCTGTTCGGCAGTTCGTATCCGTTCAGGGCAATGGGGCAGTCGGTCGAGGACTACCGCACGCTTGGTTTCAAGGCGTCGGTCATCGACAAGGTGATGGGCGGCAACGCAAAGCAGGTTCTGGGGCTTTGAGTCCATGGGCGAGGAGAAGGCAATGCACGCAGTCGGTCAGACCCTGTCGATACGACGGGCCGTCGATGAGGACATCGAATGGCTGCTCGAGATGTATACATCGCTCGACTTCTCGCCCGAACCGTCCATGCCGCTCGCGGATGCCCGGGCACGCTTCCGGCGGATCGACGAAAGCGTCGGCTACCGGGTGTATGTGGCCGAATGTGACGGGGTGCGAGTAGGGACATTCGCGCTCATCCTCATCGACGGGCTGGCGCATGGCGGGCGACCACATGCGCTGGTCGAGGACGTGGTGGTCGCGCCCGGACACCGCGGGCGTGGTGTCGGCCAGTCGATGATGCGTTTCGCGATGGATCGCTGCGCAGAGGCGAAGTGCTACAAACTTGCACTGTCCAGCCACCTGAGACGTGAGAAGGCGCATCAGTTCTACGAAGTGCTGGGATTCGAACGCCACGGCTACAGTTTCATGGTCACGTTCTGAAGGACCCTGCATGCAATGAGAGTCTGCCGCCGTTCCGGGTAGGGCGGATCACCCTGCGCAGAGTCGTTCAGCGGCGGGCACTGCTGCAGTGCACGGTGACGCGGAAAGTCCCGGGCAGGTCAGCCGATTGCGAGCATGCGCAGCGCCATTTCATTGAATCGCTCGGAGATCGTCTCGGCGCCGAGCGAACCGTCGGGGCGCATCCAGAGATAGCTGTAGAAATACATTCCCAGCACGCCCTTCAGTACCACCGGATCATAGGGACGGAAAAGGCCTTGTTCGGCGCCTGAAATGAAGGCGTCCTTCCACACCCGCTCGTAGCGGGTATGCAGCGCGAGCACTTCGGCGCGACGGCTGTCGGTGAGTGACTGCACCTCCCGGAAGCACACGGTCAGCTCTGCCTGATGGGAGGCAATCATCGAGATCAGGTGCTGGCCCAGTATGCAGATGCGCTTTCGCGGGTCGGGCTCATGTTCGGCCGTGACCGCGAGGTCGTTCAGGTCGGCGATGTACTCGCGCGCGATGTCGTAAAGAAGATCGTCTTTGCTGCGGATGTGGTGGTAGAGCGCGCCGCGGCCGAGCTGAACAGCATTCTGGAGTTCGGCTATTCCCACTGCGTGATAGCCGCGCTCGGCAAAGAGGCGAGCGGCTACCTTGACGATGCGTGCGCGCTGCGAGCGGTCATCCTTCGTGTCTGCGCTCATGAGGACGGCCCCGGCGGGCCGGATTACGGAAACGGCCAAATCATAAATGACCCGTCGAGCCTTGCGCTCAAAGCATCGTGTCCTAAGTGGCGCATCGGGCGCGTCGGTCCGACCCCTTTCATCACGAGACAGCTACCGCTGACCCGAATCCCGAATCGATTGCTCCAGACAATCTACCCACGTACTATACCGACCGATCGGTACAGTTCCGGTCGTCCGATGTTCCAACTTGCCTGGAGGTCATCGTGGATCAGAAGAAAAACGGAGTACGTTTGGTCGCGGCCGCTCGAGCCGAACTCGCAGCTCACGGTTCAATGACACACGACCCGTCGCGACGGGCACTGCTGGCGAAGACGGCCGCCGTGGCGGTGAGCGGCGTGGCCGCGGTCGGCGCGGCGCGCGCGGAGCCGCTACCGGTTCCGGACTCGAACAAGTCGCTCGGACGTCCCTTGCCGCCAGAAGAGTACGGCATGCCATCGAAGTACGAATCGCACGTCAAACGACGGAGAACGGATGTTCTCGTCAACAAGCAGAACTATTCGGACTGGAGTTTCACGCCGCTGCATCAGCAACTGGGTACCGTCACCCCGACCGGGCTGATTTACGAAAGGCACCATAACGGCGTGCCGGACATCAACCCGGACCAGCATCGTTTCGCCATTCACGGCATGGTGCGCCAGCCGCTGGTCTTTTCGATGTCCGACCTGATGAAGTATCCGTCGGTGTCGCGCTTCCACTTCATGGAGTGCTCGGGCAACGGCCTGACCGACTGGCTGAAGCCGGCCGCCCGCACCGTGCAGCAGACCCACGGACTGCTGTCGTGCGCCCAGTGGACCGGCATCCCGGTGTCGACGCTGCTCGACGAGGCGGGCGTATCACCCTCGGCCACATGGGCGTTGGCAGAGGGCGGCGACGGTTCTGCCCACGCACGCAGCATTCCGATGAAGAAGCTGATGGAAGATGCGCTCATCGTCTATGCGGCGAACGGTGAGATGCTCAGACCGGAGAACGGTTACCCGCTCCGTCTGTTCATTCCGGGCTGGGAGGGCAACGTCAGCATCAAGTGGCTGCGCCGGCTCAAGCTGGGCGATCAGCCCTGGCACCTGCGCAGCGAAACCGCGCGCTACACCGACCCGATGCCGGACGGAAAGTGGCGCCAGTTCAGTTTCGAGATGGAGGCCAAGTCGGTCATTACTTCGCCGTCGGGCAGCATGAAGATCCGTCCGGGGCCGATCGAGATCGTCGGTTTCGCGTGGTCCGGCAAGGGGCGCGTACGCGCGGTAGACGTCACCCTCGACGGCGGTCGCACCTGGCGGGAAGCTCAGCTGGAGGGGCCGGTGATGGACAAGTGCCTGACGCGTTTCAGGCTGAGGTGGAACTGGACCGGTGAGCCGACGACGATCGCCAGTCGCTGTGTCGATTCCACCGGCTACGTGCAGCCGACGGTCGCGGACATCCAGAAGGTGCGCGCGATCACCGGTTTCGTGCAGCACCACAACGGCGTGTTTCCTTGGTCCATCAACGAAGCGGGGGAGGTGAAGAATGCGATCGCTTGAAACCGTGACGATGACCTTCGCAACCGCCGCGCTGCTGGCGGGGTGCGCTGGAAATGCGGCGAATCCGACGGCGTCTTCGCCACATGCCCGATCAATGATGCTCGGCACCCCGATCGTCGAAGCGGATATCTCCGCCTGGAATATCGATGTCCGGGGGCCGGACGGGCAGGGCCTGCCGCCCGGATCGGGCAACGCGCGGGCGGGGAAGGCACTGTTCGATGCGAAATGTGCTTCCTGTCATGGTGCAGCCGCTGCCGGTGGCCCGATGTTCGGCACGATGGTTGGCGGCATCGGCTCGTTCAAGACCGACAAGCGCCTGCTTACGCCGGGCAGCATGTATCCGTACGCACCGGCGCTGTTCGATTACATCCGCCGCGCCATGCCGTTGACCGCGCCGCAGTCCCTTAGCAATGACGAAACCTATGCGCTGACGGCGTATCTGCTCCACCTCAACGGACTGTCTGGCGAGGACGCCGAAATGAACGCGACCAGCCTCGCAGCGATCCGCATGCCGAATCGTGATGGGTTCATCGTCGACGACCGACCGGATACGAACGCTGTCCGTTGCATGCAGGACTGCAGGCCGCTTCGAACGAGTGTTCCAGCGCCGTGAGGCCGTTAGGGGCGGGTGCTTCCAGAGGTCGCGTCGGGCGGTGATCAGAGGTCTGGCTGTAGAAGCTGAGCGCGTATTGTCCGGTCGGCGCCGGGATGCTCTCTACTCCGCTGCCGAAAGAGGCCTTCGGGCCCGGTCGCTTGCATCTGCTGGGCCGGATTCAATCGACCGGGCTTACATTGCCGGGGTTTCCCGGGCTGAAAGCCCTGCGGGGGGCAAGTGTCGGGAACCGGGTCCATCCTTGACCATCCTCTCACTGGTCGCCTCAGGATACGGTCTCGACTGAAAAAAAGGATGGCGGAGCGGACGGGGGCGTGCAACGGAACGCATCGCCTCCAGGACTGAAAAGTTCTCCGAGTAGGGCATAGGGGACACGGCGCGTCCCTGTACTGAACACATGTAGCGTCAGGGCGGAGAAAGGAGGAAAGTCGGCGGGTGTTACTGTGGGGAGGTGATCGATTTGACACTGCCCGTAAGCCGCGCGAAGCCAGGCGAAACCCAATGCGGAGGCGGATGTTGAGCAAATGAGCCCGCGACGGGCCAATTGCACGGATTGCGCGAGAGCCGCATAAATTTGCACCCGATTTGTCACCACCGTGATCAGGGATCGGTGCGTTGTGAGCGTGCAGCGGCCACATCGTCAGCGCGTCTGTCCGAACGGCAGTGCGAAACCGGCACTCGTAGAGCGCCATCGCTGCCATCTCAACCTTGTCCATCGCACGCACCGCAACGAAATACCTGTGGGGCGCGCATTGTCGCGGCTTAGGCTATCCGGCTGAGCGCGTTAACCCTTTTGTCTGGTCATCAGGCTGTAACCCAATCTGGCGGCAGATGTCAGCGATTGCAGCCGCTTCTTCCGCAGGACCGGTCACCGGCGCTCCGTTCTCTACTTGGGACCGCCAAACACCGCGCAAAACGGCGGTGAGCAGGTTGAGCACCGGTCTATCCGCCGTCGGATCGTCCTGGCTGTACAGCTCTGCTACGACTGATGCGGCCGTAGGCCGATCCATCAGATTCTGTTCGAGAGCCGGCCGTACTGCGGCCAGGTAGCGTGCAAGCGAGGCGCGGTTGATGGCCACCACCTCCGGTTGGTCGATCAGCGTGCTCGCTTCCGCCGCACGCCGCTTCACGGCTTCCGCTGGCGGGGTGGAATACGCCAACCGCACCGGAGCGTTCTCCCAGCGATGGCGCCATCGAAGCGCTGCGGTCGCCCAGACTCGCAAATCCTCGACGGTGATGGTGGGCAGCTGCTCTCGCAACACTTCTGAGGCTGAGGTTTCACCCTTGTTGTAGGCGCGGACGAATCGGTCCGCATCTGCGAAAGCGTCAACCGATACAAGCTGTTCCCAGGTCAAGTCCGACAAGGCGAGTTTCACCACCTGCCACTGGGCTTCGTCCTGCTGCGCATCCAGCAAGCGTTCCCGAGCCAGATCGGCGGCCAGCATTGGGCCTTCGCCAGCCAGCAGCCAGGCCAGATTCAGCCCAAGTTCATGCAGCCCGCGCAGAACGGCAGCTCCAGGCAATGTCTTGCCCGATTCGTTGTCCTGAATCCCGCGCTTCGAGGCTCCTAAGGTCTTAGCAAGTACGTCTTGCGAGAGACGTAGGTGCTGACGGAAGTCTCGCAGGCGAGTGCCCACGCCCTGCTTGACGCTTTCCAGATCCAAAGCGTCAACGGTGGTCTGTGGTTCGCTCATGCGTTGACGCTTCCATAAGTCACTAATAACTAAGTATTTTCAGCTCTAGTGGCACGGAAAAGCGTCAACCCAAGCGTCAACCGACACGCGCAGTTGTTGACATGGCACGTTTTAACGTGCGTAATGCACACATCAACAGCACGCGCACCGGTTACATGGAACGTATTTCCGTGCCTAAAAAAGCCAGTCAGAGGTCCGACTGGCATCCTGCAGACATCGTGGCCGCCCTTCGCAAGGCGGGCTGGACTGTCCGGGCTCTGGCGATTCATTACGACATCGCACCCACAGGCCTATCTCGCGCCATGCGCGAGAGCAGTCCGGCCGGGGAGCGGCGTATCGCCAAGGCCCTCAACCTGCACCCGAAGACCATCTGGCCGTCGCGTTATCACGCCGACGGTTCCCGGAAGCTTCAGGGCATCCACGCCATACAGTCTACTCGCGACCTCCGCGGGCGCAATGGCAATACCGCGGCACAGGTCTAGACATGCGCCGCGACACGATCACTGCCGACTTGTTCGAGGCCTATGAGGTACCGACACCGCGTGCTGCGCTGCCCGGTGCGCTGGCCTTCGGCGCGGTCATCCGCGGGCTGATCTCCGAGGCGATCAAGGCGTCTCCGCTTTCGCGCGCGGCAATCGCAGTACGCATGAGCGAGCTGACCGGGCAGGACATTACCGTCCACATGATCAACGCCTGGACGGCGGAAAGTCGGGCCGAGTGGCGTTTCCCGCTCGAATACCTCCCGGCGTTCGAGGAGGCGACCGCCACCCATGCCATTACAGCGTGGCTCGCAGATGTGCGTGGTGGTCAGCTGTTGGTGGGGCGTGAGGCGTTGAATGCCGAGATCGGCCGGCTTGAGCGCATGCGCGATGCGGCAGCCCACAGACTGAAGCAACTGAAGCGCTTTGCGGGAGACGGGGAATGAAAGCCGTCACCGTGAAAGACCTGGTCGATGCACTGGGCGTCTCGAAGCAGGCTGTCCTTGCGCGTGCTCAGCGCGAAGGCTGGCTGTTCGAGGAGCAGGCTGTGCGCGGCGGTCGCCAGCGTCTCTACTCACTTGAATCCATTCCTGAGCCTGTTCGCCGCCTGGTGGTGGCTGGTCGGCTGCAGGCGGTAGAACCGCGTCTCTGCACCACAGCATCCGCTGTGACCCCTTCGGCCGGTACTCCGGTGCCGGCCGCTTTTTCTTCCGAAGTCACGGTCACTGCTCCCGCTGACCTGACTGACACCCAGCGCGCCGCTCGCGATGCACGCGCTGCCGTGTTGGCCGCTATCCGCCGGCTGCAGGCTGATGCGAGCTGTACGCAGGAAGCCGCCATGACGGCACTCCTGACTCACGCACGCGCAGGCCGACTCGATGCGGTGATCGACAAGATGCTGCGGTCGGCACGAGACAGCCGGGGCCGAAAAGGTGATGCGTACCCCTCTGTGCGTACGCTGAAGCGCTGGCTGTCGGTCCGCACTGCCAGCGAGCTGGCCCCGAAGCTGCCCGCCGCCGATATGCGTGTGCCGGCCTGGGCGGCGGACTTCATGGCGGAGTACCGCAAGCCTCAGAAGCCGTGCGTGACCGATGCTTATGCGCTCTTCGCCGCCAGATGGCCGGGCGTGTCCATTCACCAGGTGCGCCGGTTCCTCGAAAAGGTCGGGGCAGTTGAGCAGAACCGCGGCCGCATGCTGCCGCGCGAACTGAAGGCCTTGCGCCCCTTCGTGCGCCGCGACACCTCGAAGCTGCTGCCCGGCGATGTCTACACGGCGGACGGCCACACGTTCGACGCCGAGATTGAGCACCCCGACCACGGTCGCCCTTTCCGGCCCGAGGTCACCGCGATTGTCGACGTGGCCACCCGCCGCATGGTTGGCTGGTCCATAGGGCTCGCGGAAAGTACCTGGGCGGTGCTCGACGCACAGCGGCACGCTTTCACCACATGCGGCATCTGCTCGATCTTCTACGTCGATAACGGCGGCGGCTACGCCAACGCCTTCCAGGCCGACGAAGTCCTTGGCATGGCGGCTCGCATCGGCTACGAGATCCGCAACTCGCTGCCCTACAACTCCCAGGCACGTGGCCTGATGGAGCGCTCGCACCAGTCGGTATGGGTGACCGCCGCCCGATCGCTGCCGACCTACATGGGGTCGGGCATGGATCGCGAAGCCCGCCAGAAGGTGTTTCGCATCACCCGCGCTGCGATGAAAGCAGGTGGCCGCAGCGAACTGCTCATGGCCTTCCGCGACTTCGTCGCGTTCGCCGAAGCCCAGGCTGCTGCCTACAACGCACGTCCGCATTCAGCGCTGCCGCGCATCGTCGATACGGTCACCGGCAGGCGTCGCCACATGTCGCCGCTCGAAGCCTGGCAGGCCGCCCGGGATGAGGGCTGGCTGCCGGTGATGCCCGAGCCCGAGCAGGCGGCAGACATGTTCCGGCCGTACAAGTTGGCCGTCGTGCGACGTGGCGAGGTGCAGCTGCACAACCACCGCTATTTCTCGGCCGAGTTGGACGCACTCGACCTGCACGGCGAGAAGGTGCGCGTCGGCTACGACATCCACGACCCGTCGTCGGTGGTCATCCGCGACATGGACGGCCGTTACATCTGCACCGCCGAACTCGACGGTAACAAGCGCGGCTACTTCCCGCAGTCGGTCATCGAGCAGGCGCGCGACAAGCGCGCGGCCGGCCGCGAGCGCCGCCTGCAGGACAAGCTGGAAGAGGTGCGCGCCGAGCGCGACGCCGGGCGCGTGCTGGAGCACAGCGCAGGCACCGGCCTCTACGACCCGCTGCTCGACATCCCGGCCGTGCGCATCCCGGACGCCATCGAGTCGCCCGTCCAGCTCGAAGACGACACCGCCTCGCGCGCCCCTGAAGTCGTTCAGCTGCCCGGCACCGAATCGCGCCCGCGCTTCGGTCCGGATGACGACGCCGATCAGTACCGCTGGCTCTACCGCCACCCGCACGCGTGGGACGCCCTCGACGCCGAGTGGCTGCTCGGCTTCGTCGAGAGCTCGATGTACGAGGCGCTGCTGCCGCGGCTGGCTTACCAGGGCGTGGCCTGGACTGCGGAAATGGAAGAGAGGGCGCAGCGGGCGCTGCAAGGCGGCGCGAGCGCGCCGGAACAGGGTTTTGAGGTGGCCGCCGGTTGAGTTGCAGCTCAACCGACAGCCGATGCAACTGCACGTCGCAATCTGGAGGGTAGCACTTTGAAAAAGGCCTTTGTCGAAACCAAGAACGTCGAGCTGTTCCGTGCCGCCCTCAAGGCGGTGGAGCAGCGCGGTGCGCCGGAGGCGAGCTGGCTGCTCGTCGCCGGTGACCCGGCGTTGGGCAAAAGCACCACGGTGAAGAAGTGGGCTGCTGCAAACCGCGCCATCTACCTGCGCGCGAAAAAGATGTGGACGCCCAGCTTCTTCATCCGGGACCTCGCCGGCGAGCTGGGCGAGGACGAAGACGGATCGTTGAAGTCTGTTTTCGGACGCGTCATCGCGCGCATCGGGCATACCCAAGCCACGATCGTCATCGACGAAGTGCAGCACTGCCTGCACAGCGGCGCGGCTGTACTCGAAGAGCTGCGCGACATCACCGACACCACCGAAACGATGGCTGTGCTGGTCACCGGCGTCGAGCAGGTGCAGAGCCGCATCGGCAAGCACGCGCAGATCTCGTCGCGGATCGCCCGCGTGGTCGACTTCCGCCCCTCGACGGTGGAAGACATTGGCCTGATGTGCGCGCAGCTGTGCGAAGTGAATGTCGCGCCCGACGCGGTCGCGCTGGTGCATCAGCAGGCCCAGGGCCGCATGCGCCAGACCATGAACGCCCTGGTCGCCATCGAAGCCATTGCCCGCCGCAACAAGCTCGTCACCGTCACCGCCGCCGACCTGCAGGGCGTCGTGCTGGTGCAGGACTGGCGCGTGAAGCGCGTTGCGAAGGAGGCTGCGTGATGGCTGAACACCTCGTAATGCAGCACGCCGATTGGCTCGCAGAAGGCGAGCGCCGCTTCGGCTCTGATGCGATGCGTTGGCGCTTCGTGTGCCCCTCCTGCGGGCACGTCGCAAGTGTCCAGGACTGGCGTAACGCGGGCGCCCCCTCTGGAGCGGTCGCGTTCTCGTGCGTCGGCCGCTACACCGGCGCCGATCACTCGAATACGTTCAAACACGCGGGCGGGCCGTGCAACTACACGTCCGGTGGCCTGTTCGTCATCAATCGACTGTTCGTCATGACTGCCGACGGAAAGGAGACTCCGGTGTTCGAGTTCGCCGAGGTGGAGTCGGCTGGCGAAGGAGCGCGCGCATGATCGAGATCCGTGCCCGCGTCCGGTACACCACCGGCGCCTACATCGCCTCCGGCGGCGGCCTTCGCGCCAGCTGCGCTGTGTCGGCCAAGGCCGCGGTCGAGCGCCTGGCCGAGAAGCTCGCCGCACGCTTCGACCAGCCCACCTATGCCGACGTCGACTGGATCGAAGGCAGCGACTGGCAGGTGCTGCTCGATGACCGCGAGCACCTGATCGCCTACTGCTGGCACAACGGGGTGATCGAGTTCGGTGAGACGAAGCCGGAAGGCGCGCTGCATGTCGCAGAAGGCACGTCGTTCGAAGTCCGCGCCGCGATTCACGGCACAGCCACCCTCGCGCATGACGGCAAGACATGGCTGGTGCCCGGCGTGTTCGAGGCCAGCACCGACAAGGTCCGCCTGCAAGCGCTGATGAACTACCGCCAGTGGCTCATCGACCGCGCCAGCGTGAAAGGAGCTGCGTGATGGCTACCAAACCCGCATCGCTCGCCGTCATCACGTTCGACGGTTTTCATTCGTTCCTGCTGCCCGCTGATCGTGCGTTGAAGGTGGCGGCGCTGATGGAGGGCGCTGTCACCGTCGAGCTGGACTTTACGAGCCGCAACTTCGCTCGCGACGAGTGGCTGGCCAAGGGTGAAGTGCAGGTCGCCTACAAGACAGTGAAGGCAGATGCTGTGAAACACCCCAACGGTGATCGATCGACCGCGCCGAGCGGTCGTCGCCGCCGGGCTGCAGGCGTGAGCGAGGAAGGCGACCAATGATCGGCCGCTACGTCCTCCCCAGTGATGTGCCGTCCGTGCAGCACAAAGGCTGCATCTCTGCCGCCGACGGCAACCACTACTGCTTTGGCCTCACGCTCCGCGGTGAGCCGGTCATCGTCGGCCAGGCGATGGACAGAACCCTGCTGATCACCTGGCCCGAGCTCGTGGCGCTGGCGATCGCGCAGGGCATCGACACGGCCGACCAGGCCACGGTCGACGCCGCGCAGGCCGCCATCGACAAGGCGGCCGCCCGGCCGGCGGAGGGCTCATGAGCTGGACAGCCCAACGCGTGCTCGAAGCGGCCCGCACCGCGCAGCCCGGCGACTGCCTGCGCGAGACCGATCTCGCGCAGCGCGCCGGCCTCACCGACAAGCAATGCGAGAACGCCTGCCGCGTGCTGGTGCGTCGCGGCCTGCTGTCGCGCCGAGTGGCCGGCTGTCACACCCTCACCACCGAAGGGCGCGCCGCGCTCGACGATGGCCGGCGCATCGCCAGCGGCCCGCAGCACCCGCACGTGGCCGGGCGGCGCATCTTGCGCGCCGAGACAGCCCGCGACCGCATGTGGTCGGCGCTGCGCATCGAAGGCAAGGCCACGCTCGACGATCTGGTGATGCTGGTCGCCCAGGGCGACGAAGCCGACCTGAAGAACAACCTCGCCAAGTACATGCGTCTGCTGGAGCGCGCCGGCTATGTGCGGCGCCTCCGGGTTAAGGAGGCGCCGATGCGCGTCACCAGTAACGGCTGCGTCCGCTGGGCGCTGATGCCGGACCGAAACACCGGCCCGATCGCACCCCGGCCGGTGCCGAAGCGCCGCGCGCTGTACGACGGCAACCATGAACGCGACTACCCGCTCGACGGCAGTGGCTGGGAACGTGGGGAGGGGCGGCCATGACGCCCGAAGCCCGCGCACTGTTCGATCGCGCCCTGGGTGAGCACGGCGCTGTCGAGGTAGCCCGCCGTCTCGGCTACCGCAACCACACCATCGTGAGCCTGATCGCCGCCGGAAAGTACCAGGCGAACACCGACCGCTTTGGCGCCAAGGTGCTCGCCGCCTTCGGTGTCGTGCGCTGCCCGCACCTGGGTGGCGAAATCCCCCGTGCCGACTGCGCCGGCCATGCGCTGCGCAGCGTGCCCACCAGCAGCCCGGAAAAGCTGCGCCACTGGGTGGCCTGCCAGGCCTGCCCGCACAAGCCCGCCGCCCCCGCAAAGGAGTCCGCATGAAGCACGAACGCATCACTGCAACCACGGCCGCAGACCAGCTGATGATCGACGCCCTGGCGCCGCCGCCGCGCCTCATCGCCACGCTGGCCGACCTGTGCATGGTAGCCGTGCTGGCCTTCGGCACCGGCATCCTGGTGATGGACATGGCCACCGCCCGCCAGATCGAGCGCTGGGTCGAGCGCGGTGGCGACCTCTCCATCGCCGGCTACACCCTGGTGTGCGAACTGCCGCTCACCAATGGCTGCCACGCGCGGCCGGTCGGCCCGAACGAGGTGCGGCCATGAAGAAGGCTGCCGGATCCTTCGCGAATCAACTGACCGAACTGGCCAGCGCCTGCGTGCCGCTGCACGAGTGGGTCGCCGAGCAGCTTGCGGAGGGTGAGTGCTCGGTCTCCTGGCTGAAGGACGCCTGCCCGCGAGCCGGCGTGTCACACGAAGACATCCGTCGAGCCGGCGATCTGCTGGTCAGTGAGAAGCGGGCCGTCGCCGTCTTCGATGAGGTCGCCAAGCACTGGCGCTACAGCCTCGCCGCCAAGCCGGTCACCCGCGTAGCCGAGGCAAAGGGCTACGCCACCCGCGCCGATCTGCGTGCTGCAGTGCTCGCCTACATACGCGCCGCGGCCGAGCCGCCCACGGCCTCGCAGATCGCTCTCGCGCTCGACGCGCCATCCGCGCTGGTCAGCCAGTGCATCAACCACCTGAAGAACGGCCAACACCTGATCCGTCCGATACCGGCGATCAAGGGCACCCACCTGCGCTACGTGGTCACCGACACCCAGGGCGCCGAAGCGGCTGAACCTGCCGAGGCTGCCGAGCCAGCGTCGCCCCCTGTTGCGGTCGCCGTGACCTCCACGCCGGTGGCGTCCTCGCACGGTATGGCGCCCGTGTTCGCGCTCGACTCGACCGGCCGCCTGGTCATCGACGAAGACGGCAGACAGATCGAACTCAACCCGGCCGCCGCGCTCGCGCTGGCCGATTTCACCGCCCGCGTCCGTCCGGCCATTGAGGCCGCGCTCGCAAACCACGGAGTACCCGCATGAAGACCACCCCCGAACTTGCCGCCATCCGCGACGCCGCCCAGGTGCTCGCCGCCCGCCATCGCGTGCTCACCGACCTCGCCGCTGCCCAGCAGGCGCAGATCGCGCAGGCCATCGAGCCCATCACCCGCCAATTCCGCGGCGCCATCGACGCCGCTGCGGCCGAAGAAGCCGAGGCGCTGGCCGAACTGCAGGCGCTGGTCGAAGCCGCACCCGCGCTGTTCGTGAAGCCGCGGTCGATCACCGTCGACGGCGTGAAAGCTGGCTTCCGAAAGGAAGAAGACAGCCTCGACTGGAACGACGAAGCCGCCGTCATCGCCCGCATCGAGAACCTGCTGCCCGAGTCGGCCGATCTGCTCATCCGCACCGAAACCACGCTGGTGAAAGACGCCCTCGGCCAGCTGAGCGACGCCCACCTGCAGCGCATCGGCGTGCGCAAGGTGCTGGGCGCCGACAAGGCCTTTGTCGCCATCGGCGAGTCCGACCTCGACAAGCTGGTGAAAACCATTCTCGCCGATGCGGCGCGCCGCCAGGGCGACGACGAGCCGGCGAAGAAGGCCGGCAAGACCAAGGTCAAGGCCAAGGCCGCCGCCTCGGCCTGACCCCATCCGCCCCCACCCGAGGAGTCCGTCATGTACCGCACGTTCGAGCAGCTGCCCGCCTACCTCATCGTCGTATCGCTGGCCATGGCCGGGCTCAAGGTGTCGGGGCATATCCCCGAACTCACGTGGGCCGTCGTCGTTGCCCCAGCGCTGGCCCTGCCGGCGCTGGTGTGTGTCGTCGTGCTCGCGTTCGCACTGGCCATCTGGCTCGTCAGCCTGGTGGCCGCCGTCCGCAGCTTCTTCCGTACCACCACCACCCCCCAGGAGTAACCATGAACCAAGCAGAAACCATCCGCACCGTCGCCGAAGTCGCCGAAGTGCCCAAGGCCCAGGTGAAGCACATCCTTGAAACGCTGGGCGAGGTCATCAAGGCCAACCTCACCAGCAATGGCGACGAAGTCGCGCTCCCCGGTGCCGGCAAGCTCAAGGCCAGCCTGCGCGCCGGCCGCACCGGCCGCAACCCGCAGACCGGCCAGGAGGTGCAGATTCCGGCCGCCCTGACGGTCAAGTTCAGTGCCACCAAGGCGCTGAAGGACGCCATCAACGCCTGAGCGCGGGCCAAGAACCAAGCGCCGCCGCCCACGCATCGGCGCTTGCTCCTTGATCCACGCATCTCACGCCGACCGACTGGAGGACACCGTGAAAGCCCCTGTTTCCAGAGTGACGCCGCAACTCGCCGCACGTCGCAAGGCCGTGCATGCCGCCTGCCGACAGCTCGGCATGGACGACGACGCCCGCCGCGACTTCATGCACGCGCACGCCGGCGTGCGGTCCACCAACGACCTCGATCTGCACGGCTGCCAGCGCGTGCTCGACGCCGCCCGCAAGGTCGGCGCCACCCGCCCGGCGCCGGAGAAGTACGTCGGTCGCCACCCCGGCTACCCGGAAACCTGCCGCCGCGGCTGCGGGGCGTTGCTGGAGAAGGTCGAGGCGCTGCTCGCCGACATGAAACTGCCCTGGGCCTACGCCACCGCCACGCTCCGGCAGATGCACAGGAACATGCGGCTGGAGTGGGCCACCGCCCGGCAACTGCACGACCTCGTCGCCGCGCTCGTCGTTGAGCAGAAGAAACGCCACATGCTCGAAGCCGTTACGTCGCTGGCCCGCGCACTTGGCCGCACCGACAGCGACCTGAACGCCCTCGCGCGCTGGCTCGCGCCGGTGTCCCGGCCGCTGACACCGAAGTGGCAGCGTGACCTGCGCTACCTGGAGGCGATGGCGGAAACGCTGTCGGGCGAATGGGCCGCGCGCCAGGCGGCCGCGCGGGCGGCGGAGGCTGCCTGAAATGAGTTTGCCGCAGACAGTCATTGATCTCGTCGAGCTGCTCGGCCACGAGGCCACCATGCGCCTTGTGGACGCCTTCGGCGGCCTCGAAATCGAAGTGCCCAGCGGGAAGACCATAGGCAAAGTGGAAGGCCCGCTGACCGCGCAGATCATCCAGGCGATCGGCGGAGGCCTTGCGGCCCGGTTCATGGCTACCTATGGCGGCGAGCCGCTGTACATACCGCGCTGCGTTCAGGCCATCCGCGACGAGCGCGACCGCGCCATCCAGGCCGACTACGATGCGGGCACCCGCGTGCCGGACATCGCCCGCAAGTACATGATCAGCGAGCGCTGGGTGTGGGTCGTGCTAAAGCGCTCGATCTCGGGGGCAGTGCCGGGTCGGCGGGTGGATGACAATCAGTTGGACATGTTTGGCGGAGCCAGCTGATAATTTCGCGCCTACAGGGAGCACATCATGAATGGACAGATCGCCCTCATCATATTCGGCGCCGCATTCGTAACGCTTGTGCTCGCCGGGCGTGGCTTGTCGTTCATCGGCCGGTTCGGCGGCGCGTTTGTTGGGGCAGCAGCCCTTACCGGCGTACTGTCGTTTGCGTTTGGCTATCTCGCGAAGGCCGCAACGGACCCTCTCGGTGCCTCCCGCTCCATCCCGAAGGATCTGAAGGCAGCAGGCCTCGACAGCGGCGCGCAGTGGTCACCAGAGCAATCAGCCATGGCCGCTCGCATCACCCACGCGACACTGCTGCGGGTCGAACAGGAGCTTTCCGCCGCCGACCGTATCGGAGATCCGGCGGCCGCCCTTGCCGCCATGGATCATCTTCGCCCGCTCTTCGAGGGCTGGGGAAATCAGGACTCGAATCAGAACGCGGCGCCGCATCGCGCGTGTCGGCTCGCGATGGGGCATCTTGCCGACGGCGCGATTGCTGTCGTTCGAGGCGCTCGTTGGTATGATCGCGACCGCTACAAAGCAGCTGTCGATCTCTGCGGCAAGTAGCTGACCGCCTGAATCCCTTCACCCCATAGCAGTGTTCATTCCCCGCGCATTCTGCGCGCATGGACACGCGCACCGCAGCCTCTTCCCCCGCCCGCAACGCTGAGCCCGTCGAAACCGGCATCAACCGGCCGATCACGCTCATCGTCATCCACTGCAGCGCCACACCTAACGAGCGCACGCTGTTCAGCGGCAGCGGGCGCGAACTGCGCACCCCGGTCGATGAGATCGACAAGTGGCACTTCGACCGCGGCTTCCTGCGCGGAGCCGCCGCCGCGCAGCGCTTCAACCCCAGTCTGCGTTCAATCGGCTACCACTATGTGATCGCGCGCAACGGCGGCCTCTTCACCGGCCGTCACCCGGAAGAGGTGGGCGCGCATGTGGCGGGCTACAACCGCAACAGCCTGGGCGTGTGCCTCATCGGTACCGACAGCTACACGCCGGCGCAGTGGGCCACGCTGGCCGACTGTCTGCCGCGCTGGTGCACCGCGCACCGCGTGGAGCGTCGCTTCGCTACGCCGGCATGGCGCGAGGGCGTGTGTGGTCATCGCGATCTGAGCCCGGACAAGAACGGCGACGGCCTGATCACCCCCAACGAGTTCATCAAGCGCTGCCCCGGCTTCAGCGTGGCCGACTGGCTGCGCGGCGGCATGGCGCCGCTCGAAGGCCATATCTCCCCGGAGGTGCGCTGATGAAAATCGGCCCGGTCCGCCTGCAACCGATCGAAGACTGGCGGCGCTGCTGGCGGCTGCTGTCGGTGCAGCTCGCTGCGCTGCTGGCCGTGCTCGACACGGCGTATGACTACCTGCCAGCGGTGCAGCATTACCTGCCCGAAGGCTGGGTGCGCTGGCTGGCGCTGGCGATCATCGCCGGGCGCGTCATCCAGCAGACCAGCGTCGGGCGGAGCGGCCTGTGAGCACCCGTCTCCAGCTGCTGGCCTTCGTGCTACTGGTCGGCGCCATGGTGGCGCTGCTGGCCACCAGCGAGTGGCGCGGCGCAGGCGGCGCTCACACGCCGCTTCGCGCCGGCCACGATGTTGCCGTTGCCGCGCCGACCGCACCGGAGGCGACGGGCGTCGAGTGGATCGTGCCGCCGCGCCCGGTGCGCACCCGGCCCGCCAGTGCCAAATCCGCCGCGAAGCTTCCCGCCGCTGTGCAGGAAAGCGCCGCCGCGGTGGTGCTGGAATCCGCGCGCATCGCCCCCAGCGAGCGCACCCAGGTGGTCACGGCAGTGCTCGATACCGGCAGCGGAGAGACCACGCAATACGTCGTGGCAGAGCCGCTGCCGTGGCTCGACACCACGGTACGCAGCGACGCAGGCATCTACGTCGGCCTCAAGCGAGCAGAGCCGACCGTCCGAGTGCAGGCGCGCGCCCAGTTCGCCCAGGTGAAAGCGGTGCGGCTGGGCGCGATCGCCAGCGCCGACTGGCCCCTGAACGGCGAACGCCCGGGCGTCCAGAGCGAGGTGTTCGTCGGCGTCGGAGGGTGGGTGCAATGGTGATTCCGTAACGACTTCTTCAGCGGCTCCGCCGCCGCCATCGCCGGCCCAGTGGCGTCGTTACGCCGGCAGCCAGTCACGTGGTGAGACGTGCGCGTCCTCCCCGGCTTGTACAGGGCCGGTTTTCAGCGCGGCGGGGGCTGGCAACCCGAACAACGAAGCCGACCGCGGAGCGCCATGCACATCAACCTCGAATGCGTCATGTACGTCGGCCGCGGCTACGCCGGGGCCGGGGGCTTTGAAGCCCGCGAGCCTTACGACCTGGTGTTCAGTGTGTTCAAGGTGGCCGAAGGTGTGGCGCGCGTGTTCGCAGCCCATGGGGAGTTGCCCCGCGAAGCATTCCGGCAGATCTGCGCTGAGCTGGCTGGCAAGGGTTTCCACACCGCGTTGATCGAGCGTCATGGCGTCGAGCGCGCGCTGCCCACCGGCCTGACACCCCCTACCGGTACCGAAAGGCACGAATGATGGATTACGAGGTGGCCAAGTTCTGGCTGCAGTTCTTGAATTTCGCGGTCACGCTCTGCGTTGGCTTGTATGTGTGGTCGAGCAATCGCCACCGGGTCACCAACGAGCGCATCGGCGACCTTGAAAAGGGCATAGACGTGCGACTCGACGCGCATGACTCGCGCCTGGCCACGCTGGAAGGCCAGGTGAAGGCGGCACCCACCCACGCCGACCTCGCGCAGATCCACGAGAAGATCAACACGGTGGCGCAGTGCAGCTCACGCATGGAAGGCGAGATGAAAAGCCAGACCGACCTGCTGCGCCTGGTGCTCAACAAGATGACGCGAGGTGACGCATGAGCGCCGCCGCCCGCATCGTCGAGCAGGACCGCCGCCG
This sequence comes from Methyloversatilis universalis FAM5, assembly GCF_000214035.2. Lineage (GTDB taxonomy): Bacteria > Pseudomonadota > Gammaproteobacteria > Burkholderiales > Rhodocyclaceae > Methyloversatilis > Methyloversatilis universalis. Next base: position 114,488 of record NZ_AFHG01000044.1, on the reverse strand, counting down.
CGCCATGCTGGCCGCGCTGCTGGTGGCGCCGGGCTACCGGCTGCCCCTGCGTGCCGTACGCCAGGCCGTGGAGTCGCTGGGCTACGTCGTGAGCCTCGATCTGGTGCGCACCGACCTTGCCTGGCTCGCCGAGCAGGGGCTGGTCGAGCAGGCTGACGACGTGGTGACGCTGACCGACCGCGGTAACGACGTGGTGATGGGCCGCGTGGCGCAGCCCGGCGTGAAGCGGCCGGAACCGGGTGAGCTGCGATGAATGACCCCATCGGCGTCGTGATCATCGCCTTCGCGATCTACTACGGATTGCGCAGCATCGCTGACGCGATCCGCTCGCGCGGCGGGAATCGCACGGTGATCGTGCGTCACGAGTACCCCGAGGGCGATGATGGCCCACGGTGACGACGTCCGCCGCAAGGTCCGGGCGGCCTACGTATTCGACCAGCTCGGGCTGGAGATCGCCGCCGTAAAGGAAGGCGTGCCCGAGGCCACCGCGCGCCGCTGGAAGCGTGAGGCCAAGGCGGCCGGCGACGACTGGGACCGCGCCCGCAGCGCGCAGCTGCTCGCCGGCGGCGGCATCGAAGAGGTGGTGCGCCAGACGCTGGCCGTCGTGGTGCAGCAGGTGCAGGCAACCGTCGAAACCATCCAGATCAACACCGACATCGCGCCGGCCGAGAAGGTGCAGATGCTGGCTAGCCTGGCCGACGCCTACAACAAGCTCATTGCGTCGTCGAAGCGGATGATGCCGGAGACCGACAAGCTGGCCGTGGCGATGGCCACGGTGAAGCAGTTCAGTGCCTTCATCCAGGAGCGCTACCCGCAGCACCTCGCGGCCTTCGCTGAAGTGCTGGAGCCCTTCGGCCAGGAGCTGGCGAAGGCGCAGGGGTAAGCGATGGCCGCGCAGCAGACGTCCGAGAAGGATTTCCTGGAAGAGCTGGCCGAACTGTCGGCCCGGCTCAAGGCCGATATCGCGGCCCACCAGTCCGGCCTCGACCCGTCGCCCGCCGCGCGCCGTGAGCGCCGGCGCCGGGTGCTGGTCGATGGCGACTTCAGGTTCTTCGCATACACCTACTTTCCGCACCACGTGCGCGGCGAGCCATCGATCTTTCAGGAACACTTCTGCACGCGCTTCCCGCAGATCCTGAAGCTGGCCGGCGGCGCCACCGAGTGGTGGATCGCGCCGCGCGGCGAGGCGAAATCGTCGCTGCTGACCAAGGTCGGCCCCACCTGGTGCGCGGTGCAGGGCCTGCTGCAGCGGCCCGAGATCCGCGCCGAGACCGGCTGGCCGGAGGGGCAGGCGCTGCCGTCCTTCATCGACTACATCATCCTGCTCGGCGCTGAAACGAAGTTGCCGACCAAGCTGCTCGAAGTGGTGAAGACCGAGCTCACCTTCAATGCCGCGCTGGCGCTCGACTTCCCCGAGGCCTGCGGCAAGGGGCCGGTGTGGAAGGTGGGCGAGTTCGTCACCCGCACGGGCGTGAAGGTCGAGCCTTTCGGCGCCGAGCAGGCCATCCGCGGCACCTTCCACGGCGCCAGCCGGCCCAAGCTGCTGCTGGGCGATGACCTCATCACCGACAGCGAAGCGAAGAGCCCGACCGAGCGCGAGAACCGCTGGACCTGGCTGACCAAGGCCATCGACTACCTTGGCCCGCCGGACGGCAGCGTGAAGTACATGGGCGTGGGCACGGTGCTGGACAAGGATGACCCGATCAGCCGCGCCAAGCGGACCATCGGGCACATGGTCCATCACTTCCGCGCGATCGTGAATCTGCCAGCGCGCATGGATCTGTGGGAACAGTGCCAGGCGCTCATGCTCACCGACGATCTGCGCGCCCAGGAAGCGGCCGGCACCGATGGCCGCGTGCTGCCCGAGGCGGAGCTGCCGTCCTTCCAGTTCTACCAGGCGAACAAGTCCGCCATGGACGAAGGCGCGGTCGTATCGTGGCCGGCGGTGCGTGGCCTGTTCTGGCTCATGCGCCAGCGTGCCAAGGCGCCCAAGGCCTTCGGTACTGAAATGCAGGGCGAGCCGCGCAGCGACGAAGACAAGGTGTTTTCGCCGGTCCGCTTTCACGTGGGCCGCCTGGCGCAGTGGCTGCTGTTTGGCGGCTGCGACCCGTCAATGGGGCGCGGCGAAACGTCTGACCCGTCCGCCATCCTGGGCGGCGCCTATGACAAGCAGCGCGCGCGGCTGCACGTGGAGTTCGCCGAAATCAAGCGGCGCGTTCCGTCCAAGCTCGAATCCGACCTGATCAAGTTCCAGCGCGAGTATGGCGCCCAGGCGATCGCCTTCGAGAACAACGGCGCCTTCGAGCACAGCCGCATCACTTTCGCGCGTGCCGGCATCCAGGCCGGCGTGCCGCTGCCGCTGGTCGGCTTGCCGGCCACCGTCGCCCCCGAGGTGCGCATCGACTCGCTGGAGCCCTTCGTCACCGACGCGCTCGAACCGCGCATCGTGTTCAACCCCGCGCTCACCCAGCTGCTGGCCGAGCTGGACAGCTGGCCCGAGAAACAGTCCGGCCACCACTACGACGGCTTGTGCGCGCTCTGGCTGCTGTGGGTGATCTCAGTCGCCCGCGGCGGTGGCCACCAGCTGCAGACCGTCGCACGCAAGGGCGCACCGACCGCCAGCCGCGGCGGGCGTGGCGGCGATGACGACCACCCGCAACCCGAATCCCGGAGGATGTAACCGTGACCGACAAGGACAAGATCCTCGACAAGATCCGCAAGTGCATGGCGCTGTCGGCGTCCAGCAACGAGCACGAGGCGGCTGCAGCCCTGCGCCAGGCGCGCGCACTGATGGAGAAGCACGGCATCAGCGACACCGACGTGCTTGCATCCGCCGCCGGCGAGATGCGCGCGAAGGCGGGCGCTGCATCGCGGCCGGCCGAATGGGAAGCGAGGCTTGCCGCCGCGACGGCGGCTGTTTTCGGCTGCCAGTCGCTCTTCGCCGTAGGCGCGGCATGGGCAGATCACCGAGGTCAGTGGGTGTTCATCGGCACGGGCGCCCGCTACGAGGTAGCCAAGTACTGCTTCGAGGTACTGCTGCGCCAGGTGAAGCGGGCGCGCGCCGAGCACATCAAGACGGTGCTGCGGCGCTGCCGGCCAACGACCAAGACGCGACGGGCAGATCTGTTCTGCCATGGCTGGGTCGCCTCCGCGGTCTCGAAGGCCGAGGCGCTGGCGCTGCCTGAGGACGAGCAGAAAACGCTCGACGCCTACCTCGCGAAAACCTACCCGTCGCTGCGGGAGATCAAGACCACCAGCAGGAACGACAAGAAGCGCATGTCGGAAACCGACTGGCTCGATTTCGCCCGCGGTCACCGATCTGGCGCCGATGCGCAGCTCAACCGCGGTGTCGGCGCGAACGGCCCGGCTCCGGCACTGGAGGGCGCATGAAGATCCTCGACCAGTACGGGCAGCCAATCGAAACCAAGGCCCTTCGCGAGCCGCAGACGGCGGGCATCGGCACGCTGGCGCATGAGTGGATCCAGCACGGCATTTCGGCCGGCCTGTCGCCGGCGCGGCTCACTGCCATCCTGCGCGAGGCGGACGAAGGCAACCTGCTGCGCCAGCACGAGCTGTTCGAAGACATGATGGAGCGCGACGCGCATCTGGCCGCGGAGATGGGCAAGCGCTGCATGGCGATCCAGACCGTCGAGTGGGACATCGTGCCGCCGCGCAACGCCACCGCGGCCGAGAAGAAGGCCGCCGAGTGGGTCGAGGAGGTGCTGCGCGACCTGGGCGGCTTCCAGGATCTGCTGCTGGCGATGATGGACGCGATCGGCCACGGCTTTGCGCCGATCGAACTGGAGTGGCGCGTCGAGGGGCGTGAATGGCTGCCGCAGTGGCATGCCCGGCCGCAGACGTGGTTCCAGCTCGACCAGGCGCGCCGTGAGCTGCGTCTGCGCGACAACAGCGCAGACGGGGCGGTGCCGCAGCCCTTCGGCTGGATCATGCACACCCGCAAGCGCGCCAAGACCGGTTACATCGGCCGGCTCGGCCTGCATCGCGTGCTCGCGTGGCCCTATCTGTACAAGGCCTACGGCGTCGGCGACTTTGCCGAAATGCTGGAGATCTACGGGCTGCCCTTCATCCTGGGCAAGTACTACCCCGGTTCATCGAGCGAAGAGAAGAGCAGTCTGCTGCGCGCCGTGACCGCGCTCGGCCACGACGCCCGCGCCATCATGCCGGCGGACATGGAAGTCGAGATCAAGGAGCTCACCGGTGGCGGCAGCGGCCAGCCGCTGCACCTGCGCATGGTCGAGTGGGCAGACAAGGCGCAGTCCAAGGCCATCCTGGGCGGCACGCTCACCAGCCAGGCAGACGGCAAGACCAGCACGAACGCCCTGGGCAAGATCCACGAAGACGTGCGCGACGACATCCTGGTGAGCGACACCGACCAGATCGCCGCCACCCTCACGCGCGACCTGATTTACCCGCTGCTGGCGCTGAACATCGGCGGCATCGACGGCCTGCGCCGCTGCCCGCGCCTGGTGTTCGACGTCGAGCAGCCGGAAGACATCGAGCTGCTGTCGGAAGCGCTGCCCAAGCTGGTGGCCATCGGCATGCAGATCCCGACGAGCTGGGCGCATGCCCGGCTCAAGGTGCCGCAGCCGGAAGGCGATGAGCCGGTGCTCGCCACCGTCGCACCCGCGCAGCCGGAGCCGCCGCCCGGCACCCAGCCTGACGCCAAGACCGGCAAGCCCGCCGCGCTGCGCGGTGAGGTGCCGGAGGGCGACCCCTTCCCCGACCAGACCGCGCTCGATGCCGCCCTGGATGCCATCCCGGCCGGCGTGCTCGACGCCGACATGCAGCAGCTGCTCGCCCCGGTGTTCGAGGCGCTGGAGGGCGCGGGCGGCTTCGAAGAGGCGCTGGCAAAGCTGGGCGAGCTGTACCCGCAGATGACCGACCGGGCGCTGGAAGAGCGCCTGGTGAGTGTGATGTTCGCCGCCCAGATGTGGGGCGAGGCGAGCGCCTGAACCATCAGAAAGGAATCCGACGTGTTCTTCAAGAACCTGCAGATCTACACCCTGGCTGCACCGCTCGCCCTGAGCGCCGCCCAGCTTGCCGAGAAGCTGGCGGCCAAGGCGTTCCAGCCCGGCAGCAGCGTCGAGCTGCAGCGCATCGGCTGGATCTCGCCGCGCGATGACGACAGCCTGGTGCATGAGGTGGGCGGGCAGTTCCTGCTGGCGCTGCGCGCCGAGAAGAAGCTGCTGCCGAATGCGGTGATCAACCAGGTCACGCGGGCACGCGCCCAGGAAGTCGAGGAGAAGCAGGGCTACAAGCCCGGCCGCCGCGAAATGCGCGAGCTGAAGGACGCGGTCACGAACGAGCTGCTGCCGCGTGCCTTCCCGGTGCAGCGCGACACGCGCGTCTGGATTGACCCGGCGGCCGGTCGCATCGTGGTCGATTCGGGCACCAGCACCAAGGGTGACGAAGCGGTGCAGCTGCTGAACGAATGCGTCGAGCAGCTGGGCGCGCGGCCGTGGCAGACCGCGCTGTCACCGGTATCCGCGATGACCGCCTGGCTCGCGGCCGATGAGGCCCCGGAGGGTTTCACCATCGACCAGGACACCGAACTGCGCGCCAGCACCCAGTCGAAGGCCACCGTCCGTTACATGCGCCACGCGCTCGAAACCGACGACGTGCGCCGCCACATCGAAGCGGGCAAGCAGTGCACGCGGCTGGCGCTCACCTGGATGGAGCGCATTTCCTTCGTGCTGACCGAAACCCTCGCCATCAAGCGCGTGACGCCGCTCGACGTGCTGACCGAGCAGGAGGACGACGCGGGCAATGAGGGCGAGCGTTTCGATAGCGATTTCGCGCTCATGGCGGGAGAGCTGGGGCGGCTGCTGTCCCGGTTGGCCATAGCGATGGGTGACATGAACATCGGTTCTTAATATCCTGATTCACCATTTGCAACAGCATTTCCGGCGCAGTCGATGCCATTTGCTCTTATTCCTATATTTGCAATTTCTGCAGGGGTAATGCCAGCAGTTATTTTGATTTGAATTAAATCCTTCGATTGATTGCATGGTAATTCTAATTAGCTCGATCGAAATTCCTGCAATTGAAATAATATCTTGTAAACTCAGTCCTTTAATCATTTAAAAGTCCTTTTGGTTGCCTGAGAGAATCGCCACTCTTACTTGTTATACAACCGATTCCTTCGTTGTCAATAGCTGGCTAAAATATTTTCTTCCTTGTGTTTTGGGATTTTAAGCGCGGCAGTTTGACGTATGGTTTTCATATAAAGACCCTACCCCAGAGTCTGAGATTGTCAAGTCGGAGGGGCGATTGTTTGGCTCGTGGCCCAATTTGGCAGGCGATTCTTCGTGGTATGACTTTATGAATAAGCCGCTACTGAGGAATTTGCGGTCGTCGCGTTTCAGACACGCCGCGGCGTTATCGATCTGAGTAGGTATGCGATGTCTTCAGCCCGTTTCTCCCTCGCAATGAACCTCGCGCCCGAGCGCGCCGTCGAGTACTTCCGCTCGCGCGGCATGCGCATCGGTGCGGACTGGCGTGAGACAGCAGCGGCAGCGCGTGCCGGCGCGTTCTCGGTCGCGGCCGTGACCCGCGCCGACGTGCTGCAGGACATCCGGGCGTCGATCGACCGGGCCGTGGCCGACGGCATCACGTATCAAGACTGGCTCAAGACGTTGCGCCCGCAGCTGGCCGCGAAGGGCTGGCTGGGCAAGCACGTCACCGATCCGGCTACTGGCGAGATCCTGCCGGGCCGTGGTCTGCGGCCGCGGCACCTGGAAACCGTGTTCCGCACCAACACCCAGGCGGCCTATATGGCCGGGCGGTACAAGGCCATGGTGGAGAACAGCGACCGCCGGCCGAACTGGATGTATGTGGCGGTGCTGGACAACCGCACCCGGCCGCGCCATCGCAGCCTGAATGGCCGGGTGTTCAGATGGGATGATCCGGCCTGGGCGGCGCTGTACCCGCCGAACGGTTACAACTGCCGTTGCCGCGTGCGCGCCCTAACCGATGACGAGATGACGGCCGAGGGCCTGGCGCTGTCGCGGGGTGAAGGGCAGATGGAGACGGTCGATATCGACCTCGGCCCGCGTCGCGGCAAGCTGGCTGTCACCGGCTACCGCGACCCGCTGACCCGCGAGCTGTTCGCCCCCGACCCCGGCTTCGACCACGCGCCTGCCGGCAGCTGGGGCCGCGACGTGGCGCTCGCTCGCACCGTACAGGCCATCCAGTCGCCCGACATCCGGATGCAGACCTGGCAGGCGTTGAACAACAGCCCGGCGCGTGCCGGCGCCTGGCGCGACTTCGTGTCGCAGGTGACCAGCAGCCGTGGCGAGGCGGTGCGCCGCGCTGGCCACGTCGGCCAGGTGCTCGGCTTCGTCGATGACGGCATCGCCGACTTCGCCCGCCGCATGGGTGACGCGCGGGCCACCCGCGTGGCGGTGATGACCGAGAAGCAGCTGCTGCACGCCGACAGCGCGCGGCACGAGGCGGGCGGCATCCGGCTGGAGCCGGACGACTACGCCATGCTGCCGGGCATCGTGGCAAAGCCCGATGCGGTGTTCTGGGATCGAGACCACGGCAACATCGTGCTCGTGCGCTGGCTCGAGGGCGATATGGCGGTGTTCCTGCCGATCACAGCGGGGCGCGCGGAGAAGAAGGTGGGGCGGGTGGATGCGGTGGTGAATGCCTACCGGGTGCCGGCGGCGCGCTTCACGGATACAGAGCGCTTCGTGCCCATGGTCATGGTGGTGCGATGAAGGGCGGGGGTTCCGTGGCGGGTGGCCGGCTGTCCACCATCACTTTGCCCTTTGCGGGCTGCGGTCGCTGGCTCGCCGTCTGATTCCCAGCGGTCACCACGGATGTCGGGAGGATAGCGATGTTTGAAGTCGAGATACAAGCGGCCGACGCCCTGGCCGCGCTGCGCAACGTGGTCGACAACACGCGCCGCCCACGTGAACTGATGCGTGAGATCGCCGGCACGCTGGAGAGCGAGACGGAGGCGAACTTCGCCGCCCAGGGCAGGCCGGCCTGGCTCGGCCTGCACCCCGCCACGCGGGCGAAGCGAGGCGCCGGTGCGCAGATCCTGCAGGCCTCCGGCCGCCTGGCGGCAAGCGTGCTCGGCGACTACGGCGATGATTTCGCCCGCATCGGCAGCAATGTTGCGTATGCGGCGATCCACCAGTTAGGCGGGGAGACCGCGCCGCACGTCATCCGCCCGCGCTACAAGAAGGCGCTGGCATTCAATGGTCGCGTGGTGAAGAAGGTGAATCACCCCGGCAGCAAGATCCCGGCCCGCCCCTTCCTGCCGGCGGACAAGAACGGTCGCCTGCAGCCCGAGGCCGCGAGGGCCATCGACAGCGACGTGCAGGCCTGGCTGCGGACGATCACCGATGGCTGACCGCATTCCGATCGCGCCGACCTGCGCAGGTTGCGGCGCTGGGCTCACGCTCGAAGAGATGCACTGGTACGACCACGGAAACGGGTGCGCGACGTGCGAAGAGTGTGAATTGAAGTGGGGGCGGGAGGTGCAAGCCTGGTTGCTTGGGGCGGCCGGTGACGAAATGCCTGCACGGCCGTGCGATCAGCTCGCAAACCCGCGCCGTTGAGCCGCAATCGATTCTGAGCCGCTTTACAGCCCCGCCAAGCGCGTTTGCTACCCCGCGCAGCTATCGTCGGCCGTCCAGACATCCGATCGCGCAATGGCGGCCCGAGTAACGGGGGAGTAACGGGGCATTTTCGGGCGCACGAGGGTCGTGGTGCCGGGTTGAGTGTCGTGATACGTTGACCGCAGTCGCAGCCGCGCGTGGTGATGACCCTCTGAACCCGTTCATGGGGTAAGCCTCCCGGCCTGTCGCACACGATGTGCGACATGCCTCGCAAAGCCCCTTCCGCACCGGTCCCGCCGGCCCGTTTCGCCGCCCTGAGCATCACGCTCGGCGCGGACGGCCGCGCGCCCACCGAGATCATGCTGCTGCCGGCCGGTCGCTTCCGTGCCACCGACGGCAGCGGCCGCCCGCAGGACGTGCCGGCCGGCTGGCGCATGGATGCCGCTGCGGCTGCGCGGCTCATCGCACAGATCGGCGCCCGCGGCGCCGACACCGTTATCGACTACGAGCACCAGACGCTGGTCGCGCAGACCGCCGGCGTGCCGGCGCCTGCGGCCGGCTGGTTCTCCCGTCTCGAATGGCGCGAAGGCTCCGGCCTGTGGGCCACCGACGTGCGCTGGACGGATCGCGCCGCAGCGATGATCGCCGCCAGCGAGTACCGCTATCTCTCCCCGGTTTTCACCTACGACCCGGACGGCACGCCGAACCGGCTGTTTCCGGTCGCCCTCACCAACAACCCCGGCCTGGGCGCGCTGCCGGAGTTGTCTGCCGCCCTCACTGCGCTCATCGCCCAACACACGGAGTTCCCCGACATGGATCTGCTCGCATCCCTGGTGGCCGCACTCGGCCTGCCGGCCGGCACCGCCGAAGCCACCGCGCTCACGGCCGTGACCGCCCTCAAGACCAAGCACGACGAACTGGCGACGCGGGTCGCCGCGCTCACCGGTGAGAAGACCACCCTCGAAGGCCAGGTGGCCGCGCTGACCGCCGCCGGCCCCGACCCCGCCAAGTACGTACCGGTTGCCGCAGTGACCGAACTGCAGGGCCAGCTGGCCGCGCTGACTGCCCAGGTCACCGGCGGTGAAGTCGACAAGCTGGTCGCCGACGCCATGGCGGCCGGGAAGATCCCGCCCGCGCTCGAAGCCTGGGCGCGTGACCTCGGCAAGAAGGATGTCGCCGCACTGCGCGCCTACATCGGCGCCGCTGCCCCGGTGGTGGTGCCCGGCCAGACCCAGACCGGCGGCAAGAAGCCGGAAGGCGGGCGGGCCGCGCAGCTCGATGCCGGCGAGCTGGCCGTCTGCACGGCCATGGGTCTGGACCCGGCCGACTTCGCGAAGGCCAAGGCGTAAGCCGAGCCCTGCGACGCCTCTATCACCTCAACGGAGACCGCCCACATGGCCGCCCTCACCGAAGAACGCCTCACCCCCCAGCGCGACGCGGACCGCTTCGAGTTCCCCGTCGCCGCTGCGACCAAGATCTTCCGCGGCGCGCTGGTCTGCATCAACGCGTCCAGCCTGGCCACCAAGGGCGCGGTCGCAACCACGCTCAAGTGCGTCGGCATCGCTGAAGAGACGGCCGACAACAGCGCCGGCGCCGCCAGCGCGATCACCGTCAAGGTCAAGCGCGGCTGCTTCCCGTTCGCCAACAGCACCTCGACCGACCTGATCGCGCTGAAGGATGTCGGCTCCGACTGCTACATCGTCGATGACCAGACCGTGGCGCTCACCAACGGCGGCAGCACGCGCTCGGTCGCCGGGAAGATCCGCGACGTGACCGCCGACGGCGTCTGGGTCGAGATCTGACCCGCCCCCTGAACCGCATCGCCCCCTCGACCACCAGGAGCTCCGCCTCATGAAACTCGCCCAACTGTTCCGCCAGCCCGCACTGTGGCTGGCCGTCTTCGCAGTGGCCATCGTCGCCGCGATCATCCACATGCCGGTGCCCGACGCCTCGGCCGCCGCGCTCACCCTGGGCGACCTCGGCCCGCTGGCCGGCCTCGGCCTGCTGGGCGTCACCGTCGACGCCAACGTGCTGCGCAACCTCTTCACCGGGTTCAAGGCCGCGTTCAAGAAGGGCTTCGACGGCGTAGCGCCGCAGTGGGACCAGATCGCTACCCGTGTGCCCAGCACCACCAGTCAGGAGGACTACGCCTGGCTGGGTGACATGCCGGCGATCCGTGAATGGGTGGGTGACCGGGTGGTGCGCGGTCTGGCGGAATCCGGTTACACGATCAAGAACAAGAGCTACGAGCTCACCGTCGGCGTGAAGCGCGACAAGATCGAGGATGACCAGTACGGCATCTACACCCCGCTGATGCAGGACATGGGGCAGCGCGTGCGCCAGTTCCCGGACAAGCTCGTGTTCGGCCTGCTGAAGGACGGCTTCACCACCCTGTGCTACGACGGCCAGTACTTCTTCGACAACGATCACCCGGTGGGCCAGGGCGTGGTCAGCAACGTGCAGGCGGGCGCCGGCAACCCGTGGTTCCTGCTCGATACCCGCCACAGCCTCAAGCCGCTCATCTACCAGGAGCGCAAGCCCTTCGAGTTCATCCCGATGGTCAAGCCGGATGACGAGATGGTGTTCACCCGCGCCGAGTACCGCTATGGCACCGATGGCCGCTGCAATGTCGGTTACGGCTTCTGGCAGATGGCCTTCGCCTCGAAGGCCGCGCTGGACGCGACCAATTTCAATGCCGGCTACGCCGCCATGGGTGCCTTCAAGGACGAAGCCGGCGAGCCGCTGGGCGTGCTGCCCAATCTGCTGGTGTGCGGCCCGAGCAACCGCGAAGCCGCGCTGACCGTGGTCAAGGCGGAGCGCAACGCGAACGGCGCCACCAACATCAACCGCGACGTCGTCGACGTCCTGGTCGTGCCCTGGCTGGCCTGATCCACCCCATACACCCCGCGAGAGCCAGTACGCACACCCGCCGGGCAAGAGGTACCCGGCGGAGTGGGCGGGCAGACAGGAGATCAGAGCATGGCCAAGACCCCCGCAGAAAAGAAGACCGCCGCCCAGCAGGCCGCCACGCAGGCGCCGGGCGCCAGTGCCGGCGACACCACGAAGCCGGCTGCTCCCGTCGCCGGCGCGGAGGCCGTTGCCGGCACCGCCCCGATGGCGACCGGCGAAGCGGCCGCCGAAGGCGCGCCTGCCGCATCCACCGACCCGGTTACCGAAACCGCGCCCGCGACGACGGGCAAGCAGCTCGACGCCGAGCCGGGCACGGGCGGCACCGTGACCGCCGACCCCGACAGCGAGATCAAGGGGGGGGAGGCCGTGCGCATCTCCGGCTGGGTCATCGAATGCAAGCGCCGCGACCGCGGCCTCTGGCGCGCCGGCCGCTTCTGGCCGCCCGAGCCGACCGCCGTGCCGGCCGATGAGCTGACCGACGATCAACTGCAGGCGCTGCTGGCCGAGCCGCTGCTGTCGGTGCTCGCCATCGAGTAGTCCGCATCACGTCCCCGACACACCAGGCCGCCATAAGGCGGCCTCACACCATCAGGAGCCGCCCTTGAAATACGTGGACAACTTCGGCGGTGCCAAGGCCGTAGGCCTCGGCGCCGCACTCAGCCTGGTGCGTAGCTTCGAGGTCGCCAACCTCGACGTGTTGTCGCTGCGCCTGGCCAACACCGGCGCCTCCCCGCTCACTGGTTTCGAACTGCGCGCCGCGGTCGCCAAGGGCGCGCCGGCCGACCCGCTGCCGGTCGGCAGCTGGACGGTTGAGGACGGCCTGGTCATCTTCCGCCCGGCTGCGGTTGCACTGAACACCCTGGGTGCGGGCGTGGCGGCACGTCTTGGCGTGAATGTCTCGGACAGCGCGGAACTGCAGGTCTGGGCAAGTGGTGCGGGCGCTGTGCTGAGTGTCGAGGCGGGTGGTTATGAGGTGAAGTCGTGAGCGGGCTGGATCGGTTCGGGCGGCCGGCGCTGCGTAGCAGCCCGCGACAAGCTCAAGATGTAGTGCGCGCTGCAGGCGCCACCCCGCAGGGCGCAGACCGGAAAAGGCTACTGATCTACGGGAACAGTATTGCATCGCAGTCGACGTCATCGCTGGCACAGCAAACCACGTACACGACCGCCGCAGCCAATGCCGGCTCAAATGTGTTGGCGCTCGCATCAGTCGCGGGTATCACGGATGGATCGAAGATTGCTGTCGGTTTGTACGAAGGCAGTGTGTTTGCCACGACAGTTTCCGGAGCCCCTGCCGGTAACAATGTCACGCTGGCACAGCCCTTGCCAAAGCTGGTCCGCGCCAGTGCATCGATCAGCGCTTACACGACGGCACGCGCATTTCCGATTCGTCAGAACATTGGTCCGATCTCCGCTGCGGTCATGTTGCTCGGCATGCCGGTCGAGGTCTTGCGTGGGTATGGCTATGGAGGATCGCGGCTGGGGGAAATGCTGTTCGACCTGGCCGATGTACTGCAGCGCACGCGACCGAATTACGTCGCTCTGCATCTGTACGAGAACGACATCGCGGCAGATGCAACGCTTGCACAGCTGATGGCCTGGACGCGCTTCGCGGTCTCTCTGGTGCGAGGTTTCGGTGCGGTGCCGATCATCTGCACCAGCGTTCCGTCGACGTCGTTCAACACCACCGGGCGCGCAGCCGTTTTTGATGGCCTGCTTGCGTATGTCAAAAAAGATCTGGGCGAGGCGTACATCGACTTTTCGACGCCGTGGCTTGATGCCACTGCTGTCACCAGCCGACCTCCGCTTGCGGGCTGGGCGACCGACGGGATACACCCCAACGCATCGCGCCGGGTGAGTGCCGCAGTCTATGCACTCGACACGCTGCACGGCCTGTTCGGTGAGGGTGGCTCATACGCGGACCGTGACCTGTCCGCGAACACCCGGCTGGCCGGCTCAGGCGGTACCGCGACCGGCCTGCAAGGCGGCTCTGTGGTTGCAGCCGGCTATACGATCATCGCTGATGCTGGAGTCACAGCAACCGCGAGTAAGACTACGGACGACCAGCAGCGGATCGTCTGGAGCATCCCAGGTGCCTCGAACATCACCTCTAATCAGCTGACAGCCAGTAAAACATTCGCTCTGCCGGCGAACGCTGGTGGGTCTGGCGTCGTGCGCTGCGTATGTCGAGTGCGCATAAACGCGCTGGTCAATATCAGCATGCTCTACCTGCAGGCATCGTTCTCAGGTGGCGAGGTTTACGGGGTGGAGCAGAGCGCTGATTTCGGTGCTGACCCGGCATTGATCGGTCGGACCCTCACATTCGAGACGCCCGCGATTGTGATTCCCGAGGGTGCGACGACTGTCGCGCCACAGTTCAAGGCCCGCCCGTACACGTTGGCGAGCCCATCAGGAGTTGCCGGCGACGTGATCATCGAGGAGATGGCAATTATTCCGGCGACGATCCTCTGATGCCCTACGCCACCCCCACCCAGTTCGAGCTCGCCCTCGGCGCCAAGGAAACCGCCGCACTGGCCGACCCCGAGGCCACTGGCACGCCAATCACTGGCCGAATCGACTACGCGCTCACGCTGGCCAGCGCCGACATCGACGCCATTCTGGGCGACCGCGCGCCGGCGATCGCAGCCGCTCAGCCTGCATTCATGCAGGCCGCGTGCATCCATATTGCCCGCTGGCACCTCTCCGGTGCCAATACGATCGAGAACGACCCGATCACGGCGCGGCACGAGTACTACACCGCGCTGCTGCGCGACATGGCGGACGGCATCATCGGCAACAGCGGCTCAGGCTCGGGTGGCAGCACCGCACAACCGCACTACGGCGAGGCCCAGATCGTCTCGCCGGTGACCGCCAACCCCTTCAGCCGCGCGAACCGGCGCTGAGGTCGACGTGCTCATCTACGCCGATATCGAAGACGCGATCATCGCGCGCGTCCAGGCCGCTCAGACTGCCGGCGCCCTCGGCTATCGCCTCGCGCACATCGGCAGCTACGGCGGTGAGTTTGACGACGATGCATTCTGGACCCAGTTCCGGTCTTTCCCGGCGGTGTGGGTGACCATCGGCGGCGAGACCGTGGAACGCCTGGGCCGCCGTGCCCGGCGCGCAACGGTGCGTGGTGCGGTGATGGTCGGCGCCCGCAGCGCTCGTGGCGAGCGCTTTGCCCGCCGCGGCGTGCAGGGTGAGCCGGGCAGTTACCAGATACTGGACGACGTGCGCCAGCTGGTGACCGGCGCCGGGCTGGTCGCCGAGTGCGAAGCCTTCGAACCGGGCCGGGTCACCACCCTCTACAACACCCGCGTCGGCCGCGATGGCTTGTCAGTGCTCGCGCTGGAGATCTCGACCCGGTACGACTTCGAGGTGCCGGAGCCGGCACCGGGCGACGCGCCGGACATCACCAAGATCGCGCTCAACTACCGGCTGCAGCCGGGGGATGAGGTAGATGATGCGCAGGACCTGATGGTCAAAAATACTGATTACCCGCATTCGACGATTCGGTAATCATTTTTTAATGATGGATTTCGTGAGATTTTTGTGTTGCAACGCTATCGAGCGAGTGCCTGCACACAAGGGCTGTTTAATACCTCGTGGCCGATTTGTCGAAGATCTGCTAGATGAGCGTCTTTCGCGGCGGATGAACAGATCTCTCCATCCTTAACGTGCGAGATGGTAATTATTCCGTCGATGATTTTCATGTAAAGCTGAGGAAGTTCTATATCAACATGTGCGCCGCCATCCTTGTTTGCGGCCCATAATACGATATCTGAGCGAGATATTGATTGGCCGTCTATTACATACACCTGTTCATTCCACCATTGATGTAGAGGGACGAGGCGGTGATTCGCGTCGGCCTCTGATTGCAGGTAGGGGGTTGATTCGATTCCGACAATACATCCATCTTTAAATTCAACTGAAAGCTTTGATAGGTTGCCAGTTAAAAGTATGTAGGGTATTCCGCTTGGCGCTTCTATGGTGGAAAGAAGATGTAGGTGCGGCCGATGAAAATAGCTTATTAGTGATTTCGTGTTTTTTGTGTTGTGAAAGAGGGTTCTCACATGAGTCGCAATACGAATTGCCTCATCGCGGTCGCCGCTGTCGAAGATCCTGCAAGATCGCTCGATGTATGTGAGCTGGCGTTTAACCTGTTCTATCAGCCGTTGCGTGGTCAATGCGCGCTACCCCACGATTGAGATTTGAATAACGATCGCACGTGTATGTCTTGATGAGAAGCCCCCCCCTCTGAACTCGTTCATCCCCCCAGCACCTCGCGCGCGCGCGGACGATGTGGGCTCCTGCACCGCAGAGCCACATCGCCCCGGAGGCGCCCATGTCCCAAGCCACTGTCCGCGTCACCTGCGCCCCCGAGCGCCTGGTGCCGCGCGAAACCAACCCGCGCAAGCACTACCCGCCCGCCGGCGCAGAGCCGGTCGAGATCGCGCGCACGCCGCACATCGAGCGACTCCTCGCCACCGGTGACCTCATCGACGCTGCCGCGCCGCCGGCCGAAGCCGCTGAACCTGCCGCCGCTCCGGTTAAGTCCGTCGCCAAGAAAGCGAAGGAGTAACCGATGGCCAGCCCCAATGTCTCGTTTGACCAGGTGCCCGGCAGCATCCGCACGCCCGGCACCTATATCGAGTTCAACAGCCGCCTGGCGCTGCGCAATCTGCCGAACAACCGGCAGACGGTGCGGCTGATCGGCGGCCGCCTGGCGTCTGGCTCGGTCGCCGCTGGCGTGCCGACTCAGGTATTCACCGACGCGCAGGCCGCCGACTACTTCGGCGCCGGCTCGCATCTGCACCTGATGGCGCGCGCGCTGCTCAGGGCCAACCCGTATGTCGATCTCACCGCCATCGGCGTGGCCGACAACGCGGGCGGCGTGGCGGCGACCGGCACGGTGACCATCGCAGGCACCGCCACCAGCACCGGCACGCTGTCGGTGCGGGTGGGCGCGCAGCAGGTCGACATCCTGGTCGAGTCTGGCGATGCGGCCGCCGCGGTGGCCGCCGACCTGAAGGCTACGCTCGATGCCCGTCCGGATCTGCCGGTCACTGCGGGCGTGGTGTCTGCCGTCGTGACGCTCACCGCGAAGAACAAGGGCACGCCGGGTAACGACATCAGCGTCGCTGCCACGCTCACCGGCGTGGCCGGCATCACCGCGACCATCGTGGCCATGGCCAGCGGCGCGACGAACCCGGACGTCGCGGCCACGCTCACCGCCATACAGTCCGCAGGCGACGAGATTCTGGTGATGCCCTGGACGGACTCGACCAACCTCACCAAGCTGCGCGACCACCTCGAACTGGTGGGCAACGCGCTGGAGCAGCGCGGCGCCATCGGCGTCGTGGCCACGCATGGCACCTACGGCGCTGCCGTGGCGCTGGCGGCCGGCATCAACGATGAACGCGTGCTGGTGCCCTGGCTCGCCGGCAGTGCCTCGCTGCCCTGGGAGACGGCTGCGGCCGTGGCCGCCATCGCCGCGTTCGAAGAAGACCCGGCGCGCCCGCTGAACGGTCTTGAGCTGGTGGGTCTGGCCGTGCCGCCGATCGCCAGCCGGCCCGGCCGCACCGAGATCGAGAACTGCCTGCACAACGGCGTGACCCCGCTGAAGGTGAATCCGGGCGAGCGCGTGAGCATCGTGCGCGCCGTGTCGACCTACACCGTCAATGCCCAGGCGGTGGCCGACCCGGCCTGGCTGGATATCACCACCATCCGCACGCTCGATTACGTGCGCTTCGCGATGCGCCAGCGCATCACCGCGCGATTCCCCCGCGAGAAGGCCACGGCGCGAGTGCTGCGCGATATCCGCAGCGAGGTAATCGATGTGCTGCTGCGCCTTGAAGAGCTGGAGATCGTCGAGAACGTGCGGGCCAATCTGGCCGGCATCATCGTCGAGCTCGACAGCCAGGAGGTGGGCCGCGTGAACATCCGCATCCCGACCGACGTGGTCAATGGCCTGCACGTCATCGCAGCCGTGATCGACCTGATCCTCTAACAGCGCCTCTGACCACCGGAGCACAGCCATGGCAGAAAAGTTTGTCGGCCACATCGTGATGACGGTCGATGGCCGCGAGATCGAGGTGGTGAGCTTCAACGCGAGCCGCAGCACCGGCAAGAAGCCTGTCGCGACCATGAACCGCAAGAAGCGCATCAGCGGCCACGCGCAGGGGCTCACCACCTTCGAGCTTTCGCTCGAAGTGGCGATCCCGCTCGACGGCAGCGAGCCCGACTGGGCCACGATCGAAGACGCGAAGATCACCCTCTACCCGGAAGGCCACGACGATCAGCGCGAGAGCTACCTGGGTTGCGCATGCACCTCGGTGAGCGCCGCCTACCGCGTAGATGGCGAGGCAGTGCGTTCGCTGTCGATGTTCGCCCTCGACTACGTGCGGGAGTAAGCGATGAATCTCGTGACCGAAACCGTTGAACTGCAGTACGGCCTCGCGCCCTGGTCGGCCACCGCAAAAGTGGTGGTGATGCGCCAGGCGACGCTGCAGGACGTGTATGAGGCGGTGGCCGCGGTCGATATGCCGGAAGACATGACCGGCGGCCGGCGTATCGCCTACCAGATGCGCATCGACGACGCGCAGCTGCTGGCGCAGATCGACAGCATCGACGGCGCCGAGCCGCCGCCGCTGGAACGCCTGGCCCAGCTGCTGCACCCGGACGACATGACGCTCATCCGGAACGCGGCCGAGGTCATCAAAAAAAAGCAGAAAGGCGAGAGCGCGCCCTCGCCGAGTTCCGACTGATCGAACTGGCGCTGGTCGGCCGGGGCTTTCGCCTGGACGAGATCCGCAGCGCCGAGCGCACCGCCATCGAAGCCTGGGTGGCGACGCTCACCCGCACCCGGCCGCCGGGCAGCACGCAAGCGCAGGCCGAGGCCGTGCCGACCCGCAGCCGCAACTGGAAGCAGCGGCTGCACGCCCGCGCCACTGGACATGGAACAGGTGACCCGACATGACTGACCAGGTCATCAACCTCACGCTGCGCTACCGCGACGGCGGCAGCGCCAACGCCAAGCGCGCGCTGGAGACGGTCGAGCGCGCACTGGCCGGCACCAGCCGCGAGGGCAAGGGCGCCGCGCAGCAGGCGGCGCGCGTGGTCGAGCAGTTCCGCAACCTGGGCAACCTGCGGCCCAATGACCGCGTGCCGCGCTGGTTTCGCGCCATCGGTACCGAAGCCGCCGCAGCCGCCGGACGGATCGAGCAGCTCACGCGCGGCATCGGCCGGGCGGTCACCGCCTGGGGGCAGGGGGCTGCAGGGCTGGCCGCGGGCCGCGCGGTGCTGGCGGACCCGGTCCGCCAGGGCATGGATTACGACCGGCAGCTGCGCAACGTGGCGAACACCGCTTATGCCGGCCAGAGCATCGACGCCCGCCGCGCCGGCATGGCGCAGGTCAACACCGGTGTGATGGCTGCGATCCGTGCGGGTGGCGGCACGCGCGAGGGCACTCTCGGTACGCTCGATCGCCTGGTGGCCAGCGGCCAGTACAACGCGGCGGCGGCGATCGCCGAACTGCCCACGCTCAACCGCTTCAGCACCGCCTCGGCCGCCGACGCCGGCGCACTCGCCGACATCGCGATCCGGGCCCGGCAGAACTTCCGCATGGGCAACACCAGCGACACGCTGGACATGGCCATGCGTGCCGGCCAGCTCGGTGGCTTCGAGCTGCGTGACATGGCGCGCTGGCTGCCGCAGCAGATGGCCGCCGCCAGCACGCTGGGCATGGGTGGGGCGGGCGATTTTGCGGCGCTGCTGGCTGCGAACCAGGCTGCGGTGACCACGGCCGGCTCGCGCGATGAGGCCGGCAACAACCTGGTGAACCTGCTGGCCAAGATCAACAGCCAGGACACTTCGAACGACGCCAAGAAGCTGGGCATCGACCTCTCGGGCTCGCTGGCCGCCGCGCGGGCGAAGGGCACCAACGCGCTCGATGCGTTCGTGAACCTTACGGACCAGGTCGCCGGCCGCGACAAGCGTTACATCGCCGCGCGCGACCGCGCACGTAACGCCAAAGGCGACGATCAGCGCGCGGCCATGGAATCGATGGCCGACCTGCTGCAGGGCAGCGCCATCGGCAAGGTCGTGCAGGACCGCCAGGCGCTGATGGCGCTGGTCGGCATCCTGGGCAACCGCGACAGCATGCAGGGCATCCGTGGCGAGCTCGGAAATGCGCGCGGTACCGGCGCGGATGCCTTTGCCCTGATGGCGGAGTCGCCGAGCTATAAGGCGGAGCTGCTCGCAGCGGAGAAGGCGAATGCGATGCAGACCGCGCTGGACCGCATCAACCCGTCGCTCGGTGCCTTGGCCGAGCGCACGGCGGCGCTGATCCAGGAGTTTCCGAACCTCTCTGCGGCGGTGATCGCAACGACCACTGCGCTCACGGCGCTGGCCGCTGCGGCAGGCGTTGCCGCGGGCGTCGGCGTGCTCACCCGCGGCGGTGGCGCGGCTGCAGCCGCCGGCGCCGGCGCTGCCGCAGCGGCGACGGCCGGCCGGCTGCGCACTGCTGCGGTGCTCGCCGGCGGTATGCCCCTGTCGGCCTGGGGCGCGAGCGCCGGTACCGCGGCCGCCGCGGGTGGCGGCGTACTCGCCGCAGGCGCCGCCGGCTATGGCGTGGGCACGCTCATCAACGACAACCTGGTCACCGGTACCGCGGTCGGCGACGCCATCGGCGAAGGCATAGCGCGCCTGATGGCCTTCTTCGGCAGCGACGAAGCGCGCCGGGCTGTAGACGTGAATGTGCGCGTCGAGAACGGCAATCTGGTCGCGGAGGTGAATGACACCAACGCGCGGCAGGCGAGGCGGCAATGAGCTGGGCCGACAACCTGCAGGACGCCAGCTTCCGCGGCATCCCCTTCGAGGTACGCACCACGCGCGACGCGGTGCAGCGCGCGCTGGTGCAGTACGAGTTCCCGTACAGGGACGGCGCGCAGATCGATGATCATGGCGCCGGGCCGCGGCAGATGTCGGTCGCCGCCGTGATCTACGGC
Organism: Methyloversatilis universalis FAM5; assembly: GCF_000214035.2. Taxonomy (GTDB): domain Bacteria; phylum Pseudomonadota; class Gammaproteobacteria; order Burkholderiales; family Rhodocyclaceae; genus Methyloversatilis; species Methyloversatilis universalis. The sequence goes on along the minus strand of NZ_AFHG01000044.1, from coordinate 93,982 downwards.
GACAACTACCTGGTGAGGCTGGAGCGCCTGCTCGAAGCGCTGTCCGCCGGCGGCTACGGCGAGCTGGTGCATCCGGTTTTCGGCGTCGTGTCGCGTGCGCAGGTCGTCGACTACGAGATCAGCCACGACGCGGAGCACCCGGACGCGTGCGAGGTGCAGATCCGCTTCGTTGAAGGCGATCAACCGGTGGTGTTCTTCGCGCGCGCCAGCACCCGGCAGAGCGCCCAGGCGGTCAGCACCTCCGGGCAGGCCGCACGCGACGTCGGCCTGGGCGCCTTCGGCCGCACCATGAGCGCTGTACGCGGGCAGCTCACCGCGCTGCGCGATCGCGTGGCGGTGCTCGGCCAGCTGGACGCCATCACCCGCCAGGTGCGCGGCACCGTGCAGGGCGTGCTTACCGCCGGCATGGATGCGCTGACCTACCCGACGAGCTGGGGCAGCGACATTGCGACCGTGATCACCGGTGTGACCAATGCCCCCTCGGCCGCGCTCGATCGCCTGCGCGGCTCGCTCTCGGGCTGGTCGCTGGTGCGCCGCGCGCTGTTTCCGAGCGACGCGCGCTCGGGCGCGCTGGCGCGGCCCGTGATCTCACACAGCCCGTTGCCTGCGCTGGCTCGCACTGACGTGCCGGCCACGGTGCAGGCCCGGCTGCTGGCGCTGGACCACGTGGAGCGCGAACGCGCGATCGCACTGGCCGAGGCGGCCGGTGCGCTGCTGGAGCTGGAGAGCGACGCCGGCACGCTCACGCCCGATGACCTGGCCACCGTCGCCGCGCAGACCCGCGAAGCCCTGCAGGCCGCCATCACCAGCGCCCGCGCCGTACTGCCGCTGGAAGATGCCTACCAGGTGGGTGAGGCACTGCGCGACCTGGCCGCCGCCGTCCAGGCCGCGGCCGAGGCCGTCATCGTCGCTCGCCCGCCGCTGATCGAGCGCACCGTGCCCGCCGACGGCAACCTGCAGCTGCTGGCGCACTGGTGGTACGGCGACCAGGCGCGGTGGGAGGAGCTGGCGCGGCTTAACCCTTCTGCTGCGAAGCAGCCCATTCTTCGAGAAGGGTGCCGGTTGAATGCTTACTCAAAATAGGTGGCAGGTCGTTACGAAAGGCGCTCCGGTGATACGCCTTGAACAGTGGTTGGTGATCGAAAAGAAACTGGCTGGGCACATGCTTGAGCAGCTTGTACCTCTCGATCAGCGGCTTCAGTTTTGCTCTGCCGATATCGGTCAGTCCGATATACGCGAGCAGCACACACTCGTCCTCGGTGAACTCGGAGCGGATGAGGTTGGCGTAGAACCTCGGATCGTCGACCTGGCTGCGATCCACGTAGCTGAGCACGCTGTAGAGGGCCCGGTAGTACCTTGGAAGAAAGGCAAATGTACGGTCATTGAGCACTGTTCGGTAGGCTGCAGAAACGCAGTCCTCGAAAGTTTCGTGCGCGCTCATCTCGGCCAGGATCTCGCTATTCATCCGCATCCTGGTGAGTTCCATCAGGTTGCCCTTGCGCGCTGTCGGCTCGCGTCTAAGGGTTGCGTCGGCGATCGTCACATAAAGGTTGAACAGCTGAAAGAAGGTGCCCTCGAACCTCTGCAGCAAGAACGTTGCGCTCTGAAGCTCCAGCTGTTTGCGCTGCCCGCGAAACTCCTCGCGCGTCTCCTGAAGTTCCTGAGCTTGCCTTTTCAGGTCAAGCCTTTGCAGCAGGATCGTGGCGATGACACCGACGAATGCAAGTCCGGTGAAAAGCGCGTTGGTCCCGCCGAACATATCTCCAAAAGTGCCTCTTTGCTCCTGATTCCTCAGGAAGTACCAGGTCGCACACCACGTTGCCGCAACGAAGCCAAACGCCAGCAGCGTCCAGAACCACACGCCGGATTCCGAGCGGTCGCGCATTTCCTGCCTCATCGCCTCATCCCTAGAGATTCTTGTGATGCTGGATTCTAGAGCGCGGAAAACGAGGTTCTGATGGCATCGGTCGAACGGGTGAACCTACTCTTGGCCGGCCTCGCGCACGCCGACTGGCTCCGCTACGAGGTCGACGGCGACCTGCTCATGCCGGCGGACGCCTGGTCGGTTTCGCTGGCGCTGGACGACGCCCGCAGCATTCCGGCGGCCGTGCGCTCCGGTGAGCCGTGCGAACTGCGCCTCGGCGATGACCCGCTCATGGTCGGCCGGGTCGATACGGTGCGCCTGCGCACCCGCAAGGGCGAAGTGCAGCTCACCATCGACGGCCGCGACAACTCCGGCCTGCTGCTGGACTGCTCGGCCCCGGTCTTCACCAGCCAGAACCTCACGCTCGACCAGGTGGTGGCGAAGATTGTGAAGCCGCTGGGTGTCACGAAGATCCGCATCGATGCCGACAACGCGCTGCGCCGCGAGAAGGTGAGCGTGGAGCCCGGCGACACGGCTTGGGACGCGCTCGCGCATGCTGCCGAGGCAAACGGTCTGTGGCCGTGGTTCGAACCGGACGGCACGCTGGTGGTCGGCGGCCCGGACTACACCGCCGCACCGGTGGCCACGCTGGTGCACGAGCTCGACGGCGCCCGCAACAACGCGCTGGACCTCGAACTGGTCGATAGCCTGGCGCTGTCGCACAGCGAAGTGACCGTGCTGGCCCAGACCCACGGCGGCGGTGAGCTTCGCGTCGCGCGCGCCGGCGTGAAGGCCACCTACACCGACCCCAGCGTGCGCGGCTACCGGCCTCGCATCGTGGTCGACCACGAGTCGGATACCCCTGCGCACGCACGCGAGCGCGCACGCAAGCTCACCCTCGACTCGCGCCTGGCGCGCTGGGAACTGAAGGCCTTCGTGCCCGGGCACCGCATCAACGCGCCGGGCTCAGCGGCGCATGGGCTGCCCTGGCGGCCCGGTCAGCGTGTGGCGGTGCGCAGCCGGCCGTACGGCCTGGAAGGCATCTACTTCCTGATGGCGCGCACCCTCCGCGGCGGCCGTGGCCAGCCCACGATTACCGAGCTGACGCTGAAGGAAGATGGCGTGTGGATCGTGAATGCCCACCCGCACAAGCGCCGCCACCGTCGCGGCCGCAACGCCGGGCCGGGCGTGGTGCTCGATATCTCGGGCCAGCCGGAAGCCGCCCGATGACCCTGCCCGACCAGAACCTGCTGGTGAAGTGTGCCGGCTGCGGCCTGGTGCATCGTCGCTCCCGACGTCGTTACGCGGAGTCCGGCAGTCGTCCGGGACGTTTCGTGTGGGTCTGCCCGCAGTGCGGCAATGACAGCTGGCGGGAAGTGAAGGAGGCGAGACCGAATGCAGCCCGTTGATCTGATCCGCCGCGAGATCGGCCGCGCGCTGGCATCGACCCGTCAGGCATTTCGCGGCGTGCTGAGCAGCTACCGCCACCGGACGAACGGCGGCCCCATGCTGGCGCGCGCCGAAGGCCTCGCCGACGAGCGCCTGGCCGACATCGAAATCATGCAGCAGGCCGGGCTGGCGAGCGGCCTGCCGCCGGGCACACCGGTCATCCTGCTGCCGATCGGCGGCAAGACCGCCCAGTCGGTGGTCATCGCCAGCGAGCACGGCGCCTATCGCGTCCAGGTCGCGCCCGGCGAGGTGGCGCTGTATCACCTGACCGAGCCCGACTGCAGCGTGCACCTGAAGGCCGGTCGCATCGTGGGCATCAAGTGCGACAAGCTGGAAGTCACGGCGGATAGCGAGATTCAGCTGACCGCGCCGATCGTGAAAGTGAGCCACGACGTGCAGGTACGCAGCGCATCGACACCTTACAGCCTCAACGCCCTCCTTGCGGCCTACAACGGCCACAAGCACACCGAAACCGGCTCGGTAACGAACGGGCCGGATTCGACCGTATGAGGTCGGGCCTCGCACACCCCCTGAACGTGTTCAAGGGGCTACGGCCACGCGCGCGCGCGTAACGTCCCGCCCCATGCAACCCCGCATCGATCCCGCTACCGGCCAGTACGACGGCACCCGCATCGGCCATCTCGGCAATGCGGTGTGGCTGCGCATCATGACGCCGCTCGGCAGCTGGTGGGCGCGGCCTGATGTGGGGTCGCGACTGCATGAGCTGCAGCGGCAGAAGTCCTTGCCGCGCGTGGCTTCGCTCGCCGAGCAGTACGCCCGGCAGGCACTGGCCGATCTGGTCAGCAGCGGTCGCGCGCAGTCGGTGGCCGCTACGGCCACGCTCAACGCTGGCCGGCTCGATCTCAATGTCACGGTGATCGACGGCACCGGTCGCGCCTGGTCCTACCCCTTCACCCAGGTGCTGCACTGATGGCCATCGCGCTGCCCAACTTCGAGGATGTGCGCGACGCGCTGCTGCGCGACATCCGTAACCAGTTGCCGGCGGCCGACGTGTCGGTCGACTCGGACTGGTACGTGCGCGCCTGTGCTGTGGCCAGCGCGATCACGGGCCTGTATCAACACCAGGCGTGGATCGCCCGCCAGATCCTGCCGGACACGGCGGATACCGAATACCTGGAGCGCTGGGCCACGCTGTTCGGTCTGCAGCGCCTGCCGGCGTCGGCCGCCACCGGCACGCTGCGCATCAGCGGCACGGTCGGCAGCGTGATCGCCGCCGGCGCCGAGGTGCAGACGGCTGCCGGCACGCTCTACACGGTGACCGCTGGCGGAACCGTGGGCGGTGGCGGCACGGTGGATCTGCCGATCGAGGCGGCCGACGCAGGCGCGGCCGGCAATCTTTCGGGCGCGGTGTCGCTGACGCTCGCCGCGCCGCCTGCCGGTGTGCAGGCCGCCGCATTCCTGGTAGCCGACCTGACCGGGGGCGCTGACGTTGAGGCCGACGCCGCGCTACTGGCCCGCCTGCTGCGCCGTATCCAGAGCCCGCCTCACGGGGGTGCTGCCCACGACTATCAAGCGTGGGCGCTCGAAGTGCCCGGCGTGGCGGGCGCCTGGGTGCTGCCGCTGCGCCGTGGCATCGGCTCGGTCGACGTCGCCATCATGGCCGTCGGTGGCCTGCCAAGCCCTTCGCTGGTCGGTGACGTCCAAGCCTACATCGAGGCGCGCCGCCCGGTGACCGCTGACTGCCTGGTGGTTGCACCGACGGCGGAGCCGGTTGCGGTGACCGCGGCGCTCACGCTGTCGGGTACCACGCTGGCCACCGCAACCGCGCAGATCACCCAGGCGCTGGCCGAGTACTTCGCCGCGCTGCCGCCGGGTGGCACCGTCATTCGCAACCGCATCGCCGCGCTGATCGCTGACACGGCGGGCGTGGTCGACTTCGTGCTATCGGCGCCGGCAGCGAACGTCACGACGACAGCCGACGACACGGCGGTTGAGATCCCGACGCTCGGCACGGTGACCATCACATGACGCATGCGGAACTGCTGCGCCTGCTCATGCCGGCGCCGTACGACCTCACCGGCGAGCGCCTGGCGGCCGAACTGGATGCCGAGGCGCGCGTGCTCGATGCAGCGCAGGGCTGGGCTGGCCTGCTTCTCACCGAGGCCGACCCGCGCACGACGGCCGCGTTCCTTCCTGACTGGGAACGCGTCACCGGACTGCCGGACACCTGCCTCGGCGCTGGCCAGAGCTTCGCCGAACGCCGCGGCCAGGTCGTGCAGCGCATCACTGCGCAGGGCGGTGCCACGCCGGCGTACTTCGTCCAGCTCGCGGCCCGTATGGGCTACACGGTCACCGTGACCGAGTTCGAGGTGCACACCTGCGAAGACAGCTGCGAAGCCGCGGTGCTCGATGACATCTGGCGCCTCGCCTGGCAGGTGAACAGCACCCTCGAAACCATCCGCGACTTCACCACCGAAGACGACGCCGAGATGCCCCTGCGGGTGTGGGGTAACGCCCGCCTCGAATGCGGCCTGATCCGCTACGCACCGGCGCACGGCGTACTAATCTTCAGCTACACCTAGGAGCCACGATGCAACGTGTGACCCGATCGACGGCCGTGGCCGTCCTGCCCGCTCCGCCCGCCGGCGCCGGCTCACCTGGCTTCTTCACTGGAGGTAACCCCGGTACCGGTACGCCGGCCACCATTCCCGGTTACGAATGGTTCAACATGGTTCAGGAGGAGTTGATTTCGGTCGTGCTCGCGGCCGGCCTGACACCTTCTGCGGCGTCCTTTGATCAACTGCTCACGGCAATCCAGTCGCTCGTTGCTGCCGGCACGGTGCCCACCGGGACAATGGTCTCGTTTCCTGGCACGGTCCCGCCTCCGGGCTGGGCGAAGCGAAACGGCATCCTCGTACCGCGGACAGGTGGCTGGGCAAACCTGTGGGCGTACGCGCAGGCCAGCGGAAACCTTGTCTCCGACGCGGCCTGGTTAGCGGGGCGGCCCGGATCATTCTCGACCGGAGACGGCGCAACTACGTTTCGCATCCCTGAAGGCCGAGGACTCTTTGATCGCGGATATCACGATGGGAGTGGCACGTACGAGAGTGACACGGCGGTGCTGCTGGGTGCCTATGGTGACAGCCAGAACAAGGCTCACACCCACAACATCGCGACCAATGGCACGGGCAACGGGAATAACTCCAATTACCGACTGGGCGGTTCCGAGTACTCGGCGCCTTACACCGATGTTACGGCGAGCAGCGGCGGGGTTGAAGGATTTCCCCGGCACGTGCTGTCGCTGCCCTGCATCAAGCTCTAGGAGCGCCACATGAAGGCTTATGAGTACGACCGCACTCCTCCGCACCTCTACATCGGCGAGATCGATGCCACCCCTGACCCGTTTGAACCCGAGGTCTGGCGCGCGCCCGCGTTCTCGGTGTTCGAGGAACCGCCGATTCCCGCGCCTGGCTATGCCGTCGTTCGTGTCGGCTTCGATGACGGGGAATGGCTGCACGTTGAGGATCACCGCGGACAGATCGGTTACCTCGCAGACGGCACCCCGGTTGAGATTGTGGCGGTAGGTCCTGTTACGGCGCCTGTCGTTTCACTGGATCAGCCCCCAGGGCCGCATTACGCCTGGTCAGAAGGCGCTTGGCACCCTCAGATCGACGATATGCGCGCCGCGAAACTGGCCGAGATTGACGCGGCCCGTGATCAGGCGATTCTGGGCGGCTTCGAGTACCAGGGCACGCGATTCGACTCGGATGCAAAGTCGATTCAGCGCATCAGCGGTGCCGTTACGCTCAGCATGCTCAACCCCAGTTATCAGACCGAATGGATCACCTTCGACAACGATACTGTGGTGCTGGATGCCGCCGGTCTGGCCGGCCTCGGGGCCGCTGCAGGTTTGCACGAGTCGACCCAGATATTCAAGGCTCGGGCGCTCAAGAATGCGGTGCTCGCAGCTACAACGGCAGAGGCAATAGCGGCAATCCGGTGGTGACAGGCCTTGCAACGAATGCTGTATAAAAATACAGTTAACAGCCTTCTTCGGAGGCTGAATCGTGGCAAGCAAATGGGAGTGGCACTGGAGTAAGCGAGCGCCGTTCTACTACGAAACCACCGGTGGGTACGGGAACGCGATTGTTGATGCAGAAGGTCGGCGTGTCGCCAGTCACATGCCGGAGGACGTCGGGCTGCTTCTCGCTAGTTCGCCGACGATGTTCGCGACGCTGGTGTGGCTGCGCGATGGTCTGCCACCGGAAGACCCGCGAATCGCGGTGATTGATCGGGTGATCAAACGGGCGTCGGATATGAGCACCAAGCCCGTCCGCCCACCGACGCCAGAAGAACAGGCGGCGTTACGAGCGCGGCGCGAGCGGAAGGGGTAATCGCAGCTGTGCCAATATGCGCGCAAATCAGTGCCAAATCGCTCGCGCGGTTACAGTTACCAGACGGATGCTTATTGTTCGCCCTGGAGACGATACAAATGAAAAAGGCCCGCATCGCTGCGGGCCTTCTTGTGTCTTGGCTCCCCGACCTGGGCTCGAACCAGGGACCTACGGATTAACAGTCCGGCGTCGGAATGCCCGGAAAGCCACGCCGGACAAGGAATAATCGTTTCAGCGGTCTAATATTCGGCGGTTTGGCGCTGCCCGGAAACCCGCTTCCAGCCGTGGTCCAGTGCGCTCTATTAGACGGCCGCCTTGACCTTGTTCGGCTGCACAACACCCCTCCAGCGCTGCTTCACGTAGCGCTCTGTCGTGGTCACCGAGTCGTGGCCACACAGCACCTGAATGACCTCCAGCGGCACGCCGCTTTGCCACATATCGGTGGCTCCCTTTCCCTTCAGGTCGTAGAAGCCGAAGCTGGCCACCTTCGCGGCGGCCTGCCGGCGCTTCAGCATCGCGCACAGTCCGTCGTAGCTGTAGGGCTTCCCGTCGCGGCGATGCAGCAGCGTCATGCCGCGCAGCTTGCCGGCACCGGCCTTCAGGTTGATCAGGATCTCATCGATCTCGGCCGTGACCTCGATGTCCACCATCGCGCCGGTCTTCGCCTGGTTGTTCCGGATGACACGCACCTCGCGGCCGTCCGGTAGCCGACGGCGCACGATATCGCGCTCGGTCCAGGTGATGATGTCCTCGGGCCGCTGGAGCGTGCGATAGACGAGGTGGGCGAGGGCCCAGACCATCAGCGGCGCGTTCTTCAGGGCCTGCGCCATTTCCACGTCCTCGACGTAGCGCTCCCGCTTCTTCTCCGGGTTGCGGCGGACGCCGCGGCATGGGTTGGTCGTCACGCCGGCATGCCCCTTGCGGATCAGCCACGTGAACATCGACGACAGGCAGGCTTTCTCGCGGTTTGCGCGCACGCCTCGGCCACCCTCAAGGTTCGTATCCAGGAACTCGCCGACGTGGCTGGGCGCGACGGCGGCCGGGTAGAGCGGGCCGAAGAAGATCTTGAGCACCTCCGCATCGGTCGTGTAGTCGTCCAGCGTTCGCTGGGCGAGGTCGCCGACGGAAACGCGCTTCCGGCACCAGATCAGAAACTGGTCCAGCCAGTAGGCGACGGTCCCGAACCCCTCGTCCAGCTGCTGCTGGATCCGGTTGGCGCGCTCCTTCGCCTGGCTCACATCGGTGCCAAGGCGCTCCCACCGGCCGGCCGGATGCGTTTCCGTGGGCCGGTGAAAGTAGTAGAACGCCCCGTGCTTGGCATACACCCGGTCCGGCAGGTCGAGAGGGTTGTGCTTGCGACGACGACCCATTTCAGGCGGCTCGCCTCCGGTTGATGAACTCGATCAATCCTGAGCGGTTCGGTGCCGCAGCTGGCGCGGTTGTGCCCTGCTGCGGTTCGGCATGCTTCCGCCCGGACAGTACCGCTTCTGCATGGCTGCGAACAACCAGCGCGCGGCCGTTCGGCTTCGTGGCCACGGTCAGGCCCAGTTCGCGCAGGAACCGCACCTGTGCCGCCGGCTGGACCAGCGGTTCGCAGATGCGCGCGATCTCGGTATCCGTCAGGAAGAGTCCGCCGCCGCTTGTGTTCTCGTAGGGTAGTGGCATCGTGAATCCTCAGAAAAGCGACTGCTGTGCCGTGGCATCGCGCAGCGCCATGGCCTTCCGGCGCTGGTTTCCGGCCCAGTCGAGCAGCCGGAAGCTGAAGCCGCGGTGGCGGCCGGTGAAGTGCCGCGACTGCGCGAGATAGACGCGCGCGCAGTGGATGCAGGATTGGCGGTCGGTCATGCCCGCACCTCCGGGAACCTGTTGTGCTCGACACCGTCCAGCAGGCGGCCGGCGGCCTTCTTGCCGATGCGGTGCATCCACAGATCACGAGCCTCAAGCGCGCGAAAGTTCTCCCACGCGTATGTGTTACCGCTTACGGGCACCAGGCGTGACGTTGCTGGCCAACGTTCTCCGGGCTTCACAGAGGCTGGCGGCGCTGCCGAGAACTCTCCCCACTGCTTGAACAGGAACGGCACGCCGGCTGCTGCGCACTGGTCGCGCAGATCGCGAGCCCACTCCGGGTGCATCGGCCGGGCGTGCGGGCCGCTCTCGCCGCCGACGATGATCCAGTGCAGGCCGCTCTTGGACAGCGCCTGCTCACGCGTCGGCCAAAGCCCGCTCTTACCGTCGTCGGGTCCGACCATGTAGCCGATACGATCGGGTCCGTCCTCGTCTGGCGCGATGAATCCGTGGCTGGTAAGCGAAATAGGCCCCAGCATCGGCTCGATGCTCAGGAACCGCACCGCCGCCGGCACCTCAAGCAGCTTCGGGATGTCGCGGTCGGCCTCGTCTTGGTTGCAGATCGTGGCGCCCAGCCAGACGTTCGGAAGGGGCCATATCCGGCCTTCTGCCTGTGCAGCAGGATTCAGGTGGAGCGCATCGGCCATCATGGTCTTTGCGTTCCCGATGCGCTTCGTCAGCAGCAGCCAGTCAAGGTTCGGCGTGGCCGCGATCAGGTCGAACAGGTCGCGGCGCCACTCCACCGGCACCTCGTTGTCGAACACGTCGGCGAGGCTGGCGCAGAACACGCGGCGGCGGGCCTCGTTCATGCTCCGGCTATTGCATCGCGGGCAGGCGTATCCGCTATCGGTCAGCCCCATGTTCGGGCCGACTTCCCTCCACTTTTCGCCCTCGCTGCGGTGTCCGCAGTCCTCGCACTGGAAGAACGGCTTTGCATTCCACTGCCGCGGCAGCTTCCAGTTCGCGTAACTCGTCCGCTTCCGCGCCTGTCCCGCGCCCCACTGCACGACGCGCAGGCGCAGGTCGAAATCGCGCTCTGCATAGCAGTGGTCGCAGGCCGGCGAAACCTTCGTGCAGCCGATCCACGGATTGAAGGTGGCGTCACACCACTCGATTGCGCTGTTCTCAGCCATCGTGTTTCTCCGTTTCGATCTTCGGCTTCGGTCCGCGCAGCGATTCGTTCCACGGCGGGGCGTTTTTCTCGCCGTATTGACGCACGGTCTCCGCCCACTGGGAGGCGAACTGGCAGTCGGCCCATTGGCGGCGGTGGCGCGCAGCAGCCTCTTCGGTGGCGGCCTCATTGGCCTCGAATGCCAGCGACCGCAACCGCGTCAGCCGTCCGGCCAGGTCGTGCATCTGGCGTTCGGTCAGTGCGCTCATGCCGCCTTCTCCCCACCCTTATCCCGCAGCCTGGCCCGGCGCAGTTCCTCCCGCGCGAGCCCGTACAGGTGCCCAGACTGGGCGAGCCAGTAATTCGTGTAGGTATCGACCAGCAGCGCCAGCGCAGCCAGCTCGTCGGCCGAGGCGCCAAACCGCCCGGTATCGCGATGGCGGTCGCGGATGTTGAGCAGCGCGATCTCGGCCGCCTCCAGCGCCTCGCGCAGACCGTCGACGTGCCGGCCCTGCATGTTGTGGGCGATGGCAGTGATGTCGCGGGTGTCACACAGGTCCAGGAAGTGGTCGGCCGTGGCCTCGCCGCGGCGGAACGCCTGAACCGCTGAGTACATGGCGCCCTCGTGCTTGTTGTTCATCCCGACGGCGATGAGGCAGGGCGGGGTCTTCGGGCGGCGGGAGCGGGGTGTGCGCTTACGCATCAGGCGGCCCTCCGGATCTGATTCACGGTGCTGATTCGATGCCCAATCCAGCGCATAACCGGAACTGCCATGCTGTTGCCCAGTGCTTTGTAGCGCGGGCCATCGGCTGCCGACCGGCCTCTTACGAGGACCGCGGTGTAATCGTCTGGGAAACCCTGAAGGCGTTCGCATTCGCGCGGGGTGAGGCGGCGGACGCGCATGCCCAGCTGAATCGCCGGCATCACCCCTGCGTTTGCATGGCTTCCAGCGTGGCCACCAGCGCGCAGTGTCGGCGCCAGATCCTGCTGCGCGTCGGCGCCGTGGTCCTTCGCACTGAAACAGATGGCCGGCGCATGCGACCCGGCGGCAAGGGGATGACACGGATCGCCGGACTGCGGGTGGCTGTAGTTCTTCGCGCTGGTGATCTGCGTGGTATCGAACGGCACTGGAACAAGAGGCGTGCCTCTTCCAGTTCCGTCCTCGCTGGCGTCGAATCCCTCGCCCCTCAGCGCGTGCGTCACCTCGGGAACAGGAATCAGGTTGTGGTGCTCATCCCCTGCCGGCCCTGCCGTGCCCTTCGACCATTTCGCACTCATGGCCTGGGCAATGATCACAGGGATATCGTCGGTGCTGTACCCGCCACTCTTTCGAGCGCCGCCCGCAATGGTCCCGGCAGCACTTTCCCGCGCTTCTCGGCGCGGCGCAGGATTCCGTTGCAGGCTGTGGCGCTCAAAAAGAACCGCTGCGGCACGGCGCCAGTTTCCAGCACATCCGACAACGAACACACGGCGGCGTCGCTGGGCCACTCCAAAGTACTGAGCGTCCAAAACTCGGTAGGCGAACCCATACCCGAGTTCGCCCAGCATCCCGAGGAAGGTTCCAAAGTCCCGTCCTCCGTTGCTCGACAAGACGCCGGGGACGTTCTCCCATACCAGCCACTCGGGCCTATATCGGTGAGCAATTGCGCCAAAGGTGAGCATGAGGTTGCCACGCGGGTCGCCCAATCCCTTTCTGAGTCCTGCGACGCTGAAGGATTGGCAGGGCGTTCCTCCGACAAGAACATCGACATCTGCATCAGGCCAGTCCTCGAACTTGGTCATGTCGCCCAGATTGGGCACGTGAGGGTAGTGGTGGGCGAGGACGGCAGACGGAAAAGCATCGACCTCCGAAAACGCGACCGGCTGCCATCCGAGTGGATGCCACGCCGCTGTCGCGGCTTCAATGCCCGAGCAAACGGATAGGTACCTCATGCCGCACCACCCTTCCGCGCCTCGCGGGTCTGCGCCACCAGGTCGAGCGGCTGTTTCGGCTGCGCTCCTTCATCGAGTGCGACGCGGGGCGGAACTGGCAACGGCATCCAGTGCGTCACGTCCTGATGATCTGCAATTTGACCGCAGCATGGGTCAAAGTAGCCGTGGTCACGCAGGTCTGACGGCCCTTCGCGCCAAGAGCAAAAGTCAACTTGTGATACATCTTGCTGGTACCGCTGGCCATCGTCCGTCTCCCCGTAGCGCACGGCATAAACCCAGCACAAGAACAGACTGCCATCCTTCGGCGCCGTTTCAATCGGCTGCCACCGCATCCGCGCCTCGCGCTCACGGCTGGCGGCGAGTTCCCGCACCGCACACTCATAGTGCGCCGGCCCCCACGTCTCGCACCCCGGGCCACACGTTCCGATGCGCCCTGCGCGGTGCTGTTCGTAGCGCAGGCAGGAGTTCAGGCGTTCGATCTCGGCGCGCAGGCGTTCGATTTCATCCGCCCCGGCCTGCGCCGTCTTGTCGCCTTTCAGCACGCAGCGCAGACGGCTCACGATGTCCATGCTCACGGCTACACCTCCCCGCGCAGGGCGGCGTCTGTTCGAGGGATATTCGCCTCAACGATTCTGACGCGCGGCCGGTACATTTCTAGCGCCTCTGTCCAGCCGGCATGCGTCAAGTGCTTCTCTGCGGCGCCGTCAACCCACTCAGCATCAAGACCGAGTGCCCGGCACATGATCTCAATTTCGCCAGCGATTGCGCTTTTCCCGCTCCCTGTAAGGCCCGTGACAGTTACCAACACCTCCCCGTTTTGAACCACTGGGGCCGTATCCCGCCCGGCCTCCGCCAGCCCCCGAGCGTATCCCGCAGCCTCGCCAGCAGCACGGCAGGCGGCGCCGTATTGCCGCGCCTCGTCAGCCAGCACGAGCGGCAGCCAGAAAGCTCCTGCGTACTGGTCATCAAGGGGAACGTCGAGGCGCACCATCATCAACCGATTGGTGTGGCCGGTTATCGCTGTGTTGCCGAAGCCATACGCTACGGGCTTCGGCATCGGCACCCCTGCCGTTACTGGCGCGGCGCAATCGGGGCACGGGTCGGCCTGATAGCCCCCGCCGTTGGGCAGCAAGCCGCCGACCATTCCGTGACCACTGCAAGTCATGCACGCAGGTTGGACGGCCATCATCTTCGCGGCAGCTCGAAATCGATCGGGCGCTGGCGCGGCGTAGAGCACGAATCCATCTGCATTGGGGATCGGCTCTGATGTGTGCTCATAGACGATCCGGCCGTCGTGCTCTGTCGGCGTGCAATGCACCGGGGCCATTTTCGCGGCGTCACGAAAATGGTCGGGCGCAGGGGCGGCGGGCTCCCCCATGTGCGAGCGGCCGCAAAATTCTTCTTGATACCAAGCCCCAATTGCGCGGGCGATGCCCTTGGCTTCAAACCGCCTCCCACGAGCGAAATCGCCAGGTTCGTCGGAGCACTTGGCCTCTGTGTCTTCACACAGTGCGAAGACTTCCCGCAGTACGCGCTTGCCGTCGTCGCACTCCGGCACCACTCCGCGCTTCGCCTGCGCCGCCTTGACCATCCTCTCCAGGAGCGACTGGTGCGGCTCAACAGGCACGCCAAGGGCGTTCCGCATCACGTCCATATCCGCCCGCGCGCTGTCCAGCATGTCGCGCAGAGCTTCGATCTGGTTGGCAGCTTCTTCGCACTCCGCGCGACGGCCACCGTTCTGATGGTCACGGAGGCGATCCACGATGTCGTCCATCACGCCGCCTCCCGCATCTGGCCCACGACACCGCCATCGATCCAGTGCGCCTGCATGCTGTCCGGCAGACCACCGGGCAGCGCCTTGAGCGTCCCGAACACCAGTGCTGTGTCGATCTCGTCGGCCTCGGTCAGTGCGTCCAGCCATTCCAGCGCGTCCGCGCGGCCGGTCAGGTCCAGCACGTCGAACCGGTCGAGCACCAGCAGGCGCAGCCCGGAGAGGTAGCTCACGGCCTCGGCGATCATTGCGTCGGCGCGCCACTTCTCGGACTCGCTGAGCAGCGCGTAGGGGCGCAGGCCGCAGGTCACGCGCATGTCCGTGTGGATGACGACCCGCTCCCAGTTGCTGGCTTCGCTGCTCCGCAGTAGGCGCTGGTTGATCGGGTCCAGCGCCTCGGCCAGCATCTCGCCCGGGATGCCGTCCGGCGACAGCGCGTCGGCGATCTCCAGCCATGCGAGCACGTCGGTGTGGTGCAGGGCTGCTTCGGTGACGACCTTCTCCTGCCGCGCGGCCTGCTCGGTCAGCGCCTGGTACTTGGCGACGTCGGCCCGCCACGCGTCGCGCGCCTCGATCTTCTGCTGCACGTCCTCGCGCAGCTCGTCGAAGTTCTGCGCATCGCCGCCGGCAGCGGCCTTGTCCAGCTCCACCAGCTGCGCTTCGGCGGCTTCGGCTGCGGCCAGATCGCGGCGACCGTTGGCCACCGCGCTCTTCAGCAGGTCGCGGGCCTTCTCGTACTCGGCCAGCTTCGACGCCGACTGCGCGTCCTCCGCTGGCGCGGCGCCGCTCTGCGCGCGGTACTCGGTGACGTGCGCACGGGCACGGTTCATCAGCCCCTGATCCCATTCGAGGATCTCGCCGGATTCGCTCACGACGATGCCGGTGCTGGTCTCGGCGATGGTCAGAAACTCGGCGGCAACTTCGGCCAGGCCGCGCAGCACGGCATCCTCGAGCACGGCGCGCACCTTCTTCGCGCCGCCGGCTGCGGCCTTCGCATCGGCGACCTTCTGCTCCCAGTCGGCCAGCTCCGCTTCGTCCTTGGCGAGCTTCGCGCGGATGCGCTCCAGGCGGCCGGCGCGCTCCTCGAGCTGCACGCGCTGCTGCTCCTGCTCCTCGCGGGCCTGTGCTGCGGACCGCGCAGCGCCCAGCGCCTGCTGGGCCGTGGCCAGTGCACCGTCGGCCTCCGCCAGCTTGGCGCGGGCGTTCTCCAGCAGCCCCGGCGCCTTCGCAGCACCCTCCGGCAGCGCAGCGGGCCGCCAGCCGGCCGCCTTGTCCTTGCCCCAGGTCTCGCCGCCGGTGACGGTCTTCCACGCTGCCTTCGCATCGCGGGCGCGGTTCTGGGCTTCCTTGCATGCCGCTTCGAAGCCGGCGCGCAGCAGCGGCATCACCAGCGCGACGCGGGCGCCGTCGAAGCCCTTGTCGGCCAGGCGCTTCTTCACCGCGTCGCCGGACGAGGACAGGCCCATGAGCCCGAACAGGAAGGCGCGCCGCTCATCGGGCGACAGGCTCGCGAAGCGCTGGGCGTCCAGCAGGTACGGCAGCGCAGTTTCGCCGCTCGCCGCGCCCTTGCCGCTCGGCAGAGCCACGGCGTAGGCGCCGCCATCGGACAGGACTTCCACGAAGCCGGATTCGGCGCCCTCGGTGAGCAGCGAGCCGTAGTCCTTCTTCAGGCTGACGCGGACCGTTTCACCGGTGAGCGCGTGGCGGATGCCTTCCATCAGGCTGGACTTGCCGGCGCCGTTGCGGCCTGCGAAGAGCTGGACCGGGCGATCGAGTGCGATATCGGCCGCGCGGATGCCCAGGTAGTTCTGGGCGGAGATGCGGGTGATTTTCATGCTGCCTTCCTTTCCTGTTCAGCGCGATCAACGAGGTCATCCCGTTGCGGCGCCTCGATGCCGCCGTGCGCGTTGATCAGCGCCAGATAGGCCTGCTCGATCTCGCTGGCTTCCAGCAGGAACTGCGCGTCGAAGTGCTCGATCTCGTTGTCGGTCGGCTCTTGCGACTCGGTGAGCACGTCCAGCATCACGATCCGCTTCAGCTCGAGTTCGCTGCCGAGGATGAAGCTCATGCGGTCGCGGAAGGTCAGGCCCAGGTGCTCGGCGCGCTTGCCCTGGTAGATGTGGTGACGGATCTCCTCGGCATCGAGCGCGTGCCGGGTGTAGCTGACCGCGGCCTTGCTCTCGGCTGACGACACCAGCTTGCAGTCGCGGTCGATCGTGAAGTGCTCCGGCGCCTCGTCGGCGGCCAGCCACGAGGTCATGGCGCTCGCCGGCGTGAGCGCCGTCTTCACCAGCGACACCGGCATGTTCTCCAGCGCCTCGCGCATCGCGCTCAGCATCTCGTCGGCCTTGTTCGCACTGTTGGCGGCCACAATCAGCAGGCCGCGCTGACGGCAGATCCACGCGAAGGTCTGGCGCTTGCGCGTGAAGGCCATCTCCAACAGTTCGCGGGTGACGGCGTCCTTGATCTCGCGCACCTCGCGGCGGCCGGGCTTGTAGCCTTGCTCCGCCTCGATGTCGGCGACACGGATGTCGACGTGTTCCTGGATGACGGCCGACGGCAGCAGCTTCTCTTCGACCTGGAAGCAGACGAGGTAGCGGCCATGCACTTCGTGGCACAGCTCGGCCTGGTCGCGGGGCGGCACGAAGCCGCTGGATTCCGTCTGCGACGGCGAGCACGGCTGGAAGACGCGGCGCGACAGCAGCTCGGCGGTGCCGGCGGCATCCCACGGCCAGCCGGACGGGAGGTGGTAGGCGATTGCGGTCCGGATCATGGCGGCTTACTCCAGGCTCATCGAACGCTGGCCACGGCCGCGCGGGGCGCTGGCACGCTGCTGATCGGCGGCGGCCTCGGCCGCTTGCTGGCGCTCCAGTTCGGCCGCTTCCTCGGCGGACGGCTGCCACGCCTCGGCCGGCTGTTCGACCTGCACCGGCGGAACGCGGGCGGGCTGCGACTGTTCAAGCGCGCGGAGATCCTCATCCTGCTGGTCGTAGCTGGTGGGCTCCTCTGCCGGCTCCGAGGACTCGAAGGCCACCTGCTCCAGCGGCGCAGGCTCGCGGATCGCCTGGCCATCAACGGCCGACGCGAAGGCCAGCGACTCGATGCTGATGGGCAGGTACTTGAACAGGCGGCGCAGGACAGTCTTGCGGCCCATCTCGACGTAGTTGTCCGCCCACGGGCCGGTGATGATCGGGTTGCCGGCCGCGTCCCGCTTGGCGCGGTTCTTCTCGGCCGCCTTGTCGCGGATGTGATTGACCTCATCCACGCTCATGAACTCGAACGAGTAGCCACCGCCGGTGAGCTTGGCCACAGCGTAGAAGCCGATGACCGGGCCGCGGTCCTTCATGGCCGGCCGATGGACCAGCTCCTCGTTCAGGCCATAGGCGAAGACGAATTCATCGTTCTGGCACACCTCATGGGCGGCGATGCTGACGATCTGGCCGCTGCGACGGGCGAGGTCCAGCATGCCCTTGTAGCCGATGATCACCTGCACCTGCGTCTCGACGGTCACCCACTGGCCGTTCTGCTTTTCGCGCTTGTCGAACGGCAGCAGGTAGGCGTGGCCAAGCGGCGTGTTCGGCTCCAGACCGAGCTGGGCGCAGGTCACGACCGAGCCGAGCAGTGACGACAGGCTGGCATTGGCGAGCTTCGGCGTGGTGCGCAGCGCGCCCAGCGCGAGCTTCAGCATGCGCTCGCTGTCGAAATGGCGCGGCAGCAGCGCTTCCAGCGTGCCGCGGTTCGCCTCGAAGAATTTCTTCACCGTGGCGGAGCCGGCCTGCTGCGCGGTCTGCTTTGCGGCAGCAGCCAGTTCCGGACCGGTCATCGCGGTTGCGACCGCGCGGAGTTGTTGGGTTGCGGTGGACATGTTCTCTCCTGTCATTTCACGAGGAAGGGGCGGGCGCCGGTCTTCACGGACTGGAAGCCCGTGATGTGGGTGGGTTCGGGGTTGAGATCGAGATAGGCGGCCTGCCAGTCGGTGGTCGTGCCGTCCTTGTTGGTCTTCCAGGTCGCCAAGGGCTTGCCATCGGCGCCCAGCAGCACCGCGGCCGAACCCATGCGCGCCTTGATCTTGGTGGCGAGGATCTCGATGTCGCCGTCGATGATCTTGGCGTCGCGCTTGAGCACCTTCAGTTGCGCGCAGGCGTTGATCAGCTCCTCATCGGCTTCGATGGAGACGCCGCTGTCCTTCGGGTACAGCCACTTCACGTCCTCGGGCGTGACCGGATCGGGCGGCATGCCGTCCTGGATGCGTTGCCAGAACTCGACCTCTCGGGCACGAATGGCGGCGATCGTCTCCTCGTCGCGGTCGATCCAGCGCACCATCGGGCTTTCATCGAAGCCGGTGACGGCAGCCACAACGGCGCGCCGGCGCGGCTTGACCATCAGCCCGTGCATTACCTGCGCGGCGTAGTAGATCGGCACTTCGTTGCTGTCGCGATCGCCCCAGGCGCCGGACGCGAAGTAGCTGGCCGTCTTCATCTCGGCGTTCGTTTCTTCGCCGTCGATCAGCAGCTCGGCGTCGAGCTCGCAGGCGAGGAACGGCAGCTCGGCGTCCTGGTAGCGCTGGCCGGTGGCGAGCACTTCCACGTCGTGGCCGCGGTCGCGCAGCTCGTCGACCAGCATTTCCAGCACGATGGGTTCCCACCGGTGGCCGCGATCCAGAATCCGCTGCTTGGCCGGCGTGATCTCTTCGACGTAGGCGCCGGTCTTCTTCTGGAAGAGCATGAACGGCGTGACCCACGGCGAGACGCCGAGGATGGCGGCGGCGTCACTGCCGCCGATGAACTTCGAGCGGTCCGGGACCGCAATCCTTTCAGGCGCATTCATGCCCGGTACTCCTTCAGGTGGTTGAGGGTGCGGCGGGTGCGCCGCAGCTGGTGCTCGATCTCGCGCAGGACGTGCGAGGTCTCGATCTGGAAATCGGTGGCGCGCATGCGGGCCAGGCCGTCGGCGCCGAGGAAATCCGTCTGCGCGGCGATGCTGTCGGCGGCCAGCACGCGGATCGCGGCATGGGCACGGCGCCAGCGCAGACCAAGGATTCGCGCGCGCAGGGCGAGGGGAGAGGGCTTATTCATCGTCGCCGGCCCCCATCTCGTCGATGCAGCGGCCCACGGCGCGCGCCACGGCCCAGCACACGGCCACGTAGGCGGCGATGTAGAGCGCGGCGATCATGACAGTCGCTCCCTTCGCAAGAGAGACTGGGCGGCGAAGCTCCATGAGTAGGAGGCCATGCACATGCAGCCCCCCGCCGGTATGAACTCCACCGCATCGATGAAGCCGATGCGCGCGTCAATCAAGACGCCCTCGTGCTCTTGATGCACGTGGCCCTGGAAGATGTCGTCGTAGATGACGACATTCCCGATGATCGCCGCCGCACTCATGCCGCACCCCGCGCCAGCGCGTCCGACGCGCAGTCGGCAACCGCAGCGCTGCGCTCGGTGGTGTCGTAGCAGCCGTCGCGGCTGACGATGCCGAACAGCCGGCCGGTGCCCGGCGCCGCGACAACGATCTCGCCGTTCTTGCGGGTCACCAGCGCGAAGCCCAGCACGCGCGCGGCCTCGGCGACCTGTGCCACGGTTGCGTCCGGGTCCGGGTCGATGCCGTGCATGCCGCGGACGTACATGCAGCCGGCCACCAGCAGCGTCTGCATCACGGCGTCGAAGCCCTGGTCCTCACCGATGGCTTTCAGCGCAGGGTTCTCGTTGCACACGGCGACGACGAGGCAATCCACGTCGTCACGCACCGTGAAGTCGTAGCGCGGGGCGTTCATGCCGCACCTCCGGCCTTCTCGATGGCTGCGGGGATCAGTTCAAACGCGCACGAGAGGCGCCGGCTCCAGATGTCGCGGATGCGGTCGATATCGCCGTCTGCAAGCGCGTCGATCCAGCCTTCGAACAGGGCCGCTTGAAAACAGCCGTCGGCATGCAGCAGTGCCGCGTTCTGATCCGGCGCGGCGGCGATCAGGCGGGCGTTGGCTTCTTCTTTGCCGTCATCCAACCCGCCTATCGTCTCCGCCACGAAGAACCCGCTATCGGAGTCAATGTCGAAGTTCCCGTGGTCATTCCGCATTCTTTTTGCGACCCACGGCCCCGGCGTGTGGGCGCTCATGCCGCCACCCCGTACCGCGCCAGTTCAGCCAGACGCGCCAGCTCGGCGGCGCGCTCCTCGGCGATCTTCGCGGCCAGGTCGTCGGCGCGCGCCTTGATCTCCGCCCGGGTGATCTGGTCGATCAGTTCGTCGCGCAGGTCGCGCAACAGGGTCATCGTCGTGCTGGGGCAGCCGCCGGCCGCCATCACCGCCAGCGTGTGCCGCGTGAAGTACTCGCAGTCGGCGCCGTGGTACTCCAGGCTGCCGTCCCGCTGGTTGTACTGGCCGGTCGACTCGATCTGCTGCCGCACTTCGGCCGCGATCTGCATCTCCGCTTGATCCCTGCTGTCCATGACTGCCTCCATCGTGAGTGGGGCACCAGTGGTGGCCGGTCGCCTACGGATGCCAGAAGAGGGCAGAGCCGGATCGGCTTAGGGCGCTGGCCCGCTCGGGGCTTTTGCTGGTGCTGCGCAGCGGGTGCTGCGATGGGTTGAACTATACGAAAGCGCATAGTTCGTGTCAATGCGAAAGCGCATAGTTTTTCAGGCTCATCCGTTCGGATGACGACGAAGGTCGTACGCTGTCGAACACCGACGCGAATTCAGGGGGAAGGGCAGATGGCGGGGAAGTGGCAGAACCGGTGGTCGATGGCGGCGCCGTTCAGGTTCTCGAAGGTGGGCGTGGGCGACGCACGGCACGTGGTGTTCGATGCTGAGGGGCGCGTGATCTGTTCGCAGGTGCGCGAGGACGTCGGTGTGCTGTTCGCGTCAGCACCGACGATGTACGCGACGCTGGCGCAGCTGGGCGAGACGTTCGAAGAGGGTGATCCGCGGCGGGAGCTGGTCAGGCGGGCGCTGGCCAGGGCGGATGGAGAGCAGGTGTAGCGGGCGGGCAAGAAAAAGCCCGCGCGGGGCGGGCTGATTGGTGAGTTTCTATTCCTTCTCAGTCTTCTCTGGTTTCGTGCGCATCCTTCAGCGCAAGCGGCATCTGCCGTTCGTCGTCGGGAATCGGGAGGTCTGACAGATCGACGCCTTGGATGCCAAACTGGATGGCGCGCTTGCGGAGCTGCTCATCGTTAGTGACAAGGCGCTGCGCACCTTGCGCTTTCGCAATTGCGAGGATCTGCAAGTCGAACTTGATCTTCTGCCGGTTCTTTTTGCCATCTTTCGCGAATACATCGCGAATCAAAAAACCGCACTCCAATGCGGTGACGGCATCAAATGGGGCGATCTTGAATATCGACTGCGAATTCAAGAAGTCGAGTTCTGCATCGGTGGCGCCAACTGAAAATTCCGCAAGCGCAGGGCTCGGGATGATCAGTCGCCCTCGTGACGAACGAGTATCTTTAATTAGCCCTCGGATACGAGCGTCCCGCTTGTCTTCGCGGTCCTTCGTGAAAAGCGCAATCAGGACGTTTGCGTCAATAACGGTCGGCATTCAGTCCCCGTAGCGAATGCGGTGGAGCACTGCGTCGATGTCTTGTTCTGTGTCCCAGCCAGACCCACTCATGCGCACCTTTTCGAGAGCCTCGTCGAATCCGTCGTACTGCAATGGATAGCATTCAGATATCTTGAAATCTGAGGCCTCCCATAGCCCCTCAGCGGTTCTTGTCCAGCGACCCACTCCGTTGAGTACAACGTCGACCGGCTCCAACAAGTACTGCTTCAATTGCCGTGCCAGTTCGACCGTCGCTGTGCAATTGATCACCGTTCCGTCGGACTGCTGCAACCCGACAGGGATCGTGTCGTCCTTTCCCCCGAGACGTATGATGCGGCCGTTGAGTTCTCCGTACTCACGCACAGACGCGATGCGTTTCGGTGGGGCTTTCTTACCCCCTGGGAAAGCCAAGATGACGGCACCGTTATCTGGGCGGAACTCAGCGCTGGTCTGATCCTCTCGAAGCAAGCCTTGAATCTTCTCGTATGCCCGCCGAGGTTCGCTGTTCGGCTCTGCGACTGACGCAAGTCGAACCCGAGATTCAATGTTCGGAGCGGCATCCTCCGAAATTTTCACCTTAAGCTTGGCGCTGCCCTTCGTGACCCGGTCGAAGTGTACCGGGGCATCCGGACCGACCAAGTCCGATAGGGCCGATAGATACTGCCCCAGCCGACTTAGCGGCAGGGTATCCGGCGTAAAGCCCTTGATGCGAAGAACATACGTGACCATGAAGGAATTCTAGCGAAGGACTCATGGGCTTGGTAGGTTGATTTGGTCACGCTCGATCGCGATTGCTCCCATCCGACCAAGAAAGATGTAGCGGCACCTTCAGCGATGGCGTGATGCTTGGCGCCACTCCCACGGCGCCACCGGAGCCGGCTCAGACCACAGGCCCCGGCCGGCGGCCTTCGCCTCATCCTGTAGCCGATACAGCGCGTGGTCCGTCACATACCGATCGAACACCCACGCCATCCCGGTCCGCACCTGGTGCGCGCTGGCGTCCTGCCCTCGGCAGGTCACCCGGGCGACGGTGCGGCCGTACCGGTCCGTCTTCTGCGGCCGGATCTCAGCGCGCTCGCGGAAGCACAGGTCCGACAGCGAGCGCTTCGCCGCCGCGCCAAACGGCTGCCGGCTCTCCGGTGCGTCGATCTCCGCCACGCGCACCCGCAGCTGCTCGCCGTCGTCGGGGCGCACCGTGAGCGTGTCCCCGTCGGAGATGGCGACGACGAGGGAGAGCACTACCGCTGCGCTCACTCGATGCTTCCGTCTCGGATTAAGACCGGCTTTAACAGGCCGATACCGAATATCGCCGCTGTCATCGTCCAAAAGAAGTGTTCGGCAAAAACCGGCGATACGAAGTAAATCGGCAGCAGCAGAAGAAGGGAGGTAAGGCCGACGGCGCCCACTACGCGATCAATCGTTTCTCCAATGATCCGCCGGCGCCGCACTTCCGCCTCATCCAGATCCTCCCAAGGGTTGCTCATCGATGCTCCAAGCCCAGTATTCTGTCCGGCGCTGGTGCATCCACGGTTGTCAGACTGTCACACAGCGGCTCGTTGAAGCCCCAAACCAGCCGGCTCTTCTGCCGGGCATTCGATTCCACGCAGGACATCCAGTCGTCCCTCTGTCCGAGGAGGTATTCGACACGCGCCCAAAACACGTCGTAGATGGCGGTGCCGTCGACGGTAGGCGTCTGAGTTGTGCTGGTAACCGGGATGGCAGCAGCTCCGATCACTGCCGCGTTGGTGTCCGACGTCAGCACCGAAACATGCACTCTTGCGCGAACGACGCCGCCGATGTCCTTGGCCGTGAGATTCCAGGTGTCCGTTCCCTGCGTTGCGGCGATCAGGAGAAACCACGACCACTTTCGTGTGGCCAGAATGCCGTCTTCGGTTGGAACGATCCGGAAGTCAGCAGGATCGGCCAGTTCGAAGACGCGGCGCGCGGCCGCCAGAACCTGATCTCGGCTCACGCCTGAGAAGTCACGCACCAGCGATGACTCCCACTCGGCCTGGGTCATGGTGCGCGGCGCCGCGCAGCCTGCAGACGCCAAGGCGACTGCGACGGCCAGCCTAGCGCCGGCAGAACTGATTCCAGACCTTATCGAACCCATCTGCTGTGCTCCGCGACTCGATGAATGTCGCTTCCCGTCCGGCGGAAACGAATCGTTTGAATCCCGTGTATCCGCCAAAACTGTTCTTGGCATTCACTTCGCCGCAGGGAACGCCGCTGCTGCCCACGAACTCGTTCCGGAACTCTGCCGATGCGGGGTCTTTCAAGACCCCCTTCACGAACTCCCGTGCGCCGTACTTGTATTGAGCTGCGGTCGGCTTGCCGTCGTTTGCCGGACGAGATTGCTCGCCGCTTCCAGAAAAGGCGGCCACGATGATCAGGCCGACTGGAAGGATCACCAGCAAGAACAGCGACCACCCAAGGCAGCCCATCGGCTTCTTCTGCGTGGCCCCGCACGCCGGGCATGATTCGGCCTTGGTGCTGACCTGACCTCCGCACTCCTTGCACTTGATGATCGCCATCAGAGCTTGATCCCTTTCCAGACCCAGACCACGCGGCCGAGGATCTCCAACTTGTTGCGGTCCCCGTTCTCGACCACCATCGGTTCGTAGTGCGGGTTGTCGGACTTGATGATGATCGCCTTGTCGGGCAGCCGGCGCTGGACGCGCTTCACGTAGAGCTCGTCATCCAACGCGATCACGAAGATGCCATCCTCGCGAATCTCGCTGACCCCGCGATCCACCAGCATGGTGTCGCCGTCCTCCAAGGTCGGCTCCATGCTCCGTCCGAAGGCAGTGAGCACAGCCAGCCGCGAGGGATGGCTGATGCGCGGAAGAGAGTGCCGCACCCAGTCCATGCTGACTGTCACCCCGGAGACGATCGCCTCATGCTCAGGCTGCGGGGCTCCCAGCCCCATAGAGCCCCACGCATCAGTGACCGGGATCGATAGGGAGTCTCCCCTTGATGTGGTGGAAACCGGCGCGCCTTCGCCCCTTCTGGTCAGGTCGTCGTCAAACAGAGCATCGACCGAGACGCCATAGTAATCGGCGACTGGTTGCAGGCTTGACCGGCGCGGTTCTCTGGATGTGCCATCGAGGATTCGCGCAAGCGTCGGCTGGGTCGGGCTGGTGCCGTACCGCGCCTTCACCTTGCGCGCCAAGGAGTAGGGGTTATCGCCGCTGCGCTCCATCAGCGCCGCCAGATTCTCGATCAGTTTCATTCCCCAAGTATTCGCGAATGCATAATGCGATAGCGCATTGACAAAGCTATGCGTGATCGTATAGTTTTGGTTCATGGATACCCAACAGATCATCGCCGCCCTGCGGCAAGAGTTCGGCCTGAGCCAGACCGAGATCGCCAGCCGCGTGAAGGTGCCTCAGCCGCGCATATCCCGATGGGAGAACGGGGAAGTCCCGACTGCCGCGGATGACGCGCTTGCGCTTGCTCGGCTTCTCGATGACCTCCGCGGCACCGCCGAGAAGGGCGCGTCCGGCACCGACCAGGCCGTCGCCTGATGAAGCCGTCCATCCAGTGGCCATCTAAAGCCGAGGGTCTGTTCCGGCTGGCCCGTCATCTACGTATGGAACCAGTCCGTTCCACGCATCCCGAAACGCTTCGATCGAGCGATCCGGAACGCCCATGTGCAGCAGGAGCGAGAGTGATTCTTCGCCTTCGCGCTTCAGCACGGGCAATAGCTCGTCTATTTGGGGGTGCGCTTTGAGTAACGCTCTCAACGCCGTCTGCATGGCGAACGCTATCCCTGCGGACGACGCCTTCTCGTCGTCTCCTGCGGTACCTGCTTCCATGGTTTCCCCTTTGTCATTCGGTGGTTGGTGGAACTTCCATTCTATCGGCATCGCGGGAAACCGCCCTTCAGCCAACACCACACCGACCTCCTCCCGGCGTGGCCTTCAACCCCTGCCTGTTGAGATTTGGTCCGTGTCGGCCGGTTTCTGTGGAGCGGGCAGGGGTCTTTCTCTTCCCCGCCGTCGAAAAAATTTTCGGCAGCTTCCAACCTGTAACGCAACCTGTAATCAGGGCGCGTTGCATCAATTCCGCTGATGGTGGCAGCCATGCAACGTGAAATGCCGTTCCTCGACGCCTTGCCGAAATCCAGATGGGTGGCCGATTCCATCGTTACAGGTTGGCAGACCTACCGTGACGCGGTGGTCTGGTGCTGGCAGAACCGCCGGCGGAACAGCCGCGACGAGATCGGTGACCAGTCGATGTTCGCCCGCTCGTCCGGTGCGCACCGCCCGCACGTCAGCCGCATGCTGAATCCGCACACGAAGGCGCCGATGGATCTGCCGCCCGACCTGGCCCCGAGCTTCGAAGCCTTCACGGGCTGGCGCGGCGTTACGCAGTACCTGGCCAAGATCGGGCACACCACCGTGATGGAGCAGGTGATCGCGGAAAGGAATGCGGCATGAGCCAGTTCCTGCGTCGCTACCTCCAGGCCTTCATGGACGCAGGCTCGATGGTGGGTCTCGTGATCGGCACCGTCGGCATCCCCGTCGCGGCTCTGGCGTTTGTGTGCTGGAGGGTGTTCGGGTGAGCCACGCTGACCATGATGTGATCGCGGCCGCGCGCGACGGCGACCTGATAGACGATGTCTCGGCCTTTTTCGCGCCGACCTCGACCGACATGGTCGACGGGCTGGTGGCCGGCTACCGGCAGGACCGCGCGCGGATCGAGGCGGCTGCCGCCTTCATCAACGGCCCGGAGTGCGCCGGCGTCCTGAACTACTTCCTGGACGGCAATTCCGACCCAGACCGCGGGCGCACGTCGCTGTCATCGGCAGCTACCCAGCTGTTCGAGCAGGCCGGCGCCGTCGCGGCGCTGAACGCGGCCTACTGGTCGAAGGCGCTGAACCTGACTGACGTCTACGACGCCATGCCGCAGGAACGCCGAAACCAGTGGAACGAACAGATTCGCTATCCGCAGGGCCGAAAGGCCGCTCGGCACAGCAGCGACAAGGATCTTCCGCCGCTCCCTGACTTCGAGGAACAGACCGTCCGCGCGACGCTGCTGGACCTGCTGAACAGCCGCGCAAAGTTCCTGGCCGAGCGCGTGGACGGCATCTTCCGAGCGCTGTCCGGTGAGCACGTGACCAACTGCCCGGAGGGATTCGGCCGGCGCATGATCATCGCGCGGCTGATCAACGGCTACGGCAACACGGACAGCGACCGCGTCGGTTACATCAATGACCTGCGCAAGGTGATCGCGAAGTTCATGGGGCGCGACGAGCCGGGCTGGAACGCTACATCCAGCGTGGTCGACATTGCGCGCCGGCAGCACCGCGGCGAGTGGCTGACGCTGGATGGCGGTGCGCTGCGTCTGCGCGCCTACAAGTGCGGTACCGCGCACCTCGAGGTGCACCCGGACATGGCGTGGCGCCTGAACTGCGTGCTGGCGCATCTCTACCCGCTCGCGATTCCCGCCCAGTTCCGCCAGCGCCCGAAGAAGAAGACCAAGGACTTCGTGATGATGGGGCGGCCGCTGCCGTTCCGCGTCGTCGAAGCGCTGGGCGGAATGGAGGAAGCCTACCTGCTGGAGAAGAACACCGGCCCGCAGGCGTGGCGTCAGGAATACCTGCGCACGAAGATCAGCCACGGGCTGCAGCTGAAGTACGGCCGCGTGGACGACAAGGCCCTGCAAGCCGACATCGACCGCGTCATGGCCTACCTGGGCGGCGTGAAGACGCCGAACGGCCGGAACGGGCACTACTACGCCTTCGACTACGACGCCCGCGATGCGGTGTCCGAGGTGGTCGCATCCGGCTGCCTGCCAGATCAGAAGGCGCATCAGTTCTATCCCACGCCTGAGAACGTCGCCGCGGCTGCGATCGAGGCCGCGCAGATCGGCCCGGATCACGCCTGCCTCGAGCCCAGCGCTGGCACCGGCGGCCTGGCCGACCGGATGCCGAAGGATCGGACGCTGTGCGTCGAGATCAGCGCGCTGCACTGCAAGGTGCTCGAGGCCAAGGGCTTCTCGGTGACCTGCGGCGACTTCCTCACGATGGCCACCTCTCTGCGGGTCGATCGGATCGTCATGAACCCGCCGTTCAGCGAAGGCCGGTGGCAGGCGCACCTCGAGCACGCTGCGGCCATGCTCTCCAAGGACGGCCGACTCGTCGCCATCCTGCCGGCCAGCGCCAAGGAAAAGGACGTGCTGCCCGGCTGGTCGTGCGAGTGGTCGCGCACCTACGACAACGAGTTCGCCGGCACCAGCGTGTCGGTGGTGATCCTGACGGCGGTGCGCGCATGAACCTCGCCTACCAGCTGCGCATGCACCTTGCGGCCCACATGCGGCAGTGGCCGCGCGCAGACCGCGAGCAGGTTCGTCGCGATATCGAGCGCCGCCTGCGCGCCGGCGAATCGTGGCTGTGGCCTGAGCCGGTTCAGATGGAGATGTTCGCGTGAGCCAGTGGTCTGAACACTCCATCGCCCGCGCCATCGCGCTGCAGACGCTGGCGCGAAAGTGCGTCGTGCTGGTCGACAACTGCGGCTGGACCGGTCACGAGTGCGACGTTCTGGGCGTCACCACCGACCTGCGCATCATCGATGTCGAGGTGAAGATCAGCCGTGCCGACCTGAAGGCGGACGCCAAGAAGGACAAGTGGTGGCACCGACAGTACGGCGCATGGATACCGGGGCAACGCCGGCAAGAGGTAACGACTACCGCCCGCCAGCACCCGCCGAAGGTCTGGAAGCACTACTACGCCATGCCGGCCGACATCTGGAAGCCGGATCTGCTGGACTGCCTGCCGAGCAAGGCCAGCGGCGTGCTGCTGCTGAGCTACGGAAAGGACTACACCGACCTCCACCACCGGCCACACGTCATCGTGGAATGCATCCGCCGCGCCACGCCGAACAAGGACGCCACGCGCCTGACGCCATCGCAGGCCATTGACATCGCACGGCTGGCGAACCTGCGCATGTGGGAGGCCTACCACCGCCGCGACGAAGCACAGAAGCATGGGGTGGCCGCTTGAACTACTACGAACGGCACATCGGCGATTACGTGCGCGACACCGCGCACCTGACGATGCTCGAGCACGGTGCCTACACCCTTCTCATGGACCGCTACTACGCGACTGAAGCCGGCATTCCGGCTGATCAGGCGCACCGGCTGGCGCGCGCTCGCACGCGGGAAGAGAAGGCTGCGGTGGATGCCGTTCTGCTGGAGTTCTTCACGCGGACCGACGGCATCTGGACGAAGCGCCGGATCGAACAAGAGATCGAGAAGGCGCAGGCCAAGATCAACGCTGCGAAGGAAAACGGACGGAAAGGCGGACGACCGAAACGGGTGAAGAAAACAGACGAAGGCGAAACCCAACAGAAACCCAGTGGGTTATCTGCGGGTTCAGAAAACGAAACCCAGCAGAAAGCTCACCAAGCACCAGACACCAGACACCAGTCAACAACCTCTCTCCAGCAAGCAGCATCAGAGACTCAACCGGAGACAGGCCAGGCCGTCGCTGCTGCTGCTGCGCCGCCTGACGCTGTGACCGAACGAGCCCTCCAGCTGGTCCTGCTCCTGCGCAACCGCGGCGCGGCGCTTCAGACCGGCGATCCCCGTGTTCGCAGCTGGGCTGAGCGCGGCGTCACCGACGCGCAGGCCTTGCAGGCGCTGGAAATCGCCCAGCAGCGTCGCCACGACGCCGCGGACCCGAGGCCGATCAACGCCGGCTACCTCGACGTCTTCCTGCCCGAAGTGATCGCCGCTCCAGCCGGCCGCAGCCCGCCCCGAGACGGCCCCATGACCCGCGAGGAAAGCCGCCGCATCGCCGCCGGCTCCCGACTTTCCGACTTCCGCGAGGCCTGTGCCGCGGAGCAACGAGGACAGCACGATGACCACGACAGCCGAACAATCGACGGCAGCGCTACCCGACTCCTGGGTTGAGCGGATCTTCGACCGCATGCAGGGCATGTACGGCTCGCTGTGGGTCGACCGCTGGCGCAGCGGCGAGACGGTGCAGCGTGGCGGCCGGCAGTTCGACCGCGGGCTGCTGAACGCGAAGGCAACGTGGGCGGAGGCGCTCGCCGGATTCGCAGGCCAGCCGGAGCGCATCGGGCGCGCACTCGAGTCCTGCCGCTCGAAGTCGCTGCCGCCGACCCTGCCGGAGTTCATCGAGCTCTGCCGCAACCAGGTCGCCGAGCAGCGCGTGGCGTTGCCGCCGCCGGTACCGGATGCCGACCGCAGGGCCGCGAACCTGGAGCGCGCCGCGACCGTGCGGATTCGCGAGTCGGGTGACCGGGACTGGGCGCACCAGCTGCGCCGGATGTACCTGGCCGGCGACCGGCTGCTGCCGTCGCAGATCGCCATGGCCTCGGAGGCGCTGGGTGAGGTGTGGAGCGGCGGCCGGTGCGCGCCACGGGTCAGCGAGGAAGCGTGACGGACTGCGACTGCTGCGCGTACGACGCGGCGCATGGAGGGATCTCGGGATGGTATCGACAGGGGTGTTGGGAATGCAGGATCAGATGGATTTCGGAGCAGCCGCGGCACGTGCGGGATGCGGTGGCGGCCAGGATGTCGCCGGAGGAGCTGGAGAGGGTCAGGGCGGCGGTGGTCGAGCTGTGGCAGGCGCGGAAGAAGCAGGCCGAGTGATCCGCCTTCAGGTGCGCGGCACGCCGGGAAGGAACGTCTAGTGACCGCGCCGAAGCCTTTGAGTAAGTGGCAGGAGGACGTTACGCCTTCAAGCCTCCCTCGCCACATCAGAAGAAACATTGGACCAGGAGATGGCGGGTGCTGGCTATGGCTTAGGTCTCGGAGCCGTGACGGGTATGGGTGGGCCAGCCTGGGCAATAAAACATTCCAGGCACACAGGCTTGTCTATGAATTGATTCGTGGAAGTGTCCCGGCCGGTCTTGTGTTGGACCACCTGTGCAGGGTTCGTAATTGCGTGAATCCGGACCATCTTCAACCGGTTACCCCCAGGGAGAACCTGGTGAGGTCCGAGCTAACCCCTGCGGGGATGAGCGTATGCAAGCAGGGGCACGAATTTCAGAACAAAGGAGGTCAGCGTCGATGCTTGATTTGTTTGACGGAGTACCTGACGAGGACTCGCAACATCAGGATCGAATACCTCAGGAATTGGCATCAACGCCAGAAGACGGGGAGTGTGCGCGCGTGATTCGTCTCGTTGTAAGGGGCACTCCTGCTCCTCAAGGATCAAAAAGCTATATGGGCATGAGCAAGGCCGGCCGGGCAATCCTCACGGAGTCGTCGAAGAAGGTCCGGCCGTGGCGCCAGGACGTGAAGGCGGCTGCCGAGCAGCTCCTCGCCGTGTCCGGTGGCCGGCCGATCGATGCCCCGGTGGTGGTGCGCATGGTCTTCACGCTGCCGAAGCCGCAGAGCGCCCCGAAGCGCCGGCGCACGTACCCGATGCGCACGCCCGACCTGTCGAAGCTGGCGCGCTCCACCGAGGATGCGCTGTCGGATGCCGGCATCTGGGCCGACGACGCCCGGGTGGTGGAGTACTCGCGCCTGGCCAAGGTGTACCCCGGCGAAGACCCGGACGCGCTGAGTTCTCCGGGCGCAGTGATAGAGATCAGGGAGGTGGTATGAGCCAAGCCGCAGTGCAGGTCGAAGTGGAACCGCTGTTCAGCAGCACGCATGCCGCGCTGGTGTTCGCATTCAACTTCTCTCACCAGGCGTACGACCGGCCGGTGATGAACCGCATGGCCGACGGCCCCAAGCGCAGCGGGAAAGGCCTCGTTGGTCTGGACGGGGCAGGGCAGGCCGGGATGATCCGGGCGGAGGTGGCGACCCTGAAGCCCGAGGAGCAGCACCTCCTCATCACGAAGTTCTCGCCGCGCACAGAGCAATGCGAATGCCGCGCACCTTGCTGCGCTGGCCGCCGACCCGCGATCGAGTGGTCGGAATCCATCGAATGGCTGATCCAGTACGTGCTGCGCGCTGGTCTGACCGGACAGGTCAGCCACTACCAGATGCGCCGCATGCTCGTGATGAAGTCGTGTGGAGTGAAGACCACCCAGCTGGAGATAGCGGACCGCTGCGGCGTGAGCAGAGCTACGGTCGCCGAGTACATGGAGCGAATCGGGAAGCACTTCTCCGCTGCGATGAACCGCGCCGAGGCGGCGATCGACGCGAAGCTGAAAGCCAAGGGAATCGTCGAATCGTGAAGATGACGGCCGAAGAGCGACGCGCCCGCGAGCGCATCAAGAAGGAGGAGTGGCAGCAGGAGATCGCACGCCTCAACGCGCGGAAGCATCGGACAACTGAGCCTGATGCAAGAGACCGACGCAAGGCGGCGGAGCGCCGAGCCTTCGAACAAAAGCTGGCGGAGCACCTGCATAGTCAGGAGTTCAAGTCGTGGTACGAGTCGACCACCGGGGAGCCAGTGGGCGTCTTTCTCGATGCTGCGGCGGAGATCGAGGCAAGGCGTCTCGACTGCACGTCAAGAATCGACTGGACGGAGTGGGTGCAGGATCGAATCCAGGGCATCACCGAGCGGCACATCTGGACAAATCCCGAGACGAAGGCGTTCTGGGCAGAGCAGGTCGCTGCTGCAAGGTCACCACGGGAACGAAGGTTCCTGCTTCATCGCTTGGCCACTCCGATATGGGCAGACCGCGCAGCGATGCTGGAGATTTACAGGCAGCGCGATCAACTTGTGGCCCAGACAGGGATTCCTCATGACGTCGACCACATCATCCCGCTGGTCAGCCGATATGTCTGCGGGCTGCACTGCGAATTCAACCTCAGAGCGATACCAGCGACAGAGAACAGAAGGAAGTCGAATCGCTTCACACCGGGTTGAAAAACGGAAAATGTACGGTTATAGTAATTTCAGATAGGCACCAATAGCCCGCCCGGAGAAATCCCGGCGGGCTTTTTGTCGTCTGTCGTCTGTGACATCTCCTCCCTGTTGTCCTTTGCCGGCGCCGTTTTCGGGCGGTTCCGGCTTTTTCACGCGGTCAAGCGCAAGGTGTGCCGCCGGCCTTCCAAGCCGCGCAGTGACGGGTTCGATTCCCTCTGACCGCTCCACGATTTCAACACCCGCCACGCCTAGAACGCTGGATTGCCGGTAGTGCTGGCCCGACAGGGCGACGCGCACCAGGCGGGTTCCTCTATGCCGTGATGGCATCCGCAGCACATGCGGACACCGAAAGGGTGCCGACATGGACCTCACCCCGCGACAGCAGCGCTTCGTCGATGAGTACCTGATCGACCTGAACGCCACCCAGGCAGCAACCCGTGCCGGGTACAGCGCGAAGACGGCCGCCTCACAGGGCGAGCGACTGTTGAGGAATGTTGATGTGGCCGCCGCCATAGCCGCGGCGAAGAAGGCGCGCACAGAGCGCACCGAGGTCGATGCCGACTATGTCCTGAAGCGGATGATCGAAATCGACCAGATGGACGTTCTGGACATCATGGACGACGACATGGCGATCAAGCCGGTGAGCGAGTGGCCGAAGGTCTGGCGCCAGTACCTGAGCGGGTTCGACCTGGCCGAAATGTTCGAGGGCCGCGGCGAACAGCGGGAGATGATCGGCATCCTGAAGAAGATCAAGTGGCCGGACAAGGTGAAGAACCTCGAGCTGCTGGGCCGGCACTTCGGCATGTTCAAGGACAAGGTGGAGCACAGCGGCGAGATCAAGACGCCGGAACTGAAGCTGGTGCTGAATGGAACTCGCCCTCCACCCGCAGCAGAGTGAGGCGTACCTTTCCGAAGCAACGGAGATTCTCTACGGCGGCGCGGCGGGCGGCGGAAAGTCCCACCTCATGCGAGTCGGTGCCATCGCGTGGTGCACTGACATCCCGGGCCTGCAGGTCTATATCTTTCGCCGGTTGTCCGATGACCTGCTGAAGAACCACATGGAGGGAGTGAGCGGGTTTCCTGCTCTGCTCTCCGAGTGGATTGACTGTGGTCTGGTCAAGATCAACTGGTCGAAGGCCTTCATCGAGTTCTGGAACGGCTCGAAGATCCACCTCTGCCACTGCCAGTACGAGAAGGACGTGACGAAGTACCAGGGCGCCGAGATTCACGTCCTGATGCTCGATGAGCTGACGCACTTCACCGAGAAGATCTACCGGTACCTGCGCGGCCGCTGTCGTATGGGCGCGCTGAAGCTGCCGAAGAAGTACGCCGGACTGTTCCCGCGCATCCTTGGCAGCGCCAACCCGGGCGGTATCGGCCACAACTGGGTCAAGGCGACGTTCATCGACATCGCGCCGCCGCGGCAGATCAACCGGCAACCGAAGTCCGAGGGCGGCATGCTCCGCCAGTACATCCCGGCGAAGCTCGCGGACAATCCGACGCTGCTTGAGAACGACCCGGATTACGTGGATCGACTCGAAGGCCTTGGCAATGCTGCGCTCGTGAAGGCAATGCGCGACGGCGACTGGAACATCGTGGCCGGCGGCATGTTCGACGACGTGTGGGACGAAAATCGGCACGCGCTGCAGCCATTCGATATCCCCGCCGGCTGGCGCATCGACCGGTCCTTCGACTGGGGTAGCAGCAAGCCATTCAGCGTCGGTTGGTGGGCGGAAACGGACGGCACCGATGCGGTAATGCGTGACGGCACCAGGCGCAGCTTCCCGCGCGGCACGCTCATTCGTGTGGCCGAGTGGTACGGTTGGAGCGGGAAACCGAACGAAGGCCTGCGCATGCTGGCCGTGGAGGTCGCGAAGGGCATCGTCAAGCTGGAGAAGGAGATCGGCCTCGCTGGCCGCGTCAGGTCCGGACCTGCCGATTCGGCCATTTTCGACACCCAGAACGGCGTGTGCATCGCAGACGACATGGCCCGCGCCGGCGTGAAGTGGGAGAAGGCGGACAAGGGTCCCGGCAGCCGTCGCAATGGCTGGGAGCGCATGCGCAAGATGCTGAAGGCGGCGCTTCAGCATCCGATGGAAGAGCCTGGCCTGCTGGTGTTCGACACCTGCCGGCAGTTCATCCGAACGGTCCCTGTGCTCCCGCGCGACGAGCGTCAGCCTGACGACATCGACACCGACGCCGAAGACCACGTTGCGGACGAGACGCGCTACCGCTGCACGATGCCGACTCGATCTGCCACTGTCGCCCCGCTGCGCATGTGAGGACTACCCGATGACCGATGCTGTCCGCAATGAATCAGAAGCTGTAGCCGAGATGGCCAAGCACTGGCCGCTCGTGCGCGCTCTGATGGGCGGCACATCGGCGATGAGAGCCGCGGCGAAGAATTTCCTGCCGAAGTGGCCCAACGAAGAACAGAAGTCGTACGACGCGCGGCTTGCCGTCAGCACGCTGTACCCGGCATTCAGCCAGACCGTCCGCGTGCTGTCGGGAAAGCCTTTCAGCAAACCGCTACAGCTGGGCGATAACGTGCCCGAGCCTATCAAGGGGTTCGCACAGAACATCGATCTGGAGGGCCGCAACCTGCATGCATTTGCAGGCGACCTGATGGTCGACATCCTGTCCGTAGGAATCAGCGGCATCCTGATCGACTTCCCTCCGGCAGAAGGCGTGCGCACCCGGGCTCAGGAGCTGGAGGCTGGTCTGAGGCCTTACTGGAAGCGCTACCCGGCCGGAGCCGTCTTGGGCTGGAAGACCCGTCGCACGAATGGCGTCATCACGCTCGCGCAGATCCGCCTGCTTGAGAACGAAGCGGAGGATGCCGGAGAGTTCGGTGAGCGCGAGTTCGAGCAGGTCCGTGTGCTGGAGCCCGGCCGGTGGCGCACGTACCGCAAGGTTCGCACGGCAAACGGCCAAGAAGAATGGCAGCTGCACAACGAAGGTCTCACTACCTTGAATGCGGTTCCGTTCGTGTTCTGCTACGGACAGCGGACAGGGTTCGGGACTTCAGCGCCGCCGCTTCTCGAACTGGCGCACCAGAACGTGGAGCACTGGCAGTCGAAGAGCGACCAGCAGAACATCCTGCACGTGGCGCGTGTGCCAATCCTGGCGCTGGTCGGCGCGGAGGGAGAGGTCGATATCACGGTGGGGGCATCTTCGGCCGTGAAGCTGCCGAAGGACGCCGACCTGAAGTTCGTGGAGCACAGCGGAGCCGCGATCGAGGCTGGCCGCAACGACTTGAAGGACATCGAGCAGCGCATGCTGCAAACCGGTGCCGAGCTGCTCGTTCGAAAGGAAGGTGCAGCAGTCACCGCCACCCAGATCTCCAGCGAGGGCGAAGGAAACAAGTGCGCGCTCCAGCGGATGGCGGAGGATCTGGAAGATGCCATCGACCAGGCGCTGCAATTCACGGCCGAGTGGATCGGGCAACCTGAAGGCGGCCACGCGACGCTGCACAAGGACTTCGGTGCAGACTCACTTGGCGAGGCCTCGGCGTCTCTGCTGCTGGAACTGCAGGCCGCCGGGATCATCAGCAAGAAGCGCGTGATCCTTGAGCAGCAGCGCCGCGGCGTGCTCTCCGCGGATATCGTCGCGGACGACGAGCTGGAGGATGCCGGGCAGGACGGGCCGGCCCTTGGCGCCATCACTGACCCGGCGCCGGCCGGCGCCTGATGTCGGCCCAAGAACTGCTGGACGCGACTGTCCGGCACCAGATCGACCTGCAGCGGTACTCGAACAACGTCGTGCGGCGGATCGTCGCCGTGCTCAACCGTGCTGATGCGGACATATCGGCGGCTCTCATGGCCATGCTGGAGCGCGCTCCCGATAACCTGACCGTCGAGTACCTCGATAGTCTGCTGTCCAGTGTTCGGCAGCTGAATGCTGCGGCCTATGCGACGCTCCAGACGGAGCTGGAAGGCTCGATGCGAGAGCTCGCGAGTTTCGAGGCGCGCTGGAACCAAGCGGCCTACACGGCGGCTCTTGACACGCGATTCGCGCAGGTGACGGCGGAAACGGCCTACGCCGCCGCCATAGCCAGGCCATTTCAAGGCCGTCTGCTTCGCGAGTGGGGGAGGTCGCTGGAGGCCGACCGCATGCAGCGCATCCGGGACACTGTCCGTATGGGCTACCTGGAAGGGAAGGCGACTGCACAGGTCGTGCGTGACATTCGCGGCACGAAGGCGCGGGCGTTTCAGGATGGCGTGATCGAGATCGACCGCCGGCATGCCGAGGCAGTCGCGCGAACCGCGCTGTCACACGTGGCGGCAACGACGCGAGACCGATTCTTCGAGGCGAACGACGACATCCTTGGCGACGAGGTATGGGTGAGCACGCTGGACGGCCGCACGTCGCAGGAATGCCGCATTCGTGACGGCAAGCGCTACACCAGGGGGGGGCACCGGCCGGTGGGACACTCCTTGCCTTGGGGAAGCGGTCCGGGGCGGCTGCACTGGCAGTGCCGAAGCACCGCCATCGCGCTGCTCAAGGGGCAGACGGAGCTGTTCGGCACCCGCGCATCGAAGGGCGGTCAGGTCGATGCGAACGAAGGCTACGGGGCATGGCTGAAGCGCCAGCCGGCGAGCGTGCAGGACGACATTCTCGGGCCGTCGCGCGGGGCGCTTTTCCGCCGTGGGGGGCTGCAGATCGAGCAGTTCTCGAACGACAAGGGCAAGACACTGACGCTGGCCGAGCTGGAGGAACGGCACGCTGCGGCGTTTCGTCAGGCGGGCGTAGAATCGCGGGCGTGAAACCCCGCCACCTCACCGTCATCCCGAAGGCTCCAGCGCCCGACACGCCGCAGGAGCGCGGCCGCGCGCGCATCAAGGCGATGCCGAAGCCGGCCGAGATCGCGCAGTGCCCTCGATGCGGAGGGCGTGAGCTGATCGAAGCTCGGACGGGGGTGACGATCAGCAGAGGCCGGGCCAGCGGCGGCACGAAG
This sequence comes from Methyloversatilis universalis FAM5, assembly GCF_000214035.2. Taxonomy (GTDB): domain Bacteria; phylum Pseudomonadota; class Gammaproteobacteria; order Burkholderiales; family Rhodocyclaceae; genus Methyloversatilis; species Methyloversatilis universalis. The sequence goes on along the minus strand of NZ_AFHG01000044.1, from coordinate 56,376 downwards.
TGCTTCTTGTGCGTGCTGTGCCTGGCGAGGGGCGAGCGTGTCATCGTCTCCTGACCTCGGGGTCCGGCGCTATCACAAGCTTGATCTCGCCGCGGATATGCTGATCGAAGCTGATGAACGAATTCGAGACGCGGCTTCGAATGTTGACTACGTGGCAGCGATCCTCCTCGCTGGCGCCGTGGCTTACATTGTCTTTCCGATCCTTGAGGAGGACGGAGTCATCCCTGTAAGAGAAGTGATGGCGAAGCTCGACAACCTCTTTGAAGGTCGCTTGCCTGGGTCCAAGAAAACCAATGCTTCCGACTTCCTCGTCAGTTACAACGCCCTTAAGCACACGGGGGGAAGGGGCCGCGGGGCGGCAAGCGAGAATCTTGAAGTGGAGATGTGCCTTTACTCGGAGGCCGTATCCATAATGGAGGACACCTTGATGGACGCCGCCCAGCTGCGGCCCGGCGACGAGACCCGCCAGCGTTTCAAACTGCGGATACAGCACCTTCTCACGTCAGACCTGTATTCCTTCGATTGATGGTCTGAAGCAATTCAATATGAGCCCGCTGCGTGCGGGCTTTTTCACATCCAGCCTCGGCCTTTGCCGGGGCTTTTTCGTTTCTGGAGGCCCCATGCCGAACATCAACGCAGGGCAGCGGACCGGCATCAACATTCCGGCGGGACAGGTGCTCACGCTCATCGGCTCATCGAGCGTCACCGGCATGCTGCGCATCTTCTCGCCGGACCGCGCGAACCGTTCGCAGACCAACGTTATGCCGGGAACGTCGAGCTACGGCCCGTACCCGGCAGACGTCAATGGTGAGCTCCAATGCTGGTCGGGTGATGTCGGCTATGCGGTGGCAGCATCTGCTGTGCCGAGTGCCAGTAGCGGATTGCCGCCGGGGGGGGATGCGGACTACGCCGCTGCGGTGGTGGGGGCGGCTGGCGCGGTAGTCCCGTTGCGCAGGTCGATTTCCGGTCTGCCCACCGCAATGGCGTTTGGCAATTCGATCACCGCGCAGAATCGCATTGGTGCAAACACCGTCAATGGTTCTGTGTCGTTTGATGCGCACCTGTGGTGGGCGCAGGCGCTGTCCGGACATGCGTTCGAGTGGCTTCAGACCGGCGCCACGGTTCAGGTCGGCGCATCTGCTTCGTCGTTGCTGACCCAAGGCATCTATGGGTATAGCGGTGCCACGTCGGTCGATATCTACAGCACGGCGTTTGCGGCGACCTTGGCAGCGTATCGGCCCAACTACGCGCTGATACAGATGATGGAAAACGACGTCACGCAAATCGTGGCGGGCGCCATCACGCGCGCACAGGCTCAGACCGCTTATCTGAACACGATTGCCGGCTGCATCGCGCAGGGAACCCGTCCGATCTTCATCGGCTGCCTGCCGTCCAAGAGCTACAGCACTGCGGCACACTCGGCGGAATACTGGGCGCTCACGAATTACGTCGAAAGCCTGCAATCTCAGTATCCGAACCTGATCTACGTGCCCGTATCTGACCTCTACACAGACAGCGCACTCACGACCCCGCAGCCGCTGTCCTCTGGCATCTATGCGAACTACACCGATACGTCTGTGCATCCGAAGGTCGCAGCCCCGCTGATCGGCGCGCGGATTGCTGACGTTCTGGCGGCCTGCGGTATTCGCGGGTTCGGCCTGATTCCAGGCCCTGGCGATGCGCGGTTCATTGGCGGCAACGCATTTACGTGCGGGACTGGCGGCACCGCCAGCGCGCCCGTAACGGGTAGCGTGGTCAATAATCTGACCATCGCCAACAATATGACTTCTGCGACCATCGCGGCAGCGGTAGTAAACGCGAATGGCCGCCAAGCGCAACGGGTGACTATTTCCGCAGGCACATCGACTGGATTTCAAAACCTCTACAGTCAATTCACGTCCGCTATTAACGCAGGAGCTTCGTCATTTTCGGTTGGCGACGCTGTGCAGCTATTTGTCGAATTAGAGATTGACAGCACTGTGAACCTGACCGGGTTGCGCGATCTGACCCTGGAGCTTGCGCACACGGGCGGCGCTGTCACCCCATACCAGATGTTCAAAAAGGCAAATGCGGATACGTTCGATACGATAACAATACCGACTGGACGAAAAATGCTGCTTGCGACTCCGCTTTCCGCAGTTACTGCTGGTACGACAGCGTTGCGAGCGTTCTTCTATGCCTACGCGAGCCAAAATGCGGCGGCAGCATCCGGGCAGTTCTTGAATACGAAATTCAGCATCGTGAATTGGTCGAAGACGAACTGATCCCACAGCCCGCCCCGCGCGGGCTTTTTCATTTCAGCCGTCGCGGATGCGCGGCCACTGTCTCCGGGCGGAAGCCCATAACCCCAAGGATGGAAATCCATGAAACTGAAGCTCGATGATCAGGGCCACGTCGTGGTCCAGGACGGCAAGCCGGTGTATGTCCACGATGACGGGAAGGAAATCCCGTTCGACGCCCCGTCTGCCCTGTCGAAGATTGGCGACCTGAACCGGGAAGCCAAGGGCCACCGCGAGCGCGCCGACGCAGCCGAAGCCAAGCTGAAGCCGTTCGAAGGGATCGAAGACCCCGCGGCGGCGATCAAGGCGCTGGCCACCGTCAAGAACCTCGACGACAAGAAGCTGGTGGATGCCGGCGAGGTCGAGAAGGTGAAGACCGAGGCGATCAAGGCGATCGAGGAGAAGTACGCGCCGACCGTGAAGCGTGTCGAGGAGCTGGAAGGCCAGCTCTACGGCGAGAAGATCGGCGGCAGCTTCGCACGCTCGAAGTTCATCGCCGAGAAGCTCGCCATCCCGGCAGACATCGCCCAGGCCGCCTTCGGCAAGCACTTCAAGATCGAGGACGGCAAGGTCGTGGCGACCGACGCGAGCGGCAACAAGGTTTTCAGCCGCGCGCGACCGGGCGATCTGGCCGACTTCGACGAAGCTCTGGAACACCTGGTCGAGACCTACCCGCACAAGAACCACATCCTGAAGTCGTCCGGCGCCTCCGGCGGCGGCGCTTCGGGCGGTGGCGGCAGTTCGGGTGGCGGCAAGTCCGTCACGCGCGCTCAGTTCGAAGCGATGGATGCGCAGGCTCGCGTGGCTCACACCTCGGCTGGTGGCACGGTCACCGACTGACGCACGAAACAGAAGCCGGAGCGATCCGGTAACCCCATGCGAGCCCGCCATTGAGCGGGCTTTTGCTTTTCTGGAGATTCAACACCATGGCAAATACGCTCACCGGGCTCATCCCCACCCTGTACGAAGCCCTGAACCGCGTTTCGCGCGAGATGGTCGGCTTCATCCCCGCGGTCACCCGCGACAGCAACGCCGAGCGCGCCGCGCTGAACCAGACCGTCCGTTCTCCGATCGGCGAAGCAGGCGCGCTGGAAGACGTAACCGCCGGCACGAATCCCGCGAACAGCGGCGACACGACGGTCAGCTACGTGGATGTGACCATCACGAAGTCGAAGGTCGCGCCGATCCGTTGGAACGGCGAAGAGCAGAAGGGTGTCGGCTCGACCGGCGTCTTCAACCGCGTGCTCGCCGACCAATTCACCGACGGCATGCGCAAGCTCATCAATGCGATCGAGGTCGATCTGGCGCTCGAAGCGAAGCTCACTGCGTCCCGCGCTTACGGCTCGGCCGGCACTGCGCCGTTCGGCACGGCCGGCGATCTGAGCGATGTGGCCGGCGTCCTGCGCATCCTGGAGGACAACGGCGCCCCGAAGGAAGACCTGCAGCTCGTGCTGGGCTCGGCAGCGATCGCCAACCTGCGCGGCAAGCAGTCGGTGCTTTTCAAGGTGAACGAGGCGGGCTCCAGCGACATGCTGCGCAACGGCATGACCGATCGCCTGCAGGGCTTCGCGCTGCGCAACTCCGGCGGCATCGTGGCCCACACGAAGGGCACCGGTGCGAGCTACCAGACCAACCTGGTCGCTGGCTACGCGATCGGCGACAAGGGCATCGCCCTGGATACCGGTACCGGCACCGTGCTGGCCGGCGACATCGTCACGTTCGCTGCCGACGGCAACAACAAGTACGTGGTCGGCAGCGCGCTGTCCGGTGGTTCGCTGGTGCTCAATGCGCCTGGCCTGCGCGCAGCCGTCCCGGACAACAACGCTCTGACGGTTGGCAACAACTACACGCCGAACGCGGCCTTCGCGCGCTCCGCGATCGTGCTGGCGACCCGCGCGCCGGCGGTTCCGGAGGGTGGTGACTCGGCCGACGACGCGATGATGATCACCGACCCGATCACCGGTCTGACCTTCGAGGTCCGCGTCTATCGCCAGTACCGCCAGGTGAAGTACGAGATCGGCATGGCGTGGGGTGTGCGCGGCGTCAAGTCGGAACACATCGCGCTGCTGATCGGCTGATCACCGCAACCCTGATCACCGGCCGGAGTACCAGCTTCGGCCGGTGTAGTGGAGGAATACACCATGGCAGGACTGACGAAAGAGCAGCGCGCGGCCCGCGCTGCTGCGGAGAAGGCAGCGCAGGATGCAGCCGCGCTCAAGGCTTCCGAAAGCGCACAGGCGGAGTCCGCGGCGCAGCAATCCGGAGCGGGCGAGCAGATCAGCGGCCAAACCGTCGCTGGAGAGGCGCTTCCGCCCGTGCTGACGGACGTGATGGAAGAAGCGATCGACACCACGCGCATCGAGGACGTGACCGAAGAACAGGAAATGCCCGCCTTCGAAACCGTCCGCATGGCCCGCGAAGAGCCGATGCATCCGGGTGGCCCGACGCATGCCGACGTGCATCCGGACGAGGTCGAGAACTGGTCGGCCGCAGGCTGGCGCGTCGAGTAAGACATGGCGCTGATCGTCGAGGACGGTACCGGTCGCCCGGACGCCGAGAGCTACGCCAGCGTGGCCCTGGCAGACGCCTATCACGCAGCGATGGGCGCCGTGTCCTGGGCCGCTGCAACGGAAGGTGAGCGCGAGATCGCTCTGCGCAAGGCGACCGCCTATGTCGAGGCGGCGTACGCGTGGCGCGGGGAGCGCGTGTCTTCCACGCAAGCGCTGGCATGGCCACGCGGTGGAGCATGTCGCGATGGCATCGAACTTCCCTCCGACGAGATACCGGCCCAGCTGCGGCGCGCAGTGTTCGAACTGGCCCTGAAGTCGCTCACCTCAGACCTGATGCCGGATGTAGCCCCGGAGGTCGTCACAGCGGAATCAGTGGGGCCGATCAGCACGAGCTACGGCACGGCGAGGAACGGTGGTCTGACGAGGTTCAGCCTGGTCGATGCCATGCTGCGCGACCTCGTTCTGGCGGGTGGTGCAGGCGGGTCGGTGCGGGTGTCGCGAGCGTGAGCAAGCCACCAAAGGTTACGACGCGGCGCGCCGATCCGTTGCAGGACTTCTACATCGACAGGGATGGCCATGAGTATTCGGTCGCTCGACTGATCGATGACGCCCGTGACCTTCCGGTGTTCGATGTTCCCGTAGCCGCGATCGACCTTTCCGGAGAGATCTGGTCGGGATCCAACATGCTTGAGCTGTCCTTCCACATCAAGAAGGTCATCGATGCCGACCTGAACCACCCGATCCTGCTGGATTGGCATGGCGCCATCGCTGACGGACGCCACCGGGTTCTGAAGGCGATCGTCACCGGGCAGCGCACGATCAAGGCGCGGAGAATCCAGTGGAAGGTGACCCCGTGCAGGAAGGCGGGTGATGGCGCATGAGTTCTTTCGATTACACCAAGACGGCGGCAACGGCTACCCGTCTGCTGCTGAAGTTCGGCCGTGCCGCAACGCTCACCCGGGTCGCTCCCGGCGCCTACGATCCAGCCACCGGTGCGCCTGGAGCAGGATCCACTGCGTTGCACGCCGGCACGGCCGCGCTGTTCGACTACCAGCAGAAGGACATCGACGGCACGCACGTTCGCATGGGCGATCAGCGCGCATACATCGCTCCGGATCTGGCGGCGACGCCGCAGACTGGCGACACCCTGACCATCGGAAGCGACGTGTGGTCGGTCATCGCATCGCGCCCGCTGGCTCCGGCCGGAACCGTGGTGCTGCACGAAGCACAGGTGCGCAGATGAGCGATTTCATGCGATCCATCGACCGTTTCATAGCCAAGGCGAACGGCAACGTCGACAAGGCCGTTCGGCAGACGGTTGTCCTGTGCGCGCAGGGTGTCGTTCTGCGAACTCCCGTTGATACCGGGCGGGCGCGCGGAAACTGGGTGCTTGGAGTTGGCACGATCAATTCCGGCACGAGTGCCGCGAACGACCCCAGTGGCGCCGGTGCCATTGGCCGTATTGCCGCCGAGGTTGCCGCATCGCGCGGGCGCGTGTTCTACGTGACCAATTCTCTGCCCTATATCCAGAGGCTGGAGGATGGCTACTCGAAACAGGCGCCGGCCGGCATGGTGAAGGCGACGCTCGCCGCCTTGCCCGCCGCCATTGATCGCTATGCACGGAGCCTGGCGTGAGCCGCGCGCGCATCCGCAAGCTGTTCGAATCCCGGCTCAAGAACTGGGCTGATTCCGAAACGCCGGCCGTGCCGATCGCATGGGAGAACACGAACTTCGATCCGCCGAAGGGACAGCCGTGGATGCGCTGCACGCTCATTCCAGCGGACACGGAAAGCGAGTACGTCGAGGGGGCTGACCGCCGCTACGTCGGGGTGTTGGCCTTGAATCTGTTCGTGCCTCGCGGCCAAGGCGCCGGCCCAGCTGAAGCCATCGTGGCCGAACTGGAGGCCTTGTTCCCGGCGAATCTCACGCTGACCGATTCCGGATTCACGGTCAGGACGACCACACCGCTTTCCGCTGGCCGCGCCGATCCAGAACCCGACGTTTTCGGCGTGCCGATGAGCTTGCGCTACTACGCGCAGACCTGAAGAAACCCGCCCGCAGCACCTACCCACCAGACCGCCGAAAGGCGGTTTTTTTGTTTCCGGAGACCACCACCATGAAGAAGCTGATGTCCTTTGTCGGCGCGCTGCTGCTCGCCTTCTTCGAACCCGCGTTCATCGCACTGACCAACTGGATGCACCGGCAGGGGCTTCTCCTGGCCGCGTCGTCGTTCCCCAACGGCACCGTCTTCTCTCTCGGCACGACCTACGCGGCCGCGAAGACCATCAGCGCGATCTCGAACGCAAGCCAGGGAGTTTGTTCCAGCACGACTCATGGATTCGGCGACGGAGACGTCCTGGTCATTTCGTCCGGCTGGCCACGGCTCGAAGGCCGCGTGGCTCGCGCTGACACGATCCTTACCGACTCGTTCGCACTCGAGGGCATCGATACGACCAGCACGATTCTCTACCCGGCCGGGGCCGGCGGCGGCAGTGCGGTCAAGGTGACCGACTTCGTGCCGATCTCTCAGGTGACGGACCTCTCGACGTCCGGCGGTGAACAGCAGTTCGCGCAGTGGGTGTATGTCGAGGATGGACAGCAGCGCCAGCGGCCGACCTTCAAGAATGCGCGGCAGCTGCAGATGGTCCTCGACTACGACCCGAATCTGGCATGGCATGCCGCGCTGCTGAAGGCCGACCTGCTGAACACGCCGCACGTTCTGCTGGCCACGCTCCCCAACGGATCGAAGATCTACTACAACATGTACGTGTCGTTCGACGGCGAACCGACCTTCACGGCGAACGTGAATCAGCAGGTCACGGCCAACTTCTCGTTCGCGAACCCGCGCAGCACGCGCTACGCGTCGTAATCGGGGGCGATATGGCATTCAAGCTCAAGCCGAACCCGACGTTCCAGGCCAAGGTCAAGATTGCTGTTCCTGGCCAGGACAAGCCCGAGGTGATCACCTTCACCTTTCGGCACAAGACCAAGGTCGAACTGGAGGCGCTGTTCAGCGAAGCGTCCAAGCAGACGTCCGACGTGGATCTGGTGGCCGAAATCGCCACGAACTGGGACGTCGCAGACGCGCCGTTCAACCGCGAGGCGCTGGAAGAGTTGTTCCAGAACTACCACGGCGCGGCGCTGGCCATCGTCGACGCCTATCACCAGCAGTTGCAAGCGGCCCGCCTGGGAAACTGAGGGCGACGGCACGGGAGATGTTCAGCCCGGCGCCGTCGTCGGCTGCATTGGGCGAGCTCGGCCTCACGGAGGACGATTTCGCCGGTCAGGAATTCGATGTGTGGCCCGAGAACTGGGTGCCACTTCAGGTGCTGTCCGCCATGCAGACGCAATGGCGGTGCGGACCGGCCGGTGCGATCGGCCTCGACTACAACGTGCTGCCCGAGATCTGGCGCCGATGCAAGGTGCCTCCCGCCGAGCGGGACCGCGTGTTCAGCGACCTTCAAGTGATGGAAGACGCTGCGCTTGCGGAACTCCGAAAACCCGCTTCCAAGTGACGCCGGCCCTCAGCCGGCGTTTTTCATTCTGAGGTGCGCATGACCGATATCGCGTCACTTGGCATCAAGGTCGATGCGTCGTCCGCCGACTCGGCCGGCAGCGCACTGGACCGCCTGCGTACTCGCGCGCGTGGTGCCGAGCTCGCAGTTGGTGCGATGCGCGCGGCCTTCGCGGGGGTTGCTGCGGCCGGAGCGGCGTTTACCGCTGTCGTCGGAAAGGTGACAACCGTTCAGCGGGAGTTCGATGTTCTGAACTCTTCGCTGGTTACGGTGACCGGCAGCGCACAGGCAGCAGAACGGAACTTCGCGTGGATTCGAGAGTTCGCTGCTACCACGCCGTACTCACTGAACGAGGTAACGGGCGCGTTCGTGAAGCTCAAGGCGCTCGGCCTCGACGCGTCGCGCGATGCGCTCGAAAGCTACGGCAACACGGCGAGCGCGATGGGGAAGAGCCTTGATCAGTTCATCGAGGCAGTCGCCGACGCCAGCACCGGAGAATTCGAACGGCTGAAGGAATTCGGCATCAAGGCGCGTCAGGATGGCGCGACCGTGGCCTTCACCTTCCGCGGCATCACGACCACGGTCCGAAACAGCGCTGATGAGATCGAATCCTATCTGCGCCGCATCGGCAACGTGGATTTCGCCGGAGCCATGGACCTTCGCGCACAGACCCTGGACGGCGCGCTGTCGAACCTCGGTGACACGTGGGACGAGCTGTTCCGCACCATCAGCAATCAGGGCGTGGGGCAGCTCATTCTCGACGGCGTGCGCGCCGCGGAGCAAGGCGTTCGGGGCCTGATCGACGCCCTGAACGACATGAGTATCGCGGCCAAGTCTGGACAGGACTTCTTGACATTCCTTGGCCGCGGCACCGGCTTGAAGACCCTGGACGACGACCTTGCCGAGAACGTCCAGAAGATCACGGAAATCAATGAGAAACTCATCAAGCTGCAGCAGGGCGGCGGCATCAATGAGACATTCAACCAGCGAAGGATCGACGCGCTCAAGAGGGAGCGCGCTGAGCTGGAGGCCGAAGGCAAGATTCTGGAGCGCGAAGCGGAACGTCGTCGCAAGCTGCGCGCACCGGCAAAGGCTGAAGAGTCGGATTCTGGCGGCCCGCGTTCATCCGGCGCCGGCTCTCAATCGAAGAGCGAGCTTGCGGCACTTCGCAAGCGCCTGGAGGACGAGCAGAAGCTTCGAATTCTTGCCGCCGACCAGATCCTTGGCACCGACGACGCGCAACTTCGCTTCAACGCCGATGTGGCGCGCGCCTACGAGGATTTCGACCGTCGCCGCGCCGCCGCGAATGATGAGGCGATCCGTCAGGCCAATGCACAGGAAGACGCCGTCGCGTCGCTCGCTGAGCGGTACCGCGACCTGGCGGATCCGACGCGCCAGTACCGGCAGGAGATCGAACTGGTCACGGCGCTCGAGGCGCAAGGCCGGCTGACCGCAGAAGAGGCATTCAACGCGCGCGGGCGACTGCTCGAGCAAGAGGCGTCGGCCGCTGATGGCGCGACCAAGCGGCTGAAGGAGCAGAAGTCCGCCGTCGAGGAGCTTGGAGTGACCTTCTCCAGCGCGCTCGAGGATGCCATCGTGAATTTCAAGAGCCTGGGCGAAGTCGCCACTGGCGTGCTCAAGGACATCGCGCGCTACATGGTCCGAAAGCAGATCACCGGTCCGCTTATCGAAGCTCTGGGCGCGTTGTTCCCGGGTTCCAACACCAAGAAATCGGCCGATGGCAACGCCTTCACCTCCGGCGGTTACGTCAGCGCGTTCGCTTCGGGCGGAGCTTTTGGGAACGGGGAAGTCCTGACCCGGCCGACGTTCTTCAGGTTCGCGAGCGGCGGTGCGTTCCGAAGCGGGGTGGCAGGTGAGGCGGGCCCGGAAGGTGCGCTTCCTCTGAAGCGCATGGCCAACGGAAAGCTCGGTGTCTATGCCGAGGCCGGCAGCGGCCCGACTGTGCTTAACGTCCGCGTCATCAACAACGCTGGAGCGCAGGTGCAGGTCGCGCAGAACAATGAGGGAGGTCTGGACGTCCTCATCGACCAGATCGATCAGCGCATTGCATCGGGGATCGTGTCGGGCCGTGGTCGGACGGCGCAGGCGATGCAGGGAACGTTCGGTCTGAATCGCGCGAGGGCCTTCTGATGACCTACCCGTCGTTTCTACCGCGTCCGGTGCTCGACGGCTATGCCATTGATCCGGTCGATCCCGTCGTGCGCACTGACATGGAGGCGGGACCCATCCGCCGCCGGCGCCGATCTACCAATCCGCCGACGCGCCTGAATGTGAGCTGGGTGTTCAGCAGCCTGCAGATGTCGGTGTTCGAGGCGTGGCACAAGCACTCGCTTCAGGATGGCGCGGCGGCGTTCGCCTGCCCACTCGTCAATGGCTCAGGCCTGCAGACATGGGAGAACGTGAGCTTCGCGACCATGTGGAAGGCGGTTCCAGAGGGGCCTGATGTGTGGCGGGTGACCGCCACGCTTGAGGCTGCCGAGCGGCCGGTGATGTCGGCCGATGCCCTGGCGGGGTATCTCTGATGCCTGACATCACCGCCAGCCAGCCCCTGCGCGAGCACGCCGCATCGGCCAATGTCGATGACATGGTGCTGCACACCCTGCAGGTCGACCACCCGGCCTTCACCGCGCCGCTGTATCTGGTCAATGACTACAGCAGCCTCACCGCGATGCTCGAAGACGGCGCGACCGAAGTGACGTTCGTCGCCTTCGGCTTCGACTTCCGCCTGCCCGATGTCGAGCAGGCCCAGTCGCCGGAGCTGGAGATCGCCATCGACAACGTGTCGCGCGAAATCCTGGCCTACATCGACCTCGCGGCGCAGTCGCAGGATCTGGCCACCATCACCTACCGCATGTACCTGGCCAGCGACCTCAGCGGCCCGTGCAACGACCCGCCGCTGCAGCTCACCGTGATGGCCGTCAATGCCGACGTGTTCCGCGTGCGGCTGCAGGCCGGATTCTCGAACTTCGCCAACGTGCGCTTCCCGCGCGAGGACTACACCGCGGCGCGCTTCCCCGGGCTGGTGGCCACATGATCGAGCATTACATCGGAAAGCCCTGGCAGAGCGGCGCGCAGGGGCCTGACGCCTACGACTGCTATGGGCTGGTGCGCGCCGTGCTGCGCGACTGCTGCGGCATCGAGGCGCCGCTGGTGGCGTTCGATGCCAGCCGCTCGGCTGACTGCCTGCGCACCGTCGAAGAGCAGCGCCGCCGCCATGTGTGGCGCGAGATCGCCGCCCCGCAGCCGTGGTGCGTCGCGCTCATGGGCCACGGCAAGAAGCCGCACCACGTGGGCATCGTGCTGCCGGATGGCCGCGTGCTGCACAGCGCAGAGGGCCATGGCGTGGTGGTGCACAGCCTCGCCCAGCTCGCCCTGGGTGGCTGGCGCATCCTGTCGCTGCTGGCCTGGGCCGGTGACGAGGTGGCGGCGTGAGCGCGCGCGATCTGCCCGTCGAGGCCATCAGCGTGCCGGGCACCGTGGTGGTGTGCTGCAACCCCTGCCAGCCCTGGCGCGACCGCACCGTGCGGCCCCTGCCGCGTAAGCGGGTGCGGGTCTGCACGCTGGCGCCACGCACTCGGCAACCGGTGGTGTGCCTGCTCAACGGCCGTCCGCTGCCACCGCACGCCTGGCGCCGGCGCGTGGCCCGCAATGACCACGTGGCGTTCATCGTGCTGCCGCATGGGGGCAAGAGCAATCCGCTGCAGCTGATCGCCACCATTGCGATCGCCATCTACGCGCCGCAACTCGGCGCGGCTCTGGCCTCGGAAATGAGCATCACAAGCGCGGTAGGTGTGGCTCTGGTAAAGGCGGGCGTGTCTCTCGGTCTGAGCATGATTGCGAACGCACTGTTCGGCGGCGCCGGCAGCCTGCGTACCCGCGACACGCCGGCGCCGTCGCCCACCTACAGCGTGCAGGCTCAGGGCAACCAGGCGCGCATCGGCCAGCCGATACCGGTGATCTACGGCCGGCATCTCGTCTATCCCGATTTCGCCGCCCAGCCCTACATCGAGTACAGCGGCGGCGAGCAGTACCTCTACCAGCTCTTCACCATCGGGCAGGGCTACTACGACATCGAGCAGGTGCGCATCGCCGACACGCCGGTGTCGTCGTTCGCCGAGATCGAGACCGAGGTCGTGGCGCCCGGCGGCACGCTCACGCTGTTCCCAGCTGATGTGGTCACCGCCGACGAGGTGAGCGGGCAAGAGGCCACCACCGGTGTGGCGCTCGGCCCGTTCGTGGCCAACAGCGCCGGCAGCTCGGCCAACTACATCGGCGTCGATCTGGTCATGCCGCGCGGCCTGTACTTCGCCAATGCCGACGGCGAGCTGGAGACGATGACCATCGTCTGGCGCGTCGAGGCGCAGAAGATCGACGACCTCGGTGCGCCGGTCGGCGGGTGGATCGACCTTTCCGGCTCGGTCAGCTATGCCGCTGCCACCACCACGCCGGTGCGCCTCAGCTACAAGTACTCGGTCGCGGCCGGCCGCTACCAGGTGCGCGTCACCCGGCTCAACGCGAAAAGCGATGACCTGCGCGTGGGGCATGAGCTGGTCTGGGGCGGGCTGCGCGCCTACTTGCGCAGCGTGCGCAACTACGGCGGCGTGACGCTGCTGGCCGTCAAGGCCCGGGCATCGAACAACCTCAGCGGCAATGCCGCGCGGCGCATCAACGCCATCGTGCAGCGCAAGCTGCCGGTATGGGACGGCACCACCTGGAGCGCACCGGTGGCCACCCGCAGCATCGCGTGGGCCCTGGCCGACATTGCCCGCGCGCAGTACGGTGCGCGGCTCACTGACAGCCGCATCGACCTCGCCGGCCTGCGAGCGCTCGACGCCGTGTGGTCGGCCCGCGGCGACACCTGCGACATCGTGGTCGACGACGCCCAGACCGTGTGGGACGCGCTGGCCACCGTCGCCCGCTGCGGCCGTGCCATGCCATTCGTTCAGGGCGGCGTGCTGCGGGTGGTGCGCGACCAGGCGCAGACGCTGCCGACGGCCATGTTCACCATGCGCAACATCGTGCGCGGCTCGCTCTCGCTCGACTACGCGATGGCCAGCGACGAGACGCCGGACGCGGTCGACGTGGCGTATTTCGACGCCACCACCTGGACCGAACGCATCGTGCGCTGTGCGCTGCCCGGCAGCACGCAGAGCACCGTGCGCACCGTGCAGCTGCCCGGCGTTACCAACCGCTCGCAGGCGTGGCGCGAGGGCATGTTCATGGCGGCGTGCAACCGCTACCGCCGCCGCACCGTCACGTTCCAGACCGAAATGGAAGGCCTCGTGCTCTCGCTCGGCGACCTGATCGCCGTGCAGCACGACATGCCGCAGTGGGGTGCATTTAGCGAGGTGGTGGCGTGGGACGCCGCCACCCTCACCGCCACGCTGGCGCAGGACATGGACTGGTCAGGCGGCCCGCACTACATCGCGCTGCGGGCGCGCGACGGCGCGGTGCTCGGCCCGTATGCGGTCACCCGCGGTGGTGCCGACAACATCGCCGTGCTCGACGACACGCCGGCCGAAACGCCCTACACCGGCACGCAGGCCGAGCGCACGCACGTGGCGTTCGGGCCGGGTGAGGCGCTGTACGTGCGCGCCATCGTGCTGAGCGTGCGGCCGCAGTCCACCACCCGCGCCGAGGTGGTCGCCATCGTCGAGAGCGACGCGGTGCATACCGCCGAGACAGGCGTCGTGCCAGGGGCCGACGCCTGGCAACTGCCGATTACGCCCACCCGCCCGCGCGTGGCCGGCCTCATCGCCCGCAGCGACGCGCTCGACGTGGAAAACGCCGTGCTCAGCTGGGCACCGGCCCCGGGCGCCGACCGCTATCTCATCGACGTGAGCGCCGACGGCGAGGCCTGGACCCGCGCCGGCGAGACCTCAGCCACCACCTACACCTGCCGGGCGCTGTACGGCCCGGCCACCCGATTCCGCGTTGCCGCCCTGGGCGCAGCGCTCGGGCCGTGGGCCGAAGTGCTCTATGGCTCAAGCGCTGCGTACATGTGGGACGCCGACCCCGACACGCCCATGTGGAGCGTGGATGACTCTCTGCCCATGTGGAGCTACTGATGACTGCGCTACCTCCGATTGCCGACTTCACCGGAACGGCTGTTACGCAAGGACAGTTCAAGACCGCGCTGACGCTGCTGCGCGCCTTCCTCGAAGGCAATCTCGGCTCCGCCGGAACCCAGTCGGCTGCGCTGGCCGCCCTTGGTGCGCTGGGTGGTGGCTACAGCCTCAAGACCAGTGCCTACAGCATCCTCACCTCTGACCGGGGCAAGGTGATCGCCGGAGACAGCACGTTCGAACTTACGCTGCCTGGCGCTGGCGGTGCTGGCGCAGGATGGATGGTCTGCGTGGCAAACGTTGGAATGGGGGTGATCACTGTCGCCGGTGCCCATGACATCAACGGCGAAGCATCGCTCAGCTTGGGCGGCTACGACAGCGTGCTGATCATCAGCACTGGCGGCGAGTGGCTGGCGGTTGGCGGCGGTCGCGTGCGGTACGCCCAGAACCAACTGACTGGCAGTGGCACGGTCACCGTTCCGCAGTGGGCGAATGCAGCGCTTGTGACCGCGCAGGCGGGCGGCGGCGGCGGCGGCGGTGGCCAGAACCCTGTGAGCGGATCGCTGCACGGATCGTTTGGAGGTGCAGGCGGGGCGTGCCGGCGGCATCTGATTTCCGGGCTCACGGGCGGGGACGCGATTGCATATGCGGTCGGCTCCGGTGGCGCCGGCGGCGCCAACGAAAGTATCGGAGCCGCCACCGCAGGTTCGACTGGCGGAGCCACTACGCTCGGTGCCGCCGGATCGCTACTGTCTCTGGGCGGCGGCGGCGGCGGGTCAACCTATTCGGCTGGAGGTGCCGCCCGGGCTGCGTCTGGGGCAGGTATTGCATCTCCGGAGTGGAATGGCGGTGTTGGCGGAGGTGGCGGCAAGTCTCCTACCGCTGGCTACGCAGGTCATATGATGATCGAGTGGATCCGCATCTGATGCTGAGCCGCGCCGACAAGCTGCACGCCGAGCGCTGCGAGCGCTCGGTGCAGCGCCACATGGACACCGTCGCTCAGTCGTGGAGCTACGACGACATGCGCGCCGCCTGCACCTATGCCGATGAGCCGGCCGTGCCCCAGTTCCAGGCCGAGGGCGCCGCACTGCGCGCCTGGCGCTCGCTGTGCTGGGCCGCCTGCTACCAGATGCTCAACCAAACCATCGCCGCCGGCACCCCGCGCCCCAGCGTGGAAGAGGTAATTGCCGCGCTGCCGCCTGTTCCATCACGTCCGGAGGTCTCATGACTGAACCCACCTCGACCGCGGCAGGGGCCGCCGCCGGCGCCCTCACGGTGCTGCCTGTCGCCATGCTGGGCGCACAGACGGACGCGCTCGGGCTTGGCCTCTTCGGCGCGCTGCTGGTCTGCATGTGGCTGCGCTCCGTGCGCACCCGCTCGCGTGCATTCAGCGCCGTGCTGCTGTCCGGCCTGCTGGCGGGCTACGGCTCTCCGATCGCCGCGTCCGTCGCCTCCGGATACCTGAGCGGGATGCATGTGGACGCCCTCCGGCTGCCGATGGCGCTGCTGATCGGCGTGCTGTCGCCGACCCTTGTTCCCATCCTGCTGCGCGTCGCAGCGGCGCGCGTCGATCAAGGCGGGGTGCTGTGATGGATGCGCTGCACGTATGCGGCATTGCGGCGGCCGTGGTGGTTCTGGTGCGCGTGGTCTGCTTGGCCAGTCACCTGTCACCGGACGGCTGGAAGGGAATGCTGCCGCGCTTCTTCGCCTTCTCCGTGTCGCTGGCCGCTTTCGGCGCCTCGGCATTCGCGGTGGCCGCTGACCTGCCGTTCTCTGGCCAGGCGCTGCTGATGAGCGTTGCGGGGCTGATCGTTTCGGACCGGAGGATGACCCGATGATCCTCTCGCCGATCCAGATCATGCGCATCGTGCCGCGCTGCCCGGACGAGATCGCGTGGACCGCCGGCCTGAACGAGGCGCTGCGCGAGTTCGGCATCGAGAGCCGTTTGCAGGTCGCGCACCTGCTCGCCCAGCTCGCGCACGAGAGCGCCGAATTCACGCGGCTTGTCGAGTCGCTGACCTACACCAGCGCGGAGCGCATCTTGTCCGTCTGGCCGTCCCGGTTCTGGCTGCCCAGCCCGCAGCAGCCGACGTGCCCGGCGGGCAAACGTGACGCCCGAGGATTCGTGCGCGCGCCGGTGCTGCTGGCGAGCTACGTCTATGCCGGCCGAAACGGTAATGGCGCAGAGAACACGTCGGACGGCTTCCGCTTCCGTGGCCGCGGCCCGATCCAGATCACCGGCCGCAGCAACTACGCGCGTTGCGGCCAGGCGCTCGGACTGCCGCTGATCGAGCAGCCGGATCTGCTGACCGATCCCGACGTCGGCGCGCGCGCTGCCGCCTGGTTCTGGACCGACCGGAAGATCGGACCGCTCGCGGACGCGAACGACATCGAGGCCGTCACCCGCAAGATCAACGGCGGCACGCACGGCCTCGATGACCGCCGCCGGTATCTACAGACCGCGATGCGGGTGCTGTCGTGATCGCCGGCACGTTCGTGCGTGCGTTGCCCGGCTGGGTGCTCTGGCTGGCGCTGACCGCCCTGGTCGCGGCGTCGGCCGGCTGGGGATACACGCGCGGGCTGTCAGCCGAGCGCGAGGCCCGCGACGATCTGGCCGCTGAATTCGCGCAGTTCCGCGCCGAGGTGGCCACCCAGGGGCGGCAGGCGCAAGCCAGAACCGCGGCCGAGATCACGAGACAGGAGACCATCAATGCCCAGACACATACCGCCTATGGCGTCGCGCTCGATCGCCTGCGCGCTCTGCACGCTGCTGACCGCCTGCGCCTCGCCGCCGATACAGCACGTGCCGGTGGCAGTGCAGTGCCCGCCGATACCGCGGCCGCCGGCCGAACTGATGCAGCCGCTGCCGACGCTGGACCTGATCCCGGTGGAGATGCGGCCGCCGAAGCTCCGGGCACGCTGACGGAGCGCTGTCAGGCCGCGACACTGCAATGCGTATGGCTCCAGCACTGGATCGATGAGCAATCCGCCGTCGTGCCCTGAGTGCGCGCGGCTGCGCGACAAGATCGCCGCGCTGCGGGAGGATCGCAGCGAGTGGCGGGCGATCGCCGTCATGCTCATGGGGCTATGCCGCACGCTGCGGGACATCGCGATCCGGCGGTGATGGCGGGGCGGAGGCTGGAAATATTAGACAACCGTCTAATATTCGCCCCACCAACGGCATAAATGAAAACGGCCCACATCGCTGTGGGCCGCTTGGCATTTGGCTCCCCGACCTGGGCTCGAACCAGGGACCTACGGATTAACAGTCCGGCGCTCTACCGACTGAGCTATCGGGGAAAAGAGACCGCAATGATAGACATCGTTTGTGGGTGCGTCAAGTTTTTGGTGAGGCATTTTTTCCGGTCGACTGCGCGGTCATTCCGCGGGCGAGTCGATTTATGATCGCGTCACCGGAGGTCGTTTTGCGCCGGTCGCATCCGCAACCGTGACCTCAGTCCGGTGCGTCAGGGTCATCCACGCGCTCCTGCACCCATGAACGAAAACGCTGTTTACGTGAAGACCGAGGCTGGCGAGGAGGCGGTGACAAAGCGCACCATCGTCCAGCGCAATCTGCGGTCCATACTCATCATGGTCGATGGGCGTACGCCGGTCGGCAGTCTTGCCCAGCAGTTCGGCGACCCCATGATCGTCGAAGGTCTGATCGGTGAGCTCGAACACCGCGGGCTGGTGC
This sequence comes from Methyloversatilis universalis FAM5, assembly GCF_000214035.2. GTDB lineage: Bacteria > Pseudomonadota > Gammaproteobacteria > Burkholderiales > Rhodocyclaceae > Methyloversatilis > Methyloversatilis universalis. Next base: position 38,292 of record NZ_AFHG01000044.1, on the reverse strand, counting down.
GTCGCCTGGACGCAGCGGCCGGCGCAGAGGTCGAGGACCGTGCGGAACTGTCCTCGATGCTGGTGGATATCGAAGATCTGGTGAGCCAGCCGATCACGCCTGTGGCTGACGACATCCGCCGTGCGCATGAAAAGTCGTCGACGCCCGAATCGCCGGTGCTGGAAGAGTTCGCGATGGCCTTGCCCGAACTGACCGCGCCAGCGGCGGCCGGCGCAGCCGCGCCGGCTGCGCTGCCGACCGACGATGTGCGCAGCGCCATCCGGCGCGCGATGATGTCGGCCTCCGCCGCCGAGCCGGCGCATGCGGACGGTCCGGAAGGGCCGTTGCGCCGCCTCTTCAATCTGTTTGCCGGGCGCGTGGGCAGCAGTGAACGGCGAGGCCCGCCGGGGTCGCTGTGGCGGCGTCTGTTCATCGGTCTGGTGGTTTTCCTGCTGCTGCTGGTCGCCACCTTCTTCCTGTATCCGTACAACCGCCACCTGCCTCACATCGAGGAGCTGGCGACCGAGCTGCTCGGGCATCCGGTGCATATCAGCAGCGTGTCGCCGAGCCTTCTGCCGGAACCCTCCATCGCGCTAGAGGGCGTGACGGTGGGCGCGCGCAAGCAGCTGCAGATCGGTGCGGTGAAACTGTTGCCGCGGGTGTCGACACTGCTGTCGGAGCGCACCGTGCTGCGGGAGATCCGCATCGAGAATGCAGGGCTGGATGTGTCTTTCCTGCCTGACCTGTCCCGCCGTCAGGACATCAACTGGGCGTCGCGCTGGGTGAAGGTCGAGCGGGTGCGCGTGGTCGAATCCAGCCTCACCCTGCTCGACGGAGCGATCGGAAAGCTCGCTGGCGATCTGGCACTGGACGACAATGGCGTGCTGACCCGGCTCTCGCTCAACACTCCGAACGGAGGGCTGAAGCTGCAGGGGGTCAATGAGTCGGGCGTGTGGAAGGTGTCGATGACCGCGCTGGGCTGGGAAACGCCGGGCCACCCGTCGCTGCTGTTCGACGTGTTCGAGGCGCAGGGCACGCTCAGCAGCCGGCGTCTGCAGCTCGACAAGGTGGATGTGAAGCTCTATGACGGCTATGCCACCGGCACGGTCGGGCTCGATTTCGGCGATGCGCCGCACTTCGAGGGTCAGGTGATGACCTCGCGCCTCGGTCTGGCTGGCCTGCTCAAGGTGCTCGCGCCGACGCTGCGACTGACCGGTGACCTGTCGATGTCGCTGGCGCTGAGCGCACAGGGCGGCGACTTTGAAACGCTGCGCAGGAATCTGCGCGGCAATGGCACGCTGGGTGTTCAGCGCGGCCATATCGAACGGGTGGATCTGGTGCAGGCGGTGCGCATTCCCCGCCCGGGCGGCGTGCGCGGCGGCAGCACCCGCTTCGACCGGCTGGAAGGCGAGGCAACGGTCGATGGCAGCGGACTTTCGCTGGCCCGCGTAGTGATGGAGTCCGGCCTGGTGGGCGCGCAGGGTGCGCTCCGTCTGGCGGACGGTCGTCTCGACGGACGGCTGGATGTGACCCTGCAGGGCTCGGCCACCACGGTGCGCGCGCCGGTGGCGGTCGAAGGACCGTATGCCGATCCGGTGGTGAAGCTGCTGCGCTGACGCGGTATCCGGACGACAGCGGGGCGGTCATTGTCCGCACGGCACGGCGGCCGGTCCGCCGTATAGTGTCGCCTCTCCGAATCGTACGGGTGCAGCACCATGACCATACTGGTAACCGGCGGAGCCGGCTTCATTGGCAGCAATTTCGTGCTGGACTGGCTTTCGTGCAGTGACGAGCCGGTCGTCAATCTGGACGCGCTGACCTACGCGGGCAACCGCGCCAATCTGGCTTCGCTCGACGGCGATGCGCGCCACCTCTTCGTGCACGGCGACATCTGCGACCGCGACCGGGTCGACCGCCTGCTCGCGCAGCACCGTCCGCGCGCCATCGTTCATTTCGCCGCCGAATCGCACGTCGATCGCTCGATTCACGGGCCGGGCGAATTCATGCGCACCAACGTGACCGGTACCTTCACGCTGCTGGAGGCCGCACGCGGCTACTGGGGCACGCTCGAAGGGGAAGCCAAGGCGGCGTTCCGCTTCCACCACGTGAGCACCGACGAGGTGTACGGCTCGCTCAAGCCCACCGACCCGCCGTTCGCGGAGACCAATGCCTACGAGCCCAACAGCCCGTACTCGGCCAGCAAGGCCGCGAGCGACCACCTGGTGCGCGCCTGGCACCACACCTACGGCCTGCCGGTGCTCACCACCAACTGCTCGAACAACTACGGCCCGTATCACTTCCCCGAGAAGCTCATCCCGCTCATCATCGTCAATGCGCTCGCCGGCAAGCCGCTGCCGGTCTATGGCGACGGCCAGCAGGTGCGCGACTGGCTGTACGTGAAGGACCACTGCGCCGCCATCCGCGAAGTGCTCGCGCGCGGGCGGCTGGGCGAGACCTACAACATCGGTGGCTGGAACGAGAAGCCCAACATCGACATCGTGCGCACCGTGTGTGCGCTGCTCGACGAAATGCAGCCGGATGCAGCCGGCCCCTACGAGCGGCTCATCACCTATGTGAAGGACCGCCCGGGCCACGACCGGCGTTACGCCATCGACGCGCGCAAGATCGAGCGCGAACTCGGCTGGAAGCCGGCCGAAACCTTCGACACCGGCATCCGCAAGACCGTGCGCTGGTATCTGGACAACCAGCCCTGGGTGCAGAACGTGCTCAGCGGCAGCTACCGCGACTGGGTGAACACGCAGTACGGCAGCGCGGAGCAGGGCGCATGAACATCCTGCTGTTCGGCAAGGGTGGTCAGGTCGGCTGGGAACTGCAGCGCGCGCTCGCCCCGCTGGGCCGGGTGACCGCGCTGGACTTCGACAGCGCAGGTGAGCTCAATAACAACCTGAGCGGCGACTTCAGCAACCCGGACGCGGTCGCCGCCACCGTGCGCACGCTGGCGCCCGACCTCATCGTCAATGCCGCCGCCCACACCGCGGTGGACAAGGCGGAAAGCGAGCCGGATCTCGCCCGCCTGATCAACGCCGTCACCCCCGGCCGCATCGCGCAGGAAGCGCGTGCGCTCGGCGCCCACCTCATCCATTACTCCACCGACTACGTGTTCGACGGCAGCGGCAGCGCTCCGCGAGACGAAGCGGCCGCCACGAACCCGCTCAGCGTTTACGGCCGCACCAAGCTCGAAGGCGAGCAGCTGATCGCCGCCTCGGGCGCCACGCACCTCATCCTGCGCACCAGCTGGGTCTATGCCGCGCGGGGCGGCAACTTCGCCAGGACCATGCTGAAACTGGCGAAGGAGCGCGAGCGGCTCACCGTGATCAGTGACCAGATCGGTGCGCCCACCGGCGCCGAACTGCTGGCCGACGTGAGCGCCCATGCCGCGCGCGCGCTGCGCCAGAACCCGCAGCTTGCCGGTCTTTACCACTGCGTCGCCGCAGGCGAAACCTCCTGGCACGGCTACGCCAGCCACGTGATCGAGCGTGCCCGTGAGGCCGGTCACGCGATCAAGGTTGAACCGGACGCCATCCTGCCCATCCCGACCACCGACTACCCCACGCCCGCCACCCGGCCGCTCAATTCGCGGCTGGACACCCGCCGGCTGCGCGACACCTTCGGCCTCACGCTGCCCGACTGGCAGCAGGGCGTGGATCGCATGCTGGCCGAGATTCTCTGAAACCTCCTCTGAAGCGCGTGAGCGCGCGATCAGACCGAACCCAGGAGTACCCCATGACACGCAAAGGCATTGTCCTCGCCGGCGGCTCCGGCACCCGGCTGCACCCGGTCACCATCGCGGTATCGAAGCAGCTGATGCCGGTCTACGACAAGCCGATGATCTACTACCCGCTGTCCACGCTCATGCTGGCGGGCATCCGCGAAGTGCTGATCATTTCCACCCCGCAGGACACGCCGCGCTTCCAGACCCTGCTGGGCGACGGCTCGGCCTGGGGCATGAAGATCGAGTACGCGGTCCAGCCCAGCCCGGACGGTCTCGCGCAGGCCTTCATCATCGGCGAGGACTTCATCGGCGGCGCTCCTTCGGCGCTGGTGCTCGGTGACAACCTCTTCTACGGCCACGAATTCGCGCACGACCTGAAAGCGGCCAGCGCGCGCGAGGCCGGCGCCACCGTGTTCGCCTACGGCGTGACCGACCCGGAGCGCTATGGCGTGGTCGAGTTCGACAAGGCGGGTCATGCCATCAGCCTTGAAGAGAAGCCCGCCAAGCCGCGCAGCCGCTACGCGGTGACCGGCCTGTACTTCTACGACCATCAGGCCAGCACCATTGCCAAGAGCCTGAAGCCCTCGCCGCGCGGCGAACTCGAGATCACTGACCTGAACCGCGTGTATCTGGAGCGCGGTGAACTGGAAGTGCAGGTGATGGGCCGCGGCCACGCCTGGCTGGACACCGGCACCCACGACTCGCTGATCGAAGCCGCCCAGTTCATCCAGACGCTGGAGAAGCGCCAGGGCCTGAAGATATCGTGCCCGGAAGAGATTGCCTGGCGTCAGGGCTGGATCGACGCCGATCAGCTCAAGCGCATCGCCGCCCCGCTCGCCAAGAGTGGCTACGGCCAGTACCTGCTGCGCATCGCCGACGAACAGGTGTTCTCATGAACGTGATCGAAACCGGCATCGCAGGGCTGCTGGTGCTCGAACCCAAGGTGTTCGGCGATGCGCGCGGCTTCTTCATGGAGAGCTTCAACGCGCGCACCTTTGCCGAGGTCACCGGCGTGAAGGCCGACTTCGTGCAGGACAACCACTCGCGCAGCGGACGCGGCGTGCTGCGCGGGCTGCACTATCAGGTGCAGCAGCCGCAGGGCAAGCTGGTGCGGGTGGCGCAGGGCCGGGTGTTCGACGTGGCGGTGGATCTGCGCAGGTCCTCGCCTACCTTCGGGAAATGGTACGGCGTGGAACTGAGCGGCGAGAACCACCGGCAGTTCTGGGTACCGGTCGGCTTCGCGCACGGCTTCTACGTGCTGAGCGACAGCGCGGACTTCCTGTACAAGACCACTGACTACTACGCACCGCAGCACGAGCGCAGTCTGGCGTGGAACGACCCGACGGTGGGCGTGCAGTGGCCGCTCGATGGCGAGCCGCTGCTGTCCGCCAAGGACCTGGCGGGCAAGCCGCTGGGGCAGTGCGAGGTGTTCGAGGGGCTTTGAGGCGGGGAGGGAGCATCCCTGGCGATGCAGCGACCTTGCCGGGATCGGGCGCGTGATCACGCGCTGTTCCGGTGTGGAGGCTGCCATCGCGGCGAGGCGCCGCTCCCACAGGGATCAGAACACCCGGGCGGCGCCAGGCTCCGTGGGAGCGGCACCTCGCCGCGACGAGGCCCGTGGCCACGGGATGCTCTGGGCGCGAAGCCGGGGTGAGCATGGTTCGCCGTCTGCGGAGCCGGTCAGCCCGGCAGAGGAGGCGCGTACCACCGCGCCCGCGGAGGGCGCCAGCGATCAGTCCTCGTTGTCTTCCGAGGTGGCTGCTGCCTTCGCGGCCTTGTCCGCAGCCAGCATCCGGGCGCGGGTTTCCGGCGTTTCAAGACTGACCCGACCGATCACGCCGTCGCGGTAGTCCTGCAGCAGCGTGAAGGCGGCCTTTTCCAGATCCGGTGCGCCGCCCTTGATGCGGTAGCCGCGCCGGGCGGCGATGTGTTCGATCACCGCCACACCGTCCATGTCCGGCGTGCAGCCGTAGCGCGCAGCCATCATCTGCGGATAGCGCGCCTGCAGCAGGTTGCCGAGAAAGGTCGCCACCTCTTCGTCGATGATGGCGTTGCGGCCGATGGCGTGGCTGGCCGCCAGCATCAGGCCGTCGCTCTCGTGCTCGATCTTGGGCCACATCAGGCCCGGGGTGTCGTACAGCGTGAGCCGCGGGTTCAGGTGGATGCGCTGGATGCTCTTGGTGATGGCCGGCTCGTCGCCGGTGGCCGCGACCTTTTTCTTTACCAGCGCGTTCATCAGCGTCGATTTGCCGACGTTGGGAATGCCCATGATGATGAGCCGCAGCGGCTTGAGGTTGTCGTCGCGGTGCGGCGCGAGCGACTGCGCGAGTGACTGGATGCGGCCCGCGTCCCCCGGCTTGCGTGCGGAAATCGCCACCGCCTTGGTATTGGGCTGGCTGTTGAAATGCTTGAGCCAGGCCGCGGTCACGTCCGGGTCGGCCAGATCGGCCTTGTTCAGCAGTTTCAGACAGGGCCGGTTCCGGTGCGTGCGGATGGCGTGGATCATCGGATTGCTGCTTGCCTCGGGCACGCGCGCGTCGAGCACCTCGACCACCACGTCGACCGATTTCATCGCGTCGGTCGCGTGCTTGCGCGCGGAGGTCATGTGACCGGGGAACCACTGGATGGCCATGAAAGGGGAGGTAAGCGGCGGGAAAGCAGGTGATTGTACCGGTCCGTCGAACCGTCGCGCCGTGTGACCGGTCAAAGGCGCATTCCGCCCCCGAGACCGACCATGCTCGTCCGCCTGATCTATGCCAGCCGTGTCCACCCGGACCTGACCCCTTCGGACATTGACCACATCCTCGCGCGCTCGCACGCGAACAATGCGCGCGACGGCGTGACCGGTGCGCTGTGCTACACCGGCGGCGTGTTCCTGCAATGCCTGGAAGGTGGGCGCAGGGCGGTGAATGAGGTCTATCACCGCATCGCAGGTGACCCGCGCCACACCGATCCGGCCATCCTGTCGTTCAGCGAAATCGTGGCGCGCGAGTTCGGCGACTGGGCGATGGGCTATGTGGCGCACACCGCCGACAACCGGGCGCTGTTCCTGAAGTACTGCCCGCTGCCGCAGTTCGATCCCTACACCATGAGCGCGGCTTCGGTCGAAGCGCTGCTGCAGGAACTGATGGGCGTGGCGCGCTGGCGCACCGCGCGCTGAACGCCGCCGCTTTCAGTCCGCGGTCAGTGCCGCGCCGTCCGAACGCGGGTCCGACGCCCCCTCCAGGCGGCCGTCCGGATGACGGACAATGAGCCCGGCGTGTCCGGCGCTGTCGTCGAAATCCGCCAGTTTTTCAACCGTGTGGCCGCGCGCGACCAGTTCGTCGAACACCTCCGGCGGCAGACGGCCCTCCAGCTTCAGCGTTTCGCTGGCCGAACCCCAGGTGCGGCCGAGCAGCCAGCGCGGCGCGGATACCGCCTCCTGAACGCCGAGCCCGCACAGCAGGTGACGCAGCAGCACCTGGGCCTGGAACTGCGGCTGACCGTCGCCCCCCATGCTGCCGTACACCACGGTGCGCCCGTCCTTCAGCTGCGCCAGTGGCGGATTCAGCGTATGGAAGGGCTTGCGGCAGGGTTCCAGCGTGTTGAGCGCGCCGGCCTGCAGAGAGAAGCTGATGCCGCGGTTCTGCCACAGCACGCCGGTGTCGCCGGCCACCACGCCACTGCCGAACTCGTGATAGATGCTCTGGATGAAGCTCACCGCACGACCGTCGCGGTCTACGGCGCCCATCCAGACCGTGTCGCCCGGCGCGGTCCGGACCCGGCCGCCGGCGCGTTCGAGATCGATGCCGTCCGCCAGTGAATCCAGGCATTCCGGCGTGAGCAGCGCCTGCGGGTCCACCCGCATGCGGGCCGGATCGGTCAGGTAGCGGTCACGCACCAGAAACGCCTGGCGGCTGGCTTCCACCACCCGGTGGATGAAATCGGCCGACTGGTCGCCCAGGCCGTCCAGCCCGACACGCTCGAGCTGGCCGAGGATGAGCAGCGACAGCAGCCCCTGGGTCGGCGGCGGCACGTTGTACATGTGGCCGAGCCGGTGTTCGAGCATCAGTGGCGTGCGCCACTGTGCGCGGTGGGCATGGAAGTCGGGCAGGCGCAGCGGGCTGCCGGTGCGTTCGAGGGCGCTCGCCATCTGCCGGGCCAGATCACCGGTGTAGAAGTCGCCCAGTCCGGTCCGTGCAAGATGGGCCAGCGTATCGGCCAGGCGCGGCTGGTACAGGGTCTGACCGGCAGCGGGCGCTTCGTCGCCCGGGAGGAACTGCAGCGCGAACCCGGGCTGTCCGCCGACTTCGGCCTGCTTGGCCTTCAGGCTGCGGGCCAGATTCGGGCTGACCGCCACCCCGTGACGCGCGTGGTGTTCGGCGTCGCGCAACAGGCGCGACAGCGGCAGTCGCCCGCCGGCTTCCGCCGCCGCCTGCTGCGCAAGCTGCCAGCCGGACACCGTGCCGGCGACAGTCAGCGCGGCCAGCGGTCCGCGGGTGGGGATGCGGTCCTCGACGTCGTGGTCCATGTACCAGTGACGGCTGGCCAGCGAAGCGGCGCCGCCGCATGCGTCGATGGCGCGGGGCTGCTCGCCCGGTTCGGCGATCAGCCAGAAACCGTCGCCGCCGAGCGCGTTCATGTGCGGATACACCACGGCGATCGTCGCAGCCGCGGCAATCATCGCTTCGATGGCGTTGCCGCCTTCGCGCATCACGTCGCGCGCGGATTCGGCGGCCAGGTAATGGGGGGCAACGGCGATGCCGCCTGCAGGTGCGGTCATGGTCTGCTCCGGTAGGGTCGTCGGCACGTCCGGCGCGATTGCCCCAGATGCCCTGTGCCGCTATGGTGCATCAGACTGGCCCGATGCGCACGAAGCGGGCGCGCCGGCGGGTGTTTCCCCCGCAGTGCGCCGTTTGCGGCGCGCGCTGCTGCGGCATGCATCTTGCGGAGCCGTCGCGCTGGCTGCTTTCCCGATCTTTCATTTCCGGCTCTGACCGATGCTCGATCCACGTTCCCCGATGGCGCGTCTTCGCCATGTCTGGCTCCGCCTCAGTTCTCTCATCCTGCGCCGCCGTCATTACGCCTACTTGAAGGTGTGGGCGGGGCGGCTGGTGCTGTGGGGCGGGGCGGTCGGGGTCGGGCTGCTGGCGGTCGGCTTTGCCCGACTGTCTGATCACGCGGTCCATTTCTTCCGCGACGGCGCGAAGGCGTGGTGGTGGCTGCCGCTCGTCGTCACGCCGCTCGCGGGCGCCGGCTGTGTCTGGATCACCCGGCGCTGGTTCGCCGGGGCAGAGGGCAGCGGCATTCCGCAGACGATTGCCGAAATGTCGCGCCCGGAGTCGCCCGGCTGGCGGCCCCTGCTTTCGCTGCGCATCGTCGTCGGCAAGGTGCTGGTGGGCGCGGCCGCGGTGGGCAGCGGATTCTCTCTCGGGCGCGAAGGCCCGACCGTGCAGGTCGGCGCGTCGCTGATGAACGCGCTGCACCGCTGGCTGCCCGGCGGGCTGCACATCCCGCGCACCCACATGCTGGTCGCCGGCGGCGCAGCCGGCATCGCCGCCGCCTTCAACACGCCGCTGGCGGGCATCGCGTTCGCGATCGAGGAACTGACCCGCAGCGTCGAGGCGCGCATGAGCGGCCTCATCATCACCGCCATCGTGCTGGCCGGCATCGTGTCGCAGACCTTGCTGGGCAAGGCCAGCTATTTCGGCCAGATCGCGATTGCCGGCAGTGACCGTGACATGGCGCTCGCCGTGGCGGTGACCGCACTGGTGTGCGGGGTGGCCGGCGGGCTGTTCTCGCGCATGCTCATCATTGCGTCGACCTCATGGCGCGGATCGCTGGCCGATCTCCGCCGGCGTCGCCCGGTGCTGTTCGCAGCACTGTGCGGCCTGCTGGTGGCGGCGCTCGGCGTGGTCAGCGGTGGCCTCAGCTTCGGCAGCGGTTACACCGAAACCCGTCACCTGCTTGAAGGCACGGCGCAGCTCGACTGGCATTACGCACCGCTCAGATTCATCGCGACGCTGATCGCCTACCTGAGCGGACTGCCCGGCGGCATCTTTGCACCCAGCCTGGCGATCGGCGCCGGCATCGGCCACGACCTGGCGCCGCTGCTGGGCCAGCAGGCGCATCCGGGCATGCTGCTGGTGCTGTGCATGGCCGGCTTTCTGGCCGCGGTCACCCAGGCGCCGATCACCGCCTTCATCATCGTGATGGAAATGGTCGACGGCTACTCGGTCATCATCGGCCTGATGGCGGTGTCACTGCTGTCGGCCGGCGTGTCCCGCCTGTTCAGCCCGCCGCTGTACCACACGGTGGCCCGACACCTTCTGGCGCGGAACACGCCGCCGCCCTGCTGATCAGCCGCGCGGGAAGGGCATCCAGACGTGCCGGCGGTAGTCGTACATCTGGCAGTCGTTCAGCACAGTCAGGAATTCCTTCAGCGTCAGCTTCACGGTCTTCACGTGGCCGCTGAAGGTCGTTTCCAGCGACGCCTGGGTTTTCACCAGCCGGTACAGCGGAATCTTCTTGTCCACGTGGTGGGCGGTGTGCTGGAACACGCGGGCGAACGAGAAGTCCAGCCAGGCCGGCACTTCGGTATGGATAGAGCCTTCCACCTGGGCACGGAAGTAGTTCCACTCGTCGCGGTTGTCATACCAGCGTATGGTCGGGTAGGTGTGGTTCTGGATGGTGACGAAGGTCATCACGTAGTTCCACACCAGGAAGGGCAGGCCGACGCTCAGCACGAGGTTCCAAGCGAACTGCTGGCCGTCGGCGGCAAACAGGTAAGCCATGAACACCTGAAAGCCGAGGAAGCCGAACACCGCAATGAAATCGGCCAGCGCCACCAGCGGCGGAATTTCCTTGCCGTTTTCCGAACGGCGCAGGATGAGCACCTTCCACCAGATGTCGAACAGGTAGTAGCAGCCGAAGCCCCAGATGCTGCGGTAGAAGCGGTGCACGCGCTTCTGCCAGGGCGACAGCGCGGCGAACTCGTCCGGCGACATCGGCGGGTAGACCGGGTCCATGCCCTTCAGATTGGTCCAGCCGTGGTGCATCTTGTTGTGCTCGATCTTCCAGGTACACACCGGATGCAGCGAAGGCATGAAGGCGAGGGTCGCGTACAGGCGATCAAAGAAGGGGCGGTTGGTCAGCGATCCGTGTGCGGCGTCGTGGCCGATCACGAACATGATGCCGATGGCCTGACCGCTCATGACGCCGAACAGCGCCTTGAGCGCAAGGTTGTCCATGGACAGCGACAGCGTCCACAGACCGGCGAACAGGCCGGTCACTGTCAGGAAGAGCAGGCTGCCGAGCGGCAGGCTGTAGGCGTAGGCAATGTCGGGCAGCGTCGATCGCACGTCGAGCGGCGTGGGGCAGCGTTGGGTCACGGCAGGACTCCTGTATGTCGGGGCGTGGATCAGGCGGCGACCGGCTGGGCGCTCATGTGCAGCGGCAGCGCGCGCATGCCGCGGAAGCCGAAGTTGGGCAGCCATTCCGGGTGATCGGTGGGGGCGGTGATGTGCGGGCAGCGCGCCAGCAGCACGGTGAAGGCGATTTCGGCCTCCAGCAGCGCGAGCCGGGTACCGATGCACACGTGCGCACCGTGACCGAAGGCGAAGTGCGTCGTGTCCTCGCGCCGGATGTCGAAGCGATCCGCGTCCGGGTAGCGCGCTTCGTCGCGGTTGCCGGAGGCGATGATGGGCACCACCATCTGGCCGCGCCGTATCGTGGCGCCGGCGTACTCGAAGTCTTCTGTGGCCAGCCGCACCAGATACTGCACCGGGCTGTCGTAGCGCAGCATTTCGCGCACTGCGTTCGGAATCAGCGCCGGGTCGTCCTGCAGCGCCTGCATCTGTGCCGGGTGGCGCAGCAGCGCCAGCATGCCGTTACCGAGCAGATTGCGCGTGGTTTCATGGCCTCCGAACATGAGCATGGCGCACTGCGAGGCCACTTCCTCGGCGGTCAGCGCTTCTTCGTCCTCCTCGATGCGTATCAGCAGGCTGATCAGATCCTCGCCCGGTTCGCGGCGGCGCTGATCGACCACGCGCTCGAAATAGCGGGTCATCGCGATCAGGCTGTCGCGCCCGCGGTGGGCGACTTCGATGGAACTGGCCGGATTGCCGAAGAAGCGGGCGATATGGTCCGACCACTCGATGAAGGTGTCCTGATCGGCGGCGTCCACGCCCATCAGTTCGCAGATCACCAGCGCCGGGAAGGGGTGGGCGAAGCAGCCTATGTAGTCAACCGGACCGTCGCCCGGCAGCCGGTCCAGCAGCCCGTGTGCGGTTCGGGTGACGGCGCCGCGCCAGGCTTCGATCACCTGCGGTGCGAAGCCCTTGTTCATCAGCTTGCGCAGCAGTGTATGTGCCGGGGCGTCCTGGAACAGCAGCCACATGCCGAACAGACGGTTGAATTCGTCGAAGGCCGGGCGCTCCGCTTCGGGCAGCAGTGCGCTGTAGCAATGGCTGCGCTGCGCGCTGAGGCGGGCGTCGCGCAGCACCGGCCCGATATCGGCGTGATGCGGCAGCAGCCAGGCGCCGCCCAGGAAGTCGCCCACCCAGTGGGCACGGCCGGAGGCGCGCAGCATCCGGTAGGTCGGGTAGGGGTCGGCGATGAATTGCTGGTCGAACATGGGCGAGGGCTCCCTGGGTCGTTGCGAAAGAATCGGGCTGCCGCCACCCTTTGGGTGCCGACAGGCTGCAGTGCATCGGATGTCCGCCCACCGGTTGAAGGTCGTGGTCCGGCGCGGACGCTCACCGGCTCGCGACGGATCAGGGGCCGCGTGCCGACGGGCGGGTGACGAGGTCGGGCTTCCGCCCGGGCGACGGTCAGACGATGACGAATGGCGCCGCACGCTGCAGACGGCGACGCAGCAGCAGGGCACCCAGACCGAGCGGGAACAGCAGCGCGGCCGACGGTTCCGGCACCGGCGCAGCGACCGCGCTCGCCAGTTCGCCGGCGAGCATGGAATACGCCCGTGTGCTCAGGTGTATCGAATCCCAGAAGAAGTACTCGTCCGGCGCACCGCAGGCCGAGAAGGCCGCGCCGTCATAGGCGAAGCAGGCATCCTGCGCGTTGGTCAGGCCGCCCGGTCGTGCCCCGGCCAGTACGCCGGCAATCGTGTCCTCGTACCATTTCTGCGTATCGAAATGCATCAGGTTCAGGCCTGCGGTCTGGCCGTCGATGGCGCCGAGCAGAGTGCCCAGGCGGCCGTTCATGGCATTTACGCCGTCGTGCAGCAGGCCGCGCAATGCCGGGTCGTCCGAGTAGAAAGGGGCCCAGAACGGCTCGTATTCAAGAGAAATGCTGTCGAGCACGACGATGTTGCGCGCTCCGGCGCCGATCAGCGTGGTCACGTTGCTTGCGATGTCATCGGCGGCCTGCATGCCGGCCCGGGTCAGCGCATCGCGCCGGCTGGCGTCGTCGAGTGACGGCGGCAGCATCTGGCCCAGTCCCCAGAAGTCGTTGTGCCCTCCCCACACGAAGTAGAGCGCGTTCGCGTCCGCAGCGCCGGTGGCCGAGAGGTGGGTACCGATCTGATTGCTCAGGCCGGTCTGCCCGATGTCGGTATTGACGAAGGGCAGCACGTTGCCGTGACCGCTGAGTGCCCCGGTCCAGGCGTAGTTGGTCAGACCGATGCCGAGCGAACCGGCCAGGTATTCGACCGCCGAAGGGCCGTTGGTGGGGCGTCCGTCGAAGAATCCGTTGGCGTAACCGGGAATCGCAAAGGGTGGCCACCAGGACAGCACCTTCTCGATGGGTTGCGCAGCCAGCGCACCGACCAGATTGCCGGTGTCGGAAAAGCTGTCGCCAAACGAATACATCGCCGAGTAAGGGGCTGCCCAGCCGGCCTGGCCGACACCTGACAAGGCGAGTGCGATCGCCATTCGCCGCATTAAAGTGCTCATCCGAATCTCCCGGTTTGAATCAGTTCTGGTTCTGTTCTTCGGATCCGTGCCCCGCGGGTCCATGCGTGTGTCGCACGATGACCCCCGGTTCGGATCGCGGCTTCGCCCTGAGCAATAGACATGCCCATCGCATTTGAAATCCGCGTGAAGAACATCCGGTTCTCGCTTCACGGATCGTCGGAATCCTTGTCCGGCGGTCGTTTCATGTATTCAGTCACGAATTGTTCACAGGTTCCGGAGACCGGGCAGCGCACTCGACACGGACACCGTTCATATTCGTGACAGGGCGGCGTAGGGACGCGCTTCGGGCGGGGTTCAGAGAGCATTCATCCGTGTTTCAAATGCCATTGACGTTCTCCAATGGCATGGGCTGATACAGGTGTCTCAATGCTGAACAGATTGTGTCCAACTGTTAAGAATGTTCGCTCACTGATTGATTGCGTTCTCCTCCACAGAAGGACAGGGGTCCCGGGTCGTGGTGTCGAACAGGCCGTTTTCCATGCGGGATCGATCTGGGGGCGCGATTTTCATGTGCGTTTTGCATATACGAAAGTCATCGTTCCGGGAGCCCTCTCTGCCTGCATGTGCTGCGGGTCATTGTCCCTGGCACGGTTATGGCTACTCAGCGCTCCGGTGCCGTGCGCTCAGCACGGAGGACAGTCAGAGACGGGGCAAACATCAGCGTGGATCCGCAGAAGGAAAGTCTGTTGGCGTGGATCATCGAAAGGCTGGCCGAGGTGCTGGGCCACGATGCTTCACGCATTCATCCGCACAGCGCGCTGGAGGAGCTTGGCCTCGAGTCGATGTCGGTGGTTGCGATGGGGCGGGTGCTCGAGGCGCATTTTCCGCTGCTGTCGAAGACCTTCCTGTATGACTGCAGGACAGTGGGTGACGTGCCCGACTATCTGCTGTCGCGCTTTCCCGACGAGGTGGCCCGACTTTCGGTGTCGCTGCGCCCCGCGGTGAGCCAGGCCGCAGCGCGGCCACGCTTCAGCGACGAGTGGATTGCGCTGGACGAGCAGGAGGCCGCGGCGGCGGACGCCGCAGGTCACGCCATCGCTGTCATCGGGCTGGCTGGCCGCTATCCGGGGGCCGATGACCTGGAGGCCTTCGCCTCGGTACTCGCCGCAGGCCGTGACGCCATCACCGAGGTGCCGGCCGAGCGCTGGTCGGTCGACGGGCTGTTCAGCCGTGATCCGGTCGCGCGCGCACAGTGGGCCAGCATGTCGAAGTGGGGCGGCTTCCTGCGTGACGTCGACGCCTTCGATTCCGCCTTCTTCGGCGTGTCTGCGGTCGACGCCGACGTAATGGATCCGCAGGAGCGCCTGTTCATCGAGTGTGCCTGGCACGCGCTGGAACATGCCGGCCTCGGTCCCGAACGCCTGCCGCGCACGCAGCCCGGTGGCGCGGCGCGGGTCGGCGTTTTCGCCGGCATCACCACGTTGTCCTATCCGCTGCTGGGCGAGGCGCACTGGCGCAGTGGCGGTGGCCAGGTGCCGACAGCCATGCCGTGGTCGGTGGCCAACCGACTGTCCTGGCTGCTGGATTTCGACGGTCCCAGCGTCGCGCTGGATACCGCGTGCTCGTCGTCGCTGACCGCGCTGCACCTGGCCTGTGAAAGCCTGCGCCGCGACGAATGCGCGGTGGCGCTGGCCGGCGGCGTCAATCTCTATCTGCATCCGTCCAAGTACGTACAGCTGAGCCAGCAGCGCATGCTGTCGCCGACCGGTCGCTGCCACGCCTTTGGCGACGCGGCTGACGGTTTCGTGCCGGGTGAGGGCGTGGGCGTGGCGGTCCTCAAGCGGCTAGCCGATGCGCGCGCGGCCGGTGATCGCATCCTCGGCGTCATCCGCGCCACCGGCATCGCGCACGGCGGGCGCACCACCGGTTACACAGTGCCCAGTTCGCGCAGCCAGGCGGCCCTGATCCGTGACACGCTGGCAAAGGCAGGGCTGGACGGCGCGCGCATCGGCTACGTCGAGGCGCATGGAACCGGCACCCGGCTGGGCGATCCGGTCGAAGTCGATGGCCTGCTGGAGGCATGGGGGCCATCCCGCCCGTCGCGTTGCGGCCTGGGTTCGATCAAGACCAATATTGGTCATCTTGAATCAGCGGCCGGCATCGCCGGCCTGACCAAGCTGGTGCTGCAGCTCCGCATGCGCACGCTGTTTCCGTCGCTGCATTCGGCACGCATCAACCCGGCCATTGATCTGGTGCGCACACCTTTCCACATTCCGCAGCAGAGCGAGCCCTGGCCCGGCGGCGAGCAGCCGCGGTGTGCCGCTCTCAGTTCATTCGGAGCGGGCGGCGCCAATGCCCACGTGCTGATCGAGGAATGGGCGGACACCGGTGCCGACGCGGCAGGCGGGCCGGCCGCCCAGCTGTTTCCGTTCTCGGCCAGTGACGACGAACAGCTTGACGCGGTCATGGCCCGGTTCTGCGACTGGCTTGCACCGCGAATGAGTGATCTCGACAACCCGGCCGGTCGGGCCCGCATTGCGGCCACGCTGCAGCTCGGGCGCACGCCCCAGCGCAGACGCGCGCTGGTGGTCGCCGCCACGCTGGCCGAGCTTCTGCAGAAGCTTTCGGGCGACGACATGCAGCGTGGCGGTACCGATGCGCCCGCACCGGCCGACGCGGACCCTGCCGATCCATTTGCGATCGCTGCACGCTGGCTGGCAGGCGAACCGGTCCGGTGGTCCGTCGCATGGCCGGTACAGCCGCGCCCGATCGACCTGCCCGGCTATCCCTTCCGCCGCACGCGGCACTGGATAGGTGGCCGGCAGGTCGCCGCAGTAGCGCGCTTCGGGCCCGTTGAATCCAGCCCCGCAGCGCCCGACGTGCTGTGCATCGACGTGGACGACTGGCGCGCTCGCAACCACATCGTCGATGGACACGCGGTGTTCCCGGCGGCCGGCTTCCTGCAACTGCTGGCAGCCACGCAGCCTGGCCGCGATGCGATCGAGTTTCGCGACCTCATGTGGGGACGTCCTCTGGTGCTCGACGCGCCGGAGCATCTGCGGCTGGCGCGGGAGGCGGATGGACGTTGCGTGGTACAGGGCAGCTCGGGGGACGGCGCGGCCGCGCACCTGCGCGGCGCGCTGCATGTGCTGAGCGGGTCGCCTTCCATGCTGTCCCTGACCATGGAGCGGCCGTCCGCCGGCTTCGACCGGGATGCCTTCTACGCCCGCTTCGAACGCATGGGTCTGGCCTACGGCCCCGACTTCAGGCCGGTACGTGCGCTCATGCGCCACGCCGATCACGCGGTCGCCGAACTGGCGGTCGAGCCGCGCGAGGACGTCGGCCGTTTCGACCCGGCGCTGCTGGATGGCGTCTTCCAGTGCGCAGTGGCGCTGGCACCGGACTCGGTGCTGTCGTCCGGGCGGGCTTTCGTGCCGTTCTCGATGCGCCGCTTCGCGCTGTACGCGCCACTGCCGGCGCGTGTCCGTGTCCGCGTCGACTACCGGGGTGCGCCTGCGCCCGGTCTGCATGCCTTCGACTTCCGCGTGTGCGACGACGGTGGCACCGTGCTCGCGGATATCGAGGGGTTCTGCTTCCGCGCCTGGGATGGCGCACGCACCGCACCGCTGCACCTGCTGCAGCGCAGCTGGTCTGCCTGCGACCGCCCTCGTTCGGTCGTCCTGCCGGTCGGGCCGCTGATGCTTGCAGCGGGCGCGGGCGTGCGTCTGGACAGCGTCGAATCCCGACTGCGCAGGCTGCACCCGGGGCAGACGCTGTGGCGGATCGATACCTCGTCACGCTTCCGCTTCCAGGACGGTGCGCACGTGGACATGGACGCTGCCGATCCGGCACACCGGCGCGCACTGCTCGAGCTGCTCCAGCAACGCGACGCCTTTCCGGACACGGTGGTGTGGCTGGCCGGCAGCGCGTGCGAAACGGTCGATGCCGATGTGCGGCGTTTCGTTTCGCTGGCGCAACTGCTGGTCGGCGCAATCGGTTCGCTGGGCGCCCGTGCGTTGCGGCTGGTCTATGTCGGTACGCCTTCGGCCGACGACGCGCGCTGTTTCCACGCGGCAATGAGCGGTCTGCTGAAAAGTCTGCATCTGGAAGCGCCGCGCGTGTCGGCGGTGCTGCTCGAACTCGATGCCGCAAGCCACGACGACCCGGTGCGGCGCGCCGACGCGATCGCGGCCGCGCTCGTCCACCCTGCGTCGCCCGGCCACGCACCGCGTCTGCGGGTGCGGGACGGACGGCTGGAAGAAGCCCGCTTCGGCTGGCTGGAGGCGCCCGCCACCGGCTGGCAGCCCACCCGCGGTGCCACCTATCTGATCACCGGCGGCATGGGCGCGCTGGGCCGGACTTTCGCGCGCTGGCTCGCCCGCTGCGGCGTGCATGTCGCGCTGCTCGGCCGCAGTCCGCTGGACGAAGAGGGCGCGCGTGTCGTCGCAGCGCTCGGCGGCGAGGGCGCATCGGTCGTCTATGTGCAGGGTGATGTCACCGACACCGCTTCGCTGGCGGGCGCGCTGCAGCAGGTCAGGGCGACGCTGGGCCCTGTGAGAGGCGTCATCCACGCCGCCGGCGTGCTGCGCGACGCCTTCTTCGTCAAGCACGGCGACGACGACTGGCAGGCGGTACTGGCGCCCAAGATCACCGCTGCGCGCCTGCTCGACCAGGCAACACGCGAGGACCCGCTGGAAGCTTTCGTGCTGTTCTCGTCGCTGGCCGGTGCGCACGGCAACGTCGGCCAGAGCGTGTATGCCTATGCCAACGCCTGGCTGGACGATTACGCCGAACTGCGCGCGCAGGCAGTGGCTGAAGGCCGGCGCAGCGGCCGTACGCTTGCGCTCGCCTGGCCGCTGTGGCGCAGCGAGGACGGCATGCAGGCGCCGCCGCCGGTCATGCAGTGGATGGCCGAGCGCGGCCTCGAACTGCTGGACGCCGAGCAGGGCATACAGGCCTTGCGCGCAGCGATGGCCACAACGGTGGCCGGTGTCGTGGTGTGCAGCGGCCGGCGTGAGGGCGTGGCCCGACTGATGAGTGTGGATGACGGGGCCTCCTGCGACACCGCAGCCGCCGCGTCTTCCGTGCCGGTCGCGCCGCCTGCGGGCGATATCGTGCCGGCGCTGTGCAGCCGTCTTGGCGACATGCTGGCCCGCGCCTGCGGCATTGCCCGCAGCCGCGTCGTGCCTGCCACGCCGCTGCAGTCACTCGGGCTGGATTCCATCATGGTGATGGACCTGAACGGTGAACTGGACCAGCACTTCTCGTCACTGTCGAAGACGCTGCTGTACGAAGCCGACACGGTGCAGGATCTCGCTTCGCGCATCGCCGCCGTCGAGCCCGACGCGGCCGCCCGTTTTGTCGGCGCAGGCCGGGGCGCGCCGGCAGCCGTTATGCCTGCCGCGGTTCTGCCGACACCGGAATCCCCCCCCGCACCTGACCAGCCCCAGCCGGCGCCGGCCGTCGTGGCACCGGACGACGGGCACGGCCTGGCGATTGCCATCGTCGGCATCGCCGGCCGCTACCCGCGTGCGGCCGATCTGGATACCTTCTGGGACAACCTGCTGCAGGGCATGGACTGCGTCGGCGAGCTGTCGCAGCGCTGGCCGGACGACCCCGCTTTCGCCCGACGCGAGGGTGAGGCGGCGAAGACCGGCGCCTACGCGCGGTGGGCTGCGCTGATCGACCAGCATGACTGCTTCGACCCGCTGTTCTTCGGTATCGCGCCGCGCGACGCCGAGCGCATGGATCCGCAGGAGCGGCTGTTCCTGGAGGCCTCCTGGCTGGCCATCGAGAACGCCGGCTACACGCCGCAGACCCTGCAGTCGCCGCCTTCGCGCGACGGCGCACGGGCGCGCGTGGGCGTGCTGGCTGGCGTCATGTACGGCGAGTACCAGTACTACGGCGCCGGTGGGTCACCGACGCTGACCAATTCGTCCTACGCCGCCATCGCAAACCGGGTGTCCTACACGCTGGGCTTCAGCGGCGCCTCGTTCGCGCTGGACAGCATGTGTTCGTCCTCGCTGACCGCGCTGCACACCGCCTGCCTGCTGCTGCGCGCCGGCGAATGCGACGCGGTGCTGGCGGGCGGCGTCAATGTGTCGGCACACCCCTATCGCTACCGCATGCTGAGCGAACTGCAGTTCGCCGCCAGCGACGGCCGCTGCCGCAGCTTCGGTGCCGGCGGCGACGGCTATGTGCCGGGCGAGGGCGTCGGCGTGGTGGTGCTCAAGCGACTGGCCGACGCGGTCCGCGACGGCGACCACATTCACGGCGTCGTCCGCGGTTCGGCCCTGGGTCACGGCGGACGCACGTCGGGCTTTACCGTGCCGACGCCGGTCGGGCAGAGCGAAGTGATCACCGACGCCTTCGCCTGCGCTGGCGTGCCGGCATCGCGGCTGGGCTACATCGAGGCGCACGGCACCGGAACCGGTCTGGGCGACCCGATCGAACTGCGCGGCCTGGCGATGGCGCTCGAAAGCGCGCTGGGCGATCAGGCGGTGCCCATCGGCTCGGTGAAGTCGCAGATCGGCCATCTCGAATCCGCCGCCGGCATCGCCGCCCTGACCAAGGTGCTGCTGCAGATGCGGCACGGCCGGCTGGCGCCGTCGATACACAGCGAGCCGGCGAACCCGAACATCGATTTCTCGAAGCTGCCCTTCCGCGTGCAGGCCACCGCGGCCGACTGGCCGGCCCCGCGCGACGCGGCCGGACGTGCGCTGCCGCGGCTGGCCGCGGTCAGCTCGTTCGGTGCGGGCGGCTCGAACGCACACATCGTGGTCGAGGAATGGCCGGTCGCACCGCAGGCGGATCTGCCGGGGCCGCACATCGTCGTGCTGTCGGCGCGTACTCCGGACACGCTGCGCACGATGGCGCAGTCGCTGGCCGTCCATATCGAGCGCGCGCTGCAGCACGGCGAGCCGCTGCCACTGGCCGATCTGGCGGCCACGCTGCGGATGGCGCGCGTCGCCCAGCCCAACCGGCTGGCGCTGATCGCTGTCGATCTGCCGTCGCTGCTGGCGCAGCTGCGCGCCAGCCTGGCGGGCGAGTTCTGGCAGCTCGACGCTTCCGTGCTGCAGGCCGGCGTGTTCAAGGGCGTGGCCGACGCCGACAGCGCGCCCGCACCGGTCAGCAGTGCGCCCGAGGCACTTGCGCGTGCCTGGGTCAGCGGCGCCTTTGACGACTGGAGCGCGCAACCGGTGCCGTCGCTGCGTCGCCGTGTGCCCTTGCCGGGCACCGTCTTCCAGCGTCGGCGCTTCTGGGCCCAGCCGGCTGCCGCCGCGCCGATCGAGGCGCCCCGGGTCGAACAGCCGGTGGCGCGCTATGCGGTCGACCCGCTGCCCGCTCCGCCTCAGCCGACCGCAGCCCCGGTGCTGTCGCCGCGCGACATCCTCGAACGCGTGAAAGCCGGCCGCATGGCGCCGGACGAAGCCAAGCGCCTGCTCGCCAGCATGCGCGCCACCGCCGACCAGTAAGCCCAGGCGCAGATCACAGGGACAGACATGACGAATTTCGATCACACGGTAGGCATCATCGGCGGCGGCGCCTCAGGCATCGGCCTGGCCAAGGCGCTGAGCGAAGCCGGCCTCGATTACGAAGTGCTGGAAGCCAGCAGCGGGCTCGGCGGCAACTGGCAGCCGAGCGGGCCGGCGTCGAAGATGTACGCCTCGGTGCACCTGATCAGCTCGCGTCGCAACACGCAGTTTTCCGATCTGCCGATGCCCGACAGCTACCCGCACTATCCGCGGCACAGCCAGATGTACGCCTACCTGATGTCGGTGGCCGAGCGCTACGCGGTCGCCGCGCACACCCGCTTCGACACCCGCGTGCTGCGTGCGCGGCCGGACGGCGGCGGCTGGCGCTGCGAGCTGGCCGACGGCGGCGTGCGCCGCTACGCCCATCTGATCGTCGCCAATGGCCTGCTGCGCATTCCGCTGGTGCCGAAGTTCGAGGGGCATTTCGATGGCGAGAGCGTGCACTCGGGCGACTACCGGTCGGCCGACCAGTTCCGCGGCAAGCGCGTGCTGGTGGTGGGCGGCGGCAATTCGGGCTGCGACATCGCGGTGGACGCCGCACTCAATGCCGACGCCGCTTTCCACTCGACCCGGCGCGGCTATCACTACATGCCGAAGTTCGTCGATGGCAGGCCGACGCAGGAATGGCTGATGGACATCGCGCCGAAGTTCACTGATGCCCAGGCCTACTGGGACCATGTGAGCGCGGTGTTCAAGCTGGCCGGCTATGACGGTACCGATTTCGGCCTGCCGGCACCGGACCACCGCATCGACGCCGCGCACCCGATCATGAATTCGCAGGTGCTCTACCACATCGGCCACGGCGACCTCGCGCCCAGGCCGGACATCCGCCGCATCGACGGCCGCACCGTCGAATTCACCGACGGCAGCCGCGAACAGATCGACCTCATCCTGTGGGCGACCGGCTTCCGCACCGACCTGTCCTTCTTCGACCCGGCCGATTTCGACGCGCGCGTCGATCTGGACCGGCTGTTCCTGCGCATGGTGCCGCAGCGCCACGACAACCTGCTGTTCGTCGGCTACCTGAACACGCCGTCCGGCCTCGGCAACGTGCTCAACATCACCGCGCGCTTCGTTGCCGCCTGCCTGTCGGCGCGCATCGCCGGCAGCGACAACTTCCGCCGCCTGCAGCAGCTGAAACAGCAGCCGGAGCGGCTGGATCTCGGCCAGGGCCGCTTCATGGACACCGACCGCCATCGCTACGAGGTCGACCTGTGGAAGTACATCCGCGCGGTCAATTTCGTCACCGGAAAGCTGCTCGACGGCGCCGCGCAGCCCGCGCCGGTCGAGGCGCTGACCGCATGAGCACCGATTTCACCACGCATACCGGGGATTCCGCATGGACATGAGCATCGCCGACGAACTGTCGCCGGAAGAGGCGCTCGCGCTGATCGAAGGACTGGAGATTGACGCCGCACCGGTGTCGCCCGCGGTACGGCCCGTCGTCGCACCGGTGGCACGCGACCCGGCTGCACCGGCCGCCCGGCCGGCGCTCGAGGTGGCGCTCGAGCAGGATCTGGGCGCGCTGGTGATGGCGGTGCTCAAGCTCGAAGCCGCCGACTTCTCGCCGACGCGCTCGCTGATGGACTACGGCATGGATTCGATCTCGTCCACCGAGATCGGCAACCGCTTCACCGCGCGTTTCGGCATCGTCATTCCGCCCACCGTGTTCTTCGAGTTCCAGGACCTGCGCGGGCTCACCCGCTACCTGCTGAAGAACCACAGCGCCGACGTGAAGCGCGTGCTGGGCGAACTCGAAGGTTCGGTCGCCGTCGCGCCGGAGGTTGCCGCACCCCGCGCACCTGAGCCCGTCGTGCCGGCGACGGCCCGGGTCGCCACGCCGATTCCGGTGCCCCGGCCGGTGCCCTCCGCAACGACGCCGGCAGCGCCGGCGGTGACCGTCGCAGCCGACTCGCCGCTGTCGATCGAGGCTCTGTGGGCGGAGCAGGGCGGGGCCGCTGCGCCGGGGGCCATCGCTGCGCCCGCACCCTCAGCCGCCACCTTGCGTGCACCGGCCGCTCGCGCACAGGACACCGCCACCCCCGAAGGCGGCGTGCGCCAGCCCTCGCGCGAACACCTCGACGCCCAGCAGGTGGTCGTCGACCAGGCGCGTTCGGTCAGCGTGCAAGGGCGTTCCGGCCGCATCATCGAAGCCGCGGTGTATGGGCAGGGGCGGCCGGTGCTGCTGCTCGGCGGCCTGGTCATGCACACCTCGGTCATGTGGCGGCTGCAGCTGCGCGAACTGGGCGAGCGCTACCGGCTGATCGCCTATCACATGCCGGGCTGCGGACGCACCGATTTCTACAGCCCGCTCACGCTGTCGTCGATGGCGTCCGACGTGGCCGAACTGCTCGACGGCCTCGGCATCACCGATGCGCTGCCGGTCATCGGCTATTCCTTCGGCGGCGTGCTGGCTCAGCGCTTCTGCCTCGACCATCCGCAGCGGGTGTCGGCGCTGGTCGCGACCGTCACCTCACCGTTCGCGCAGGGCGCGAACGACTTCGCGACGCTGATGCGCGAGCTGCAGACCAGTGACCGTTTCATGGAACTGAACCGCGGCTGGAATATTCCGTCGCTGCCGGCCTACCAGGCCGTCGTCGGCGCCTTCGACCACCGTGAGGCCCTGTCGGCGCTGCGCTGCCCGGCGCTGGTGATCAGCGGACGCGACGACCGTTACATGCAGCCAGCCTACGGTCGCGCGCTGGCCGATGCACTGCACGGCGCGCGCTACGTGTGCTTTCCGGGTGCCGGCCATCTGCTGGGTTTCACTCACTTCGAGGCCTACAACCGGCTGCTGCTGCGTTTTCTCGATGAAGTGGCGCCCGCGTGCAGCGAAGCTGCGGGCCTGCCGACGCTTTCGCCCGCCAGCGCTTTCATCAGGCCGGATGCCGACACGCTGCAGGTGCTGGAAGACTACGTGCGCCGCGGCGACCAGGGGCATTGCGCCATCCTGTCGCCGCAGTCGGCCCAGGTCGCGCTGCTGCTCAACCGGATACAGTCGCAGAACAAGACCGGTGACGAGGACTACCGCTGCCTGTTCCTGACTTCGCAGCACGAAGCGCTCGACGCCGCGCTGCGTCTGGCCCGGCACCGCGCCCGCAACCGCGACGCCGACAGCAGCGGCGAACTGCTGCTGGTCGATGCCGGCGAGGGCTGGCGCCGCTATTTCGATCCGCTGGACGCCGGCCCGGACGACGCGCTGGTACCCGGCGTCACTTTCGTGTCCACCGCGCTGGAAGCGCTTGAACGGCTGGAAGGCGGCGCTTCGCCGGTGGCCGTGGTGCTGGTGTGCGACGCCTTCACGCCGGTCGATGATGCCGACCGCCTGATCGCCGCCTGCGCGCGGCACGAGCGGGTGAGCGTGCTGGTCGACAACAACGACGCCGACACCGGCGCTGCCGGATGGATCGCGCCGGCCTGCCGCGAGCGCGCCGACATGATCGTGCTGGGCGAATCGATGGCCGGCAGCCAGGTGCCGGTGGCCGCCTGCATGGTGCGCGCGCCGGTACACCAGACCTGGAGCATGACGCCCAGCGAAAGCTATGTGCGCAACGTCATGACCAGTTTCGGCTTTCCGCTGGCGGTGGCGCGCGAAGCGCTGCTGGCGCGCTTCGCCGACCTGATCGACGGCGACACGCACAGGTTGATGCGGCGCATCGACGCCGATGTCGACGCCTGCTTCGATGCCCACCTGCGCTGGGGTAATTCCGGCTACGCCCGGGTGGCGCGCCTGCACGGCTTCGACGCCCGCTTCGAAGCGGCGCGCGGCATGAAGTCGCTGCTGCGCGACCGCGAAGGCACAGCGCGCACCGTGCTCGACTGCTTCGTGAACGTGGGCACCAGCCCGCGCGGCCTGAACCCGCTGGACGTCATCACCGGCGTTGCGCGCGTGCACGACGCGAACACCGATTACTGGAGCGAACTGGCTGCGCTGCTGAGCGAGCGCACCGGCCTGCCGCACGCCTTCCCGGCGTCGAGCAATGTCACCGCAGTGGAATCCGCGCTGACGCTGGCGGCGCTTGCTGCGCCGGCGAAGCGCCGCATGCTGTTCTTCTCCGGCGGTCTGGGCTTCTCGATGCTGAGCGCGGTGGCGTCGCACGACGCGGTGTTCGACATCTTCCGCAAGCCTTTCGAGCCGCTGTACCGCCACAGCGTGTTCATCGACGCGCACGCGCCGGACGCCGCACAGAAGCTGGAAGCCGAACTGCTGTCGGGCGACATCGGCCTAGTGTGGTTCGAAACCATACAGGTGGATGCCAACGCCACCCGTCCGCTGCCGCCGCAGCTGGTCGAGCTGATCGTCCGCCACCGCGAAGCCGGCGGCTATCTGGTCGGCGTGGACGAAACCCAGACCAATCTGATGACCGGCCGCCTGCTGCACAGCGCGCCGCAGGTGCCGTCACCCGACCTGGTGGCGCTGGGCACCGCGCTGTGCGATTCGCTGGTGCCGACTGGCGTCGTGCTGTGCAGCGACGCGCTGCGGCAGCGCGCGCAGCAGCGCTCGCCGGCGCGGCTGCAGGAGCTGGCCGGCCGTCAGTGCTGCCCGCTGTCCGCGCACATA
The DNA here is from genome assembly GCF_000214035.2 of Methyloversatilis universalis FAM5. Taxonomy (GTDB): domain Bacteria; phylum Pseudomonadota; class Gammaproteobacteria; order Burkholderiales; family Rhodocyclaceae; genus Methyloversatilis; species Methyloversatilis universalis. The sequence goes on along the minus strand of NZ_AFHG01000044.1, from coordinate 12,633 downwards.
TCGCTGCACGCGCTCCGCAAGGTGTTCGAACAGGGGCTGGACGAACGTGCCCGGACCACCGGCGCATCGTTCAGGGCGAAGCTGACCGCGCTGCAGCGCGATGTGCCGATGATCACCGCGGTGCGCGGCGAGGGCCTGCTGCTCACCGTCGATCTCGACCTCGCCGGCGCTGATCCCTTCCTGCAGCGCAGCTTCGGCTACCTGCTGTGGGGCGCCATGCTGCGCGACCCGGTGCAGGGCGTTGCGGTCGCGGTCTGCCCGATCCACAACAACAGCCTGCGCTTCCTGCCGCCGCTGAACATCGCCGACGACGAGGTCGACCTCATCGTTGACAGCCTGCGCCGGCATCTGTCCGGCGGCATCGCGCCGGTGGTGCTCGACTGCGCCGCGCATTCAGCGCGCATCGGCGAAACGCGCACCGCCGAATTCCTGAAATCCCTCGTCCCCACCGAAAACAAGGAGGTCCGTCGCATGAGTGCTCCCCGTTCACTGTCCGCGCCGCCGGTCGCCCGCGACTTCACCCGCGCCTTCGTCGACCGCATCCCGGGTGGTGCACGCATGCTCGAACGCCTGCGCGGCAAGGGCCGCTCGCCGCGCCAGCTGCCGCGCGTATGCGTGGTCGGCGCCGGCGTCGGCGGCATTTCGATCGGCAAGGCGCTGACCGAGTACGGGATTCCGTTCGACTGCTTCGACGGCCGCGACCGCATCGGCGGCATCTGGGCCTTCGACCCGGAACGCAAGTTCACGTCGGTGTGGCAGGCGATGAACCAGAACACGCCGCGCGGTCTGTACCAGTACACCGATTTCCCGATGCCGGACGACTACCCGGATTTCCCGTCTCACCAGCAGGTGCATGCCTATCTGGAAAGCTATGTCGACCACTTCGGCTTCCGCGACCGCATACAGCTGAACACCCAGGTCAAGCGTGCCGAGCGCATCGGCGACCGGGGCTGGCGGGTGACGCTGGACAGCGGCGAGGTGCGCCACTACGACGCGCTCATCGTCGCCAACGGCCACCACAACGAACCGAACTTCCCGGATTACTACTACCGCGACGTGTTCGACGGCGAGGCCATCCACTCGCAGCACTACCGCTACCGGGAGGACTACCGCGACAAGGACGTGCTGGTGGTGGGCGTGGGCAACAGCGGTTCGCAGGTGGCGGTGGACATCAGTCACGCGGCGAAGTCGACCTGCATTTCGCTGCGCCGCGGTGTCTATGTGCTGCCGCACTATCTGTTGGGCCTGCGCATGGACCGCGCGATGGCCTTCCTGAACGACTGGTGGTTCAAGAAGATCCTGCCCTATCCGCTGTTCAACCTGGTGCACACCGGGCTGTACAAGGCGCTGATCCAGCGCCACTCCAGCATGGGCATGCCCAAGCCGGACCACCTGATGATGTCCAGCCTGCCCACGCTGTCGGAGAATTTCGCCAACCGCATCGGCGACGGCAAGCTGAAGATCGTGCCCGAGGTGAAGTACATCAAGGGCCGCAAGGTGTTCTTCGCTGACGGCAGCGTGCGCGAGTTCGACGCCATCGTCTATTCGACCGGCTTCAAGACCACCTTCCCCTTCCTCGACAAGCAGTTCCTGAACGCCGACGACAACAGGGTGCCGATGTTCAAGCGCATCTTCGTGCCCGGCGTGGACAACCTCGCCTTCATCGGCCTGTTCCAGGCGGTGACCTGGGGCTTCCTCGACATGATGGAAGCGCAGGCCAAAGTGGTGGCCGAGCATTACGCCGGCTTCTACCGCCTGCCGGAGGTCGCGGCGCAGCAACGTGACATCGAGCGCGAGCAGAAAATCATCCGTCGCGAGTACCTGGCGACGCTGCGCAACAACTATGAAATGCACGGCCCGACCTATATGCACGAACTGGCGAAGGAGCACGCGCGCGGTCGGACTCGCGCACGGAAGGCCGGGCTGCCGATGCCGTGCCCGGCCAGCGGCGTGCCGGTGACCGAGGAAGGTGCCCCGCAGGCGGCACCGGCACCGGCGCTGGCTGGAGCGGGTGTCTGATGCCGCTGCCGCCCCCGGGCGCCATCGCCATCGTCGGTCTGGCCGCACGCTTGCCCGGTGCAGCCGACGTCGCCGGCTTCTGGGACAGCCTGCTCGGCGAACGGCCGGCGATCGCCGAAGTGCCGGCCTCGCGCTGGGACTGGCGCGCGGTCCACGCGGCGCCGGGCGCCGCGGCGAACACCGCCTATTCCAACGTGGGCGGCTTCATCGACGACGTGGATGCCTTCGACCTGCGTCACTTCGGCATCGCGCCGCGCGAAGCCGAAGCCATGGACCCGATGCAGCGGCTGTTCCTGCAGTCGGCGTGGACTGCGCTCGAAGACGCCGGCATTCCGCCGCGCAGTCTGTCCGGCCGCCGGGTCGGTGTGTTCGCCGGCGTCGGCAATGCCGAATACACCGCGCTGATGCGCGCTGCGCAGTGCGACAACGACGCCTACCGGGCGACCGGCATGGCACTTACGCTGGTGGCGAACCGGTTGTCCTATGTGCTGAACCTGCGCGGACCCAGCCAGGTGGTCGATACCGCCTGCTCGGGTTCGCTGGTGGCGGTGCATCGGGCGATCGAACAGCTGCGCCTCGGCCAGTGCGAACTGGCGCTGGCTGGCGGTGTGAGCCTGATGCTGAGCCCGGAACTGCATGTCGCCTTCAGCCAGGCGGGCATGCTGAGTGCCTCGGGGCGCTGCCGTCCTTTCGACGCCGAAGCCGACGGCTATGTGCGCGGCGAAGGCGTCGGCGTGGTGGTGCTGAAGCGGCTGGACGATGCGCTGCGCGACGGCGATTTCGTCCACGCCTGCATCCTTGCCTCGGCCGAGAACCACGGTGGCCGCGCGCACAGCCTGACCGCGCCCAGCTTCAAGGGACAGGCCGAGGTGGTCGCGGCCGCCTGGCAGGCCGCCGGGCCGGCGGTGCGCCATCTGTCCCATGTCGAAACCCACGGCACCGGCACGCCGCTCGGCGACCCGATAGAGATTGCCGGGCTGAACGAGGCGCTGCGCCTGTGCGGTGCGTCCGATCCGGCGTGCGCGCCGGAGGGCGACATCCGGCTCGGTGCGCTGAAGGCGCGCATCGGTCACCTCGAAGCGGCCGCCGGCATCGCGGGTCTGATCAAGACGGTGCTCGCGCTGCGCCACGGGCTGATACCGGGCCATCCCGCTTTCGGACGGGCCAATCCGCAGCTCGAACTGAAGGCCTCGCCGCTGCGCATCGTCGATTGTCCGCAGGCCTGGGGCGAAGGGCCGCGCGTGGCGGGCGTCAGCTCCTTCGGCTTCGGTGGCGTCAATGCGCACGTCGTGCTGCAGGCGCAGCCGGCACCGGTGTGGTCCGGCGGCGATGCGCAGGCCGAGGTCGTGCTGCTGTCGGCACGCGACGCCGACACCTTGCGCGCGCGCGCAGCGCAGCTGTTCGACTACCTGTATCCGGAGGTGCAGCCGCGCGTGCTGTGCGCGCTGCAGCAGGCCAGCGACGCACTCGACGTCGACGCGCCGTGGCCGGCGCTCGGCGTCGATGCGGACAGCGTGATGCGCGCCGCACACGCCGCTGCTCAGGGCCTGGGCATCGAACCCGTGCGGCTCGATCTGCGCGACTGCATGTGCTGGGGCGATGTCGCCGCCGCATTGAGCGAAGCGCTGCCCGCCGCAGCGCCGTCCGACCGACTGCGCGCCCGCGCCAGTCTGTCTAGGGCGTCGCTGGCGCCGACCCTGCGCGCGCTGGCCGGCTCGCTGTTCCTCGGTCGCGATCTGCAATCGCATCGGCTTGCCGTCGCCGCGCAGGACGTCGGCGGACTCGCGCTGCAACTGGCCGCATGGCTGTGCGACGCGCCGGCGCCTTTTGTCGTCGTCGCGCAGAGCGCTAAGGACAGCGGCGGCGAGCGGCCGCTGCCCGACTGGCGGAGCGCAGCCAGTCTGGCCGACTGGCTGCGTGCGGCGCTCGCATTCCCTTCGCTGAGCGAACAGCTGTCCGCGCGCTACGCGGCCGATCACCTTGCGCGCGTGCCGCTGCCCACGCTGCCCTTCCGTCGCGACCGCGTGTGGTTCCGGCCGGCGACCCCGCTTGCGCCGCAGCCGTCTGCCCATCTGCCGCCCTCCCTTGTGCCGCACGACATCGACACGCTGCTCGGGCCGTGGACCGTCTTCTTCGGCAGCAGGCCCGCCTGCCTGCCGTCTCTGCTGCCGTGGCCGGGACATGTGGCGACCGGCGGCCCGGTCCGTTTCATTGACGTGGCCTGGGCGGCCGGGTCGCCGCGTCACCGGCGCCTGATGCCCGTCCTTGCCGACGGCAGTCTGCGCTATCGCGCGCAGGCGGACGACGGCGCGCAGACACTGCTGCGGGCCGGGCGCATCGTCGCCGGCGAGGGTCCGGATGCGACGGCGGGGGGGCCGCCGGCCTTCGCGATGGCAGTCGACCTGCCGTCGCCAGGCGATCCGCAAGCGCTGTGGATGCACTGGACGGTGGCCGTCGCCCGCGCACTGCAGGGCATGTTCCGCGACGTCACCACGGCGCCGCTGCTGCCCTACCGCGCGACGCGGGTGAGCTGGGCCGAGCTGCCGACCGCGGGACCGCAGCGCCTGCTGCTGAGCACGGACGCCGACAGCGGTCGCCTGGATCTGCGCGGCGAGATCGAGGGCCGCACGGTGCTGCAGATCGATGGCCTGGAACTGCGCGAAGCGCGCTGGCTGCTGTCGGTGGCGGCCGAGGCCGGTGCGGAGCTGCAATCGTGAGGGCGGTCGTCTTTCCGGGGCAGGGCGCGCAGCGCAAGGGCATGGGCGTGGACCTGTTCGAGCGCTACCCGCGGCTGGTGGCGCAGGCCGATGCGGTGCTCGGCTACAGCCTGCACCATCTGTGCACCGACGGCGCCGACCGTCTGATCGACACCCGCTACACCCAGCCGGCGCTGTTCGTCACCGGCTATCTCGGCTATCTCGATCATGAGCACCGGCATGGCGCGCCGGCCATGCTGGCCGGACACAGCATCGGCGAATTCGTCGCGCTGGCGGCGGCCGGCGCCCTCGACTTCGTCGACGCGCTGCGTCTGGTCGACCGTCGGGCCCGCATCATGGCCGGCATCCGCGACGGTGCGATGGCGGCGGTCATCGGTCCGGGGCGCGACGAAGTGGATGCCCTGATCACGCGCCTGGGTGTCGATGGACTCGAGATCGCCAACGAGAACAGTCCGACCCAGACCATCGTCGCCGGCCTGTCGGGCGAGATCGACGCCTTCGTCGAGCGCTGCCGCGAGGCGGGCACGCGGGCGGTGCGCCTGCGTGTCAGCGGCGCCTTCCATTCGCGGCACATGCGGCCGGCCGCCGCTGAGTTCGAACAGGCGCTGCGCGAAGTCGCCTTCCAGCCGCCGCGCAGGCCGGTGGTGGCCAATGTGACCGCGCGGCCGCACGACGGCCGGATCGCCGATGTGATGGCGGCTCACCTGTACAGCCCGGTGCGCTGGATGCAGTCGGTGCACGCCATGCTCGAAGCCGGTGTGACCGAATTCGTCGAGATCGGCCCGGCGCCGGTGCTCGCGCCGATGATCGGAGAGATCCGCAGTACCTGGAAACCGCCGGCCGTCGCGGCGCCGGTCGCTGTGGCGCACTGGCCCGAATTCGCGCCGCCGCCGGTGACCGGCCCGCACGCGACGCTGGCCGCGTCACTGCATGCGCTGTATCGGCAGCCCGCGCCCCGCGTGGCCGACTGGGCCGCGCTGTGGTCGCAGGGGCAGGGCGTGTCTGGCTGGCCGCCCCTGCAGCCCGTTGCGGCGCCGCGTGCGCTGCGCCGGCAGATACGCCTGGCCATCGAAGCCCTGATTCCGGCCGCTGCGTCCGCGCAGCACGCCCACCCTTCTTCACACCTGCACGGACGACAACCATGAGCACCGAACACGACATCGCGGACTTCATCACCGCCTTCATTGCCGACCGCACCGGCGTGGCTGCGAACGAGATCGAGCCTGACGAGAATCTGGGCAGCTACGGCCTGGGCTCGATGCAGGCAGTGGATCTGGTGGGCTCGCTGGAAGACCGCTACGGCGTGACCCTGCCGCCGGCGCTGGTGTTCCAGTACCCGACCGTGAATGAACTGTCGGTCGCGGTGGCGCAGCGCGCCGCGACAGCGGGGGTCTGATCATGTACGCCCGCATCGATACCGACGAACTGGCCGGCGCGCTGTATGACGAGGTGTCCGTGCTGTCGGTCGGCGACATCCTGCTCCGGCGTGCCCGCCAGCATCCTGGGCGGGTGCTGTTCCGCTTCCTCGACGAGCAGGGGCGGGAGGAGGACGTGCTGACCTATGGCGACGCCTGGCGACGCAGCAGCGTGATCGCGGCCGAACTGGCCGGGCAGGGCGCGGCCGGCGACCGCATCGCGCTGTTCTACCCGGCCGGTCTGGATTTCATCGTCGCTTTTCTCGGCTGCCTGCTGGCTGGCCGCATCGCGGTGCCGCTCAATCTGCCGAGCCGGCGGCGGGTGGACCGCTGCCAGCGCATCCTGCGCGACTGCGGCTGCCGGCAGGTGCTGACGGTGGCCGCACTGGAAGAGGGGTTGCGCGACATCCTGGCGGTCGATGCTGACCTGCCGCTGGCCTGGCTGGCCACCGACACGCTGCGCGACGAAGCCGAGGTAGCGGCCGTCCTGCCGCCGCCGGCCGACGATCGCATCGCCTTCCTGCAATACACCTCCGGTTCGACCTCGCACCCGAAGGGTGTCATGGTGAGCCAGCGCAACATCACCACCAACCTGCGCATGATGCGCAATGCCTGGGAGCTGGATCACAGGTCCAACACCGTGTTCTGGCAGCCGCATCATCACGACATGGGGCTCATCCTGGGCCAGCTGCTGCCCATCATGCTGGGCAACGAAACGGTGCTGATGGGGCCGAACACCTTCGTGCGCCAGCCGCTGATCTGGCTGGACGCCATTTCGCGCTACCGGGCGGTGCTGGCCGGCGGACCGAACTTCGCCTACGAACTGGCGGCACAGCGCTGGCAGCCGGGCCGGCTGGAAGACTGCGACCTGTCGAGCTGGCGCATCGCGCTGAACGGTGCAGACGTGGTGCGCGCGACCACGCTGGAGCGTTTCGCCGCCACCTTCGGACCGCTCGGCTACCGGCCGGCCACCATGCTGCCCTGCTACGGTCTGGCCGAAGCCACGCTGTTCGTGTCCGGCGGTCCGGTGTCCGAACTGCCGCGGCTGCGCAGCATCGATGCCCGGGCGGCCGAGTCGGAACGGCGGGTGACGGACGACCTCGGCGGCACCGGCCGCATCGTCGTCGGCTGCGGCCTGCCGTCGCAGGAAATCGACATCGCCATCGTCGATCCGGCCACCGGTGAACGGCTGGAGGCCGACCGTCTGGGCGAAATCTGGGTGTCCGGCGCCACCAACGCGCTCGGCTACTGGCAGCTGCCGGAACAGAGCGCGGCCATCTTCGCTGCGGAGATCGCGGACGAGCCCGGCTGCCGCTACATGCGCACCGGCGATATCGGTTTCATCGGGGCGGACGACGGGCAGGTCTATATCTGCGGCCGGATGAAGGATCTGCTCATCGTCGATGGCCGCAATCTGCACCCGGAAGACGTCGAATACACCATCATCGAATCGCATCCGCTGATCAAGCCGCAGAGCTGCGCGGTATTCGAGGACGAGCGCGGTGAGCAGCGCAGGCTGGTGGCAGTGGTCGAAGCCGACCGCGAACTCAAGCGTGCGCTGCCCGACATCGAGAAGGTGCTGCGCATGCAGGTGCGGCGCGCGGTGTCCGAAGAACACGGGGTCGCGATCGCCGACATCGTGTTCATCGCCCCGGCCACGCTGCGCAAGACCACCAGCGGCAAGGTGCAGCGCAGCCTGATGAAGCAGCTCTATCAGCAGGACGGGCTGGATCTGCTGCAACCGGTGGCGGTGTCCGATGCAGTCTGAGCCGGGCTGCGGCAGCGTCGTCCGCATCTGCGACGCCGGGCCGCGGGCGCCGTCGGTGCTGGCGGTGCCGTATGCGGGCGGCAGCGCGCAGTCCTTCTTCGCCTGGAAGCCACTTCTGGAAGGGCGGGTTTCGCTGTGGGCGCTCGAGCTGCCGGGTCGGGGCCGCTGCTTCGGTCAGCCCATGCCGCCGTCGCTGGTGGCGCTGGCCCAGGGGCTGGCCCACACGCTGCACGCCCACGGTGTGCAGCCCGATCTGGTGTTCGGTCACAGTCTGGGCGCGCTGATTTCCTTCGAGCTGCTGCGTGCGATGCGCGCGCAGGGGCGGGGGCTGCCGGCCGCCGCGCTGATGACCGGGCGCATCGCGCCGTCAAAGCCGACCGCCTTCGGGCTGCCGCGCTTCACCCGCGGTGACCTGATCGACTATCTGCGCGACCTGGGCGGGACACCGGACAGCGTGCTGCACAACGATGCGGTGATCGACATGATGCTGCCGGTGCTGCAGGGCGATCTGGAACTGATCGCCTCTCACGAGCACCGGTCTGCCGCGCCGCTGGATCTCGATCTGGCGGTGGCGGGGGGCTTCGACGACAGGCGGGTACCGATGGACGGGCTGCTTGCGTGGCAGCAGGCGTTCTCCGGCGACTTCTCGCTGCACATGTTTCCCGGCGGTCATTTCTTCATCGAGGAAGACCGTCCGGCCGTGGCCGAACTGCTGTGCGGGCTGGCCGGGCGTGCCGCACTGCGCAGCGAGGCCGCCTGAGGTGGCGAGATCGGGCGCGGGCGACGCGGTCCGGGTGTTCGTGGCGTCGGTCGATGACCATGACGCGGAACGGCTGCGTCATCTTGAACAGGCGGTCCTGCTCCCTGACGAACGGCGTCGTGCCCGGGAGATGCTGCATGCACCCGGACGCCGGGCCTACATTCTCGCGCACGCGCTGCAGCGGCTGGTGCTGCGCGAACTGCTCGGCTACGCACCGGTGTTCGCGGCCGGGCCGAATGGCAAACCGGAGCTCGCATGCCGCAGTCTCCACACCAATCTCAGCCACAGTGCGAAGCATGTGGCGCTGGCGGTCAGTCCGGATGCCGCAGTGGGCGTCGATATCGAATCCCTGCCACCGAAGGTCGATATGCATCAGGTCATGAGCGCCGCGCTGACGCCGCACGAACGCGAGCGGGTAAGGGCGGAATCCAATCCGCCGCTGTCCTTCCTGATTCACTGGACGGCGAAGGAAGCCTACGTGAAGGCGACTGCGGAAGGTCTGTCGCGCAGTTTCTCTTCGCTCAGTCTGGCCACCTCGGATCTGTCGCTGCACCTCGAAGGCCCGGACGTGGTCCGGCATGTCCTGCACTGCAGTGCCTTTCCCGACCATGTGGTCGCGGTGTGCGCACTGGGCGACAGCCTCGCCGGCTGCTGCATCGAACATGCACTGTGCGACATCCACGGTCTGACAACCCGCATGTTCCTGTCCTGAGGCCGTTCTTGCGGCGCCTCTCCACGCGCGCCACGGTTGCATCACAGTGCGCAGTCGGAGGGCGACCTCCCCGACACTTGTTAGGAATGATTCGCAGTCCGTAAAGGTTTCTCTGTGGGATACTTTCAGGGATTCGATTCTTTGCAGACCATGACTGATCCTTCCATTTCCGATGCATTGACCCGCACGCTGCGTACCGTGCTGCGTCCGGTTGTCCGGCTCATGCTGTCCAAGGGCGTCACGCTTCCGCTGGCGGTCGAACTGATGAAGCGGGTGTTCGTGCAGGTTGCGCTGGAAGAGAGCGCGACCGACAAGCCGGTGACCGACAGCCGTGTGAGCCTGCTGACCGGCGTACATCGCAAGGACGTGAAGCGCCTGCGCAACCTGCCCAATGCCCACGCCGACCTGCCGCGCACCGTGTCGCTCGGCGCACAGCTGGTGAGCCTGTGGACCCGCCGCGCTCCGTGGGTGGATGAACACGGCGAGCCGCGGCCGCTGCCGCGGCTGGCCAGCGCCGGCGGCGATCTGTCCTTCGACGCGCTGGTGGCGGCAGTGAGCAAGGACATCCGCGCCCGTCCGGTGCTGGACGAGTGGCTGCGCCTGGGCGTGGCCCGTCTGACCGATCAGGACGAAGTGGTGCTCAACGCCGCCGCCTTCGTTCCGCAGGAGGGCTTCGAGGAGAAGCTGTCCTACCTCGCGCTGCATGTCGGCGACCACGCGATGGCGGCGGTCGAGAACACGCTGGGGCGCAGCGATCCATGGTTCGAGCGCAGCGTGCACTATCGCGGCCTGTCGGGCGCCGATGTGGAGGCGCTGCGGGCTCGCGCGTCCGAACTGGGCATGAAGGCGCTGCAGACCCTGAACGGTGAGGTGAAGGACGAGGTTTCGGTCGCCGACGCGGACGCCGTTAACAGACGCTTCACGTTCGGCGTCTATTTCTACGCCGATGACGATGAAAGGTCAGAGGAGACCTCGTAGTGCGCCTGATTGCTGCCCTGCTTTGCCTGATGGCCCTGGTGCCGGCACAGGCAGCACCTGTATGTGTCGATGCCGGCCAAGGACCGTCCGCTGAAGCGGGGGGCGTCGGCGGTACCGGACATGCGCCGGGCGAGGGCGGCGGCATCGGCGGTACCGGCGCACGCCTCGGCGTGGTCGGCGTCATCACCGGTTTCGGTTCCCTCTGCGTCAATGGTCTCCGGCTGCAGTACGACAGCAGCGCGCGCATCAGCGAAAACGGCCGCGACACCGGCGCGCAGGCGCTGGCGGTGGGGCAGTTCGTGTCGGTCGAGGTCGAGCGGACGGGCGACGCACTGCTGGCGCGCGACATCGGCATCGTCCAGCTGCTCGAAGGTCCGCTCAGCGCGTCGCCGGAGGGCGGTCGCTTCGAGGTGATGGGCCAGCCGGTGCGGCTGCTGCCCGATGCGCAGGTCCAGGACGGGGGGCGTCCGCTTCAGCCGGGCGACCCGGTCAAGGTCAGCGGCATGCGGGCGCCCGGCGGGCTGGTGCATGCGTCGCGCATCGAACGTGCTCCCGCGCTCGAACTGGCCAGCGTGATCGGCGATGTCAGCCACGACAACGACGTACCGGGCATCGACGGACTGCCGGTGGAGGGGGCGCTGGGCGAAGCGGCGGAGTCGCCGACGCGACAGCTGCTGGCGCGTGGCCGCTGGGACGGCCGGGTGCTGCGCATCCTGGAAACCCGCATGGACCCCTCGCTGCGCTTTGCCGACCGGGTGAACAACGTGGTGCTCGAAGCGCTGGTCAGTGGCCGCCTGGACGACGGATCGCTCAATGGCTGCGGGCTGCAGGTGGTCGGTGCGGCGGCGGCCCGTCTGCGCGGCCTGGCCGCCAGCGACCTGCTCGACGTGCGCCGCGTGCGCATGACCGGGCACATCGCGCCGGACGGGCGCTTCGTCGCCGAAGAGCTGGACGCCCGTCTGCGCGGCCAGCCAGAGCCGGTCCGCTGACCTTCGGCCGAACAACGCCGGCCGGCTGTTCCCCTGAAACCGTGAGCGCTTCATGGATTGACACGTTCGTGTACTGCAAAACGTGGGATAATTTCACTCACAATTGCAGCCACTCCAGAACGTTTCATGACCGACGCCGGCATTCCGGATCTTCTGACGTCCGCGGTCCGCACCGTACTGCGTCCGCTCGTCCGGCTCATGCTGGCGCGCGGCGTTACGCTGCCGCTGGCGATCGAACTGCTCAAGCGTGTCTATGTTCAGGTCGCGCTGGAGGACTGCGCGCCGGGCGGCGCATCGACCGACAGCCGGGTGAGCCTGATGACCGGCGTGCATCGAAAGGACGTGAAACGCCTGCGCGCACTGCCGGACGCCGGGGCCGAACTGCCCCGCGCGGTGTCGCTGGGCGCACAGCTCGTAAGCCAGTGGACCACCGCCGGGCGCTGGCTGGATGCAGACGGCCGCCCGCGCGCACTGCCGCGGCTGGCCAGTGCGGGGGGCGACGGTTCGTTCGACGCACTGGTGGCTTCGGTGTCGCGTGACATCCGCGCCCGACCAGTGCTGGACGAGTGGCTGCGCCTGGGCGTGGTGCACCTGAATGAGGCCGACGAGGTCGTGCTCAACACCGCCGCTTTCATTCCGCAGAGCGGCTTCGACGAAAAGCTCAGCTATCTGGCGATGAATGTCGGCGATCACGCGATGGCGGCGGTCGACAACACCCTGGGCCGACCCGATCCGTGGTTCGAGCGCAGCGTGCATTACCGGCGGATGACGCCGGAGGCGGTGGCCGCCCTGCGCGTGCGCGCGTCCGAACTGGGCATGCAGGCGCTGCAGACGCTCAATGCCGAAGCGGCGCGCGCATCCGCCCCCGCAGCGGACGAGGCCACGGCCCGTCGCTTCACGTTCGGCATCTATTTCCACGCCTCGGCGGCCGACCGCCAGGCGCGAGACTGAACCATGCTGTCCCGCCTGCTGACCTTCCTTTTTCTGATGCAGGCCGGACTTGCGCTGGCGGCGCCCGCCTGCCTGGATCCTGAACTTGACGGCCGCGATCCGCGCGTTCCGGCGGTACAGGGCGGGGTCGGCGGAACCGGCCGCGCGCCGGGCGAAGGCGGTGAGGGCGGCATCGGCGGCACCGGCGTGCGCAGCGCGGGGCCGACCGGTGGCACCGGCGGTACCGGCATGCAGGCGCAGGGTCAGGGCGGGCTGGGGGGCACCGGTGCACGGGCGGCGGGCCCTGGCGGGGTGGGTGGAACCGGCGCCCGGGCTCAGGCGCCT
>NZ_AFHG01000045.1 GCF_000214035.2 Methyloversatilis universalis FAM5 | reverse complement strand
AAGCTAACCAGTACTAATTGCCCGTGCGGCTTGACCCTATAACCGTGTGCTCAACAAAACGTTGAATCTGCACCGGTGATCAAAAGTGCCTCGCGCACACAATCACCCCATATCCTTTACTTCTTCCACATGCAGGCACGATGCACCTCGAGCCTGCATGACAAGCTTCAGCCTGGTGCCCATAGCGCTGTGGAACCACCCCTTCCCATCCCGAACAGGACCGTGAAACGCAGCCGCGCCAATGATAGTGAGCAATCCGCTCGCGAAAGTAGGTCAGCGCCAGGCTACCCTTCAACACAACGCCCGATCACAACCCAGTGATCGGGCGTTCGTGTTTCTAAAACACCAAAATCACGCCCAACACACAACGCGGCGCGCAACAGCATGCTGGCAGCCTCAACTTTTCAGTATTCCGTTGTCCGGGTTCCTTCTCGAACGGCTGTAGAAACAGAAGAGACAGACATCTGAAGCATGTCTGCCTCTTTTCAGTAAGATTTTCGTCAATCTCACCAGCGTTGTTTCAACTCCCTTTGCCTTGAGCCAGTTCATTCAAGGCAAATGCATACGCTTCCGGAAAGTCGATCTGAGCAGCGACGGGGCTGGTCTGGATCTGACGATAGAGTCCAAATTGTGTCTTGTACTTGAGGCTGCCTATTGCGAGCGGGCCGATGCTCAGGAAATGCGCGGGGCCAACGTCTACAGGAACGGCTTTGTCGTTGACGCCGATGCCCTCAATCCCCGAAGGAGGCACAGCGTTCGTGTCTGCGCAGGCAATGAGCTTGCCCCCGGCCTGAAGTACCTCGGCGTCGAGAATGCGTATCCCGGCTTTTGCAGCGCTGATCGCGATCTCCGTGTCGCTTACGATGTTCACCTTATCTCGGTGAGTTTCCGCTGAGACCCATTCGACTTCTGCCTCGTAGCGTTCGCAGAATCGCAATGCCGCTTTGGCGTCATCGTCTGCGGTGAGCTGACACAGACGTGTGCGTGCGCCCTGACGCGCAGCAAGGATTGCAGTGCACAAACCCACCGGCCCCGGACCGAATACCGAAACCGTCCGTCCGCTCAGGCCTGCACCCGTGCGTTCTTGCACCGCCTTTTCGACCAAAGCAACCACGGCGGCGGAAGTCGTGTAGGCGCCGTTTGGATCCGCAAATACTCCAACCTTGAATTCGCCGACCATGGCGCCTCTTGCCGACTGAAACATGTCGGTCGCCATGTGCACATCCCGTCCGCCGATGAATATCCCGGTATCGTTGAACCGATTGGGTGGCCTGCAGAAGATGGCGTCCTGAACCAGTGCAGTTACGTTTTCAGGACGGATGCCGGTCAGTGGAATCACGAGATCGAAGCCCGCATCCGCTGCGATGGTGACGTCGAACGGACTGATATTGCTGCCGGGCACAAGAAAATAGAGTATGCGCTGGGTCATCTTGTTGTCTCCTCTGTCCACCATGGCATGTGGCTGAGGCCTGCCCGCGCGGAATGCAGCGGAGTCGACCTTCAGACCTGTCATATCGACGAGGGGTAGGGCAACTTGAATGAAGGAGACGCATCGGCCCCTGGTCTTTCGGACTGGATCGAGACGGCGGCGCTATGAATGGACAGAGTGAGTGGGCCGGTGCGTCAGACCTTTTCGTCCTTTCCGAACCTCAAAGACCGTTCCTGGCGTGCGGCGACAGGAATGTCGCTTCCAGGGCTTGTAGTCCGGTATGGAAGGGTTACTCTGTCAGCTCTTGACACCGTCCGGCGCTCACGAGGCGACGGCTTAAGGGAGGACCGTCATGTCAAAGCATCAGAAAACCTTTCAGCTCACCATCCGGCACATCGATCTGATTGAGGATGCGCTGCGAGACCAGATCGGTCGACTTGCACACCCTGCAATCGCAGAGGGGATTGCCTCTGCCAGCGCGGAGAATGATGCGTTGATCCACGAGCTGAATGAGCTGCTGGGCAGCCTGCACAATCAGAAGATCTTCTACAGCCAGGTGAATCGTACGGGCGTTCCTGCAGGCTAGTTTTCTATGAAGCAGGGCTAATGCCGCCCAGGCGCTTCCGGGTTGTGTTGCTTCCGCTCACCAGACGGCGTCGCAGGCGAACAGTACGCGTCGCTGTTGGGTTCCTTCTGCAGGCGGGGAGCGGTGTACCGCGCCGAGTCCGCTGTTGCCGGGCCAGCGCTCGCCCTTGAGAATCAGGATGTCGCCTGTGTTGGCGCGATGAACGGCCGCCCGCTCGCGGATCACGTGGTCGCTGCCCAGTAAGCGGCGATCAGTGCCTGCCTCGTCCAGCCATTCCGTGCCGGGTCCCCGCCACGTCGTGATCAGACGCAAGGTGACGTGATCGACGTGCATGCGCGGACACATCGGCTGATCGGGCATTTCGATCCGTATGCCTGTCTTGGGGCAACCTGTCAGATCGGCGAGCAGTTCAGACAGGCGTTGTATCTCACTCTGCAGCGCGTCCCGTCCAGGGAGATCGGGAAGCGCATCTTCGGGTAAGGGGTCGCCAGGGAGGACTACGCTGCGAACGCAGTTCAGCCTGATGCCAGCTTCATCGAGCGCATTCAGGTAGCTCTGAATACCGTGTGGTACGGCCCGATGCAAGCGCACCAGGTTGACCAAAGGCTCAAGGATTCGCGAAAGATCCGCGAAGGCATCCGCGTTTTCCCAACGGACGGATGGGATGGGAGGAAGCTCCAGAGAGCGGATTCTTTTTTGCATTTGATAATTCATTATCAAATGATACTGCAGGATGAGCGAGAGTGCGGGCCATCCGGATGTTCTTCTGCCGGCGGCGTTCACCGCTGACTCGGGCCCGATCCATCGGGCACTTCGGATGGTCGGGCTCGGTCAGTGTTCGTGAAGAGGGGAATGCGTGGGCGAGGCCGCGCTGCTGTCATGAAGGCAGTCGCTGCAGCGCCCGAACAGCGTCACGTCGTGCGCTTCAACGGTGAAGCCTGCAGGCGCAAGTGCGTTCCAGTCCGTCGTGCATTCGGCGATATCGAATACCCGGTCGCACAAGGTGCATTTGAAGTGATGATGGTGGCCGAGATGAGCCACTTCGTAGCGCGCCGGTTCGCCGGGAAGGCTCACTTCCCTGATCCGGTGCTCCTGCAGCAGGGACTTGATCGTCCGATAGACGGTCGCCAGGCCGAGTGCAGGTGCTTCGCTGCGCGCCATGCCATGCAGCTCGGTGGGCGACAGCGGCCGGCCCGCGGCTTCTATTGCACCGAGAATGGCGACACGCTGTCGGGTATTGCGCTCCACGTCGTTCAGGCCTCGCCAGGTACGGCTTCACCGGTGTGCAGATGCATTATCTGCCATCCGTGTTCGGTGGCGTGGGCGCGCAGCGTGGGATCGGGGTCAACCGCCACGGGATGGGTGACGCGGCTCAGCAGCGGCAGGTCGTTGAGCGAATCACTGTAGAAAGTCGTGCGCCGGAAGCTGCCGAAATACAGTCCCAGTTCTTCCAGCCAGCGCTCGACCCGCTCGATCTTGCCTTCGCGGAAAGCTGGCGTGCCCCGCGGCTTGCCGGTGAACTGGCCGTCGGACTGTGCGGGAATGGTGGCGACCAGATGCGGAATGTCCAGCTCGCGTGCGATCGGACCGGTGATGAAACTGTTGGTGGCGGTCACGATGGCGCACAGCGCGCCGCTTTCCAGATGAACGTTCACCAGACCGCGCGCGCCGTCGGTGAGTCGCGGACGAATCTGGCTGGTCATGAATTCCGCATGCCAGGTATCCAGCTGTTCCCGAGGATGACGGGACAGCGGCGCCAGCTGGAAATCGAGAAATTCGTGGATGTCCAGCGTACCCGCCTTGTACTGTTCGTAGAAGGTGGTGTTGCGGGCTTCATAGACCTCGCGGTCGAGCACGCCCTTTGAAATCAGGAATTGCGCCCATTCGAAATCCGAATCGCCGGCGAGCAGGGTGTTGTCGAGGTCGAAAAGTACCAGTTCCATGAATCGTGTCCGTATCAGATCAGTCTTGTCTGCATGACTTCGCGCAGCAGGGGCAGGGTTACCGGGCGCTGGCGGGTCAGTGAGTGTTCGTCCAGCAGGTCGAGGATGCCGAGCAGCGAGCGGATGTCGCGCCGGCCGTGCCGCAGCAGGTAGTCGAAGACCTCCTGATCGACTTTCATGCCTCGCGCGGCCGCGTGCGCGTGCAGCAGTTCGATGCGTTCCTCGTCGTGCAGCGGCTGTATGCAGAAGGGCAGCATCTGCCCGATGCGGGTGCGCAGATCCTCGCGCAGCGGCAGGTCGCGCGGTGCGCTGTTGCCGGCCGCCACCACGGTCACGCCACGGGCGTGCGCCAGATTGACGGCACGGAACAGTGCGATCTGCGCATCCGGTTCAAGCAGATGGATGTCATCGAACAGCCAAAGTTTCGCGTGTGTCGCTTCGAGCGCGCCGATCAACGTGTCCGCCGCGGTGAAGTTGATCTGATCGACTTCCAGATAAAGCCCGCGCGCTTTTGATTCCGCGGCCAGGGCGCGCAGCAGATGGGTGCGGCCGCTGCCGCTGTCACCCCACAGATACACGGACGAGCCCGGCTCATCCCCAGCCATCGCGCGCAGATGGGCCAGCAGGTCGCGATTGCCGCCGGCGACGAAATTGTTCAGGCTGGGGGCGGCGATCGGTCGGATGTCGAGCAGCAGCTGACGCATCATTCGATGATCTTGGGCGAGTCGCCCTGATAGAAACCGCTGGCCAAATAATGCCGGCGCACTTCGCGCAGTCCGACCAGAAGCGCCGCGGAGGCGGGCAGCGCGACCAGCACGCCGACGAAGCCGAACAGCTGGCCGAAAGCCATCAACGCAAAAATCACTGCCAGCGGGTGAAGGCCGATCCGGTCACCCACCAGCCAGGGGGTGAGCACAAAGCTTTCCAGTACCTGACCCAGACCGTACACGATGGCCACACCGATCACGGGTGACCAGCCCTGGAACTGCAGCGCCGCGACCAGAAGCGACAGCAGCAGGCCGCTGGAAAATCCGACGTACGGAATGAAGCCGAGCAGGCCGGAAAGCAGGCCGAGCGGCAACGCGTAATCAACGCCCGCGATCCACAGACCGATGCTGTAGAACAGCGCCAGTGCCACCATGACCGACAGCTGGCCGCGCAGGAATTCCGCCAGCACGGCGTCGATCTCGTCGGCCAGCGACAGCGTGCGTTCCAGCCACGGACGGGGTACCAGCTTGCTGACCCGCTGGCGCAGTTCACGCCAGTCGCGCATCAGATAGAACATGACCACCGGCGTCAGCAGCAGATTGGCCATTACGCCGAGAATGACGGTGCTCCGGCTGCTCACGTACTCCAGCACGAGCATCAGGTAATCCTGAGCGCTGCTCCAGTTTTTCGCGATGAATTTCTTCAGGCTGTCGACGTCGAGTTTCAGGCTGATGCCGAAGTGCGTTTGTAGCCAGGGAATGAGCTGATCGTGCGCGGCGGTCAGATAGGTCGGCAGGCGTTCAATCAACGTGCGTACTTCCTGCTGTATCACCGGTACCAGGATGAGCACCAGACCGACCAGAAGCCCGATCACCAGCAGGATGGTGAGCACCACCGCGAGCGTAC
This sequence comes from Methyloversatilis universalis FAM5, assembly GCF_000214035.2. Lineage (GTDB taxonomy): Bacteria > Pseudomonadota > Gammaproteobacteria > Burkholderiales > Rhodocyclaceae > Methyloversatilis > Methyloversatilis universalis. The sequence goes on along the minus strand of NZ_AFHG01000045.1, from coordinate 28,472 downwards.
GGGGCACGCCGCGCCGGTGCAGCCGATCCACCAGCGGTTCGAAGATGTAGGCGAGCACCAGGCCGAGCATGAAGGGCGACAGCGTCGGTCCGAGCAGCCACAGCACGCCGACGATGGCCGCACCGACACCTGCCCACAGCAAGGTTTGTTTGCGGTTGATGCCGGGAGAGGTCATGGCAGGGGCGGGCAGGGGTAGAATGCGCACCCTTGGGGCGGAATGCGCGAATGCGGTGCAAAAACGCCCCGCAGTTTAGCAAGATTCCGCTGCAATCCCGTCCATTCATCCTGTTTTCACGGCGCCTTGCGCCCCATATGTCATGACTTCATCCACTGATTCCCGAGCCCCTCTCAGTTACGCCGCCGCCGGTGTGGACATCGATGCCGGTGATGCGCTGGTCGAGCGCATCAAGCCGCTGGCCAAGCGCACCATGCGTCCGGAGGTGATCGGTGGCATCGGTGGTTTCGGCGCACTGTTTGAGGTGTCGAAGAACTACCGCGAACCGGTGCTGGTGTCGGGTACCGACGGCGTGGGCACCAAGCTCAAGCTGGCCTTCCAGCTCGACGGCCATGACACGGTGGGTCAGGATCTGGTTGCGATGAGCGTGAACGACATCCTGGTGCAGGGCGCAGAGCCGGTGTTCTTTCTTGACTACTTTGCCTGCGGCAAGCTGGATGTCGATACCGCCGCACGCGTCGTCGGCGGCATCGCTCGTGGCTGCGAACTGGCGGGCTGTGCGCTGATCGGCGGTGAAACGGCCGAAATGCCGGGCATGTACCCGGCCGGTGAATACGATCTGGCCGGCTTCGCGGTCGGCATCGCAGAAAAGAGCCTGCTGATCACCGGCGAAACCATCGCCGAAGGCGATGTGGTGCTGGGTCTGGCGTCCAGCGGCGCGCATTCCAACGGCTATTCGCTGCTGCGCAAGATTCTTGAGCGCGACGCACCGGATCTCAATGCGGATTTCCACGGCCGCACGCTGCGTGAAACCGTGCTCGAACCGACCCGCATCTACGTGAAGCCGCTGCTCGCGCTGATGAAGGAAGCGCCGGGCCTGGTGAAGGGCATGGCCCACATCACCGGCGGCGGTCTGCTGGACAACGTGCCGCGCGTGCTGCCGGCCGGCCTGTCTGCCCATATCGACGCGTCCGCCTGGCCGTTGCCGCCGCTGTTTGCCTGGCTCCGCGAGGCGGGCAATGTAGCTGAACAGGAAATGTACCGCGTGTTCAACTGCGGTATCGGCATGGTGGTGATCGTGTCTGCGGCGGATGCCGACCGTGCGGTCCAGTCGCTGACGACCGCCGGGGAGACCGTATACCGCATCGGTCGCATCCAGCGCTGCGCAGTGGGTGAGGCGCAGACGGTCGTCCGCTGATACAGGCTTCGGGGGCGCCTGCGCCCCCTGGCCCGTGCGGCGGATGACTGTTTTCGATCATCCGGGCAATAAAAAACCCGCCGACGGCGGGTTTTTTATTGCACTTCGGCCATCCCTGTGGATGGCTGGGAAACTTACTTCAGCTTGGTTTCCTTGTACATCACGTGCTTGCGCGCCTTGGGATCGAATTTCATGATCTCCATTTTTTCCGGCGTGGTGCGCTTGTTCTTGTCCGTGGTGTAGAAGTGGCCGGTACCGGCAGTCGATTCCAGCTTGATCTTGTCGCGTCCGCCCTTGGCCATGACGTCTTTCCTTCCTGTCTATGCCGGCAGAGCCGGATTGGTTAATCCGGCGCGGCCGGAAATGCGTGCTGTTCGGAACGCGGGGTTCCGGATCAGATCTTTTCGCCGCGAGCGCGGATTTCCGCGAGCACGGTTTCGATACCCTTCTTGTCAATCGTGCGCAGACCCTTGGTGCTGACGCGCAGGCTGATGAAGCGGTTTTCGGACTCCAGCCAGAAACGGCGTTGCTGGAGATTGGGCAGGAAGCGGCGCTTGGTTTTGTTGTTGGCGTGGGAAACGTTGTTGCCCACCATCGGCGACTTCCCGGTAACTTGGCAAACGCGGGACATGTTTCGAGCTCCAGAATCGGAAAAGCTCGCGATTATAGCGGATCGATCCCGGTTTGTTCAAGTTCTTCAGAGCATTCCGCGTTCGGCGAACGAGCAGCTTGCGCCGCTGCCGATGATGACGTGGTCCAGCACCCGCACATCCACCAGTGCCAGCGCCTGCTTCAGCGTCTGGGTCAGAAGCTCGTCGGCGCGCGAAGGCTCGGCCAGGCCGGACGGGTGGTTATGCGCCAGGATGACGGCCGCCGCGTTGTGCGCCAGCGACAGTTTTACCACTTCGCGCGGATAGACGCTGGTCTGCGTGAGCGTGCCGCGGAACAGTTCGACCGCGCGCAACAGGCGGTTCTGAGCGTCCAGCAGCATCACCATGAACACTTCGTGGTTCAGGCCTGCCAGCCGCAGCATCAGCCAGTCGCGCACCGTCTGCGGAGAGGTGAAGGCGTCGCGCTGTTCCAGCTGTTCGTGTAACCCGCGGCGGGCCAGTTCGAACGTCGCCTTCAACTGTGCGGCCTTGGCGCTGCCCATGCCCTTGACTCGGCACAGTTCGGCGACGCTGGCGTTGTGCAGACGGACCACGCTGCCATCGAAATGGCCGAGCAGGTCCTGCGCCAGCTCGACCGCCGATTTCCCCGCCACGCCCACGCGCAGGAAGATGGCCAGCAGTTCCGCTGCTGACAGGGCCTCCGCGCCGTGCATCAGCAGCCGCTCGCGCGGTCTGTGGTCCTCGCTCCAGTCCTTGATCGCCATCGCGTTACAATCCGTGGTCGAACTGGCGCAGGATACACCATTGTCATGAATGCACAGCCCGAGCTGGCCGGACGTTCCGTCGTGCTGGCCGTCACCGGCGGTGTCGCGGCCTACAAGGCGGCCGAACTGGCCCGCCTGCTGATCAAGGACGGCGCGCACGTGCGCGTGGTCATGACCGAAGCGGCCGGTCATTTCGTCGGCGCCGCCACCTTCCAGGCCATTACCGGCGAACCGGTGTGGACCGACCTGTGGGATGCGCGCATGCCCAACGGCATGGCTCACATCGACCTGAGCCGCGATGCCTCGCTCATCCTGATAGCCCCGGCCACCGCGGACTGCATCGCCCGTCTGGTTCAGGGCCGCGCCGATGATCTGCTGACTACGCTGTGTCTGGCACGCGACACCGGTTGTGCGCTGATGGTGGCGCCGGCCATGAACCGCCAGATGTGGGAACACCCGGCCACGGTCCGCAATATGGATACGCTGAGGGAGGATGGAGCCCTCGTGGTGGGCCCGGCCGCAGGCGAGCAGGCCTGTGGCGAAGTGGGTCTTGGCCGCATGGTCGAGCCCGAGGTGCTGCTTGAGGCCGTGCGTGCTCATTTCACGCCCAAGCGCCTGCTCGGGCAACGCGTGCTGATCACGGCCGGGCCGACCTCGGAAGCCATTGATCCGGTGCGGGTGGTGACCAACCTCAGTTCCGGTCGCATGGGCTATGCGCTGGCGCTGGAGGCCGCCAGAGCGGGCGCCTGCGTCACCCTGGTGAGCGGCCCTACCGCACTGCCGTGTCCATACGGGGTCGAACGTGTCGACGTGCGCAGCGCCGCTGAAATGCATGCGCAGGTGATGACGCGCTGCGCCGGATCGGATCTTTTCATCGCGGTCGCGGCGGTCGCCGATTACCGTCCTGTCGCGCCCAGCGCGCAGAAAATCAAGAAAAGTGCCGACACCCTGTCGATCGACATGGTGCGCAACCCCGACATTTTGGCCGCTGTCGCATCGAGGCCGGATGCACCTTTCTGTGTCGGCTTCGCCGCCGAGAGCCACGATCTGGACGCCTACGCCCAGGGCAAGCGCGTGGCCAAGAAGCTGCCGCTCGTGGTCGGCAACCTGGTGAGCGATGGTCTCGGCAGTGATGACAATCAGGTGGTGCTGTATGACGATCACGGCCGCCATCCTCTGCCGCGTGCCGCCAAGACCGAGGTGGCGCGCGCCATCCTCGAACATGTTTCACGTCTGATGAAAGAAGCCTGATGTCCGTGCTCGACTACAAGATTCTCGATGAGCGGCTGCGCACGCTGCAGCCCGCCTATGCCACGCCAGGTGCCGCCGGGCTGGATTTGCGCGCCTGTGTCGACGCTTCTGTCGTGCTCAGACCGGGTGACACCTTGCTGGTGCCCAGCGGCATCGCCATCCATCTTGAGGATCCGGGTCTGGCCGCACTGGTGCTGCCGCGCTCGGGTCTGGGACACAAGCACGGCATTGTGCTGGGCAACCTGGTGGGCCTGATCGATTCCGACTATCAGGGGCAAATATTTGTGTCTATGTGGAACCGCGGACAGCACGAATTTGTCCTTGAGCCGTTGGAGCGGATCGCGCAGCTCGTGGTGGTGCCGGTGGTACAGGTCCGGCTGAACGAGGTCAGCGATTTTGCTGCGTCGCAGCGTGGTTCTGGCGGTTTTGGCTCAACCGGTAGCCGTTGATCGGTTGAAGGCTTGAGACTCTTTTTTTAATCAGGGCTGCACGGTAAGCTTGCGAGTTCTGGAAAGCGCCAGCCATAAGCCGACACTTATTCCCGGTCCTTCGCAGGTCATGTAATCCTATTGACCGGACTGATCGTTTTGCCCACTTGCAACACCCATCAATCAATTGAGGAGAGCTGATTGTGATTCGTAAACAACTCGCCGCCGTCGTGCTGGCAGCGCTGGCTTCCACCGCCATGGCGCAGGAAGCGCCGTACAAGGTTGCCGAAGGCAACAAGGTCGATGCCAAGACGCTGAACGGCTGGAAGGTGTGGCGTCAGGCCGCCTGTGAGCGCTGCCACGGCGCGAATCAGGAAGGCATGGTCGGCCCGTCGCTGATCGAAGGCCTGAAGAAGTACACGAAGGAAGAATTCATCGGCATCGTCGTTGATGGTTCGCACGCTGATCGCGGCATGCCTCCGCATCCCTTCCTCAAGGGCGAGAAGATCGACAGCCTCTTTTCTTACCTGAAGGGCCGTTCCGACGGCAAGATCGCTCCGGGCAAGGTCAATCCGATGGAGTGATGCCAGGCGGGCGGTTACCGCCGCCCCTGCCGAAGCAAGAGCCCGCCGGAGAGCGGGCTTTTTTTTCGCCCTCTGTTTTCTCCGTTTTGTATCAATCCGTGGTCTGCTTGTGGCCGGGGACAACAGATCTGTCCGGTGAGCAGGAGCGTGGGCAGCGCCGCGGTCCTCCGGCTGCGGCCGCAGCGCAGCGTCGTGAACGAAAAACGGCGCCCTTTTGGGGCGCCGTCCATGATGCTGCGTGGGGTAGGCTTACTCCATGCGTTCGTAAGCCGGCAGCGTCAGAAAGTCTTCCAGTTCGGTGGACACGCACATGTCGCCGAACAGCGTGGCGGCACGGGCGTAGGTTTCGGTGTAGGCATCGCCGAGCAGGGCACGGATCTTGTCCAGTTCCTGCGGAATCAGGCCACGCACCATGTCAGCGGTCACCTTGCGGCCGTCATCCAGAATGCCCTTCGGGCTGCGGATCCACGACCACACCTGCGCACGGCTGATTTCTGCGGTAGCCGCATCCTCCATCAGGCCGTGGATGGGCACGCAACCGTTGCCGTCCATCCAGGCACCCAGATACTGGATGCCGACGTTGATGTTGGTGCGCAGACCGGTTTCGCTGATCGGGCCTTCCGGACGGAAATCCTGCAGGTCGGCCGCACCGTAGTTCACATCCAGCTGCTTCTCGATCTGGTTCGGCTTGTCGCCGAGCACAGCCACGAACTCTTCCATCGCGGCTTCGACCAGACCCGGATGCGCCACCCAGCCACCGTCATAGCCATCGGTCGCGTCGCGACGCTTGTCGGAACGGATGCCGGCCATCGCTTTTTCGTTCGCTTCCGGATCCTTCTTGTTCGGGATCAGGGCGCTCATGCCGCCAATCGCCGGTGCGCCCCGCTTGTGGCAGGTCTTGATCAGCGACAGCGCGTAGGCGCGCATGAAAGGCACAGTCATCGTGATCTTGCTGCGGTCGGCCAGGCAGAAGTCGCGGTTGTTGCGGAACACCTTGATGCAGCTGAAGATGTAATCCCAGCGGCCCGCGTTCAGGCCGGCGCTGTGCTCGCGCAGTTCGTACAGGATTTCATCCATCTCGAACGCGGCGTGCAGCGTTTCGATCAGCACGGTGGCCTTGATCGTGCCCTGCGGAATGCCCACCAGCTTCTGTGCCGCGACGAACACGTCGTTCCACAGACGCGCTTCGCGGTGGCTCTGCAGCTTGGGCAGGTAGAAGAAGGGGCCGGCGCCGCGGGCGATCAGTTCCTTCGCGTTGTGGTAGAAGTACAGCCAGAAATCGAAGAGACCGCCGGACACGCGCTGGCCATCGACCGTCACGTGCTTCTCGTCGAGGTGCCAGCCGCGCGGGCGCACCTGCAGCACGGCCACCTTTTCGTTGAGCTTGTATTCCTTGCCCTTGTAATCAACGCTGATCGTGCCGCGCACTGCGTCACGCAGGTTGATCTGGCCCTGGATCTGGTTGTCCCAGGACGGCGAGTTCGAATCCTCGAAATCGCTCATGTAGCTGTCTGCACCGGCGTTCAGCGCATTGATGATCATCTTGCGCTCGGTGGGGCCGGTGATTTCGATGCGGCGACGCTCCAGCGCCTTCGGCAGCGGGGCGATCTTCCAGTTGCCTTCACGCACGTGCAGCGTATCGGCGAGGAAGTCCATCGGCTTGCCGGCATCCAGCTCGGCGGCGCGTGTCACGCGGGCAGCCAGCAGTTCGCGGCGACGCGGTTCGAACTGGCGATGCAGCTGGGCCAGATGCGAAAGCGCTTCGAAAGTCAGGATGGACTGGTATTCAGCGCTGACCGGAGCGGCGATGCTCACACCTTCGGGCAGTTCCATGGCCCGGTTCAGCTTGTCTGCAGATTCAGCGATAGTCATGTGCGTACGCTCCGATAACGGTTCGAGAGCCGGTATGACGTGAGCGTGCTTGCTCCGTGCTCCGGACAGGGTGGCCGTCCCTCACACCCGATCGGCGGCGGTGGTGCCGTCGTCGGGCGGGTGTGCCGCAGCGAGCGGGTTGCGCGCGGTGCGGACGGGAGGACCGGGGTCTAACGTCCGATGCATCAGACCAGGTTGTGCCCGGCATGAATTGCTGCATCTGCACAAATACTAGACTTTCCTTATGCATCCGTTAAGCTTTCCTGAAGTACATTTATCTTTTACTTTTAGTACAAAATGGATCGCTTCAAGGAGATGGAGTCCTTCGTTTCGGTCGCGGCTCACGGCAGTCTGTCGGCGGTAGCGAAGCTCGAAGGCGTGCAGCCGGCCGTGATCGGTCGCCGTATCGATGCGCTGGAAGAACGGCTGGGCGTGAAATTGATGCTGCGCACGACGCGCAAGCTCACGCTGACCCACGAAGGCAGCGCCTATCTGGAGGATTGCCAGCGCATCCTGAACGAAATGGCGAATGCGGATGCCGCCGTCACGGCGGGCGGTGCCAGGGCGACCGGGCTTCTGCGCGTGAGCGCTCCGGCCGGCTTCGGTCGCAGGCACGTTGCGCCGCTGGTGAAGCGCTTCATGGGCCTGAACCCTGAGGTCAAGATTTCACTGGATCTGACCGACCGCATGGTCGATCTGGTGAATGAAAACGTGGATTGCGCGGTGCGCATCGGCAGCCTGCCCGATTCCAGCATGATCAGTATCAAATTGGGCGAAACCCGGCGGGTGGTGGTGGCGAGCCCGGACTATCTGGCCCGCTACGGCAAACCGGGCCACCCTTACGACCTTCTGCAGCACCGCTGTCTTGGCCTCGGTCCGAACCGGGCGCAGGCGCGGGGCTGGAGTTTCATGGCGCACGGCGAGCCGATCACGCTGCGCATCACTCATCTGGTCGAGTGCAACGACGGCGCGGTACTTCGTGACTGGGCGCTGAGCGGACTTGGACTGGCCTGGCGCTCCTACTGGGAGATCCGGGAGGATCTGGCGAACGGATCTCTGGTCGAGGTGCTGGGCGACTTTGCCGCGCCGCCGATGGGCATCTACGCGCTGTTTCCGCAGCGCCGTCATCTGCCGCTGCGCGTACGCCTGTTCGTCGATCTGCTGAAGATCACCTACGGCGATCTGGCGTACTGGGAATCCGGCGGTGCCTACATGCCGGAACTGCCGGTGGCGGCGGAAACCTGAGCGGAGAGGTGTGGGGCAGGGACAGCGAGTGCCTTTGGTGTCCCCCACGCACAAATAAAAAGGCCATCCGGCGCAAGCCGGATGGCCTTTCGCTGCATCAGGCCCGCGACTGCGGGCCCGGCGCATTTCAGTGGAACTGCTCTTCTTCGGTCGAACCGGTCAGCGCGGTCACCGACGAAGTGCCACCCTGGATGGTGGTGGTCACGTCGTCGAAGTAGCCGGTGCCGACTTCCTGCTGGTGCGACACGAAGGTGTAGCCGCGGTCGCGGGCCGCGAATTCCGGCTCCTGAACCTTTTCCACGTAAGCCGACATGCCGCGGGCAACGTAGTCCTGGGCCAGATCGAACATGTGGTACCACATGTTGTGGATGCCGGCCAGGGTGATGAACTGGTACTTGTAGCCCATGGCGCCCAGTTCGCGCTGGAACTTGGCGATGGTCGCGTCGTCGAGGTTCTTCTTCCAGTTGAACGACGGCGAGCAGTTGTAGGCCAGCATCTTGCCCGGGAACTTGGCGTGGATCGCGTCGGCGAAGGCCTTGGCGAAAGCCAGGTCCGGCGTGCCGGTTTCGCACCAGATCAGGTCGGCGTACGGCGCGTAGGCCAGACCGCGCGAGATGGCCTGGTCCAGACCCTTCTTGGTCTTGTAGAAGCCTTCGGCGGTGCGCTCGCCGGTGACGAACGGCTTGTCGATCGGATCGCAGTCGCTGGTCAGCAGATCGGCGGCTTCCGCATCGGTACGGGCCAGGATCAGGGTCGGCACGCCATAGACGTCAGCGGCCAGACGGGCAGCGATCAGCTTCTGCACGGCTTCCTGGGTCGGCACCAGCACCTTGCCACCCATGTGGCCGCACTTCTTCACGGACGCCAGCTGGTCTTCGAAGTGAACGCCTGCCGCGCCAGCGCGGATCATGGCCTTCATCAGTTCGTGGGCGTTCAGCACGCCGCCGAAACCGGCTTCGGCGTCGGCAACGATCGGCGCGAAGTAGTCGATGTAGCCCTTGTCGCCCTTGTGGACGCCCTTGGCGTGCTGAATTTCGTCAGCGCGCTTGAAGCTGTTGTTGATGCGGCTGACCACGGTCGGCACCGAATCCACCGGGTACAGCGACTGGTCCGGGTACATCGCTTCGTACGAGTTGTTGTCGGCAGCGACTTGCCAGCCCGACAGGTAGATCGCCTTGACGCCGGCCTTCACCTGCTGCATGGCCTGACCACCGGTCAGTGCGCCCAGGCAGTTGATGAACGGCTCGTTGTTCACCAGATCCCACAGCTTTTCCGCGCCGCGGCGGGCCAGCGTGTACTCGACCGGGAAGGAGCCGCGCAGACGGTAGACATCCGCTGCGGTGTAGCCGCGCTTGATGCCCTTCCAGCGGGGGTTCTCGTCCCAGTCCTTCTGGATTGCGGCGATTTCCTGTTCTTTCGTGCTCATTGCATGTCCTCGAATAAAAAAACAACCCGAACAGACGGCGACCTGCCATCCGTACGCCCTGACTCAATAAAAGCTGCTGATGGTGCTGACACCCATGACCGGTTGCGATGACCGTTCATCTTTCGGCCTGTAGAACCGATGCGGGCCGATGCACGAAACCCGCGTGGACCTGTTGCAGCGTTTGGGAGCAATCAGATCGGGCGCCCGGGAAGCCGTCCGGCGTGTGCAACCGGACAGCTGTCGTGACGAACGCCAGTATAAAGAGGCTTTGGCAAAGCAACAAGAGGTCTTGTATAAGACATAAGAAGTTGTGTTTTCAATGAAAACAACAACTTGTTCTTTTGTTGTATTGCCTGGCGTGAAAAAGTGCAGAAATTTCTTCTGAAAGTTGTGCGCTGCGAAAGCCCCGGAGGTGCTCCGGGCCGAGCGCGGTCAGATCAGTGCGCGCGCACTGACGATGACGCCGTCGCCATCCGCGTAGAGGTGGTGCCCCGGCACGAAATCGATGCCGCCGAAGCTCACGGTCAGATCGGCCTGTCCTTCATTGCGCTTGACCGTCTTCAGCGGGTGGGTGCCGAGCGCGAACACGCCGAGGTCCATTTCGCCGATGGCGGCCGAATCGCGGATGCAGCCATACACCACGATTCCCGCCCAGCCGTTCTTGACCGCCAGCGCAGCGATCTGGTCACCCACCAGCGCGCGACGCATCGATCCCCCGCCGTCGACCACGAGCACCCGGCCATTGCCCGGCGCTTCGAGCGCCTTGCGCACCAGACCGTTGTCCTCGAACAGCTTGAGCGTAGTGATCGGTCCTCCGAATGACGTGCGTCCGCCGTAGCTGCGGAACATCGGCGCACAGATGCGCAGTTCGCTTTCAAACTGGTCGCAGAGGTCGGCGGTGGACAGGGTCATGGAACGCTCCTTTCGAATGGGGGAGGGGCATGGTCGTCGGGGAGACGAGTGCCGCAGGCAAAAAAAGAGGCGGCCATTATGGCCGCCTCCTGTCTGACCGGGAAGGCGTTCAGGCCGTCGCCGCTTCCTCTTCGGTATCGAACACCAGTTTCACCTTCTTGTCCGCGTCGAGGTCGATGGTCACCTTGCCGCCGCTGGTCAGTCGACCGAACAGCAGTTCGTCCGCCAGTGCCGAGCGGATGGTGTCCTGGATGAGGCGGGCCATCGGGCGGGCGCCCATCAGCGGATCGAAGCCCGCCTCGGCCAGCCAGTCGCGCAGCGTTTCGGAGAACACCACGTCGACCTTCTTCTCCTGCAGCTGGCCTTCGAGCTGCATCAGGAACTTGTCGACCACGCGCAGGATGATGTCGCGATCCAGCGGCTTGAACGAAATGATGGCGTCCAGCCGGTTGCGGAACTCCGGCGTGAACATGCGCTTGATGTCGCCCATCTCGTCGCCCGGCTGACGTTCGGCGGTGAAGCCGATGACCGCTTTCTGCAGGGTTTCCTGACCGGCATTGGTGGTCATGATGATGACCACGTTGCGGAAATCCGCCTGACGCCCGTTGTTGTCGGTCAGCGTGCCGTGGTCCATCACCTGCAGCAGGATGTTGAAGATGTCCGGATGCGCCTTCTCGATTTCGTCGAGCAGCAGCACTGCGTGCGGTTTCTTGGTCACCGCCTCGGTCAGCAGGCCGCCCTGATCGAAGCCGACATAGCCCGGGGGCGCCCCGATGAGCCGGCTCACTGCGTGACGCTCCATGTACTCCGACATGTCGAAGCGGATCAGTTCGATGCCCATGCAGTAGGCGAGCTGGCGGGCCACCTCGGTCTTGCCCACACCGGTGGGGCCGCTGAACAGGAAGGAGCCGATCGGCTTGTTCGGATTGCCGAGACCGGAGCGGGACATCTTGATCGCGGTGGACAGCGCATCGATCGCCTTGTCCTGCCCGAACACCATGTTCTTCAGGTCGCGGTCGAGGTTGCGCAGCGCCGAGCGGTCGTCGTTCGACACGTGCTGCGACGGTACGCGCGCGATCTTGGCGACGATTTCCTCGATCTCGGTCTTGCCGATCACCTTCTTCTGCTTCGACTTCGGCAGCACGCGCTGTGCCGCGCCGGCTTCGTCGATCACGTCGATCGCCTTGTCCGGCAGATGGCGGTCATTGATGTAGCGGGCCGACAGTTCGGCCGCCGACGACAGCGCGGTCGCCGAGTACTTCACGCCGTGGTGCTGCTCGAAGCGCGACTTCAGTCCCTTCAGGATGGACACCGTTTCCTCGACGCTCGGCTCGCTCACGTCGATCTTCTGGAAGCGCCGCGACAGTGCGTGGTCTTTTTCGAACACGCCGCGGTACTCGGTGTAGGTGGTCGCACCGATGCACTTCAGCTGACCGGAGGACAGCGCCGGCTTCAGCAGGTTGGAGGCGTCCAGCGTGCCGCCGGATGCGGCGCCCGCGCCGATCAGCGTATGAATTTCGTCGATGAACAGGATGGCGTTCGGGTTGTCGAGCAGCTGCTTCAGCACCGACTTCAGGCGCTGTTCGAAATCGCCGCGGTACTTGGTGCCGGCGAGCAGGGCGCCCATGTCCAGCGCATAGATGGTCGCATCGGCGAGGATGTCCGGGACACGGCCTTCGATGATGCGGCGTGCGAGGCCCTCCGCGATCGCGGTCTTGCCTACGCCGGCTTCACCCACCAGCAGCGGGTTGTTCTTGCGACGGCGGCACAGCGTCTGGATCACGCGCTCAAGTTCATGGTCGCGACCGATCAGCGGATCGATCTTGCCGAGCAGGGCCTGTGCGTTCAGGTTCTGCGTGAAGCTGTCGAGCGCGCCACCTGCCTGGCCGCCTTCCTGCTCCTGCTCACCCTGTTCGGATTCCGGCTTGGCCGCAGCCGCCGGCTGGGCGGTCTTGGTGATGCCGTGCGAAATGTAATTCACGATGTCCAGACGGGTGACGCCCTGACGCTGCAGGAAGTACACCGCGTGCGAGTCCTTCTCGCCGAATATGGCGACCAGCACGTTGGCGCCGGTCACTTCCTTCTTGCCCGAAGACTGCACGTGCAGGATGGCGCGCTGGATCACGCGCTGGAATCCCAGCGTCGGCTGGGTGTCGATTTCCTCGCTGCCATCGACCACAGGGGTGTGCTCGTTGATGAAGGCAGACAGTTCCTTGCGCAGCTCGTCGATGTTCACTGCGCAGGCACGCAGTACTTCGGCTGCCGAGGGGTTGTCGAGCAGCGCCAGAAGCAGGTGCTCGACCGTGATGAATTCGTGGCGCTTCTGCCGTGCTTCGACAAAAGCCATGTGAAGGCTGACTTCCAGCTCCTGCGCGATCATTTCAGTTTTCCTCCATCACGCACGCCAGCGGATGCTGATGCTGGCGGGCAAAGGTACACACCTGTTCCACTTTGGATGCTGCCACGTCCTTGGGGTAGATGCCGCACACTCCGGCCCCCTCCGTATGTACCTTGAGCATGACGCGCGTCGCCTGTTCCCGGTTCATGCCGAAAAACTTCTGAAGCACTCCGACCACGAAGTCCATGGGGGTGTAATCGTCATTCAGCACCATGACCTTGAACAGAGGTGGGGGCTTGACCCGGGTCTTTTCAAGTTCGAGGAGCGAATCGTCCTGCCTGCGCGTAACCATGGGCTCATTCTAATCACAATCAACCGCTCTGCAACACGTGAAACGGCGTGGTTTTTTCGACAATCAGGCATGCGCGCAGAGGCCTGCTCAACATGTTGGACAGCGTGTTTCCGGAGAGGTGCATCTCGACGTCGCACATCGGCCTGCAGCCAGCGTTCCCGCGCACCCGGAAAGTGCGTCAAAGTCTTCCGTGGTGCAGCATTGAAACGTGTTGACCGACCGCTGTATCTGGGCTAAAAGCCGTCCTTGTGTTTGATTCAAGCTCTCGAGTGGTCGCAGTCCTGCACCGTTGTCGATACTTGACTCGGTCGGTAGTTCCCGGGGTCAGAACATCAGAACTTGAAATACACAAACATGTACGGGAGCTTCGGCTCATTTGAGAGGTTGAGAGGATAAGATCAATGGCAACTGGTACTGTTAAGTGGTTCAACGATTCCAAGGGTTACGGCTTCATCACCCCGGATGACGGCAGCGAAGATCTGTTCGCCCATTTCTCGGCGATCCAGATGGGTGGTTTCAAGACCCTGAAGGAAGGCCAGAAGGTGTCTTTCGACGTGACCCAGGGCCCGAAGGGCAAGCAGGCCGCAAACATCCAGGCAGCCTGATTCCCGTACTCTGGAATCAAAAGCAAAAAACCCGGCGCAAGCCGGGTTTTTTGTTTGTGCGGCGGGCGTCCGCAGACGCCCGTGCAGCGTGTCACATGCGGGCGATCATCGCGCGTCCGAACTCCGAGCACGACACTTCGTTCGCACCGTCCATCAGGCGGGCGAAGTCATAGGTGACCTGCTTGTCGCCGATGGCACGTTCCATCGAAGAGATGATGAGATCGGCCGCTTCCAGCCAGCCCATGTGGCGCAGCATCATTTCTGCCGACAGGATGAGCGAACCCGGGTTCACCTTGTCCAGACCGGCGTACTTCGGTGCCGTGCCGTGGGTGGCTTCGAACACCGCGTAGTTGTCGGAAATGTTGGCGCCCGGGGCGATGCCGATGCCGCCGACCTGGGCCGCCAGCGCGTCGGAAATGTAGTCGCCGTTCAGGTTCAGCGTGGCGATGACATCGTAATCAGCCGGGCGCAGCAGGATCTGCTGCAGGAAGGCGTCGGCGATGGCGTCCTTTACCACGATGTCACGGCCGGTGTTCGGGTTCTTGAACTTGCACCACGGTCCGCCGTCGATCGGCTCCGCCCCGAACTCGTTCTGAGCGATCGCGTAGCCGAAGTCGCGGAAGCCGCCTTCGGTGAACTTCATGATGTTGCCCTTGTGCACCAGCGTGACCGACTTGCGATCATTGTCCACCGCGTACTGCAGCGCCTTGCGGATCAGGCGTTCCGAACCTTCGCGTGACACCGGCTTGATGCCGATGGCGGAGGTTTCCGGGAAGCGGATTTTCTTCACGCCCATTTCGTCGCGCAGGAACTTGATCACCTTGCGTGCGTTGTCCGATTCCGCCTGCCATTCGATGCCGGCGTAGATGTCCTCGGTGTTCTCGCGGAAGATGACCATGTCGATCAGTTCCGGCTGCTTGACCGGGCTGGGCACGCCGGTGAAGTAGCGCACCGGGCGCAGGCAGACGTACAGATCGAGCTCCTGGCGCAGCGCCACGTTCAGCGAACGGATGCCGCCACCAACCGGCGTGGTCATCGGACCCTTGATCGACACCACGTATTCCTTCAGCGCGGCCAGCGTGTCTTCCGGCAGCCAGACGTCGGGACCGTACAGGCGGGTCGATTTCTCGCCGGCATAGACCTCCATCCAGGTGATCTTGCGTTTGCCGCCGTAGGCCTTCGCCACGGCTGCATCGACCACGTCCTTCATCACCGGCGTGATGTCCACGCCGATGCCGTCGCCTTCGATGAACGGAATGATGGGATTGTCCGGCACAGGCTGGCCGGCAACGATTTTTGTCCCCTCGGCGGGAATCTTGATGTGAGAAGTACTCATGCCATCCAGCTCCTTGGTGTGTTGTCTGGTTATTGTCCCTGTGGCGGTGTTGCCGCCCGCGGGCGCCCACGATTATCCCCCAATATCCACCGGTCGCGTGACCTTGCGACAGCACTGGTCCGGCAGGCGTTCCAGCCCGCAGCGATCGCGCAGGCTCTAGAATCCGTCGATTGTTCACTCGTGCGGATACGCCATGAACCTCCCGGCAGGACAGAATCAGGTGGCGCAGGCCATCGCCCATGCGCTGATCGACGGTTTCGACAAGCACTACAGCCGCTTCCGCGCGTCCAGCGCCCAGGCGAAGCAGCGTTTCGAGGAGGCGGACTGGGCCGGGCAGCAGCGCTGCATCCGCGAGCGCATCCAGTTCTATGACGATCGGGTTCGTGAATGCGTGGAGCGGCTGCACAGCGAGTTCCACGCGGATTCGCTCGACGACAACACCTGGCAGCAGGCCAAGCTGCTTTACATCGGTCTGCTGGTTAACCACCGGCAGCCGGAGCTGGCGGAAACCTTCTTCAACTCGGTCACAACCAAGATCCTGCACCGCAAGTATTTCCACAACGACTTCATCTTCGTGCGCCCGGCCATCTCGACCGAACTGATCGAGAGCAATCCGCCAACCTGGCGCAGTTACTACCCGAACCAGACCGGTCTGCGTGCGGCGGTGAAGCAGATCTTCATCGACTTCGACTGGCAGCGCCGGTTCACCGATCTCGACCGCGACGTGGATTACATCGTGCGCGCGGCGCTGGAGCATGTGGGTGGAGAGTGGCCGGCGCGCGAGGCCAATCTGCAGATCCAGGTGCTGAATTCAGCCTACTACCGGAACAAGGCCGCCTACGTGATCGGCAAGGCGATCAACGGGCACAACGAATATCCCTTCATGGTGACCGTGCTGCACGACCGCAAGGGCGGCCTTTTCCTGGACACCATCCTGCTCGAGCCGTGGCGGGTGAGCGTCATGTTCTCGCTGTCGCGCGCCTACTTCATGGCCGACATGCAGGTGCCGTCGGCCAACGTCAATTTCCTGCGTACGCTGATGCCGAAAAAGCCGCAGTCCGAGCTCTACACCATGCTCGGGCTGGCGAAGCAGGGGAAGACCATGTTCTTCCGCGACCTGATCAACCACCTGCGCCACTCGAACGACAACTTCGTCGAGGCGCCGGGCATCCGCGGGCTGGTCATGCTGGTGTTCATGCTGCCGTCCTATCCTTACGTGATCAAGATCATCAAGGACACCTTCGGCAGTTCGAAGGACACCGACCGCGCCACGGTGAAGAAGAAGTTCCTGATGGTGAAGCAGGTGGACCGCGTGGGCCGCATGGCCGACACCATCGAGTACTCCGACATCGCGCTGCCGGCACACCGCTTCTCGCCCGAACTGCTCGAACAGCTGGATCAGCTCGCGCCGTCGATGATCGAGCGCGACGGCGACACGCTGGTGATCCGCCACTGCTACATCGAGCGACGCATGATTCCGCTCAACATCTACCTCGAAACCGCGAACGAAGAGCAAATCGATCACGCGGTGTACGAGTACGGCAATGCGATCCGCGAACTGGCGGTCGCCAACATCTTTCCGGGCGACCTGCTGTGGAAGAACTTCGGCGTCACCCGCTATGGCCGCGTGGTGTTCTACGACTACGACGAGATCGAGTTCCTGACCGACTGCAATTTCCGCCGCATTCCGCCGGCGCCCAGCCCGGAGTACGAAATGTCGGGCGAGGTGTGGTACTCGGTGCAGCGTAACGACATCTTCCCGGAAGAGTTCGCCACCTTCCTGCTGTCCACGCCCAAGGTGCGCGCCGCCTTCCTGAAGTACCACCGCGACCTGCTGGACGTGAAGTTCTGGCAGGAAACCCAGCAGCGCATCCGCGACGGCTATATCCAGGACTTCTTCCCCTACCCGGAGGAACTGCGTTTCGCGCGGCGCTTCGGCCATCTGCAGGGGCAGCAGGTCGCCACGGGGGGCGCGTGAGCCGGCTGATCGCGCTGAACAAGCCCTTCGGGGTGGTGTGCCAGTTCTCGCCGGACGGCCTGCATCCGACGCTGGCCGACCACGTCGCGCTGCCGGACGTCTATCCCGCCGGGCGGCTGGATACCGACAGCGAAGGCCTGCTGCTGCTCACCGACGACGGCGCGCTTCAGCACCGCATCACCGATCCGCGGCACAAGCTGGTGAAAACCTACCGGGTGCAGGTCGAGCGCGAACCGGACGAAGCCGCCCTGCAGCGCATGCGGCAGGGCCTGCAGCTGAAGGACGGTCCGACCCGGCCCTGCGGGGTCCGGCGCATCGACGAACCGGCCGGCCTGTGGCCGCGTACGCCGCCGGTGCGTCACCGCCTTTCGGTGCCGACCTGCTGGCTGGAGATCGAACTGTCCGAGGGCCGCAACCGGCAGGTGCGCCGGATGACCGCGGCCATCGGCCATCCGACGCTCAGGCTGATCCGCGTGGCGATCGGCCCCTGGCAGCTCGGCACACTGCAGCCGGGCGACTGGGTCGAGCTCGACGCCGCGCTGCTGCGCGCACCGGCCGCCGGCGCGCGGCGTTCCGCGCGCGGATGATTTCGATCAAGATGCGGCCTGCGCTGTCCCTCCATCATCCGACCGACGTCCTTTCATCATGATGAAGAACTTCCTGTGCAGCGGCCTGCTGGCGCTGACCACCCTGGCGGCCTGCGCCGGCCTGCCCACGCTTGAACTGGCGGTCGGGATGTACCGCATACGCGCCGAGGTGGCCCACACCGATCAGGCGCGCATGACCGGCCTGATGAACCGCACCGACATGCCCGCCGACGCCGGCATGCTGTTCGTGTTTCCGCAGGCCCGGGCTCACTGCATGTGGATGCGCAACACGCTCATTCCGCTCAGCGTGGCCTTCATCGACGAGCAGGGCCGCATCCTGAACATCGAGGACATGCAACCGCAGACCGACGACCACCACTGTTCGCAGGGGCCGGCGCGCTATGCCCTCGAAACCAATCTGGGCTGGTTCGCATCACGCAAGCTGGCCGCCGGCAGCCGGGTAGCCGGGCTGGAGCGCGCACCGGCGCCACAATGAGGAGATTCCGATGACCGATCCGATACACCACCGCATCGATTACACCAGTGGCGCGCTCGACGAGACCGAAGCGGCCGACAATCCGCTCGACCAGTTCCGTTTCTGGTTCGCCGAAGCCGGCCGCGTGGTCGAGCGCGATCCGAACGCGATGACGCTGTCGACCGTCAGCGCCGAAGGCCGCCCGAGTTCCCGCATCGTGCTGCTGCGCGGCTACGGCGAGGACGGCTTCGTGTTCTTCACCAATTACGACAGCCGCAAGGGCAACGAACTGGCGGTCAATCCGCACGCCAGCCTCTTGCTGTTCTGGGCCGCGCTCGAACGGCAGATCCGGATCGAAGGCACGGTGAGCAAGGTGAGCGAGGACGAGTCGGACGCCTACTTCTCGCTGCGCCCGGTCGGCAACCGGCTGGGTGCATGGGCCTCGCCGCAGAGCCAGGTGATTCCCAGCCGCGAGTCACTGTCGCAGCGGGTGCGCGAATTCGAAGCGCGCTTTGGCTCGGCGCCACCGCGCCCGGAAAACTGGGGGGGGTACCGGCTCAGGCCGGAAGCGATCGAGTTCTGGCAGGGCAGGGCAGACCGTCTGCACGACCGCCTGCTCTATCGTCGCGAAGGCGAGTGCTGGAACAGGGTGCGTCTCGCACCCTGAGGGGTTTGCTCAGACGCCGTGCTCTAGCGCGGACAGCAGTCCGCGGGTGGACGCGTCCGCGTCGCTCGGCAGCCTGCCCGAGGCCAGAGAGCGCGCCATCTGCTTGCCGTATTCGACGCCGTACTGGTCGAAGCTGTTGATGCCCAGCAGCCAGCCCTGCACGAACACCTTGTGCTCGTAGAGCGCGATCAGCTGTCCGAGTGAGCGGGGCGTGAGCTCGGGCATGATGAGCGTGGTGCTGGGCTGATTGCCCGGGCAGGCCACGTGCGGCGCCAGCCGGGTCGCTTCCTGTTCCGACAGTCCGCCGCGCTTCAGTTCTTCCATCGCTTCGTCGCGCGTCTTGCCGCGCATCAGCGCTGCACTCTGCGCCAGAGCGTTGAGCTGCATCATGCGGCTGCGCTCGTCGCGTCCGCCCCGCGGCACGATGAAGTGCATCGGCATCATGCGGGTGCCCTGATAGAACTGCTGGTGATACGCATGCTGGCCGACGATGCCCGATCCGCCCCATACCACCGGAGAGGTCGGGGCGCGGCTCAGTTCGCCGGTCGAGGTGCAGCGCTTGCCATTGCTTTCCATCTCCAGCTGCTGCAGGTAGGACGGCAGGCTGCGCAGCAGATGGCTGTAGGGCAGCACCGCCAGCGTTTCCAGTCCCATGCCGCTGGCGTTCCAGAAGTCGATCAGGCCGAACATCACCGGCAGGTTCGCGTTCATCGGCGCGCGGGTGAAGTGCTCGTCCATCGAGCGTGCGCCTTCCAGCATTTCGCCGAAGGCCTGCATGCCTATCGCGCAGGCCAGAGGCAGAGAAATCGACGACCAGACCGAATAGCGTCCGCCCACCCACTCCGGCAGGAACAGGCAGTGATGCGCCGGCACGCCCAGTTCCTGGGCGGCCGCAGGCCGGTTGGTGACCGCGAACAGGTGCTGGCCGACGCCGGCGCTGCCAAGGCCGTCGGCCAGCCATTTCATCGCCACCTGGGCGTTGGCCAGCGTTTCCTGGGTGGTGAAGCTCTTCGATGAAATGACAAAGGCGGTGTGGGCGGGCTTGCAGTCGCGCAGCGCGAGATCGAGTGCCACCGGATCCAGGTTGGCGACGAACTTGACCACTGGACCATTCCACTGCGGCTCGAGCGCTTCCATGGCCAGCCGCGGCCCGAGGTCGGAGCCGCCGATGCCCAGATTGATCAGGTGGGTGATGGTCTGACCGGTGGCACCCAGCAGTTCGCGGTTGCGTATCAGCCGAACCCAGTGCTCGAGCGCGGCACGGCAGTCACGCACCACGTCGGCATGCGAGCCGTCCTGCGCGCGCAGTGCCATGTGCAGCGCCGCGCGGCGTTCGGTGAAATTGATCTGGTCGCCGGCAGCCAGTGCGCGGATGCCGCGCGGCAGGTCGAGTGCGCTGACCAGATCCATCAGCATGGTCATGGTTTCGCCATCGACCCGCTGCTTCGAATAGTCGAGCAGCCAGCCGTCGTGGCGCAGCGAGAAGCGCGCGAAGCGCTCCGCATCCTGCTCGAAGAAGTTGCGCAGGTGCACGCGCGACAGCTGGATCGCCTTGGATCTCAGTGCAGGCCACGCCGAAGTCTGCATCAACAGGTTCATGTCATCCCGGCGCCCCGTGGCGCTCTCAAGTCGTGTTCTTTACGTACATCAGGAAGTGCTCGTGCCGGTCGCCCGGCCTGCGTCCTTCCCATTTCAGTGTCCAGCCCGCATCGAGTGCGGGTTTCCTGCCGCCCCGGCCGTAGTGGGCGATCAGCACGCTGCAGCGGCGACCCGTTCCGCTGGCGTAGGCGAGCGGCTTCAGGCCGGCAAAGTAGTAGAACGCTGCCCGCTGGCTTTCCTGCAGACCGGCATAGGCAACGCAGGTCCGTTCCTCCGGCAGGTGTTCGGCGAGCTGTCTGGCGACATCGCGATAGCTGCGACCGTAGTCGATCCATGGCAGCCACAGACTGCTCACCAGAAACCATATCAATACCATGCCGCAGCCCCAGCTGACCGCGCCGCGTGTCGGCGTCCGTGGCGAACGCCACAGCAGCCATACCCAAGCCAGGCTCATGATGACAGCAAGCGACACTGCCATGAAGTAGAACGGCATCGAGAAGCCGGGTTCCAGACGGGAGAAGGTTTTCGCCAGCCGTGCCGGCCAACCGGTGTACATCGCCACCCAGCCCAGCCAGATGATGATGCCCAGCAGTGAAAACGTCATGACACCGAACCAGTCCAGCGCATTGGCGGCGCCACGGCGCAGCTTGGGCAGACCGGCGCTGCCCAGTACCACCAGCGGGGCGAGCAGCGGCAGCGCGCGCTGATTGCGGGCGATGCCGTCGCCGGCGAGCTGGACGAAAAGCAGCAGCATCAGCACCAGCGGCAGCGTCAGCACCGGCGAGCGCCACTGGCTGCGCCGTTGCCACAGCGCCCAGCCGGCCACCGGCAGCGCGGGCCAGGCGTACCAGGCCATCACCTTGACCCAGCTCGACATGCCGCCGACCAGCAGGGCGCTGTCCGGCAGCAGGCTGGCCACGTCCTCATCCCAGACCTGTGCCGCCAGTTCCGGGCGTTCGAGGCGGAGTGCCACATACCAGCTCGCGGCCAGTGCGGTGCCGGCCAGCATGGCCAGCGGCAGCGCCAGCATGCGTTGAGGGGTGGCCGCCACGGTGCGCCACACCGGCAGCAGCGGCATCAGTGCGGCGGTCAGCAGCAGGATGGCGGTCAGCCACAGGCCGGTGCCCAGACCGGAAAGGGCGAGTGCCAGCGTCAGCACGATGCCACCGTGCAGTGGCCGGCGGGCAATCAGTGCCAGTGCCCACATGCCCAGCCCGAGCGCCGCCAGCAGCGTGGTGGCCGCCTGGGCGTCATGCAGATAGGTCACGGCACCGATGCTTGCAATGGCAATCAGCGGCGCGATGCGCGCGGCGGGCGCGCCATACAGTTCGCGCGCCGCGCCTGCGCTGCCCAGCAGCCACAGGGCAGTGAACAGGGCGCTGGTGAGCCGCACGCCGTCGGCGAAGCTCGCGCCAATAAGGGCGGCCGCGCGGCCGGTCAAGGAGGCGACCCAGTGGAACAGCGGCGGCGTGTCCAGCCAGATCTGGCCGGCCAGGGTCGGAATCAGCCAGCCGGGTTCGCGCGCGAAGCCGAGCGCGACCGCGATGTGGAGGGCGTCATCGCCTTTCCACGGATCGCGGCCGAACAGACCGGTGAGCAGGAACAGCGCGCACAGCGCAATCACGAAGCCTGTCTGGGGCGGGTCGCCGATCAGCGGCCGGCGGTGTGCGAAGGACTGCGATGGAAGGGGCATCGGCGGGATCGGGTGGCCAGGGGCCGGATTCGGGTGGTCGGAATTCTAGGGGCTGCGCACGCAGGCGACGAGAGGGCGGGGCGATGCCGCCGCTTCACGGCAGCGGATACCGGACGCCACAAACAAAAAAGGCAGCCATCGGCTGCCTTTTCCGGGGCGCGTGCTGAAATCAGCCGCGCGGTACGTTCGCGTACTTCTGACGGAAGCGTTCGACGCGACCGGCGGTATCGACGATCTTCTGCTTGCCGGTGTAGAACGGGTGGCAGGACGCGCACACTTCAATGTGCAGCGGCTTGCCCAGCGTCGAGCGGGTTTCGAACGCGTTGCCGCAGGAGCAGGTGACGGCGACAACTTCGTAGCTGGGGTGAATGCCTTGTTTCATGCTGATTACTTTCTCAAGCGCTCGAAGGCGGGCAGCCTCGTGCGGATCATCGAACCCCGGGTCGGCTGAGCCGTGGGAAACCTGCGACCACGTCGCGTTGCAGTTTCCGTAGCTGTGCAGACGGTGCCCGCGGAGGAAAACGACAAGTATGGCGGTTTTCTCAGCCCCGTTCAAGGGGTTGCGCAGGTCCGGGCCGCGGCGCGGGCGGTGCTTCGTGTTCCGGTGTCACCGTGACCTGAACCTCCACCGCATGCTCTCCGCCGCCGAGAATGACGCCGCGCATCGGCGTCACGTCGCTGAAGTCGCGGCCCCAGGCGACGGTGATGTGCTGGTCTCCCGGCTGCATGCAGTTGGTCGGATCCATGTCCACCCAGCCCAGGCCCGGGCAGAACACCGACACCCAGGCGTGCGAGGCATCGGCGCCCACCATGCGCGGCTGCCCGGGCGGTGGCTGGGTGAGCAGATAGCCGCTCACGTAGCGGGCCGGCAGTCCGAGCGAGCGCAGGCAGCCGATCATGAAATGGGCGAAGTCCTGGCAGACGCCGCGCCGTTGCCTGAGCAGCGTTTCCAGCGGCGTGCTCACCGTGGTGGCCTGCGGATCGAATTCGAAATCGCGGTGGATGCGACGCATCAGTGCCAGCGTGGCGTCGAACAGCGGGCGTTCGCGGCGGAAATCGAGCCGCGCATAGCGTGCCAGCGCGGCCAGCGGTTCGATGTGCGGACTGGCGTACAGATACTGGCAGGGGTCGAGCAGCGGGGCCGGCCCGACCTGATGCAGCCGGTCGCGCACGTGTTCCCATGCCGGCGACCGGGTGGCGCCGGCCGCGCGCGACGGCGTCAGGTCGACCACGCTCTCTGCGGTAACGGTGAGCGTGTCGTGCGCGCTGCCGATGGACAGCTGTTCCAGTACGTTGCCGAAATAGTCTGTGCGGCGGGCCCGCTCGACCGGCTCCGGGTCGATGTCGATGCGGTGCGACACGGTGCGCTGGGTCGGCGTATCGCGCGGCGTCAGGTGCAGCAGCTGGCGCGAGTCGGACACCGGCCAGGCGTAGCGGTACTGTGTCCGGTGCAGCACGTGATAGCGCATGCGGTTCATGGCAGGTCCGCTCCGCTGGCCCAGCGCGGGTCGGCATGGCTGAAGAAGCGCAATCCGAGCTGTTCCGACAGCGCATAGGCGGCGCTGGCCAGACGGTCGAGCAGGTTGGCGAGTCGCTCGGAGCCGGTGTGCAGGTCCTGCTCCGGGCGCAGCGCGAGCAGTTCGGCGACCGCGTCCGGCAGGGTTCCGGCATCGATGGCCCCGAACTGCGCGGCCAGCCGTGCCAGGTAGTCGCTCAGGCCGAGCGCCTGGTAGGCGATCGAGCGCGGATTGGTTTCGTCGCTCACCAGCAGGTCGAGCACCGGCAACCACTGCGGCCGTGTCATGTAGCGGGAACGGTAGGTGATGGTGCTGTCGGCCAGTTCGAGCAGCCAGTCCGGCGCTTCGCCGCCGGCAGCCAGCGCATGCCGCAGCGCGGTGCACATGAACTGCAGCCGTTCTATGCGTCGCCCCATGGACAGGAAGCGCCAGCCCTGGTCGCGGGTCATGCCGTCCAGCGCAAAGCCGGACAGGGTCATCATGGCCTGCACGCAGCGGTCCAGGTGTTCCAGCGCCGCGCCCGGGCTGACCTCCGGCTCGCGGCCGGCGGTTTCGACCAGCCGGCTGATCACCCGCCAGTTGTCGATCGACATGCGCTCGCGCAGGCTGAACGCGACTGCGGACAGCTGGTGCAGCAGCGCGGACAGCGCTCCATCGCGGGCCAGGGCCGCGTCGCACAGCGCGCCGCCCGGATCGTCGTCACCGACCGGCGCCAGCTGGCCGGTCGTGCGGCACAGCCGGATGAGTACGCTTTCACCGCTGTCATCGCTTTCTATATGGCGTGCGATGGCCGCGCGCAGCAGCCGCGCGGCGTTGTCGCAGCGCTCGCAGTAGCGGCCGAACCAGAACAGGTTTTCCACCATGCGGCTGGACAGATTGCTGCCGGCGCGCACCAGTTCCGATGGCCCCACCGTGCGTCGCAGCAGGCTGAAGGTATCGACCGCGCCATCGGTCAGCACCCAGGTGTCCTTGCTGGCGCCACCCCGCTGCATGGCGATCACGCGGGCCTGCGCTTCCGGCGCGACCCGGGCCAGCCCGCCGGGCATCACCCGGTAGCCCTCCGGACCCGCACAGGCGAATACCCGCAGGCCGACCGTCCGCGCGCCCAGGCGCGGTGCGGGCCCGCTGTCGTCCCATACCGGCGCCTGCGCCAGCTGCACCAGTTCCTGCGCAACGTAGTGGTGCGGCCGGGCCCGCATGCGGGCGATCAGCGCAGCCCGCTCGCGCCGGTCGAGATCGGCACCGAACACCGATTCGATGCGCAGCTGCGGGAAGGCGGGCTTGATCACCAGATGGTCGAGCTTGGCGATGGCGTCTTCCAGCGCTGCCTCCTCGCCGCACCACCAGGTGGCCAGCGAAGGCATGGCCAGTGGCTCGCCGAGCAGGCGCTCGCACAGGCGGGGCAGAAAACCGAGCAGGGCGCCGCTTTCCAGCAGGTTGGAGCCGAGCGCGTTGGCGATCAGTACCTGACCGCGGCGGGCGGCGTCCAGCAGGCCGGGCACGCCCAGCGCGGAATCGGCGCGCAGTTCCAGCGGGTCGCAGAAATCGTCGTCCAGCCGGCGCACGATGGCATGCACCCGGCGCAGCCCCGACAGATGCTTGAGCCACACCTTGCCGTCGCGCACCAGCAGATCGGACCCTTCGACCAGCGGAAAGCCGAGGTAGCGTGCAAGGTAGGCGTGTTCGAAATAGGTTTCGTTGTAGGGGCCGGGCGTCAGCAGCACGGTCAGTGGCGGGCCGTCGCCTTCCGGTGCATGCTGGGCCAGGGTGTCGCGCAGCGTGGCGAAGAAGCCGGCCAGATGCTCGACGTGCAGGTCGCGGAACTGTTCGGAGAACACGCGCGAAATGACCAGCCGGTTCTCCAGCGAGTAGCCGGCGCCCGAGGGCGCCTGGGTGCGGTCGGCCAGTACCCACCAGCCACCGTCCGGCGAGCGGGCGAGGTCGGCCGCATACAGGTGAAGGTGAATGCCGCCGGGCACCTTCAGCCCGTGGCAGGGTCTGAGAAAGCCGGCATGACCATGGATCAGTGCCGGCGGCAGCAGCCCTTCCACCAGCATCTGCTGCGGCCCATAGACGTCGGCGAGAATGCGGTTGAGCAGTTCGGCGCGCTGGGCGACCGCGGAGGAAATCTGCGCCCATTCGTCGGCCGCGATGACCAGCGGCAGCAGGTCCAGCTCCCACGGCCGTTCGACGCCGCGTGGGTCGGCATACACGTTGTAGGTGACGCCGTTTTCGCGTATCTGCCGGCGTACCGATGCCAGCCTGTCCTGCATCTGGACCCGGCTGGCCGATTCGAATGCGTCGAACAGGGCGGCCCAGTGCGGGCGCAGCGTGCCGGGCGCCGACAGCAGTTCGTCGTAGCGCGTCGTGGCGTGCGGGTAGTGCTGGAGCAGGGAACGGGCCATCGATCAGGCGTTGCGGGGCGGCACGCAGGCCATCCGGAAATTTTTTGCGATCCGGCCACACGCTAGCACAGACCTTGCATGATCCGGCACGCACGCTCACGCGGAGCACCATAAAAAAGAAGGACAGCACGGATGCACAACATTGCAGTGATTGGCGCCGGCATGGCGGGCTGTACGCTGGCCCGCCGGCTGGTCGACGCCGGCCGGCGGGTTCACGTATTCGACAAGGGGCGGGCGGCCGGCGGGCGCATGGCGACCCGGGTGGCAGGGCGCCTGCGCTTCGACCACGGTGCGCAGTTCATGTCGGTGCGCGGCGACGCGATGCGGGCACGGCTGCCTGAATGGCAGCAGGCCGGCGTGCTGGCGCGCTGGCCGCAGGCCGCGGTCGGCGACAGCGAGCGCTGGGTGGCGGTGCCCGGCATGAACGCGCTGGCGCCCCGCATGCTCTGGGGCGCGGAATTCAGCGCGCAGACGCTGATCCACACGCTCGGCGCCGACCGCTTCGGCTGGTGGCTGGCCGAGGAAAGCGGCACGCTGCCCGACTGTTTCGACGCGGTGCTGGTGACGCTTCCCGCGCCGCAGGCGGTGACGCTGTTCGAGCGCAGCACCGGTGCCGGACTGGCCCGGTTCATCGATGCGATGCGGCAGATCCGCTACGCCCCGTGCTGGACGCTCATGCTGTCGCTGTCCGAGCGTCTCGACGTCGCGGACTGCCTGCGCTTTCCAGCCGGCGGCGCACTGAACTGGGCCGCGCGCGACAGCGGCAAGCCCCAGCGCGATGCATCGCGCGAGTGCTGGGTGGTGCATGCCGATCCGCTCTGGTCGCGGCAGCACCTGGAGTGCGAGCCGGAACAGATCGAGGCGCTGCTGACCGAGGCTTTTGCCGCGGCGGTGGGCCGGGCGGTGGTGCCGGTGCAGCGTTGCGCCCACCGCTGGCGGTACGCGCGGGTGGTCGACGCGCTCGGCCAGCCCTGTCTGTGGGACGCCGATGCGCGGGTGGGGTATGCCTCGGACGGCTGCCTGGGCGAGCGCATCGAGGACGCCTTCGACAGTGCGAACGCGCTGGCCGACCGGGTGCTGGAAGCCGGGGCCAACAGGGACCTGCCCTGGGTGCATGCTGCGGAGCAGCATGTTCATCTGCGCTAAGTGCATGTGTTCATTGGGGAAAAAGTGTCCATTCCCTGAACAGCGGATGAAAAATCGTCCACTGACTCCATAAAGTCGCCCGGCCTTTACCCGTAAGCCCGGTCAATGCGGCGCCTGATCCGCATGACACGACAGATGCAGTAATCCGGGATTTCGGGAGGGGAAGCCATGAAACTGTTCGGCCGTCGCAGCGCTGCGACACATCCAGGTATCGTCACGCTGCGGGCGCGGTGCGCTGAACTCGACGGAAAGCTGGCTTCGATACGCTGCCAGCCGGCTTTCATCGGCGGCTATGTCGCGCCGGATACCGATATCGAGACGGTCGCGCGTGCGCTGCGCGCCCGCTTTCCCGGTGTGGCGATGGCGCTGGGTACGACCGCGGGCGAACTGTGCGGCGCCGCCGGCGCACCGCTCTACTGCGAGGCGCAGGACGGACGGGACAGCGTGGTGCTGCAACTGTTCGACCGTTCGGTCATCGCGGCCGCGCAGACCGTGGCAATTCCGCTGTCCAGCGAAGACCTGCGCCAGTCCGGCCGCATGCTCGACTACCGCGAGCGGATAGACCGGCTGGCGAACGCCATCCGCGGCGCCCGGGTGGACATCGACATCGACCACCGCGACACCTTTGCCTATGCGCTGTTCGACGGGCTGTCGAACTCTGAATCCTTCTTCATGGAAGCGCTGTACGAAAGCGGCCGCTTCCCCTGTCTGTTCGTCGGCGGCTCGGCCGGCGGCAAGCTCGATTTCAAGGACACCTGGCTGCACGACGGCAGCCGGCGGCTCAACAACCACGCCCTGGTCACCTTCCTGAAGATGGCGCCGGGCGTGCGTTTCGGCGTGTTCAAGAGCCAGAATTTCGAAGAGACGCCCACCCGTTTCCAGATCTTCAGCGCTTCGGTCGAACGCCGGCAGGTCAGTTCGGTGATTGACCGTGACGGCCGGGCGGTATCGCTGATCGATGCGCTGTGCCAGACCTTCGGCTGCGCGCGCGGCGAACTGGCGGCCAAGCTGGACAGCCACTCCTTCGCCATCCGGGTCAACGGTGAACTGTTCGTGCGTTCGGTCGCCACGCTGGATTTCGAACGCGACAAGGTCGATTTCTACTGCGACGTGGCGCCCGGCGAGGAGCTGGTGCTGGTCAGGCGCACGCCTTTCGCGGCGACCACCGAGCGCGATTTCCGCGACTTCATGAAGGACAAGCCGGGCCAGCCGCTGGCCGGCATGTTCAACGACTGCGTGCTGCGGCGGCTGTACAACCGGACCGAGCTGTCCTCGCTGGACCGGGTGTTCGCCGGCATCGACATTGCG
>NZ_AFHG01000046.1 GCF_000214035.2 Methyloversatilis universalis FAM5 | reverse complement strand
GTGGGAGCGGCGCCCTCGCCGCGATGCGGCCGCAGATCGACCGACATCGCCTGACCACTGCCCGGATCGCGGCGAGGCGCCGCTCCCACGGCACATGCTTCAATCCTGCGCATCAGCATCAGGACAAGGCCCGTTTCAGGAGCGCTGCGCCCCCTGCCGCGCGAACCGCGAAGAGCGCGCCGGTCTCCAGTGGGAGCGGCGCCCTCGCCGCGATGCGGCCGCAGATCGACCGACATCGCCTGACCACTGCCCGGATCGCGGCGAGGCGCCGCTCCCACGGCACATGCTTCAATCCTGCGCATCAGCATCAGGACAAGGCCCGTTTCAGGAGCGCTGCGCCCCCTGCCGCG
>NZ_AFHG01000047.1 GCF_000214035.2 Methyloversatilis universalis FAM5 | reverse complement strand
GCAGTGGTCAGGCGATGTCGGTCGATCTGCGGCCGCATCGCGGCGAGGGCGCCGCTCCCACTGGAGACCGGCGCGCTCTTCGCGGTTCGCGCGGCAGGGGGCGCAGCGCTCCTGAAACGGGCCTTGTCCTGATGCTGATGCGCAGGATTGAAGCATGTGCCGTGGGAGCGGCGCCTCGCCGCGATCCGGGCGGTGGTCAGGCGATGTCGGTCGATCTGCGGCCGTATCGCGGCGGGGGCGCCGCTCCCACCGGAAACCGGTGCGCTCGTCGCGGTTCGCGCGGCAGGGGGCGCCGCACTCACTGAAGCGGGCTCCGGTCTTACGCTGACGCGCAGGATTGAAGCGTGTGCCGTGGGAGCGGCGCCTCGCCGCGATCAGGGCGGTGGTCAGGCGATGTCGGTCGATCTACGGCCGTATCGCGGCGGGGGCGCCGCTCCCACCGGAGACCGGCGCGCTCTTCGCGGTGCGCGCGGCAGGGGGCGCAGCGCCCCTGAGACGGAGCCTTGTCCTGATGCTGAGGCGCAGGATTGAAGCGTGTGCCGTGGGAGCGGCGCCTCGCCGCGATCCGGGCGGTGGTCAGGCGATATCG
>NZ_AFHG01000048.1 GCF_000214035.2 Methyloversatilis universalis FAM5 | reverse complement strand
GCCTTCTCGCTCTTGTCCCACAGCGCGTCAGGTTTCGCTTTGTGCCTGGCCTGCTCGGCGTATCTCGGGTCGCGCTGCCGGTAGCCGTTGTCGCACACCCAGGCGGGAACGTTCCGGCGCTCCAGTCCGGCGAGGTTCTTCTCGGAGTGATAGCCCGCATCCGCGCAGATCGCGGTGTCGGGCCTGCGCTGTGCGCTGCTGGCGTCGATCACCGGCAGCAGCAGTTCCTGTTCCGACCCGGTGCCGTGCGCCTGCGCATCGACCACGATCTGGTGGGCGGCATCGACCGTGGCCACCCCGGTATAGCCCTGGACCACGCCCTTGGCGGTGGCCATCTTGGCCGAGTCGTTGTCGGTGCGATTCGACAGGCGCACCGCGCCCCTGGCGCCCTGCCTGTCCTGCGGGTTACGCGCCAGCCAGTCGCGGATCTTCGCCGCCTCGCGGCTCAGACGTTCGCGGGTGCGCTGTGCGCGGGCGGCCTCGTGGTCGCAGCCGGCGGCATCGCGGGCCTTCTGCTCGGTGATCATGCGCTGCACGGCCGCCTCCATCTTCGCGGCCTCACGCTCGAAGTCGGCCCGCGTGCCGCTCTTCGCTTTGGAGGCATTCGACGGCAGCTTCACGCCGTCGATGGCGAAGAGCTCTCGCCCGATCAACCCCTGGCGGTCGCACACCAGCAGCACCTGGGTGAAGAGCGCGCGGGCCTCATCGCCCAGATGGCTGATGAAGTGGGCGACCGTCGTGAAGTGCGGCGCGCTGTCGCCGGAGACGGCCATGAACAGCACGTTGTGGCGGCAGGCGGTAGCGATGGCGCGCGAACCGATCAGCCCGCGCGAGTAGCCGAGCAACACGATCTTGAGCAGCACCGCCGGATCGAAGGCCGGGGCACCACCGGCGTCGTTGGCATAGCGGGCGCGGAGCGCGGAAAGATCGAGGTCGTTGTCGACCAGGTGGCAAAGCGCGAACTCGAAGGTGCCGGGCAGCACCTGCTGCGCGAAATCGACCGGGATGAGCTTCAGGCCGTAGTCGGGCGTCTTGAATCGCGGCATCGCAGGGCTCCGGAGAGGCGATGCGCAATCATAACGACGGCATGTAGACGGCGGTGGGGCGGGAGAGGTTTTTCTACAGCCTCAACGTTCAAGGTAACCGGACTGCGCGGCTTTTCGCGCAGGTCCGGTTGACCGCAGGGTTATGCATTCTTGCTGACCAAGTTGGCAAGCAAGTCCAATAGAAACGCGGCAGCCTGTCCAATTGCGTAAAGAACTGCTGCCCCGACAATGCCACCAACGACGGCCTGCAGTAGCCAATGCAGCCGCTCTTTGTCGCGACGTAGAAACTTGATGTTTGG
This sequence comes from Methyloversatilis universalis FAM5, assembly GCF_000214035.2. GTDB lineage: Bacteria > Pseudomonadota > Gammaproteobacteria > Burkholderiales > Rhodocyclaceae > Methyloversatilis > Methyloversatilis universalis. Next base: position 183,248 of record NZ_AFHG01000048.1, on the reverse strand, counting down.
GAATGCTGTATTCAACAGGCGGAGAAGTAGCTGATTAAGATAGGTCCAAGTGTTAGAGAAGATGAGCAGAACAAATAAGAAGGCAAAGACGAATGCATTCTCGATTGCGAGTTTTGGAGCAATTTTGGTTGCTGCCCACAGACTCAGTAGAAAACCCAAGGTAACCCCTACCAATTGGACTCCGAACGCGGTCCATGCCGAGCGAGCCCAGCGGTTCCGAGTCTTGTATTTGGCTAGGCCCTCCTGAACGGCAGCAAATGAGGCATCAACCCAATCCTTATCATCTGCGGTGACGGTTAGGAAGGAAGAGTTTGGATCTTTTTCGTCGAGGCGCAATTCCAACACCGTGCCGATAGCTCGATTTGAGCGAAGGCTCTCAACTGTTTCAACAGTAAACAAGACGCGCTCCACTGACTTAGCTAAACGGTAATACTTAAGCAAGTCGTCAACTGAGAAAACGCGATAACCCTTGTTATCGAATCGAATGATGTAAGTAAGAATCGCTCCCTTGTTAGCTAAATCTTCTTCAGCGAGGGAGGCGTTAATCGTTCCAAGTCGTTCTGAAAAAAGCGCCGATAGTTGGGTCAGGTTTTCCTCACTAATGGAAACATTCGCAATCTGCTGATCTCGAAGAAAGTGGGCCATTGTTCAACCTAGGCTAATAGTGATGCATAACGTGATGCATAAATCACATTTGCGTGATATATCAGAACACTGCGTGATATTCCAGCGAACCATGCAGACGATTCACTCGTGAATTCAAGGCATTGATGGCTGCGCCGATTTATCCAAGCCTCTCATCTGCGCTGTTACACGGCTATCGACCTTTCGTACGAGCCAGCGCCGCGCCGACCCGCGATAATGGGCGGCTCGCCCCAGCCGCACCGCCATGTCCGCCCCGCCCGTTTTCCGCCTGACCGACGTACCCCGCGCGATCGCGTTCTTTCTGGACCGCGACCGGCGGCGCTATCTGTTTTTCGTGTGCGTGCTGGGCGTGGTGCAGTTCTATCCGATGCTGCCGCCCTACCTGATCGGGCGGGTGGCGGATTTCCTGCTCGGCTGGCAGCGCGGTGACAGCCTGACGCCGCTGTATGCGCTGGTGGGCACGCTGGGCGTGGCGCATGCCTGCGTGGCGCTGGTGCGGCTGTCGACCAAGCGGGTGATCGGGCGCATGGCGATCGACGCGCGCATGCGCGCCAAGGTGTGGGGTTTCGAGCGGCTGCTGGATTTCTCGCTGGCCTGGCACCAGAAGGAAAGCACCGGCAACAAGGCGCAGAGGGTGATCACCGGAGCAGACGCGGTGCGCGACTGGACCAGCGATCTGGTCAATGCGCTGCTCACCGCCAGCGGCGCCTTCTTCGGCGCGCTGATCGCCTGCATGCTGCTGCACCCGGCGACGGTGCTGTTCTTCCTCTACTACTGCGGCGTGCTCGGTTTCATCGAGTGGTACTTCTACCGTCGCATCGCGCGGCTGTCCGACCAGATCAACGCGTCGATGGAAAACGCGAGCGGCAGCTTCGTCGAGAGCGCGGCCAACATCCTGTCGGTGAAGGCGATGAACGCCGCGGCCGACATGAGCGCGCGGGTGGCCGAGCGCGAGCGGGCGGCGCGCGATTTCGCCTACCGCCGGCTGCGGCTCACCAACACCAAGTGGATGCTGTTCCAGCTGCACACCGCGGCGGCCTGGGCGCTGTACATCTACGGCGTGGCCTGGGGCGTGATGGAAGGCGGGCTTTCGGTCGGCCTGGTGCTCACCTACAGCGCCTACTTCAACACGCTGCGCGAGGCGTCGATGGACATGACCGACCGCGTGCAGACCATGATCGAGCGCACCTCCAACCTCGGCCGCATGATGCCGCTGTTCGACGCGCCGCCCGGCCCGCAGGGCACGCAGGACTGGCCGGCCGGCTGGCAGCGCATTTCGGCGCGCGCGCTCACCTTCGCGCACGACGGCCGGCGGGTGCTCGGCCCGCTGGACATGGACATCGCGCGCGGCGAGCACGTAGGCATCGCCGGCCGCTCAGGCTCCGGCAAGAGCACGCTGGTGAAGCTGCTGCTGGCGCTGTACGCGCCGGAATCCGGCCGGCTGTCGGTCGATGAAGGCACCAGCAGCGTGCCGCTGGCCGACATCCGGCACGAGGCGCTGCTGCATCACGTAGCGGTGGTGCCGCAGGAAACCGAACTGTTCAGCCTGTCGCTGCGCGAGAACCTGACGCTGGGCCGCGAAGTGAGCGAGGTCGATGTGCTGGCCGCCTGCCGCATCGCCCAGCTCGAGGACGTGATCGCGCTGCTGCCGGAGGGGCTGGACAGCCCGGTCGGCGAGCGCGGTCACAGCCTGTCCGGCGGCCAGCGCCAGCGCGTCGGCATCGCGCGTGCGGTGCTGCGCAACGCGCCCATCCTGCTGCTGGACGAAGCCACCTCGGCGCTCGACGCCGACACCGAGGCGCGCGTGATCGACGCGCTGATGACCGAGCACGCGCCGGGCCGCACCGTCATCCTGATCGCGCACCGGCCGCGCGCCTTCGAGCGCGTCAGCCGCGTGCTCACGCTGGACGCCGGACGGCTGCTCGCCGACGACGCGCGTCCGGCCGCAGTACCGGCTTCCGCATAGTTCCATCGGACCGGCCGGCTACCCCCAATGCGGTATTGTGCGCGGCCGCCCGCGGGCGGATTCTTGCGTCGTGGGCGCCGCGCGGCGACGGCCCGGTGCAGGGGAAGACTGCAAACCGAACTTCGCACCGACGCGCAGGCCTGCCTGAGGGATGTGAGCCCCGAGGGCCCCTCCCTGCGCACCGCACGCACGCGGCCCCCACGCCCGCCTTTCACGGACTGAGCAGCACCGACTGATCGAGTACGACACGATGAACGCGCCCGCCATCAAACCCGCCAGCATGTTCCAGCAGATCGGTGGAGAAGAGCCGCTGCGCCGGCTGGTGAATGCCTTCTACGACATCGTCGAAACCCACCCGGACGGCGAGCCGGTGCACAAGCTGCACCTGGAAGGCTTCGGCGTGGCCCACCTGCGCGAGGCGCAGTTCGAGTTCCTGTGCGGCTTTCTCGGCGGCCCCCGCTATTACGCCGAGCGCATGGGCCACTCCAACCTGCGGCAGATGCACGCCCACGTCGCGATCGGGCAGGCCGAAGTGGTGTCCTGGCTGCGCTGCATGGTGCATGCGATCGAAGCCACCGGCATTCCGACCGATGTCGGCGTGCGCCTGATGCAGCACTTCACCCGCGCCGCCGAAGCGCTGAAAAACCGGGACTGAGCGAGGGGCGGTTAAACTGCCGGCGGATTCCCGAACCGCCGCTCCGCCACCGTGTCCGCACCTTCGTCCGCCGCACCCGTCACCGCAGCCCCTCCGCCACCCGACGCCCGGCGCGCCGCCCCGCCCGCGCTGTTCAGCGTGGTGGTACCCGCCTACAACGAAGCCGGTGCGCTGGCTGGCACGCTGGACATGATCGCCGGCCAGCTCGCCGCCCTGGTGCCGCATTACGAAATCGTGGTGGTCGACGACGGCAGCCGCGACGACACCGCGCGCATCGCCGCCGCCTGCGCCGCCCGGCTGCCGGTCACGCTGGTGCGCTTCTCGCGCAATTTCGGCAAGGAGGCGGCGATTTCCGCCGGCCTGCAGCACGCGCGCGGCGACGTGGTGGTGTGCATGGACGCCGACGGCCAGCACTCGGCCGACCTGATCGGCCGCATGCTGGCGCTGTGGCGCGAAGGCTGGGACATGGTCTATGCGGTACGCGACGACCGCGCGCAGCAGGGCCTGCTCAACGAAGTGGGGTCGCGCCTCTTCTACCGGCTGATGAATCTCGGCGGCCGGCTCGACATTCCGCCCAATGCCGGCGACTTCCGGCTGATGGACCGCAAGGTGGTCGACGCCCTGCTTGCGCTGCCCGAGCGCCAGCGCTTCATGAAGGGCATGTACGCCTGGGTGGGCTTCCGCTCGGTCGGCATTCCCTACACCCCGCTGCCGCGCGCCGCCGGCACCACCACCTTCAACCGCTTCAACCTGATGCGGCTGGCGTGGACCGGACTCACCAGCTTTTCGGTGCTGCCGCTGCGGCTGGCCAGCCTGACCGGGCTGGCACTGTCCACGCTGGCCTTCGCCTACGGCCTGTTCATCGTGATCGAGAAGCTGCTGCTCGGCATCGACGTGCCGGGCTGGCCGACCGTGGTGGTGAGCATCATGTTCTTCTCCGGCGTGCAGCTGCTGTTCATCGGCATCCTCGGCGAATACCTCGCCCGCGTGTACGAGGAAGTGAAGGGCCGGCCGCCCTATGTGGTGGCCGAAGTGGTGACGCCGGCACGGCCGGCGGCGGATGTTCGGGAGGCGCAGGGCTGATGCGCGCTTCGGTGCTGCTCTTCCTCATCGTCGGCGGCTGCGCCGCCGCCACCCATTACTTCGTGACCCTGGGCGTGGACTGGGCCACCAGCATCGCGCCCGCTTGGTCCAACCTGATCGGTTTCCTGTGCGCCTTTCCGGTGAGCTATCTCGGCCACCGCAACCTGTCGTTCGCCGGCACGAAGGCGCCGCACCGCACCGCGCTGCCGAAACTGATGGCGGTATCGGGTACCGCCTTCGTGGGCAACCAGATCATGCTGGCGGCACTGCTCGAGTACACGCCGCTGCCGCTGTGGCTGGCGCTGGGCATCGTGCTGGTATTCGTCGCGCTGAGCACCTGGCTGCTCGGCCGCTACTGGGCGTTCGCCCAACCGCCGGCATGAGGACGGTGTTCGTGACCGCAGACGACTACGGCTTCAACGCCGCGGTCGATGACGGCATTCTGGCGCTGGCCGAAGCCGGCCGGCTGGCCGGCGCCGGCTGCATGACGCGCGCGCCCGGCTGGCGTGCGGCAGCGGCGCGGATTCCCCCGCCGCCAGCCACGCCCGGCGGCGATGCGGAGGACGGGCTGTCGCAGGACAGTCGCGGCGTCTGCGGCTGGGGTCTGCACCTCGACCTGACCGAATTCAGTCCGCAGCGCCGCGGCCTGTGGCCGCTCATCGCCGCCAGCCTGATGCGGCGGCTGGACCCGGCCGCACTGCGCGCGGAAATCACTGCCCAGTGCATGCTGTTCGAAGACGCCACCGGCCACGCGCCGGACTATGTGGACGGTCACCAGCACGTGCACCAGCTGCCGCAGGTGCGCGAGGCACTGGTCGAGGTGCTGGCAGAGCGCTACGCCGGCCGGCTGCCCTGGCTGCGCATCAGTGGCGCCCGCGTCGGCGACGGCGCGAAGGCGCTGTTCATCGCCGCACTCGGTGCCGACGAACTGGAACGGCTGGCCACCGCCGCCGGCATGGACTGCATGCCGCGCCTGCTCGGTGCCTACGGCTTCGACGGCGACGCCGAAGGCTACCGGCGCCGGCTGGGCGACTGGCTCGCGCGCGCTGCCGACGGCCATGCTCTGATGGTGCATCCGGCGACCGGCGCGCTGTCCGGCGACCCGATCGGCCCGGCGCGGGTACGCGAGTACGGCGTGCTGATGGACCACCTGCCCGGCCTGATGGCAGCCACCGGCACCCGGCCCGGTTCGCTGGCACGGCCACCGGCCGGATCGTGACGCAGTTCCGCATCCGACCGGCTGGCGCGGCTTTGCCGGGTGCTGCGACGCAAAACGTAACGAATCACCCGGCCCGGGCGTGACCGATTACCGGCGGTCCGCCGCCCATCTCCGTAGCATGGAACCCATCGCACGGCAGCCGCCGCGCAGACCCATCCACGCATCGGAGTCACCGCATGACCAAGCTGTTCGCCCGCCTCGCACTGCCGCTGATCGCCACCTTCGCCATGCACGGCGCGCACGCCGAATCCTGCGGCGCCACCACCTTCTCGTCGGTGGCCGCCAGCAGCTGCTCCGGCGCCTACTCCGGCAACCTGAATGGCAAGGTGGCCGAACTGGACGCGCTGGCCAGCCTGTTCGGCGGCAGCTGGAGCTATCTGGGCGCCAGCAACGGCAGCAACTTCGGCCCGTTCTCTTCGGCACCGAACGGCGCCACCAGCGGCACGCTGAGCTTCGACAGCGCAGTCAGCGGCCGTTTCGTGATCGGCCTGAAGGCGGCCAACCAGTACAGCTACTACTTCTTCGACAGCGCCTCGCCGGTCAGCAGCCTCAGCTTCAATACCACCGCCGGTGTCGCGACCAATGTGCGCGGCATCGCGCAGAACCTGTCGCACGCGGTGCTCTACACCGGCAGCGCGCTGCCGCCGATCGCGCCGGCCATGCCGGTGCCGGAACCCGGCGGCTGGGCCATGTTCGCCGCCGGACTGGGCGTGCTCGGCCTGATCGCACGCCGCCGCGCCTGATTCCGGGCCCGGTCCGCACGACGCCCCGCCCGCGCGGGGCGTTTTCTTTTGTGCGGCTGTCAGCGCCGGGCGGTGTCATGCGTTGAGCAAACGCTCACTTCTTCCACCCCCTCTCCGTGATTCCAGCCGCTTTTCGCCGCTTCGCCCCCGCCCTGCTGTCCATCGCCCTCGTCCTCTACGTGCTGCACGGTTTCGGCCAGCACGGCCTGAGCAATGACGAAGAGGTGCAGCACGTCTATGGCCGCCTGCTGCTCGACTACTACGCCTCCGGCCTGACCGACCTGTCGGCCTTCCAGTACAAGAACCTCTATCTGTACGGCGGTCTGTTCGACCTGATCGCGGCGCTGGCCGAACGCCTGCTGCCGGCGATGAATGTGTGGGACCTGCGCCACCTGCTGACCGCGCTGTTCGGCCTGGGCGGTCTGTACGCGGTGCATCGCACCGGCCGTCTGCTCGGCGGCGCCACGCACGGGCTGACCGCGGTCGTGCTGCTGATGATCACCGGCGCATGGAGCGGCGCGCTGTTCACCCATACCAAGGACATTCCGTTCGCCGCCTGCATGGCCTGGGCCACCTTCTGCATCGTGCGCCTGGTGCCCGTGCTGCCCCGGCCACCGCTGTCGCAGGTGCTGCAGCTGGGTGCGGCCATCGGCTGCGCCTTCGGCCTGAGGGTGGGCGCGGTGTTCGCGGTGATGACGCTGGGGCTGACCGTGCTGGCGGCGAGCGCGCTGTCCGCCGGCGACCTGCGCGCGCGCGCGGCCCACTTCTTCGCTTCGCTGCGCGCACTGCTGCCGGCGGTGCCGGTGGCGGTGGTGCTGATGGGCGTGTTCTGGCCGTGGTCGGTGCAGGCGCCGGGCAATCTGTTCAGCGCGCTCACCACCTTCTCGCACTTCACGTTCGAACTGTTCACCGTGCTCGACGGCGTACAGATGAAGATCGGCGAAGTGCCGCGCCACTACCTGCCGCTCTATCTCGCGGCGCGCCAGCCCGAGCTGACGCTGGCCGGGCTGCTGCTGGCCGCCGGCGCCGGCATTGCCGGTGCACGCCGCATACGGTGGATGCACTGGCTGCCGGTGCTGCTGGCCGCCGGTCTGCCGCTGCTGCTGGCCATCGCCACCCGCCCGGCGCTGTACAACGGCGTGCGCCACTTCACCTTCCTGCTGCCGCCGCTGGCGCTGATCGCCGCCGGTGGTCTGGTCGCCAGCGCACGCGCGCTGCGGGGCCGGCCGCTGCCGGCCGCCGCCTTCGCCGCGCTGTGCGCGGTGGGCGTGGCGCTGCCGCTGATCGACATGGTGCGGCTGGCGCCCTATCACTACGTGAACTACAACCGACTGGCCGGCGGCTTCGCCGGCGCCCCCGGGCGCTGGGAAACCGACTACTGGTCGGACGGCGTGCGCGAGGCGGCCGGCCTGCTGCGCGCGCGGCTGGATGCGGAACCGGCTCCGGCCGAACCATGGCAGGTGGCGGTATGCGCCGAGTCGGTGCAGGCACAGGCCTGGCTGCCGGCCGACCGCTACCAGGTGACCAAGGACTGGGTGCGCGCCGACTTCTTCATGTCGACCACCCACATGGCCTGCGACGAGGTGCTTGCGGGCCAGGAGATCGGTCGGGTCGAACGCATGGGCGTGCCGCTCACCATCGTGAAGGACAGGCGCGCGGTGCCGCCGGAACAGCGCCGGCCGCTGCGCTAAACTCGCGCATCCCCCTCGCCCGCGGCCTGCCGCCGCTTGCCGATGACCGCACCATCGCCCGTCGCCCGCCATTTCCGCCAGATCCTGCTGTGGCCGCTGCGGCTGATGCCGCTGCGCTCGGGTGAACAGGTGCAGCGCCACTCGGAAGCGCTGGCCGCGATCACCGAAAACAATCCGTGGCGCGAACAGCGCGACGAATTCACCGGCTCGCCAGCCGACTTCCACGAGCGCCACTACCGCGAATTCGTCACCTTCCTGCCGCACGTGCAGCGCTTCCTGTACGGACAGGGCCGCTCCAGCAGCAGCCTGCGCGGCTATGGCGAATCGCCGATCCGGGTGTTCCGCCGGCACGACATCGACCGCGTGCGCCTGGGCTGCGAGGACGGCAGCGAGCTGGATCTGAAGGTGCAGCACCTCGACCTCTACTTCTTCTATGACGTGGACGTGGTGCTGCTGGCGCTCGAGGTGTATGCCGACGACCTGCCGCTGACCCGGGTGCAGGAACTGATGTTCCGCTTTGGCCGCGCCTTCCCGGCCAAGTGGGGCGAGGACGGCCGGGCCGCGCAGTGCATGCGCAGCGTGCAGTGGCTGGACCGCGACGGCCGGGTGCTGGCCGAATCCGACTACAACGAGCGCGAGCGCTATCTGCGCCATGTGTGGGAACACCGCGCCTCGGCCATCGGCCGGCACTGGGAATACCTGCTCCATCCGATGGTGCAGCACCACTCGGAAGCGCCCGGCGACATCCGCTACCGGCAGCTGGAATATCACCGCCAGCCCAAGATGACCTTCCTCGCCTTCGACGACCCGTTCGCGCTGACACGCGAGGACTTCGTCCGCCTGGGCCAGGCCACGCAGCCGGACGACGGGCGACCGCTGCCCTATTCCGAGGCGGTCATGTCGGACTTCGAGCGCACCGCCTGCTACGACCGTTTCTGGGGGCCGGAGCGGCGCAGCGACAACGCCAGCACACGGGTCATCTGCACCGGCCCGAACATGGTGATGGTGGGCAAGCACGGGCTGGCCGGCTATTCCGATCCGCAGAACGGCCTGCTCGCCGAGTTCCGTCACCAGTATTTCCTGATCGGCCTGATCGCCCACTTCCACCGCGCCTCGCTGCTCATGCTGATGGACCGGCTGGTGGTGGCGGTGAGCCTGCTCGATGCGGACGAAGTCGATTCGCGCCGCCGCTTCAAGCGCAGCATCCGCGCGACGATGGAAATCTTCCTGCGCTTCAACCACCGCTACTGGTTCGGCGAGGTGTCGAAACAGTCGATGGCCAAGGACCTGTTCGACATGTGGAGCCGCAATCTCGGCAACGAGACGCTGTACAACGAACTGCGCGCCGAAATACTCGACATGGACAACTACCTGGAAGCGGACGACAGCCGCCGCCAGAACGAAACGCTGCTGCGTCTGACCGTGGTGACCATCTTCGGTCTGGTCGGCACCATCGTCACCGGTTTCCTCGGCATGAACATTTTCGACGGCCCGCCGGCCACGCTCGCGGGCAAGATCGGCGCCGTCCTGGCGGTGGCGGTGCCCACGCTGCTGCTCACCTTCTACACGCTGAAGAAATCGAGCGCGCTGTCCGAATTCATGGACGCGGTGTCCGACGACGCGCTGACGCCGCGGCAGAAGGTGCGCTCCTTCCTGCGCATCTGGCGCCGACGGCCACAGCCGGGCCGCCGCCGCAGCGACGTCGCGGCCGCCACGGTCGCGGCGACCCGCCGGCGGGCCTGACCCGATCCAGCTCAAGCGCACTGTCGAATTTCTTGACAGCACACCCTGCGCGCGCAGGGCGATCGCCCGCAAAGCCCGCGCACACGCGGACGTACGGATACGGCATGTTTATTGCACGTGAGTGAAGTTTCCATTTTCAGACGAGGATGTCCGATGAAAGCTCTCGCGTTCGCCGCCGTACTGGGCGCCTTCGCCCTGCCGGCCTCCGCCGCCTTCCAGACCGCAGATTTCGGCAGCTACTCGGTCACCTATGACGATGCCAGCGCGCTCGGCGGCATCAGCTTCAGTTCCAGCGGCGGTGGCAACACGGTCGGCTTCGGCTGGAAGCTGGTCGATTCGCTGGTGGTGAATGACGCCACCACCGATTTCGTGCTGCCCAGCTTCACCGTGGTCGCCAACCCGGGCTACACGCTGAGCGGCGCGCTGACCGGTTTCATCGGCAACCTGTCCTTCTCCGAGTTCGGCTCCGGTGAATCCGGCGCCTGGATCAGCGGCACCGTGTCGATCAACGGCAGCCCGCTCATCCCCTTCTCCGAACTGCTGAACCGCACCACCCAGCTCAGCCTCCCGAGCATCCGCAGCGGCTACTACAGCCTCGGCGGCACTCAGGATTTCGGCAGCTTCTCGTCACTGGTGGTGTCCAACCTGACCCTCACGCTGAGCGCCAGTTCGACCGCCGTGGTGTCAGGCAACGACCAGGGCGAACTGCGCATCGGCTTCGTCGCCGCGCCGGTGCCGGAAGCCGACACCTACGCCATGCTGCTGGCCGGTCTGGGCATCGTGTCGCTGGTGGCCCGTCGCCGTCTGCCGCGCTGACTGCAGTACGCACCATGAAAAAAGCCGGCGCGAGCCGGCTTTTTTCTTTCCGTCACCCGCCTCAGTCTCCCTCCGGCTCGCTGCTTTCGGGCTGAATGGCCGGTGATCAGGCTTGAATCGGGCGCTGAACGGGCGACACCGGTTGCCCGCCCGTTCGGCACCCGGGCATGGCTTCGATCAAGCCGGTGTTGAACAGTCTTTTCCGCGACGGCAGGCGTCGAAACAGCTTCGCAACATTCGATCGGCATCGTGCGCACATCGTCTTCGCAGAGCGCCACAGATGTCAGCTCGCCATGCCCGCCGACTTGTTGTCGCCCTCCTGCTGTCCATCGCCTGGGCGTCGGCACAGGCTGACGATACAAGCTGGAGTTTCCGCGCCGAGTATCCGGACTATGTGGTGTCAGTCCCCGGACACTTCCTTTCCTACGTGCCCATCGCCACCGAGCGCGGCCCCGGCGTTCTGTTCAGCCATGAGATCCAGGCCAATGGTGAGCCACGTTTGCATCCGCTGCCGTCCTTTGAAGTGTCGCCAAGGCGTGACCTGCCACTGGCCGCTGCGGTGGCCATCAGCGTGGACGACCTCGTCTTCTCTGAAACCGGAAACGCGCTCAGCCGGGCATCGCTGCAGGGCTGGCTGGTCGCAGACGGCCGGGTAATCGGTGCCATCGACCATGCGCTCACGAAAACCACGGTCATCAGCAATGCGGGTCTCCGCGCCGGCTTCTTCAGTCTGGAGACCGACCTCTTCCTGATTCAGCGCTTCAGGCACCTCAGTATCACCGGTCTTCAGCTGTCGTTCGACCCGGGCAACGATGCCTCGGCGATATTCAGCATCGACAGCACCGCACTGACGCTGTCCATTCACGTTGCCGAGGTACCGGAGCCGGCGTCGCCCCTCCTGCTTGCAGCGGGGCTCGGCGTGATCGGCTGGAGACGGCGGTTGCTCGACCGGGCGGCTTGAGGAATACCCGCAGGTCTCAGTCCGCCTCGCCGCTCTCCGGCGCAGCGGGCGTCACTTCAGGCAGCGGTGCCTCGGCGGGCGGCGTGTCCGGCGGCAGTTCGGCTTCGGCGATCTCTTCCGCCAGTTCCTCTTCCGACACCGCGGCCGCGCCGGCGAGTGCGGCCAGATCGCCCACCCAGCGCGCGCGCGCGTCGTTGCCCAGCAGATCGATCTGTTCCACCTCGACCTCGACCCGCGAACGCGGATCGCGCGCAGGCAGGCTGGGGCAGCGCAGCACCAGCGGAATCTGCTCGAGACGGATGAGTGACTCGCGCAGCACGATGGCCGACAGCGGCGAGGTGTCGCCGGCCGCGGCGCGCTGACGCAGCCAGCGCAGGCACCAGTAGCGCTCCATCGAGCGCTGGAAATCGGCGTAGGCGGCATACACCAGCTCGAAATCGCGCAGCGCCGACAGCAGCGCCTCCGACTTCGGCGGGAATACCGGCGGCTCGCCGCGCAGCAGCGTGATCATCTGCCACTGGTTCACCAGATCGACGTAGCGGCGCAGCGGCGAGGTCGACCAGGCATAGCAGTCGACGCCCAGACCTTCGTGCGGCGCGGCGACCGTGGTCATGCGCACCTTGCCGGCGCCCTGGGCGCGGTACAGCGCCGGAATGCCGGCGTCGCGCAGATTCGCGCCCCAGGTGTTGTTGGCGACGATCATCAGCTCGGCCACCAGCTTGTCCAGCGGACTGCCACGGGCACGGCGCAGGATGTCGACGCGGCCTTCGCCGTCTTCGGTCGCCTGTTCCCAGTCGACATAGAAGTTGAAATCCATCTGGCCGCTGTTGGCGGACGGCTTGCCGCGGCCGGCCTCCAGCACTTCGGCCAGACGCCACAGCAGCAGCAGTTCGTCGCGCCACTCGAAGTCCGGCAGGTCGCCGGCGGCCAGGGTGTCGTCGTTGAACAGCGGCTCGATCGCGTGGTGACGCAGATTGGCGACCACCGCGACGCGGTCGATGCGGGTTTCCTTGGCGGTGATGCGCAGATCGGTCTCGACGTCGAGGTAGAGCGACAGCGCCGGGCAGTCGCGGCCTTCCGCCAGCGTATAGGCCTCGACCGCCTCGTCCGGCAGCATGGTGATCTTGCGGCCCGGGAAATAGACGGTGGACAGCCGCGCGCGGGCGATGTCGGCCAGCGGCGTGCCCGGCTGGATGGCCAGCGAAGGCGCGGCGATGTGGATGCCGATGCGCCAGCCGCCGCCCTCTTTCGGGCGCACCGAGAAGGCGTCGTCGATTTCGGTGGTGGTGGCGTCGTCGATCGAGAAGGCGCGCACGCCGGCGTCCGGCAATTCGCCGACCGGCGGCACTTCGTGGGTCGGGAAGTCGGTGCCCTTCGGGAAGTACTCGAACAGGAAGCGGCCGAGGTGATATTCGTGGCTGGACGCGAAAGCGCCCGCCCGGGCCATGATGCCGACCACCGACAGGCCGGCGGCCACGGCGGCCGCCTCGACCGCCTTGGTTTCCAGCCGGTTGCGGTCCGGCTTGTACAGGATCTGCGTCGCGCAGGCGGCGATTTCGGGCGGCGTGCGGCCGGCCTGAAGCTCGGCGCTCCAGTGCTCGATCTGTTCCTGCTGCAGCCGTTTCTTCTCCAGCCCAGCCAGCGCGGCCTTCAGGATGTCCGGCGGTGCCTTGCGGAAACGGCCGCGGCCCTTGCGGTGGAAATACACCGGCGCCGCATGCAGGCCCAGCAGGATGGCGGTGGACTGCACCGCGGTCGGCGTGGCGCCGTGGTACTCGCGGGCCAGTTCTTCGAAGGCGAATTCGTCATCGCCGCACACTTCCCACAGGAAGGGCGCGTCGAGTTCGGCGGCCTGGGCTTCGGCGGCGGCCAGCAGCGCGGACGGTTCGGGGCTGGTGAAGCGCAGCAGCACATGGGCTGCCTTCACCTTGGAGCGCTTGCCGCTGGGCAGTTCGACCTGCAGCGAGGACACGCTGTCGGTCATCACGGAACCGGCGCGGAAGTGGCCGTCCTCTTCGAAAAGAACGTTCATGAAACGGGGCAACAGGGATTCGGTCCGTGATTATCGTTGAAAGCGGTCACACACTGTCGCATCGCGGCAAAAAGCCTCGGGACCGTCACGTCGGCCGGCTACAATCGGCTGCCCGCCCGCCACCCTGGCAGGCCCGACCCGGAACCCGCGACACGTGGCCGACGCCGACGAAATCCTGCACTCCGACGCGATGCAACAGCGCCTGCAAGAGGTGAGGACGCTGCTCGACCGTCAGAAGCGGGTGGAGAGCCTGGTGCACCGCCAGGAAATGCCGCGCCACGAACTGGTCGAGAACCTGATCGCGAAACAGCATCACAACGAGCTGACCAAGAAGCTCGATGCGATGCACCCGGCCGACATCGCCTACATCCTGGAGGCGCTGCCGCCGGACGACCGTCTGCTGGTGTGGGATCTGGTGCGCGCCGAGCGCGACGGCGAAATCCTGCTCGAAGTGTCGGACGCGGTCCGCGAATCGCTGATCGACGCGATGGAGCCGAAGGAGCTGGTGGCCGCGGTCGAACAGCTCGACGCGGACGAACTGGCCGACCTTGCGCCCGACCTGCCGACCGAAGTCATGCAGGACGTGTTCAGCTCGCTCGATCACGAGGAGCGCGAACAGCTGCGGGCGGCGATGTCCTACCCGGAGGATTCGGTCGGCGCGCTGATGGATTTCGACATGGTGACCGTCCGCGAGGACGTGACGCTGGAAGTGGTGCTGCGCTACCTGCGCCGCTTCGACGAACTGCCGGACCACACCGACCAGATCTTCGTGGTCGATCGCGACGACAAGCTGCGCGGTGCGCTGTCGCTGAACACGCTGCTGGTGAACGACGTCGAGGTCGAGGTGGCCAGCGTGATGCAGGATCACCAGCTGGTGCTGCACGCCGATGACAGCGCCGAATCCGCCGCCCAGGCTTTCGAGCGCTACGACCTGGTGTCTGCACCGGTGATCGACCACCACGACCAGCTGATCGGCCGGCTCACCGTGAATGAGGTGATGGACTTCATCCGCGAACAGTCGGAAGAGGAACTGCTGGCCCAGGCCGGTCTGCGCGAGGAGGAGGACATCTTCGCGCCCATCATGGATTCGGTGAAGAACCGCTGGGCCTGGCTGGCGATCAATCTGGTCACCGCCTTCTTCGCCTCGCGCGTGATCGGTGCCTTCGAAGGCTCGATCGAAAAGCTGGTGGCGCTGGCCGCGCTGATGCCCATCGTGGCCGGCATCGGCGGCAACTCCGGCAACCAGACCATCACCATGATCGTGCGCGCGATCGCGCTCGGCCAGATACAGCCGGAGGCGGCACGCCGGCTCTACCGCAAGGAAATGGGCGTGGCACTGATCAACGGCATCGTGTGGGGCGGTCTGCTCGGCCTGCTTGCGTGCTGGCTGTACGACTCGTGGGCGCTCGGCATGGTGATGACCGGCGCGATGACGCTGAACCTTCTGCTGGCCGCCTTTGTCGGTGTATCGGTGCCCATGCTGATGGCGCGCTACGGACGCGATCCGGCGGTGGGCTCTTCGGTGCTCATTACCGCGGTGACCGACTCCGGCGGCTTCTTCATCTTCCTCGGGCTGGCCACCCTGTTCCTGCTCTGACGGAGGTGTCCATGCAGCTGCGGCTGTTCGCGATCGGGCTGGCGATGATGGTGGCCGGCACCTGTGCCGAAGCGGGCGACCGGGCGCTGAGCGTGCCCTGCGCCGAAGCCGGCGCGCTGGAACTGTCGGTGCCAGACGACTGGGCGGTGGACATCCGCCGTCATGACCCGCGCATGCCGCCCACGGTCACGCTGGCCGCACCCGACGGTCTGGCGCAGTGGGTGCTGACGCCGGTATGGAAGGCGGCCGACCGCAAGCCGCCGTCGACGCCGGCGGAAATCCGCTCCCGGGTCCAGCGCACCGCGGAAACGCTCGGCGCCGGCGCAAGCCCGCTGCGCGAACTGCCCGGCGGTCTGTACTTCGACGGCGCCGCCGGCCAGACGCCTGATCCCTATACCCGGCTGCGCCAGGGCATGCTCAAGGTGGGCGAACTGACGGTGAGCTTCACCGCGATGAGCGCCGACACCCGCGCCGCGGATCAGGATCAGCTGCTGAACCGGCTGGGCACCGCAGTACACCGCGCGCCCTGAGCGCGGGCGGTCAGGCCGCCACCCACAGCTTCCACAGCATGCGCGCGGCGAGCGCGACCAGCAGGATGGAAAAGATGCGCTTGAGCGTGGCCACCGGCACCCGGTGCGCCGCGCGCGCGCCCATCGGCGTGGTGAGCAGGCTGGCCGCGACGATGGCCACCAGCGCCGGCAGGTGCACATAGCCGATCGCCTGGGCGGGCAGATGGTCGGCGTGCAGGCCGTTCCAGATGTAGCCGGCAGTGCCGCCGAGCGCGATCGGCAGGCCGAGCGCGGCCGACGTACCGATGGCGTTGCGCATGTCGCGGTTGCACCAGGTCAGGAAGGGCACGGTCATCGCGCCGCCACCCACCGCCACCAGCGCGGACACCATGCCGATGCCGCTGCCGGCGACGATCAGCCCGCCGGTGCCCGGCAGCTGGCGCGAAGGCTTGGGCTTGATGCCGATCAGCATGTTCAGCGCCACGTAGACGACGAACACCGCGAAGAACAGCGACAGCGTCTGGGTCGATACCAGCCGGGCGATATGGGTGCCGGCCGCGGTGCCGATCAGCACGCCCACCGTCATGCTGCGCACCGTGGGCCAGTCCACCGCACCGTGCGCGTGGTGGGTGCGCAGGCTGATGATGGAGGAGCCGACGATGGCCGCCATCGAGGTGCCCAGCGCCAGATGCAGGATGTGGTCGGGCGTGACCTGGATCTGCTCGAACAGCATGACCAGTATCGGCACCAGCAGGGTGCCGCCGCCGATGCCCAGCATGCCGGCGAAGAAGCCGGCCACCGTCCCGAGCGCGAGACAGGCGAGCACGAATCCGAGGTCGGGGAAGAACATGGTGGTGCGCCGCAAAAAGAACGAGGGGGCGCTATCTCAACACAAAAACAAGCGGGGCGCCCGCAGGCGCCCCGCTGTGTCGCACAGTCGATGACGGTGCTCAGCCGTCGATCGACAGCTTGCCCTTCTTGTCCGACAGCGTGCGCGCCAGCAGCGACACCAGCGCATACACCGCGTCGATGTTAGGCGTCGGGATGCCGGTGATGCGACCCAGTTCGCGCACCGAACCGACCAGCGCCTCGAATTCCAGCGGGCGACCGGCTTCGACGTCCTGCAGCATCGAGGTCTTGTGCGCCCCCACCGCTTCAGCACCGGCGATGCGCTTGTCCAGACCGATCTTGAACTCGACGCCCAGCTTCTCGCCGACCGCCTGCGCTTCGCGCATCATGTTGGCGGCCAGTTCGCGGGTAAGCGGGAAGCGGCAGATGTCTTCCAGCGTGGCGTGGGTCAGCGCCGAAATCGGGTTGAAACTGAGGTTGCCCCACAGCTTCACCCACATTTCGGAACGGATGTCCTTCGACACCGGCGACTTGAAACCGGCGGCGATCATGGCCTGCGACAGCGCCTCGATGCGCGGCGAACGCGAACCGTCGAGTTCGCCCAGCGTGAAGCGGTTGCCCTCGATCAGCTTGATCACGCCCGGCTCGACCAGCTCGGACGCCGGATAGACGACCGAGCCGATGACACGCTCGACCTCGATATTGGCGGCAACGATGCCTTCCGGGTCGACCGAGGTGACCGGCGTACCTTCGTACTCGCCGCCCAGCTTGTGGAAATACCACCAGGGGATGCCGTTCTGCATGGTCACCACCAGGGTGTCCGGACCGAACAGCGCGCGCATGTCGGCCGCCACGTCCTTCACCTGGTGCGCCTTCAGCGTGAGCAGGACGACGTCCTGCACGCCGGCATCGCTCATCTTCTGCACGCCGCGGATGTTCGGCGCGTCCTCGACCGTACCGTCTTCCAGAATGAGCGACATGCCCTTGGCCTGGATGGCGGCGAGGTTGGGGCCACGCGCGATGCAGGTCACGTCATTGCCCGCGCGGGACAGCTTCACCGCGAGGTAGCCACCGATGGCGCCGGCGCCAACGACTGCAATCTTCATTGTTTCGTCTCCTTCGATGTAGCGCGGCGGAGCGCCCGGTCAGGACGTTCCGCCGCCTGTGCCGCGCCGCCGTCGTGCGGCGGGCGGCGGTGTTTCGGATCAGTCGCGACCGCGCAGGTAGTGCTTCAGCGCCGGCACGATGGGCCACAGCAGCATCACGAAGGACAGGCTCATCAGGCCCGCCACCAGCGGATTCGCCCAGAAGATGGACAGGCTGCCCTGCGACAGCAGCATGGACTGGCGGAAGCTCGATTCGGCCATGTCACCCAGCACCAGCGCGAGCACCAGCGGGGCCAGCGGGTAGCGCAGCTTCTTGAACAGGTAACCGAACACGCCGAACACCAGCATCATGATCACGTCGAAGATCGAACTGTGCACCGTGTAGGCGCCGATCGCGCAGATCACGATGATGACCGGACCGATGACCGAGAACGGGATGCGCAGGATGGCCGCCCACCAGGGCACCGTGGTCAGCACGACGATGAGGCCGACGATGTTGCCGAGGTACATCGAGGCGATCAGGCCCCAGACGAAGTCCGGCTTTTCCTGGAACAGCAGCGGACCCGGCTGCAGACCCCAGATCAGCAGGCCGCCCAGCAGCACCGCGGCGGTCGGCGAACCCGGAATGCCCAGCGTCAGCATCGGCAGCAGGGCCGAGGTTCCGGCGGCGTGCGCCGCGGTTTCCGGCGCCACCACGCCTTCGACGTTGCCCTTGCCGAACGAGTCCTTGTCCTTCGCGCCGCGACGGGCCAGACCGTAGGCCATGAAGGAGGCCGGCGTGGCGCCACCCGGGGTGACGCCCATCCAGCAGCCCACCAGCACCGAGCGGATCGAGGTCCGCCAGTAGCGCAGCAGTTCCTTCCAGGTCTGCAGCACGATGTTGAGCTGGATCTTCGCGCTCTTGCCCTTGAAGGCCAGACCTTCTTCCATCGTGAGCAGGATTTCGCCGATGCCGAACAGGCCGATCACCGCGATCAGGAAGTCGAAGCCCTTGAGCAGTTCGGGGAAGCCGTAGGTCATGCGCAGCGTGCCGGTCACCGTGTCCATGCCCACCGCGGCCATCGCGAAGCCGAGCGCCATCACCGCCAGCGTCTTGGCCGGTGGCTCCTTGCTCATGCCGACGAAGGAACAGAAGGTGAGCATCTGCACCGCGAACATTTCCGCCGCACCGAACTTCAGCGCGAACTTCGCAACCAGCGGCGCGAGGAAGGTGATCAGCAGCACCGCGAAGAAGGCGCCGACGAAGGACGACGTGAACGCCGCGGTCAGCGCGGCACCGGCCCGCCCCTGCTGGGCAAGCGGAAAACCGTCGAAGGTGGTGGCCACCGACCACGGTTCACCCGGAATGTTGAACAGGATGGACGTGATCGCCCCGCCGAACAGCGCGCCCCAGTAGATGCAGGACAGCATGATGATGGCGGACGTCTGGTCCATCGAGAACGTCAGCGGCAGCAGGATGGCGATGCCGTTGGCACCACCCAGGCCCGGCAGCACGCCGATCAGGATACCCAGCGTGATGCCGAGCACCATGAAGCCCAGATTGGGCAGGGTCAGCGCAACGCTGAACCCGTGCAGCAGGTTGTTGAGTTCTTCCATCTCGATCTCGGACGTGAGTTGTTCTGTGTTTCAGAGGCCGAGCATCTGCTCGATCGGCCCCTTGGGCAGCGGCACGAGGAACCAGCGCTCGAACAGCATGAAGGCAGCCAGCGGCACGCCGACCGACGTGAGCACGGTGCCGATGACACCGAACTTGCCATGCACCTTCATGAAGTAGGCAATCAGCACGAAGGAGGACACATAGAGGCCCAGATACACCACCGCCACGATGTAGATGGACAGCGGCACCAGCATCTGCATGACCGACTTCAGCTCGACCCAGCTCGCGAACTGCGGCTGCGGCTTGCTGATCCGGGCCAGCGCACCGATCAGGATCCAGCCGCTCGAAACCAGCAGGATGCAGCCGATGTAGAACGGGAAATAGCCTGCCTGCGGACCTTCACCCTCTTCCCAGCCGGTACCGATGCGCATGCTGTCGGACACGACGATGACGCCGACGGCCAACAGGAAGAGCGCGACCAGAATTTCCGGCCAGCGGTTGGAGAGGCCGGCTTCAGCGGCGTCCTCGGATCGCTCCATCATGAATCTCCAGAATCAAAAAACAGGAAGGGAACATCTTTGCGGCGCATCGAAACGAATACGGGCGGGGATGACCCGCCCGTATGCATTGCCACTGCAGCCGGGATTACTTGGCCAGGAAACCTGCTTCCTTCATCAGGCCGTAGTGCATGGCTTCGGTCTTGCCCAGCCAGTCACTGAATTCCTTGCCGCTCATGAAGGTCTGCTTGAACGCGCCCTTCTTCATGAACTCGGCCCAGTCCGGCGTCTCGCGTACCTTCTTGAACAGGTTCACGTAGAAGTCGACCTGGTCCTGGGTCACGCCCGGCGCCAGGAAGATGCCGCGCAGCATCAGGTACTCGATCGGCACGCCCGCGCTCTTGCAGGTCGGGATGTCGGCCCAGGACTGGGTGGCGGTCACCTTCTCGTTGTACGGCAGCTTTTCGCTGTCCATGATGCACAGCGGGCGCAGCTTGCCGCCGCGCCAGTGAGCTTCCGCCTCGATCGGGTTGTTCACCGTCGAGTTCACGTGGCCGCCGACCAGCTGAACCGCGACGTCGCCGCCGCCCTTGAACGGCACGTAGGTCATCTTCTTGCCGGTCGCCTTGTCGATCATCGCGGTAATGATCTGGTCTTCCTGCTTCGAGCCGGTGCCGGCCATCTTGAAGGTGTTGGCCGGCTTGGCCTTCACGTCGTCGATGTATTCCTTGGCGGTCTTGTACGGCGCGTCGGCATTCACCCACAGCACGAACTGGTCGAGTGCCAGCATCGCGCCCGGGGTGAGGTCACGCCAGTTGAACGGAACACCGGTCGCCAGCGGCGTGGTGAACAGGTTCGACAGGGTGATGATGATCTTGTGCGGGTCGCCCTTGGCGCCCTTCACTTCCAGAAAACCTTCCGCGCCGGCACCGCCGGACTTGTTCACGACCACCAGCGGCTGGGCCATCAGCTTGTTCTTGGCCACGATGCCCTGGATGAAACGGGCCATCTGATCGGCACCGCCACCCGTACCGGCCGGCACCACGAACTCGACCGGCTTGGTCGGTTCCCACGCCTGGACGGCGCCGGTCAGACCGATGGTTGCAATGGCGGTCACGAGGGCACGGCCGGCCCACTTCCCGAATTTGGTCATGTGCATGTCTCCTTTTTTGTGAAAAACGGTACTGCGCGGAAGGGAGAGTGCCTGTCAGCCACCCAGGCCCAGTTTCTGGGCGAGACCGATGCGTTGCAGCTTGCCGGTCGCACCCTTCGGGATTTCGTCCATGAACAGGATCTTGCGCGGCACCTTGAAATCGGCCAGTCGCGTCGCGGCGAAGGCGGAGATTTCCTTGTCGGTGGCCTGCTGGCCTTCGCGCAGCACGACGACCGCGCCCACTTCCTCGCCCAGCTTCGGATGCGGAATGCCGAAGGTGACGACCTGCGCCACGGCGGGGTGATCCATCAGGACTTCATCGACTTCGCGCGGGGAAATCTTCTCGCCGCCGCGGTTGATGATTTCCTTCAGGCGGCCGGTCAGCGACAGATAGCCTTCGGCGTCCTTGCTGCCCTGGTCGCCGGTGCGGAACCAGCCGTGGGTGAAGGCTTCCTTGTTGGCCTTCTCGTTGTTCTCGTAACCCGGCGTCACGTTGGCGCCGCGGATCACGATTTCGCCGATCTCGCCGGCCGGCAGGATGTTGCCATCGTCGTCCATGATCTCGACTTCCGGACCGGCGGCCAGACCGACCGAACCCGGCTTGCGGGCGCGCGGCGGCAGCGGGTTGGACGCCATCTGGTGCGAGGCTTCGGTCATGCCGTAGGCCTCGATCAGCGGCGCGCCGAAGGTTTCTTCCAGCTCGCGGATGACCTGGGGCGGAATCGACGACGACGAAGAGCGCATGAAGCGCAGCGGATTGCGCTCGATGATTTCCTTGTTGCGCGAAGCGCGCGACAGGATGGCCTGGTGCATGGTCGGCACCGCGGTGTACCAGGTCGGGTGCGCTTCATCCATCAGCGAGAAGAACTTCAGCGCGTCAAAACCCGGCGTGCAGAACACCGAAGCACCGGCGGACAGCGGCGCCATGATGCCGGCGATCAGGCCGTGGATATGGAACAGCGGCATGATGTTCAGGCCGCGATCCTTTTCGGTGAAGGCCAGCGTGGCGCGGATGTTCTGCGCCGAGGCGGACACGTTGCGCTGGGTCAGCGGAACGATCTTCGGACGCGAGGTCGTGCCCGAGGTGTGCAGCACCAGCGCAACGTCATCCGCCTGGGCCGAACCGCCGTTGGCGGCCGGCGCGACGGTGGCCGCGTCACGCGGTTCGAGCGAGAAGTCGCCGGCGGCTTCGTTCGCCACCAGATCGATCACGCGCACGCCCAGCTTCTGCGCGACCTCGATCGCCGGCGACACGCTGCCGCGCTCGACCACCAGGGCCTTTGCATTCAGGTCGGACAGGTAGAACTCGAATTCCTCGGCGCGGTAGCCCGGGTTCAGCGGCGCGGCGGTGGCACCGGATGCAATGCTGATGAAGGAGCTGGCCATGTCCGGGCCGTTCGGCAGGACGATGGCGACGCGGTCATTGCGACCGATGCCCAGTTCATTCAGTCGTGCAACGGTGCGCGACATCAGTGCGCGCAGGTTGCCGAAGCTCAGATCGGTGCGCGCGGGCGCGGACAGCGCCACTGACGAATCGGCACCGTTGGAAAACAGCTCGGCAAGCGTGGAAATACCGGACATACAGACTCCGAAAAGCTCAATAGAACGAAGGAACGGACGGGTGCATCCGGACCGCGACAGGCCCGCATGCGTCGTATGGACGCACCGGACGGTATGGGCGACCGAGTCTTTCCGAGTTTGAACGCTGGTTCAAGACGCGGCGCCGCAAAACGGTCTGCTCCAGCAAAGCTGGCGCAGCAGAAATCTTCAACGGAGCACTGTGTAACAGATGCGCTACACAGACAGACCCTGGCAGGGTAGCCAGGGCAAGGAGAGAAGGCCGCTTCTGGCGGCCGGGTCCGTCAGCCCGGGGTGTCGGGAGACGGACCGTATTTACTGCTTACTGCGAATTGGGGACCCCCGCGCATGTCGCTAGGCCGGCATCCTGAACCGGGGGTTCAGAGCGGCCGCGTTCCTGCCACATCAGGCACACCCGCGAGGGGTGCGCACAACAGCGGCGTCGATGGTTCGCGACCTCATGCCAATGAGACATTGGTTCAAGGAATCTATGACCTTGGCGAACACCGCAGGGGATTGATACGCAAGGACTTTCACCTTGCCGCAATCGCCTCTAGAAGAGCTTTTCCTGTGCGGAAAGCGCTTCGTCGATACGCGACTGCATAGCGTTGATTCTACGCCGCAGCGGCACCAAATCAACACCGCCTGTCGCCTGCATCTGAAAAATTTCGTGCGCGAGGTTCAGTGCGCACATCACCGCCAGACGCTCGCCCGACGCGCGCGTGGCCTCGGCCAGATCGCGCATGCGGCGCTCCACCAGCTCGACCGACGCGTTCAGCGCATCGCGCTCGCCTTCGCGGCACTGCACCCGGTATTCGCGACCGAGTATCGTGATTTCGACCAGATTGGAATCGCTCATTCCTGCGGCAGCCTTTCCAGAAGACCGCTCACCTTTTCGCGGGCCGCGGCGACCTTGTCGCCCAGCACCTTGTTCTCGCCTTCGAGCGCCGCGACGCGATTGCGCAGGACGATGTTTTCGTCATGCAGCGCGCGGAAGCGACCGAGCAGAATGTCGAGCCGGTCGCCGAGCTGGTTGATGTCGTGATCCATCGGCGAACTATAGGTGCGCGCCGGCGGAACGGTCAAGACGAGGCGGCGCAGCGTCGTCCGGCGGCGCGGTCTTACAATCCGCATTCCTATTGCAGAGGGCTGGAGCGTGCGCGAACTGATACTGGGCGGGGCCCGCAGCGGCAAGAGTGCCTATGCCGAGCGCCGGGCCGCCGACAGCGGCCTCGAAGTGGTGATGGTGGTGACCGCCGAAGCCGGCGACGGCGAAATGGCCGAGCGCATCGTCCGCCATCGGGCAAACCGGCCGGCGGACTGGGCGGTGGTCGAGGCGCCGCTCGGCCTGGCGCAGGCGCTGCGTGACACCGCTGCACCTGGCCGCTTCGTGGTGGTGGACTGCCTGACGCTGTGGCTGTCCAACCTGCTGATGGATCTGGACGAGCAGCGCGGCGCACCGCTGCCCGCGCGCTTCGTCCGGGAGCGTACCGCCCTGCTCGACACCCTGCCCGGCCTGCCCGGCCATATTGCGCTGGTGTCGAATGAGGTCGGCTGGGGCGTCGTGCCGATGGGCCGGCTGTCACGCGTCTTCGTCGACGAAGCCGGCCGGCTGCATCAGGCGATCGCCGGCGTGTGCGAACAGGTGACCCTGGTCGCCGCCGGCCTGCCGCTGCACCTGAAGCAGCCGTGAAGCGGCTCTGGCTGGTCCGGCATCCGCAGGTCGCCGTGCCGCCGGGCATCTGTTACGGGCGCACCGATGTGGCACTCGCCGCAGCGCCGGACGCGATGACCGCCGCGCTGCGGGCCTGCCTGCCCGGGAATTTCGGCCTGCTGAGCAGTCCGCTGCGACGCTGCGCCGAGCTTGCCCGCCTGCTGCACCCCGCGCCGCGCTTCGATGCCCGCCTGCAGGAAATCGATTTCGGCGATTGGGAAATGCAGCGCTACGAGGCACTGCCGCGTGCGGACATCGACCGGTGGGCAGCGGACGTCTGGGGCTTCCGCCCCCCGGGCGGCGAGTCGGCCGGCGACATGGCACGGCGGGTGGACGCGGCCTGGGCCGAGCACCGGCACGATATTCAGGTGGTGGTGGCGCACGGCGGACCGCTGAAAGTGATTGCCGGGCGCCTGCTGGATCTGCCGCAGGCGGCATGGCTGGACATCCGCTGCCCGCAGGGCGGGTGGATTGAATTGCGCCACGACGGCCTCAGATGGCAGCGGACCGGACAGGAGTTCGACGAGCCCGGCGCGCGCGCCGGGGTCGGCGGGGCATGACCCGACACCGATCGCCAAAAGAAAAAGCCACCCTTCCGGGTGGCTTTTCCGGATGCTGCGGTGACCGCGCTGTATCAGCGGCTGGCTTCGGCCTTCTCGACCCGCTTGTCGGCGGACGATTCGGCGACGCGTGCGCTGTCCACCTTGCGGGTGAACACCCAGCGCGACGGGGTCTTCACGAAAGCGTAGCCGGTGGGCGCGTCGATGAACACCTTGTAGTCTTCGGGGTGTCCGACCGCGCCGGACGACACCGAAGCTTCGGTAGCGGCCGAGGCGCCGAGCGTGGCGATCGCGAGTGCAGACGCGAGAGCGATGCGGAGTGCAGTGGTTTTCATGGTGAAGCTCCTTGCAAGTTGAAAAGCAGAAAATGCTGTCGTTGAGTTCAATGTAGTGCAGCGCAGCAAACGTTTCAACCCCGCACCAGAAAGCCATTTGCGCCAGATCAAGTAAGAATTTTTTGCGGCGCATCACAGTGCATTCCCGACGTTACACAGTGCTCCAGACTCACATTTTGCAACGATGACGACCCCGCTTCCGTCATCCCATGAACGCAACACCATGAACGAACTGTTCCGCCTAAGTGATCCGCTGGACCTCTACCTGATACGCCACCCGAAGCCGGCGGTGGATCCGTCGCTGTGTTACGGCGCGGTCGATCTTCAGCTCGCGGAGGACGTCGGGGCCGTGGCCGACCGGCTGGCGCCTCATTTGCCTGCGGATGCGCGGGTGGTGAGCAGCCCGCTGACGCGCGCCCGGCTGCTGGCGGAGGCGCTGGCGCCGCAGGTGACGACCGACGCGCGACTGGTCGAGCTCGATTTCGGCGAATGGGAGATGAAGCCGTTCGCCGACATCCCGCCCGAAGGCTTCGACGTGTGGGGACGCACGCTGATCGATTTCCGCGCGCCCGGCGGCGAGCTGTATGCCGACATGGCGGCGCGGGTGTGGGCGGCGTTCGAAACGCACCGGGCGGGCGCCGGCGCGCTGGTCATCGTCGCGCACAATGGCCCGATGCGGGCGCTGACCGGCACGCTGCTCGGCCTGCCGTCCAATCGCTGGCTGAATCTGGAATTCGAATTCGGCCGCCTCACCCACCTGACGATCGGCCCACTCGGCCCCAAACTGCGGTCGATGAACCGCTAGCGGCGTCTTTCAGTAAGGGCGCGACGCCCTCGTCGCGACCGGGCGCCCGTCCGCCAGCCGCCCCCTCACCAACGCGTTTCACCGCACGGCGCTGCGACCGAAACACCCTGCCGCTGACGGAAAAGCGCGCGATCCGGGATAATCGCGGCTTCTCCGCCTTCCGTCCGCCATGACTTCACCCCAGGTTTCCAGCCGCGCGCTCTATGCGCGCCTGCTCGGCTATGTGCGTCCGTACTGGATCGCCTTCGCCGTTTCCGTCGTCTGCATGGCGCTCACCGCGGCGGCCGAGCCCGCCTTCCCGGCCATCATGAAGGCGCTGCTCGACGGCGGTTTCAACGGCCAGGACCCGGATGCGATCTGGTTCTACCCGCTGGCCATCGTGCTGCTGTTCGTGGTGCGCGGCATCTTCGGCTTCATCGCCGACTACGCCTTCGCATGGGCGGCCAACAACGTGGTGCTGGACCTGCGCCGCGCCATGTTCGGCCGGCTGCTCGCGCTGCCCACCCGCTTCTTCGACAACCAGTCGTCCGGCGCGCTCATTTCGAAAGTGGCCTACGACGTGCAGGGCGTGACCCAGGCGGCCACCAACGTGATCACGGTGTTCGTGCGCGATTCGCTCACCGTGCTCGGTCTGCTCGCCTGGCTGCTGTGGCTGAACTGGACGCTCACCCTCATCGTGCTGGGCATGCTGCCGCTGATCGCGCTCATCGTGCGGCTCAGTTCGCGCCGCATCCGCGAATCCGCCCGCGGTGCGCAGACCGCGATGGGCAGCATCGCGCACACGCTGGAAGAAACCATCGAGGCGCACAAGGTGGTGAAGATCTTCGGCGGCCAGGACTATGAAATGGGTCGCTTCGAAGCTGCCTGTCGCAAGCAGCGCCGGCAGAACATGCGCAACATCGTGGCCGCCTCGCTGGTGTCGCCGATGACCCAGGTGCTCACCGCGGTGGCGCTGGGCATCGTGATCGCGGTCGCGCTGAACGACTCGGCGGCACAGCGCACGACGGTCGGCGGTTTCATGGGCTTCGTCACTGCCATGCTCATGCTGCTGGCACCGCTGAAGCGGCTGACCGACGTCAACGCGCCGCTGCAGCGCGGCCTGGCGGCGGCGGAAAGCGTGTTCCAGCTGATCGACCAGGACGCGGAGCGGGACGCCGGCACGATAGAGATCGCACGCGCGCACGGGCGCATCGACTTCGACCAGCTCGGCTTCGGCTACCCGGACCGCGAACAGAAGGTGCTGCAGCGTTTCGACCTGTCGATCGCGCCGGGCGAGACAGTGGCGCTGGTCGGCGCCTCCGGCTCCGGCAAGACCACGCTGGCCCACCTGCTGGCGCGCTTCTACACGCCGACCTCGGGCCGCATCCTGCTCGACGGGCACGACATCCAGAACGTGAAACTGGCCAGCCTGCGCGCCAACATGGCGCTGGTGAGCCAGGACGTGGTGCTGTTCAACGATTCGGTCGCAGCCAACATCGCCTACGGCGCGATGCGCGGCGCCAGCCGCGAGGACATCGAGGCGGCCGCGCGCGCGGCGCAGGCCTTCGATTTCATCCAGGCCATGCCGGAAGGCTTCGATACGCTGATCGGCGAGAACGGCGTCAAGCTGTCCGGCGGACAGCGGCAGCGGCTGGCGATCGCACGCGCGCTGCTGAAGGACGCGCCGGTGCTCATCCTGGACGAAGCCACCTCGGCGCTGGACACCGAATCGGAACGCCAGGTGCAGGCGGCGCTGGAGGTGCTGATGAAGAATCGCACCACGCTGGTGATCGCCCACCGGCTGTCCACCATCGAGCGCGCCGACCGCATCGTGGTGATGGACCGCGGCCGCATCGCCGAAATCGGGCGGCACGCCGACCTGCTGGCAGCCGGCGGCATGTACGCCAACCTCTACAACTCCCAGCTGGGCGGCGGCGAACAGCCGGGCTGAAGGTTCAGCCGGCCATCAGCCTGTCGAGTTCGGTCGCGATGCGGGCCCCGGTAAGGACCGGATCGGCATCCGCGTGGCGCGCGGCCAGTGCGGCAGCCGCCTGCGTGAACGACGGTTCATCGAGCAGCCGGCGCAGCAGCGCCGGATAATCCACCGCCTTGCTGCCCGGCGCTACCGCCAGACCGAAACCGCCGTCGGCGATGCGGCGCGACACCATGTACTGCTCCATGTGATTGGGCAGCGTCAGCTGCACGCAGCCGGCCAGTGCCGCCGCACTCACCGTGCCGATGCTGGCGTGGGTGATCACGACGTCGGCGTCGCGCACCACCGGCGACATCTTGACCGGCTGCGACTCGAAGCGCAGCCGCGGGCCGGCAAGCCGGGCGACCGCATCCGGCGACAGCCCCTTGGCATGGACCAGCGCGCGCAGGCCGCTGTCGCGCAGCGCGCCCATCACCGCGTTGAAATCCGCATGTTCGGGTGACAGATAGGCGAACACACGCGGCCCGTCACCCGCCGGCCACTCCGGATCAACGCCGCTGTCGCCGACGAAGCTCGGTCCGACCATCTCCACCGTGTCGTCGTAATCCGGATAGTGGGCCAGCTCGGGCAGCGTGGCCGCCAGGCAGCGCACACCGTCGAACAGCGCGGTCAGACGGTGCATGGGCGCTTCACCGAGCAGTTCGAGCGCACGGTTGGCCGGCGCCAGCAGCGTGGCGTCGCTGCGCGCGCACAGCTGCACTTCGTCGTGATTCCAGTAATTCATCGCCGGAAACACATCGCGATGCGGCGGGATCTCGAAACAGTTGCCGATGGCCGCGACCGGCACGCCCCGGCCACGCATCGCGAGCATGGCGGTGGGCGCGTGGTCGCACACCAGCAGATCGGGCCGGTACAGGTCGAACAGTGCCCGCCAGGCCGAAACAAGACCGGCCAGACCGCCGGCATCGAGCCAGCCCGCGGCCGCCAGCACCGCGGAATAATTGACCAGACGCGGCGGATTGACCATGCGCGGCAGCCATACCGGCGACTGCAGGATGGGAAAGCCGTCCGCGACCACGCGACCATGGGCGCGCGCCAGATCCTTCAGCGCGAACGCGACCTCGTGCCCCCGCTCGCGCAGACCGCGCGCGGTGATGAGCATGCGGTCGATATGACCCATGTTTGCGCCCAGCTCCCAGGCCATCAGTACGCGGCTCATTCGGTGGATTCCTGTCGCCCGTTTTTACACAGCTCCGGATTCATCGGATACGGATCATGCCAAACCATTGATTTAACGATTCGTTAACAATTAGGCACGCTTCTTGTTAAGGAACGCGCGGTCGCATCCTACAGGACTCAAACAACATGAAAGTACGTCTTCATACCCGCCCGACGCTGATGGCGGTATCGCTCGCATTCTGGCTGGGCCACGCACCGTTCGCCGCCGCAGCCCCGCTGCTCGGCGCCAGCACCACGGCCAGCAGCAATGGCAACGTCGGCGTCGAAAGCACCTACGCCTACCCCGGTTACCAGAACAGCAGCACCTACGCGTGGAGCGGCAGCTATGATTCCGCATCCGGCTACGCCTTCTCTTCCTCGACCGGCGCCTATGCGGTATCGAGCTGGGCGCAGGGCTACAGTGGCAGTGGCACGGCTTTCGCCAGCTTCCTCAACACCGTGGTCAATAACAGTGCTGTCGCCCAGCACTACACGCTGAGCTTCAAGATCTACGGCGGCTCGCTGTCCACCAGCGCCTACGCGACGCTGGACCCGGACGAATACCTGCGCGCCGACTACGCGGCCTCGATCAAGGTGAACGGCCAGAAGGTGTGGTTCTCATCGGCCGGCATCGCCAACATCGGCGGCACCACCAGCTTCACCAAGGCCGGCACCGACCTGAATTCGGGTGACGATGGCAGCGACGGCTACTACAGCTGGGGCAGCAGCTACGTGACCGTGGATCTGGGCATCCTGGATCCGGGCGAGTCGCTGGACGTGCTGGCGGAACTGAGTGACAGCGCGCTGAGCAATGTCGGCGTCTACTCGTATTCCGGCAGCGGCGGCTATGACGGCTACGGCGGTTATGGCGGCTACGACTACTGCGGTTACGGTGAAGTGGCGACGCTGGCTGCAGCCACCACCGACACCGGCCTGGTTGAAGGCTGCGTCGCTTCCAAGGGCAATGCGAGCGCCTTCTACGGCGACCCGTCGGAAATCGACGCCGACCCGCTGGCGTTCGCGGTCACTGCGAACGCCGTACCGGAGCCCGGCAGTCTGGCGCTGCTGGCGATGGCCGGCGGCGCAGCCGCCCTGGCCCGCCGACGCCGCCGCGACAGCTGACGCCGGCGCGCTGAAAACAGAAATGGCACCGCAAGGTGCCATTTCTGTTTGACGGGTCGTATCGCGCCACCACGCGACAGACCGATCAGCGTTCGACGAAGGCGCGCTCGATCACGTAGTCGCCCGGTTCGCCGATCCCCGGGGAGATGACGAAGCCGCGCGCGTCCAGCAGATCGGCGGTGTCCTTGTTCATGCTCGGGCTGCCGCAGATCATCGCGCGGTCGGTTTCCGGGTTCAGCGGGGGCAGGCCGAGATCGTCAGTCATCTTGTTGCTGATGATGAGATCGGTCAGGCGGCCGCGGTTGCGGTAGGGCTCGCGGGTGACGCTGGGGTAGTAAAGCAGCTTCTCGCGCACCATCTCGCCGAGGAATTCGTCGTTCGGCAGCTGGTTCTCGATGTAGTCCTGATAGGCCAGTTCGTTCACGTGGCGCACGCCGTGGAACAGGATGACCTTGTCGAAGCGCTCATAGGCTTCCGGATCGCGGATCAGGCTCAGGAAGGGCGCCAGGCCGGTGCCGGTGCCGAACAGATACAGGTGCTTACCGGGCTTCAGGTCATCCAGCACCAGGGTGCCGGTGGGCTTGCGACCGACCAGGATTTCGTCACCCGGCTTCAGATGCTGCAGCTTGGAGGTGAGCGGGCCGTCCTGCACCTTGATGCTGAAGAACTCCAGGTGTTCCTCGTAGTTCGCGCTGGCGATGCTGTACGCGCGCAGCAGCGGCTTGCCGCCGGTTTCCAGACCGATCATGACGAAATGGCCGTTGCGGAAGCGCAGCGACGGATCACGCGTGGTCTTGAAGCTGAACAGGGTGTCGTTCCAGTGGTGAACACTCAGGACTTTTTCGGGGGCGACGGCAGCCATGGCGATTGAAGAAGAGTCGGAAATTGAAGGGATGATGATTTATAGCGCCGCAGCGCACCATAACTCAAGGCGACAAAAGACAATAATTCAATAACCTTGAGTTATCTCAACCGCGTCTTGCCAGATGACGGACCAGGGTTTCGATCAGCTGACGGGCGTGGAAGGGCTTGGAAATGAAATCGTCCATGCCCGCCTCGCGGCAGCGTTGCCTGTCTTCCTCAAGCGCGTTCGCGGTGATGGCGATGATGGGCGCGCGCTGCCAGTAGACATCGTCCAGTGCCCGGATGTGCCGCGTGGCTTCCAGGCCGTCCATGACCGGCATCTGCACGTCCATCAGCACCAGATCGAAGTGGCGGCC
Source organism: Methyloversatilis universalis FAM5 (assembly GCF_000214035.2). Taxonomy (GTDB): domain Bacteria; phylum Pseudomonadota; class Gammaproteobacteria; order Burkholderiales; family Rhodocyclaceae; genus Methyloversatilis; species Methyloversatilis universalis. Next base: position 151,922 of record NZ_AFHG01000048.1, on the reverse strand, counting down.
CCGGCAGGCCTCGACCGCCTGGGCGCCGTCGGTCGCCTGCGTGATGCGCACGCCGTGGCGGGACAGCAGACGCTTGAGCAGCACCTGGTTGACCGGCGTGTCCTCGGCGATCAGCACGTCGGCGTCCAGCGCCAGCACCTCGTTGTCCTCCGCCTGCGCCGGCGCCTGCGCGTCGCGGTTGCGCGCGGCCGGCAGCGGCAGTTCCACCTGGAACAGGGTGCCCTGCCCCGGTTCGCTCTGTACCGAAATGCGGCCCTTCATCAGATCGACCAGCCGCGACACGATGGACAGGCCCAGACCGGTACCGCCGTAATTGCGCGTGGTCGACGAATCGGCCTGCGAGAAGGGCGCGAACACCTGACCGAGCTTGTCGGCCGCGATGCCGATGCCGGTGTCGCGCACGGTGAGCAGCACCCGGCCATCAGCCGACGGCGCCAGCGTCACGGTCACGCCGCCGCGCTCGGTGAACTTGATGGCGTTGGACACCAGATTGGACAGCACCTGGCGCACCCGCAGCGGGTCGCCCATCACCTGCAGCGGCAGGCCGGGCTCAAGCCGGCTGTCCAGTGCGATGCCCTTGGCCGAGGCCTGGGCGGAAAACAGCGCCAGCGTGTCGGCAAACAGCGCGGGGAGGTCGAAATCCACCGATTCCAGGGTCATCTGCCCGGCATCCACCTTCGAGTAGTCGAGGATGTCGTTCAGGATGCCCATCAGGCTGTCGGCGGACGATTTCACCCAGCCCAGGCTTTCGCGCTGCTCATCGCTGAGCGGTCCGTCGAGCACCACGTCAGTCATGCCGATGATGCCGTTCATCGGGGTGCGTATTTCGTGGCTCATGGTGGCCAGGAAGGCCGCCTTGGCGCGGCTGGCCTTCTCGGCCTCTTCCTTGGCGCTGCGCAGTTCGTTCTCCGCCGTCCGGGCGGCGGTGATGTCCTCGCTCAGCCACAGCCGGCCTATGGTCTGGCCGTCACCGTCCCGCACCGCAAAGCCGCGCTGGGTCAGGATGCGGCCGTCCGCCAGATGCAGTTCGCGCACATGGTCGTCCGGCGCGAACACCGGATCGGAAGACGGCCCGGGCAGGCAGGCGCGGCAGCGCGCCTCCACGTCCGCCAGCCTGTCGAGGCCCTGACCGCCGGACGCAGGCAGCGCCCACACCCGCGCCAGATGTTCGTTCATGTAGAGCACGCGGCCATCACGGTCGGCCAGCAGCACCCCGATATCCATCGCCTCGAGCAGCGCCTCGAGGCGGCCATTTGCTTCGGATGCCTCGCGCGCCAGGCCGCGCTCCTTGTCGTGCAGCGCCTCCAGTTCGCCGATGCGCTCGCGTATCGCCGCCGACATCGCATTGAAGGCGCGCCCGAGCTGACCCACTTCGTCCTGGCCTTCGGCCACCGGATCCGGGGTGAGGCGCCCCTGTCCGACCGCCTCGGCCGCGCGGGTGAGGTGCACCAGCTGGCGGGTCAGCCACAGACCGAGCACGGTGAGCAGTGCAACCGACAGCAGCAGTTCGCCGCCGGCGATCGCCGCGCCCTGCAGCAGCAGCTGCCGGTTGGCGGCCTTCAGCGCCGACATGTCCAGACCGAAACGCAGCATGCCCAGCTGCTGCCCGGCCAGCGCGATCGGTGTGCCAAGGTCGTACACCGGCGGATCCTCTTCGCTGGCCAGATCGAAAACCGGGTCCAATTCAGGCAGCCGCGCGTGGCGGTCGATGCCGCTCGCCGCCACGACCTTGCCCTGGGTGTCCTGCAGCACCAGATACGCGATGCCGCGGCTGGACACGCTTTCGTCCAGCACCGCCTGCAGCGTGGCGTAGTCGCTCTGCGCCATCGGTGCCACCAGCGCCGCGTTCAGGATGGGCATGATCTGGCGCGCGTGCTCTTCCGCCTGCTCGGTCATGTTGGAGCGCTGCAGCCGTACGCTGTTGCTCACCAGCAGCGTGAGCATGACCGCCTCGACCAGCAGTGCGGCCAGCAGCAGACGCCCGCGCACCGAGCGCTTGAGGCCGAAACGGAAAATGTTCTTCACTGCAGGTCTTTACGGCGCATTCGTCGCTGTGGTCACTGCGCGGATTTTTTCAGCTGTTCCCGCACTTCGGCGGCGTAGGGCGCCATGACCTCGAGCTCTCCGGGGCCCAGCTTGCGGTAACCCTCGAGCTTGTAGCGCACGAAATAGTCGCGCCCTGCCGGCGACTCGGCGAAGGACCACAATGCAGCGTCGATCGCCGACGCCCGCGCGGATTCCGCCGGATTCAGCAGATAGACGCGGCCGGCCAGCGCCGGACTTTCCGCAAGAAAGCGCAGTTGGGCCTGCACGTCCGGCGTCAGGCCCTGGAAATTGGCCAGCGACATGGCGCCGGCCACCACTTCGCCGCTGATCAGCAGCTGGGCCACGCTGTCGGCGGCACTGACGAATCTCACCTGGGTAGCGGTGGCGCCATTGTCCGCCATCCAGTGCAGACCCCACAGCGTCACCAGCGAGGACGGACTGAGACCGGCCACCGGCTGGCCGGTCAGGTCGCGTGCGCTGCGCACCTTGCTGCCGGCAAGCGTCACCATCACCGCCCGGAACGGCGCCCTGTAGGTCAGCAGCGGACGGTAGCGGGCGTCGCTCTTGAGCAGTTCGGCCTGGTGGCCGGTGGTGATCACCAGGTCGTACTCGAGATTGAGCGCACGGCGGGCAAATTCGGTGAAATCCGGTGCGGTCATGATGCTGACCGGCGCCGACAGCGCCTTCTGCAGGTGCAGCCGCAGCGGCTGGTACATCTCGATGATGACGCGGGAGCTGGTGTGGGGTGCGACACCGATGCGCAGCGGACGCGCATCCTGTGCGGAAGCAGGCAGGCACAGCGCCCACAACGCCCCGAGCAGCAGACAGATTCGACCCAGCATGCGACTTTCACCCTTCCACGCAATACGACTGAACAGTTCCGATTATCGGTACAAAGCGTCCGTTCTTGAGATGAACGGCGCATGAAGAAACGTGACGCCCTGAGCAGGTTCAGACCGCCTGCAGCCAGTCGAACAGCGCGCCGAAGCAGGCGTCGGGACTGAACCGTGCGCGTGCGGCGGCGTGGGCGGCCGCGCCCAGCGCCCCACGACGCTCCGGATGATCGAGCAGGGACTGGCAGGCTGCGGCGAAGCCGGCCGGATCGTCCGCGCACAGAAAGGCGTGGCCGGCCAGATCTTCCAGCCCGCGCGCGCCCTCGCGCGTGGTGACCAGCGGCAGTCCGGCCGCCAGCGCCTCCACCGTCTTGATCTTCAGGCCGGAACCCCAGCGCACCGGATTGATCGCCACATCCATGCCGCACCACAGGTCGGCGATGTCCGGCACGAAGCCGCGCCGGACCACGCCGGGCGGCAGCGGATCGGCCACGCAGGCAGCGATGTGGCCGGCCAGATCGAGCCGTGCGCCTTTCAACCCGGGCCACACCCGGTCAAAGAACCACTGAAGGCCGTGCCGGTTGGCCACCCACTGACTGGCCGCATAGCCGATCACCCGGCTGTCCGGCCGCACCGGCTGCGCCGGCAGCAGCACCGGATGCGGCACGCACAGCGCCCGCTCGCCGAGCGCTGCCGCCACCCTCGAATGGTCGTCCGGCTGTATCAGCAGCACCCGGTCGTACTGACCCAGAAAGGCCATTTCCTGCGCGAACTCGAGCGGCTCCGGCACGTCGGCGCCTTCGCGCCGGCGCGCGGCCGCGTTGTCGCTGACCAGATCGTGGGTGTCCATCACCCGCCGCACCCCGGGCGGCACCGCGCGCCGCAGGAAGTCCAGCTGCAGCCGCGACAGCAGCACCACGTCGGGCGCGAGCTGCCGGCACAGCGACTGCATCGCGGCCAGCACGCCCGCCCGCTCCGGCCGGTCCACATTGCCGGCCGCCAGCCGGTAGCGGTGGGGCGCCGCCTCGACGCAGGCACGCGCGCTGTCCTCGGCGCGCTCCGGAAAGAACACGGTGAGATCGCACACCGCGGCCAGCGCCTCGATCAGCGCCGCGGTGCGGGTGGCTTCGCCGTTGCCCGGGCGCCAGTAGCGGCTGCGGGTGACGAAAAGCAGTTTCGGTCGGCTCATCGAGGGCGCGTCGGGAAGAGGGAAGGACGGAAGGTGAAGGGACGGATAGAATTCCGCTTTTACCCGATTCTGCAGGAGCTTCCATGCCCGCCTACCGTTCCCGTACCTCGACCCACGGCCGCAACATGGCCGGCGCCCGCGCGCTGTGGCGCGCCACCGGCATGAAGGACGGCGATTTCGGCAAGCCCATCATCGCCATCGCGAACAGCTTTACCCAGTTCGTGCCCGGCCACGTGCATCTGAAGGATCTCGGCCAGATGGTCGCGCGCGAGATCGAGAAGGCCGGCGGCGTGGCCAAGGAATTCAACACCATCGCGGTCGATGACGGCATCGCGATGGGCCACGGCGGCATGCTGTACTCGCTGCCCTCGCGCGACCTGATCGCGGACAGCGTCGAGTACATGGTGAACGCCCACTGCGCCGACGCCCTGGTGTGCATCTCGAACTGCGACAAGATCACCCCGGGCATGCTGATGGCCGCCATGCGGCTGAACATCCCGACCGTGTTCGTGTCCGGCGGCCCGATGGAAGCGGGCAAGGTGAACTGGGGCCAGAAAATCATCGCGGTCGATCTGGTGGACGCGATGGTGAAGGGCGCCGACACCAACTGTTCGGACGAGGAAGCCGAAGCCTACGAGCGCAGCGCGTGTCCGACCTGCGGCTCCTGCTCCGGCATGTTCACCGCCAATTCGATGAACTGCCTGACCGAGGCGCTGGGCCTGTCGCTGCCGGGCAACGGCTCGGTGCTCGCCACCCACGCCGACCGCAAGGCGCTGTTCCTGCGCGCCGGCCAGCTGGCGGTCGAACTGTGCCGCAAGTACTACGAAGGCGAAGACAGCTCGGTGCTGCCGCGCTCGATCGCCAGTTTCGAGGCCTTCGAGAACGCGATGGCGCTGGACGTGTCGATGGGCGGTTCCACCAATACCGTGCTGCACCTGCTGGCCGCCGCCAAGGAAGCCGGCGTGCACTTCACGATGGCCGACATCGACCGCATTTCGCGCAAGGTGCCCTGCCTGTCCAAGGTGGCGCCGGCCAAGTCCGACGTGCATATGGAAGACGTGCATCGCGCCGGCGGCATCATGGCCATTCTCGGCGAGCTGGACCGCGCCGGCCTGATCCACCGCCACCTGCCGACGGTGCACAGCGCCACGCTGGGCGAGGCGCTCGACAAGTACGACATCGTGCGCACCCAGGACGAAGCGATCCGCACCTTCTACCGCGCCGCGCCCGGCGGCATTCCGACCCAGGTCGCGTTCTCTCAGGACCGCCGCTATCCGGATCTGGATCTCGACCGCGAGAACGGCGTCATCCGCAACAAGGAACACGCTTTCAGCCAGGACGGCGGGCTGGCCGTGCTGTACGGCAACATCGCCGAGCGCGGCTGCATCGTGAAGACCGCCGGCGTCGATGACTCCATCCTGAAGTTCTCCGGCACCGCCAGGGTGTTCGAAAGCCAGGACGACGCAGTCGCCGGCATCCTCGGCGATCAGGTGAAGCCGGGCGAAGTGGTGGTGATCCGCTATGAAGGCCCGAAGGGCGGGCCGGGCATGCAGGAAATGCTGTACCCGACCACCTATCTGAAGTCCAAGGGTCTGGGCAAGGCCTGCGCGCTGCTGACCGACGGCCGCTTCTCCGGCGGCACCTCCGGTCTGTCTATCGGCCACGCGTCGCCGGAAGCGGCGCAGGGCGGCCTGATCGCCCTGGTCAAGGACGGCGACGTGATCGAGATCGACATTCCGAACCGCACCATCCACCTCGCGGTCGATGACGCCGAACTGGCGCACCGCCGCGAAGCGGAAGAGGACCGCGGCGCAGCCGCCTGGACGCCGCACGCACGCGAGCGCGTGGTGTCGACCGCGCTGCAGGCCTATGCGCTGATGACCACCAGCGCCGACACCGGCGCAGTGCGCGACCTGTCTCAGCTCAAGCGCGGCTGATACCGCACACCGCCCCAAGCACGACGGCCCGCAGCGATGCGGGCCGTTTTCGTTTCCGTCGTCCGGTCGCGGTCCGGGCCGTAGGCGATGCAGGCGCGCGTGATCCAAAGGCGCTGGGACGGTGCAATGTTGCGGGTGTATAAGGGGCACCTCTGTTTCCCCTGCCCGACGTCGCTGTGGCCGAACCGACCCCCTATTTCTTCAGCAGCATGCGCAGCTGGCTGCTTGGGCTGGTGCTGGCGTCTCTGCTGCCGCTGGCGCTGTTCGCCACTCATCTGCTGGTGGCACTGGGCGAACAGAGCCAGCGTGCCACCAAGGACAATCTGATCCAGCAGACCGAACTGGTGGCGCGGGCGCTGAACGAGCGCATGAGCCGCGCGATCGGCGCCCTGAGCGCGCTGGGACAGGACGATGCCTTCGTCAGCGGTGACCTCGAACGCGCGTACCGGCAGTCGCGCCGTCTGGTCGATGACAATCCGGATTTCCGCGCGGTGGTCCTGATAGACCGCGATGACCGCATGACCTTCTTCACCGCCCGCCCCTTCGGTGCGGAAATGCCCGCGGTCAGCGACCTGAAGGCGGTGCACGAGGTGTTCTCGACCGGCCGGCCGGTACTGTCCGGCGTGTTCAAGTCGCCGATCAGTGACCGGCACGTGGTCGCGATCGGCGTTCCGGTGCGGATCAACGGCGAAATCGCCTACTGTCTGCGGCTCATCCTGCTGGCTGACACACTGGCCCAGACAGTGCGCGAACAGGATCTTCCGGAGGACTGGATCGCCAGCACGCTCGACGCTTCGGGCATCGTGGTGACGCGCTCGCTCGGCGCGGAACAGTTCGTCGGCAAGGCGGCGTCGGAGGCGCTGGCCGCCGCCTCTCGCGAGAACCGCCGCAGCGTGTTCAAACGGATCACGACAGAGGGCATACCGGTCACCACCGCCATCAGACCGGTCGGCAACTGGGGCTGGGCTGTCGCCATCAGCGTGCCGGACGCCACGCTGTACGGCCCGCTGCACGATTCACTGACCAAGTTCGCGATCATCGGCGTGGTGTCGCTCGGGCTGGCCGTGAGCTTCGCGCTGTGGATATCGCGTTCGCTCGCCCGCCAGTTCGCGGCACTCGCCACTCCGGGCCACGGCACACAGCGCCTGCGGGTGGCCGAACTGCAATCGATACAGCGCCATATCGTCAGCACCGAACAGGAACGCCGCCGTTCGGACGAGGCGCTGGGATCGCTGTCCGAGGACTACCGGGCGGCCGAAGCGGAACTGCTGCAGGCGCGGCGAGATTCGCTGACCCGGCTGTACCGGCGCGAGGCCTTCGCGGCCGCCTACGGCCAGCTGCAGCAGAACCTGCCTGACGGTGACCGTGTCGCGCTCATGTTCCTGGACCTCGACAACTTCAAGGCAATCAACGACCTGCACGGCCACTGGCGGGGCGACGAGGTGCTGCGCGAGGTAGCCGGCCAGATCGGACAGAACCTGCGCGGTTCGGATCTGGCCGGGCGGCTCGGCGGCGACGAATTCGTGGTGGCGCTGGTGGCACCGGCGGACCAGGTCGAGGCGATCGCGGCCACGCTGGCGGAACGGCTGATCACGGCGATACAGTCGATCGACGCCGGGCTTGGCGCCAGCATAGGCATCGTGATCGCCGGCGCAGACAGCACGCTGCCGGCATTGCAGCGGCTGGCCGACGGCGCGATGTACCGCGCCAAGCACGCCGGCAAGGGTCGCTACTGCCTCATCCACGCCGAATCGACCGCGCCCGGACCCTGAGCGGGGGTCAGCCCCTCAGTCCGCGTCCGGGCGCAACGTGGCCGACACGCCGGCATAGCCGCGGAAGCCATCCAGCGCGACCACGTCCAGGCGTATCGCATGGTCACGGTGGGTACGCACCTCGATGCGGCCCAGCGGCTGCACACGGTCGAAACCGGCCCGCAAGCCGTTCAGATCGGGCGCGGCGCCCAGATACAGGTAATGACCGCCGGGCGGCCGCGCAGCCAGATCGCGGGTCAGCCGGTAGTGATCGCCGACGCGGCCGGTGGGGTTCCACATCGCCAGCCGCGACGACAGCGCCGGCGCGTAATAGAGCAGTTCGGCCGCCACGGTACGGCTGTCGGTCAGCGGATCCGCGTCCGGATGCCGGGCGAGCCAGTCCGCGGCCTGACGGCTGGCGTCCTGCCAGCCCTGCAGCCGACCGAAAGGATCGGCCCGGTAAGCCGGCTGCAGGCCGGACAGCCTGACCCAGCCCGGAAAATGCTGGATCACGGCCAGCAGCAGCACGGTGGTCGCCACCGTGACGCGCAGCGCCCGCTCGCGGGACTGTGCAGCCATCGCCCAGCCGGCCAGTGCGGCCAGCGGCACGAAGGCAAACATCGGCCAGTTCAGATTGGCGCGCGACAGCAGCGCCAGCAGTGCGAAGAACGCCAGCGGCACCGCACCCAGCGCGATCAGGCAATGAAGCGCCTGCCGCTGCGCCGGCGCGGCCGGGCGCAGCGTCGCAGCGGTGCCGGACAGCAGCACCCAGAAGCTGGCCGGACCGAAAGCCATCAGCTGCCCGGCCAGGAACAGCGCCAGCCCGCCCGGATGCACGCCGCTGCGATCTACCTGGGAAATTTCCGCCGTATGGGTGAAGGTAATGAAGGCATGCTGCGCATTCCACAGCAGGTTGGGCGAACAGACCGCCAGCGCAGCCAGCGCGGCCAGCCAGGGCCCGACCGTGCGCAGATGCCGACGGCCGTCCGCGGACAGCAGCAGATGGAGGGCCAGCGCGACCGGCAACAGCGCGAAGCTGTACTTCGCCAGCAGCCCGACACCCGACACCGCGCCCAGTCCCAGCCAGTTCGCGGCACGCGGGTCGCGCAGCACCGCCAGCGTGCGATGCACGAACAGCGCGCTGGCGAGCAGCAGCGGCGCATCGGTCGATACGAACAGGCCGTACAGTGCAGGCAGCGGGGCGAACACCAGCGCCAGTGCGCCATACAGCGCGGGCCGCGCCCCCAGCACCGGCTTCAGCCCGTGAAACAGTACCAGTGCCGCCAGCGCGTAGAGCAGACTGGCCATGCCCCGCACGCAGGCCTGACCCTCGCCGCACACCCGCACCGCACCGCCGATGAGCCAGGCCAGCAGTGGCGGCTTCGAGTAGTACCCTGCCGCCAGATCGCGCGCCCACACGACGTACTGCGCTTCATCGACGAACAGGTCGTGACCGTTCAGCAGCAGGGCGGCGACCCGCCACAGCAGCAGCAGGCCCAGCACGGCGACCAGCATGGAAGCCGGCGACCGCGCGCGCAGAACGCCGTTCAATCGGCCACGACCTGCGCCGCCGTGCGACCTGACGGCCGCTGGCCAAGCAGCCAGGCGTCGAAGACCCTGCACAGCCCGTAAACGATCCAGCCGGCGAACATGACGTCAGACAGGAAGTGGCCGCCCTGCATCATGCGGGCCAGACCGACCGCCGCGCCAGCCGCCACGCCCAGCATCATCAGACGACGTCGGTGGCTGGATGAAAGCCAGGCCAGGGCCATGAAACAGAAACCCACCATGGCGTGACCGCTGACGAAGGAACAGTTGCTGCCGCACTGGTCGGTCGGCCGCAGCGGCGGCGTGAAGGACAGCCGGCCGTCGAATTCGGCCAGCTGCACCGGACGCGCCCGATGCCAGTGGTCCTTGAGCGCGGTCGCGACCAGACCCGGCCCGGCCACCATGACCGCGAGCAGGAAGGCCAGTCGCGGCGTCCACGCCCGCCACGCGGTGCGCCGCGACAACCGGCAGGCGAAGAAGGCGATCAGCAGGCCCACGGTCACGCTCCAGCCGATCACGGGAATCGCCTGGTAGATGAAGCGGTTGATCCACAGCTCACGGCCGATGAACACATTGCGGCCGTAGGAATAGAACAGCCGGCTCAGTTCCAGATCGAGCTGAGGCAGCACCGTGAACAGCAGCACCGTCAGCAGGAGCAGCACGGCGTCGCGACGGGGCAGCCAGGCCGGCAGTCGGGACAGGCCGGGCGCGCAGGGGGGATGAGCAAACGGATGCATGACGCCAGATGATGGCGCCCCTTCCTTAAAAACCCGTGAAAGCTGCGCGCCGCTGCGGTTACACCCGCTTGCATCTGCTCACACCTGCCCGGCATGGGCTCCGATACTCTGAATCCTGTGCTGACCGCTCTTTTGAGTGGCCCGGACCAACCCTCCTTCTTGATTGCCCGCCCTCCCCGGCGGGCTTTTTTTTGCCCGCCGGGACGGCTCTCAGGCCAGCGCCAACGCCTCCGGCGCGTCCAGTTCGCCCGGCATGCGTTCGCGCAGCATGCCGTACAGCGCATCGAGATCAAGCACCGACACCAGCGGCTGCGCCGCGCCGGTGCTCACCAGCCGCTCCAGCCAGCGGAAGCGTCCGGCCATCATTTCAGGCATTGCACGGATGTCCTGTTCGCCGCATTCGATCACGCTGACCAGATCATCCACCCGCAGTCCGATGCGCCCCTGGCTGCATTGCGCCACCACCACGTGGCCACCCGTGCGCTCATCTCCGGCGCCCTGCAGGCCGAAGAAGGCACGCAGACTGATCACCGGCACGTGGGACGCCGCCTCGCCGTCGTCCATGGGCAGCACACCTGCGACCAGCCCCTCGCCGCTGCCGATGCGGCGTACGCGCGTGCTTTCGGCCGCCTCCAGCACGCGGTGGGCGGTGATCGCAAGCAGGCGGTCGTGCAGACGGAACACCGCGAATTCCTCGCCTTCGCCCGGGCGCAGCGCAGGGCTGTCGGCCGCGCCGTCGCTGCCGCGGTGCGCCGCTTCCGGCTCGGATGCCGGCAGAGCGATCGCCACCACGGCGAGCAGGTCGTTGCGGTAGTCGCCGGTGGTCTTGTATTCGCGATAGCCCGCGGACATCGCCACACCCGCCATGTGCGGCACACCGCCGAAATCGACAAGGGCATGGCGGCTCTCGCCCGGCGCCAGACTGGCGGCCAGCGCCCCCAGCGCCAGCGTGGCGCCGGCCGGCAGATCGTCACGGGTGCTGGCGACGACGCGGCCGTCGCGCTCGCAGAACGCGGCCCACACGCCTGCGCGGTCGGGCAGCAGTTCGCCCAGCATGGCGCGGAATTCGCGGTCCGACTCGAACACGATGCCGATGCCGCCCACCACCCGCGCCTCGTCGTGCGGCGCGCGGATGGCGGCGTGATAGACATAGGTCGGCCGGCCGCCGTGCAGCGACGTCGGCTCGAACGGCGACACCGCGTAGCGCTGGCTGTCGGGCAGCCGCAGCACCGCCTCGCGCATCCGCTCATCGAGCCGGGTACCCAGCACCGCATCGCCGTCGCCGGACAGCGCGCTGCAGGCCACGATGCGGCCTTCCGCGTCATGCACGAACAGGCGGTCATACACCGTGTAGAGGCGGTTGATGCCGTCCAGCAGCGGTCCGAGCATCCGCGGATCGCCACCGCCCGCCAGCGTCGCGCGCAGCGCAGGCGCCAGCGCCCACCAGCGGCAGTCGTTGGCGCGCTCGTACAGATTGCGGTCCATCACGTCGATCATCAGCCGGGACACGAACTGCAGATCCTGCAGCGTGGACGACGTGATGGTTTCGGACAGCGCGGCCAGCGCGCGCGAGAACACCGCGCGGGTCCGTTCACCGGTTTCGCTGATCTGCTGCAGCATGGATTTCAGCTTCAGCGCTTCGCCGCGCCGGCCACCGGCCATCACCTGACCGTTCCACACGACGCGGTTCAGCGCATCGCGTATCGCCCCGGCCTGACGTTCGATCGCGGCCAGTTCAGCGCACTGCAATCCGGCGTCCGGCACGGTGGCCCCGATGCGGAAGGCGTCGTCACGGAAGGCGAGGTCGGCCGGCACCATCACGTGTCCCCGCCAGCCCGGTCCGGCATAGCCCTGATAGCCGGTGGCCGGCCGGGTGCAGGCGATGTATTCACGGCCGCCAAACTCGGTCAGTGCGCCCTGCCGGTCACCGGCCACTTCAGGCATGCGACCCAGCGCGACATGGTCCGGATCGCTGCTGGCAATGACCCGGCCGGCGGCGTCCAGCAGCAGCATGACCGCCTTGTCCCGCGGGCGGCGGAAGGTGCGGAAGATGCCCGCCATTTCATCGTCGAAGCGGAAGGACAGGGCCAGCACGCCCAGCGTGCGGCCGTTCGTGCCGTCGATCCGCCGCGCATAGACCAGCGCCCGCTCACGGCCGGGCAACAGGGCACAGCGTCCGAAGCGCTCCACATGCGCGGGCGCGTTCAAGACCTCGGCCACCAGCGCGGCGTCGCCCTCCGGGGCTACGCCCTCGCCGATGGCCGCACACAGCCGCCCGTCGGGCGCGAGCACGCACACCGCGTCGTACACCGTGTACTTGCGGATGTATTCGTGCAGCCGCGCCTCGACCGCTTCGCGGGCCACCGCACCGCCCTCGAGAAAGGCACGCAGATCGCCGTCGGTCGCCAGGAAACCCACGTCGGCGGTCCGTTCGTACAGATTGCGCACCACCACATCAACCACCGCCTGGGCGCGCGCGCGCATCTGAAGTGCCACCTTGTCCGCGTTCTGCGCCGCCAGCGCGCGCACCAGTTCGCGTTCCAGCCGGCCGAAAGCTTCGCGGGTGCTGGCCATGGCCGGCAGGATGGTCTTGGCTTCGGCCGGGCACACCATCTTGGCGGTGGTTTCGATCAGCTGCCAGGTGAAACGCAGTTCAGCCAGTTCGCGCTCGCAGGCGAGCACGCCGCGCATGTGGGGAAGCAGGGATTCAGTCCAGGTCACCGGTCTCTCCGAGTAGTGGTTTACCCGGCTGAACGGCCTGCAACGGAACAAGTTAAGCGATTGATAAAAAATCACTTTCATGGTGCATGCGCGCACCATGGCGGCGCACGGAAAATACAGCTGAAGGGCTCGACGCCCCGTTCAGGCGCATGCACGGTCAACGAAAAGGGGGGCCTGAGCCCCCTTTCCGTTCAGCAGGCCGACCGCTGCGGGTCCGCCTGCGGCGTCACTCCTTGCCGATCTGCCACTTCTCTTCCGACTGCGAGGTGATTTCACCGGATTCGGTGTCCACTTCCAGCTTCACTTCCTTGCCGTCCGCGGTCCGGATGTCGAACTCATAGGAGCCCTTGCCGTCGGACTCGATCTCGTACTCGACCTCGACGATTTCGCCCGGCACCTTCTTCAGCGCGATTTCACGCGCAGCGGCTTCGGTCACCTTGGCACCCGCGAACTTCGGGTGGTCCTTCTTCACCTCTTCCTCGATCTCGGTCACCTTGCCGGTCTTGCCCGAGCATTCGACGTCCCAGGCCTTGCCGTCCGCGGCTTCGATATCGAATTCGTAGTTGTAGCCTTCGCCCCGCTCGTTCTTCAGTTCCACCTTCACCACCTGGCCCGGCTTCGCCTTGAGTGCGGCCTTCAGGCACTTGTCGAAACCGGCGGTGGTTTTGGGGAAGGTCGTGTCGGCCAGCGCGGGCGCGACGAGGCCGGCGGACAGCAGCAGGGATGCGAACAGGGCGGTTTTCTTCATGGCGTGGTCCTTGGACTTGAAATGGGGTCCGCGAATGTTGCAGCGCGGCATTCCAAGTCTAGCCCCCAGCCGGGAATTCTTCCCTTTCTCCGGTCGACGCGCTCTTCTCTCGGGAAAAATTCCCGGCTTTTACGGGAATCTTTCCCTGCTGCATCGCAGGATCGACCCCGTCCACTGCACTCAGTCGCGGCCGTGTCCATGCCCATGCCCCTTTCCATTTCCGTGCCCATTTCCGCGACCGCCGCGATCCGGCCGATCGTCATCCCTGTCGCCTCGGTAGCCGCCCCGCTCATCGCGCCATTCGCCCCGGTCGCGGTGATCGTCGTAGCGGGCTTCGCGGTAGCCGTGCCGTTCGCGGTAGCGCGGGACATACACATCGTTGTACCAGCGGTCCTGAACGAAATAGACCGGCCGGCCACAGGCTTCATAGCGGCCGCAGTACTTGCGCCAGTTCTTGGCGTGCCCCGGCGGCACGTGCATGTAGACCGGCGCCATCACCGGCCCCGGAACGATCACCACCGGCTGCGGATAGATCAGCTGCGGGCGCGGGTAGTAATCGCCGATGTCGATGTGGCCGTAGAACCCGGGCTGACCGATCGAGATCGACACCCCCACGTCCGCCGCCATCGCCGAGCCCGCCGTCGCGCTCAGAGCGAGCGCCATCATCAGTGCCTTCATCTTCTTCTCCTTAACGGGTGAGTCCTTCAACGCGCGAAGCGGCCGGACGTGCACCTGAAACCTGTAATCGGATGTTCCTGCGCTCAGGATGGCAGGCACGCGGAAGGCCGCCTGTAGGACGGGATGAAGTGCAGGCGTAGGCGCACGGCACAGTGCGCAACGAATGCTTCAGTTTGTGAAGACCCGGAAAGTGTTGAATTAGTCGCTATCGGCAGGCGCGACGCTGCCGGTACTGTGCGAACCAATCCGATAAAGCAGTGAAGGCACGCAATGAAAATCCGTTCCCTGTTCCGCCCGCTGGTCCTCGCAGGCATTGCGGCCTGCTCCACCGCCCAGGCTGCGCCGCTGCTGCTGAGCGACTACGCAGTGACCGGCCCGACGACCACGGTTCGTTTCGCCAACCTGACCCCGCGCCTGAACGGTCAGATGAACGCGGGCGGCTTCCGCTCTTCGGTGGCGGGATCGAGCGATCCGGCGCTGCAGAATTTCGTGTCCTGGTGCATCGACATCTTCCAGCCGGCCAAGCTGGGCACGACCGTGAATGACTACACCCAGCTCACGCTGGCACAGTACGGCTCGCTGTCGGCCGAGCGCGGCGCCATGCTGGGCAATCTGGCGTCCATCGCCTACGACCAGGCGCTGACCAGCAGCGTGTCGTCCGCCGCCTTCCAGCTCGCGGTGTGGGAAATCGTCAACGAGACCAGCCACAACCTCGACCTGTCGAAGAACACCTTCAAGGCCTGGGGCGCGACCGACGGTTCGATCGCGCTCGCCCAGCAATGGCTCAACAGCCTGCCGCAGCAGCAGAGCCGCTTCGGTTTCGACATCTTCGCGAGCGCCACCGCGCAGGACGTGATCCGCTTCTACGAACTGCCGAAGCCGCCGCTGGCCGCCGCCACCGCCGAATCGGTGCCGGAACCGGGTGCGCTGGCCCTGATCGCGCTGGCCGGCGTGGCAGCGTTTGCCACCCGCCGCCGTCGCGCGCTGCCGGTCTGAAACCGCTCAGGCGCGCGTATCGCGTGCCTGTCTGAAGCGCGCCAGTTCGCGCGCGGTATGCGACACCGCCGCCTGCGACAGCAGGTCGGCCGGTGCGCCGGCGGCCACCACCCGGCCGCCGCCCTCCCCGCCTTCCGGACCCAGGTCGACGATCCAGTCGGCTTCCGCCATCAGGTCGAGGTCATGCTCGATCACCACCACCGAATGACCGGCGTCCACCAGCCGGTGCAGCACGCCGATCAGCTTGGCGATGTCGGCCATGTGCAGGCCGGTGGTCGGTTCGTCCAGCACGTACAGCGTGTGCGGATTGCCGCGACCGCGCCGGGCGTTCGCCGGATCGTTCGCGTCCGCCGGTGACTTCGCCAGCTCGGTCACCAGCTTCATGCGCTGCGCCTCGCCGCCGGACAGCGTGGGGCTGTGCTGGCCCAGCGTCAGATAGCCCAGCCCGACCTCCTGCATCAGCTTCAGCGTGTCGGCCAGCTTGCGGTGGGCAGCGAAGAACTCGACCGCCTCGTCCACGCTCATCGCCAACACGTCGGCAATGCTCTTGCCGCGCCAGATGACCGCCCGCGTTTCCGAATTGAAGCGCGCGCCGTTGCAGGCTTCGCACAGCACCCGCACGTCCGGCAGGAAGGACATTTCGATCTGGCGCAGGCCCTGCCCCTCGCACACCGGGCAGCGGCCGGGGCCGGTGTTGAACGAGAAGCGCGCAGCGGTGAAACCGCGTTCACGCGCATCCTGGGTGTCGGCGTACAGCTTGCGGATCTGGTCCCAGAAGCCGATGTAGGTGGCCGGGCAGGAGCGCGGCGTCTTGCCGATCGGCGTCTGGTCCACTTCGAGCACGCGGCCGAGCGCGCCCCAGCCTTCGATGTCGATGCAGCCGGTCACCGCCGCCTTCGGGTCGTTCAGCCGCGCAGCCACGCCGTCGCGCAGCACGTCGCGCGCCAGCGAAGACTTGCCGGAGCCGGACACGCCGGTCATCACGACCAGACGGCCGAGCGGCACCCGCACGTCCATGCCCTTCAGGTTGTGCAGCGTGGCGCCGCGCACGACGAGCGAAGGCGTGTCGTCAGCGACCGGCCGGCGCGCCTTGAAGCTGTGGTCCAGCGGACGGGCGAGAAAACGGCCGGTGATCGAGTCCGCGTTCTTCGCCAGATCGCTGGCATGACCTTCTGCGATCACCTCGCCGCCGAGCCGGCCGGCGCCCGGGCCGAGATCGATCACGTGGTCGGCGCGCAGGATGGTGTCTTCGTCGTGCTCGACCACCAGCAGCGTGTTGCCCTTGTCGCGCAGCTTCACCAGCGTGTCGAGCAGCACCTGGTTGTCACGCGGGTGCAGGCCTATGGTCGGTTCGTCCAGCACGTAGCACACGCCGCGCAGGTTCGAGCCGAGCTGGGCGGCAAGCCGGATGCGCTGCGCCTCGCCGCCGGACAGCGTGGGTGCGGCGCGGTCCAGCGACAGGTAGCCGAGGCCGACTTCGCTCAGGAAATGCAGCCGGCTGTTCAGCTCCGCGATCACGTCGCGCGCGATTTCGCCTTCGCGGCCTTCGAGCGACCAGCCGGCGATGGTGGTCTGCAGCGCCGAAACCGGCTGCGCGCTCAGCTGCGCGATGGACTGGCCGAACAGCTTCACGTTGCGCGCGACCGGGTTCAGCCGCTCGCCGTGGCAGGCCGGGCATTCTTCCGTCTCGTCTTCCTGCCACTCGTTCCAGGTGGCCTCCTCGCCGGTCTGTTCCGCGTCGAAGCCTTGCAGCTTGAGGCCGGTACCCATGCACTTCGGACACCAGCCATGTTTCGAATTGAACGAGAACAGGCGCGGGTCGAGTTCGGCGAAACCGGTGCCGCAGCTCGGGCAGGCGCGCTGGGTCGAGTACACCTCGATGGTGGGCACCGGCGCGTCCGGCTGGCCCAGGCGGTCCAGCGGCGACATCAGGTGCAGCACGCCCTTGCCGTGTTCCAGCGCCTGGCGCACCGCGTCGCGCAGCGTGCGTTCGTCGCGCTCGTTCACGACGAAATCGCGGATCGGCAGTTCTATCGTGTGTTCCTTGAAGCGGTCCAGCCGCG
This sequence comes from Methyloversatilis universalis FAM5, assembly GCF_000214035.2. Lineage (GTDB taxonomy): Bacteria > Pseudomonadota > Gammaproteobacteria > Burkholderiales > Rhodocyclaceae > Methyloversatilis > Methyloversatilis universalis. The sequence continues at coordinate 134,675 of NZ_AFHG01000048.1, read as the reverse complement.
GCCACGGCGAGGTCGGCAGGAATTCTCCATCGACCCGCAGATGGGTGTGGCCGTGCGACTTCGCCCAGCGCGCCAGTTCGGTGTAGTAGCCCTTGCGGTTGATCACCAGCGGCGCCAGCAGACCGATGTGCTGGCCGCGCCGCTCGCGCAGGATGCGCGCCACCATCGCGTCCTCGCTCTGCGGCGCGATCGCGCAGCCGCAGTCCGGACAGTGCTGCACGCCCAGCTTCACGTACATCAAGCGCAGGAAGTGGTAGATCTCGGTCTGTGTGGCCACCGTGCTCTTGCGGCCGCCACGGCTGGTGCGCTGGGCGATCGCCACCGCCGGCGGAATGCCGAACACGCCATCGACGTCCGGCTTGCTCTCCGGCTGCACGAACTGGCGGGCATAGGCGTTCAGCGATTCGAGGTAGCGGCGCTGGCCCTCGCCGAACACGATGTCGAACGCCAGCGTGGACTTGCCTGAGCCGGACACGCCGGTCACCACGGTGAAGCGCTCGCGCGGAATGTCGACCTCGATGTTCTTCAGGTTGTGCTCGCGCGCGCGGTGCACGACGATGCTGTGCGCGGCGCGTGCGCGCAGTGCGCTGTGCGCCGCGTCCTGCTGCTCGACCGGCGCCGCCTCATGCGCGGCCTGCGAGAAGGTGTCGGCCAGCCGGTACTCGGCCAGCGCCCGCCCGGTATGCGATGCGACGCAGCCGATGACCTGCGCCGGCGTGCCTTCGAACACGAGCTGGCCGCCGTCCTCGCCAGCCTCCGGCCCGAGGTCGATCAGCCAGTCGGCCGCCGAAATCACGTCGAGGTTGTGTTCGATCACCAGCACCGTGTGGCCGGCGTCCAGCAGCTTGGCGAAGGCGCCGAGCAGGCGCGCGATGTCGTCGAAGTGCAGGCCGGTGGTCGGTTCGTCGAGCAGGAAGAGTTTGCCACCCTGAGTGCCGCCGTCAGTCTTCTTGCCGGCCTTCGCGCCCTTCACGTTCGCCGCCTCGGCCAGGAAGCCGGCCAGCTTCAGCCGCTGCGCCTCGCCGCCGGACAGCGTGGGCACCGGCTGGCCCAGCGTCACATAGTCGAGGCCGACGTCGATCAGCGCCTGCAGGCCATTCACCGCCGCATCGACGTGGCGCTTCAGCGCACGCTCGTGGGTGGCCAGTTCGCCCAGCCAGTCGCGCGCATCGCGCACCGTCATCGCCAGCAGGTCGGAAATGCTGCGACCGTCGAGCCGGATCTCCCGCACCTCGGCGCGGTAGCGGCTGCCGTCGCAGTCCGGGCAGCGCAGATACACGTCGGACAGGAACTGCATTTCGACGTGTTCGAAACCGGTGCCGCCGCAGGTCGGGCAGCGGCCCTTGCCGGCGTTGAACGAGAAGGTGCCCGCGGTATAGCCGCGCTGTTTCGCCTCGGCCTGCAGCGCGAACAGTTCGCGCATCGGGTCGAAGGCACCGACATGGGTAACCGGGTTGGAACGCGCGCTCTTGCCGATCGGCGACTGGTCCACCATCACCACATCCGTGATGTGCTCCAGCCCTTCGAGCGCCTGGTGCTCGCCGGCCGCTTCGGTCGGCCGGCCGTAGTGCTTCAGCAGCGCCGGGTGCAGCACGTCCTGGATCAGCGTGGACTTGCCGGAGCCGGACACGCCGGTCACCGCGACCAGACGGCCGAGTGGAATCGCGATATCGACATTCTTCAGGTTGTGCGCCCGCGCGCCGCGCAGCAGCAGGCGCGGCGTGGCGGCATCGACAGCGCGGCGGCTGCCGAGCGCGGCGTCCACCTTGCGCCGGCCGGCCAGATAGTCGGCGGTCAGCGTGTCGGCACCGGCCATGGCGGCCGGCGCGCCGTCGAACACGATGTGGCCGCCGCGCGTGCCGGCGCCCGGGCCGATGTCGAGCAGGCGGTCGGCGTGGCGCATGATCTGCGGGTCGTGCTCAACCACCACCAGCGTGTTGCCGGCGTCCTTCAGCCGCTGCATCACGCCGATCACCCGCTCCATGTCGCGCGGGTGCAGGCCGATCGACGGCTCGTCCAGCACGAACAGCGTGTTCACCAGCGAAGTGCCGAGTGCCGTCGTGAGGTTGATGCGCTGCACCTCGCCGCCGGACAGCGTGCGCGACTGGCGGTCGAGGTTCAGATAGCCCAGGCCAACGGTGCACAGATAGCCGAGCCGGGTGCGGATTTCCGCCATCAGTTCTTCGGTGGCCGAGTCGAGCGGCGGCGGCAGGTCGAGCGCGTCCATCATCGCGCGCAGCTTCACCACCGGCCAGCGCATCAGGTCGTGTATCGACTGCCCCTCGATCTTCCACAGCGCCGCGTCCGGCTTGAGCCGGCTGCCGCCGCAGGCCGGGCATTCGGTGTAGGCCCGGTAGCGCGACAGCAGCACCCGGATGTGCATCTTGTAGGCCTTGGTTTCCAGCCACTCGAAGAAGTGGCGCACGCCATACCAGGTGCCGGGCCAGGACTTCTGCCAGCTCTTCCACTTCGGGTCGCCTTCGAGCACCCACTGCCGGTGCTCCGCCGACAGCTCGTTGAACGGCACGTCCAGCGGCACGCCGTACTTCGGCGCCAGCTTTTCAAGGTCGGTCTGGCACTCGCTGTAGGACTCGGTCTGCCACGGTTTCACCGCGCCGCCGCGCAGCGTCTTGCGGCCGTCCGGAATGACCAGACCGAAGTCGATGCCGATCACGCGGCCGAAGCCGCGGCAGGTTTCGCAGGCGCCGATCGGCGAATTGAACGAGAAGGTGGCCGGCATGGCCGGGCTGTAGGCGATGTCGCAGTCTGCGCAGTGCAGCGTGCTGGAGAAGGCCCAGCGCTCGCCGCCCTCGCTGTCCAGCAGCTGCACGTGCATGCGGCCATGGCCCAGCTTCAGTGCCGCCTCGACCGCTTCGGCGATGCGCGATTCGCCGGCGTTGCCGGCGCGGAAGCGGTCCTGCACCACCTGCAGCACATTGCCGTCGCGCGCGTGGATGCGGGTATAGCCCTGGCGTTCCAGCCAGCCCTGCACTTCGGCGTCGGTGAAGTTGTCGGGCACGGTGACCGGCGCGGTCACCGCCAGCCGCGGGTCACCGGCCGCCGCGGCGCGCTCGGCGATCCGCTGCGCGATGCGGTCGGCGGTGTCGGCCTGCACCGGCTTGCCGCAGCAGCGGCAGTGCAGCGTCGACACGCGGGCGAACAGCAGCTTCAGGTGATCGTTCAGCTCGGTCATGGTGCCGACCGTCGAGCGCGAGGTGCGCACCTGATTGGTCTGGTCGATGGCGATCGCCGGCGGTACGCCCTCGATGCGGTCGACCTGCGGCGCGTCCATGCGGTCGAGGAACTGCCGCGCGTACGGCGAGAAGGTTTCGACATAGCGGCGCTGGCCTTCGGCGTACAGCGTGTCGAACACCAGCGAGGACTTGCCGGAGCCGGACACGCCGGTCACGACCGTGAGCCGGCCGAGCGGGAAATCGACGTCGAGGTTCTTCAGATTGTTCTGCCGCACGCCGCGCAGGCGGATGGCGGCTTCGGGCGCGGCGGCGACGGGACGATAGCTTTTGCGGGACACGATGAACGGAGCTGGGTGAATTGGGTGCTAGCGTAGCAGCGGTGGCGCCGAACCCGCTGCAGGCAGGGATCGAATCGCGACGAGGGCGTCGCGCCCACTGGCCTCTGCACGGCACCGCGCCTGACGCGGGGCGAAGCGCGCGTCCGGATCAGGTGACATGCATGCGCGCTACCGGTGGAGCAGGACCTTGGGAGCGACGCCCTCGTCGCGATTGCGGCGGCAAAGAACTCAGGGCGCCGGCCGCAGAAAATCCGGCATGTCAGCCGGCGCCGCCTTCCAGAAGGGCACGGTGCGGGTAGCGTCGATGTCCGCCTCAAGCCACTCGATCGGGATGGCGTAGCGTTCCTCACCGGCCGTCTTCGCGACGAAGGCGAGAATGCCCACCAGTTCGCCGGCCACGTTGAACAGGCCGCCGCCACTGTCGCCGATGGCGAACGGCACGCTCACCTGCATCACCGGTGCGCCATCCATCGTGAAGGTCTTGTCGAGTGCGCCGATCAGCAGGCGCACGTCGACGCCGTAAGCGCCATTGAAACCGAGCAGCCGGTCACCCGGCTTCAGGTCGCCGGCGCGGGCGATCTTCGCCGCCGGCGCGGCCAGACCGGGCACCGACAGCACGCACAGGTCCCGCCAGTCGTCGCGACGCAGTACGGTGGCGGGACTGGCCACGTACTGATAGCTGGCCTTGAGTGCCTTCGCACCGGCGACCACATGGCAGGCGGTGGCCACCCGTTGGCCCGGCAGCACCACGCCGCTGCCGATGGAAATCGAGCCGTCCGGCTGTTCGGCCTGCACCCGCACCGTGGTCTGGATGGCGGTGGCGATGTTCATCGCCTGCGCACTGCAGGCGGCGCTGGCGATCAGCAGGGCGGCAACGGTTGTTCTCATGATGGGCTCCGGTCGGCGGGGGGAGGATGCGCGCTGCGTCTCCGACTGCGCGGCGCGGGCTTGGTTTCATCCGCCGCACCGGTGGTAAGGTCGGAAAAAAACGCGGAGAACGATGCATGCGGCTGTCCGGCAATTCACAGATTCTGATCGGAGCGCTCGCCGGCCTGGCGCTGGGGATGTTTCTGGGCGCGCAGCCGGCGGACGCCGGTCTGCGGGTGCAGGGTCTCTATCTCGCCGGGCTGATCGGCAGCGTGTTCATCGCGCTGCTCAAGATGGTGCTGGTGCCGCTGGTGTTCTCGTCCATCGTGGTCGGCGTGGCCCAGCTCAGGCAGCATGGCAGCATCCGCCGTGTCTGGGTGACCACGCTGCTGTTCTACCTGCTCACGGTCACCATCGCGGTGCTGCTCGGGCTGGGCGCCGCCCATCTGTTCGACCCGGCTGCCGGCCTGCATCTGGACATGTTCGCCGACGCGCTGGCCGGCTTCCAGGCGAAGCAGCTGCCCTTTCCCGAATTCGTACAGCAGTTCCTGACCGGGCTGTTCAGGAATCCGTTCTCCGCGCTGGCCAATGGCGACATCGTGGCGCTGGTGGTGTTCGCGCTGATTCTCGGCATCGCGCTGGTGCAGGCTGGCGAGCGCTATCCGGTGATCAACCGCGGCATGGAGGAAATGCAGGACCTTTCGCTGCGCATCGTCGGCGCCATCATGCGGCTGGCGCCCTGGGGCATTGCCGCGCTGCTGGCGAAACTGATCGCCACCCAGGACATGGCGCTGCTCGAAACCATGGCGCGCTTTATTGCGGTGGTGCTGGGCACCACGCTGTTCCACGGCGCGGTGGTGCTGCCCGGCCTGCTGTGGCTGATCACCAAGGTGAGCCCCCTGGCGCTGTGGCGCGGCGGACGCGAATCCTTCATCACCGCCCTGGCCACCAGTTCGAGTTCGGCGACGATGCCGGTCACGATGCGGGTCACGCAGCAGCATTTCGGCGTGCGCCCCGCCACCGTCGGCTTCGTGGTGCCGGTCGGCACGACGATGAACATGGACGGCACCGCGCTGTACGAAGCGGCGGCGGCGCTGTTCATCGCCAGCCTGGCCGGCATCGAACTGAGCCTGGGCCAGCAGGTGGTGGTGTGCGTCATGTCCATGCTGGCCGCGGTCGGTGCGCCGGGCATTCCGAGCGCCGGCATGGTGACCATGGTCATGGTGCTGCAGTCGGTCGGCCTGCCGGCCGAAGCGATCGCCATCCTGCTGCCGATAGACCGCATCCTCGATTCGCTGCGCACCGTCGTGAACGTGGAAGGCGACATCGTGGGCAGCATCGTGGTCGACCACCTCACGCTGCGCGCCGAAGCGCAGGACGCCCCCCGGGCGGCCGGCTGAGCCGCCCGCCATCCGACAACGAACAGGACACCATGGATCCGACTTCCGCTTCCGCACAGACCGCCACACGCCCCGGCCCGCTGTTTCCGTGGCTCAAGCTCGACCCGGCGCTGCAGTTCATGCTGATGATAGGCATCGCGGTGCTGGCCGCGGCGATCGCCTGGCTGTTTGCCGACAGCCGCAGCCCGCAGGCGCTGCAGTGGGGACTGCTGGCCGGTCTGGCCGGCTTCGGCGCCACCGCCCTGGGCGCGGCGCCGGCGCTCGGCCTGCGTTCGCTGGGCCAGCGCGGCTCGGACATCCTGCTCGGCTTCGGCGCCGGCATGATGCTGGCCGCCTCCTCCTTCTCGCTCATCGTGCCCGGTCTGGACGCCGGCGAATCCATCACCGGCTCACGTGGCTGGGGCGCGGCCGTGGTGGTGGCCGGCATGTGTCTGGGCATCTGGCTCATGATGGCGCTGGACGCGATGACGCCGCACGAACACGAGCACTGCGGCAGCTGCGGCCCGGAAACCCGCATGGGCCGGGTATGGCTGTTCGTGAATGCCATCGCGCTGCACAACCTGCCGGAGGGCATGGCCATGGGCGTGTCCTTCTCGCAGGGCGACATGACCGTGGGGCTGCCGCTGTCCACCGCGATCGCGCTGCAGGACATTCCGGAAGGGCTGGCGGTGGCGGTCGCGCTGCGCGCGGTCGGCATGTCGCCGCTGAAGGCGGTGGCCATCGCCGCGCTGAGCGGCTTCATGGAACCGCTGGGGGCGCTGATCGGCCTCGGCCTGTCGAGCAGCGTCGCGCTGTTCTACCCGGGCGGCCTGGGTCTGGCCGCTGGCGCCATGCTGTTCGTGGTGTCGCACGAGGTGATACCGGAAACCCACCGCAACGGCCACGAAAAGGCTGCCACCCTCGGGCTGATGGCCGGTTTCATGGTGATGATGGTGCTCGACACGACCCTGGGGTGAGACAGGGGTTTCGCAGCGCATGCGCTGCGCCTGTCGAACGGGTGAGCTGTGCAAAGCTCACCCTCGTGACCTCCGGGTTTCGCAGCGCATGCGCTGCGCCGGGTGGGAGCGGCGCCCCGCCGCGATGCGGGCGGCGGACGGGCTGAGGCGCAGTGGGCAGAGGCCGATCGCGGCGGGGGCGGCGCTCCCACAACTTCGCCGCTTGCAAGACCCGCCTTCACCGGGAGGGGGCAAACGTTCAGTTGCCCGGCGTCACCCCGTTCGGCAGCAACACCCACATGCGGCCCTGCTGTTTCATCCGGCCGGCCTGGGCGCCGGCTTCCGGGCCGAAACCCCAGAAGAAGTCGGCGCGCACGCCGCCCTTGATCGCGCCACCGGTGTCCTGCGCCATCATGAGCCGGCGCAGCGGCTGGCTGCTGTTCGGCCGTGTGGTGCTCAGCCACACCGGTGCACCCAGCGGTACCGCGCGCGGGTCCACCGCCACCACGCGGCCGCCGGCGATCGGCACGCCGAGCGCGCCGAGCGGGCCTTCAGGCAGGCCGGGCGCCTGTTTGCCGATCGGCAGTTCGCGGAAGAACACATAGCTCGGATTGGCCGCCAGCAGTGCCGGCACGCGCGAAGGGTTGGCGCGCGCCCACTCGCGTATGCCCTGCATCGACGCCTGTTCCAGCTTCAGTTCGCCCTGGTCCACCAGCCAGCGGCCGATGGAAGCGTACGGATGACCGTTCTGGTCGGCGTAGCCCACGCGCACCCGGCTGCCGTCCGGCAGCTCGACCTGGCCCGAGCCCTGCACCTGCAGGAAGAACACGTCCAGCGCGTCGGCTGCCCAGAACAGCGCCTTGCGGTCCAGCTCCGCCGCGCGCGCGTCCAGTTCGGCCCGGCTCCAGTAGGGCACCACCTTGCGCCCTTCCAGCCGGCCGCGCAGCCGCATGTTCTTCAGGTCCGGATTGACCGACGACAGGTCGATCACCAGCAGGTCATCCGGCACCGCATGGATGGCGTGCCGGTAGGCGCCGCCACGGCTGCGGCTGGCTTTCAGCAGCGGCTCGTAATAGCCGGTGATCAGCCCCTGATCGCTGCCGTCGCCGTTGAGCAGCTGCCAGGGCCGGAAAAAGGCTTCGTAGAAGGCGCGCACCGCGCCGCGGTCGTTCGGGTCCAGGATGACCAGCGCGGCGCACGGCTCGCCCCAGCCCGGCTTGTTGGCCACCGCGCTGCAGGAGGCGCGCAGCGCCGGCAGCGATTCGCGCAGGTCGTCGTCCTGCCAGCCTTCGAGCGCCGACCACTCGGCCGGCTGCAACTTCGGCGGCAGCGGCTTGGCTTCGGGCGCCGGCACGGTCGGGCAGACCGGGCAGGCGGCACAGGCAGGGGCGGCCGGACACGCGGGACAGGCGGCCGCTGCCGGTGCCGGCGTCTGCAGCGGCGGACACACGGCCGGCGCGGGCATGCTCACGGCCGGCGCCGATTCGGGCTTCGGTGCAGGTCTGGACGGGGTCTGCGGCGTGCCGGCGCAGGCCGCCAGCAGCAGAGTGACCATCATCAGTACGCCGGCGGTGCGCAGGCGGATTTGCTGGAACATCGGGATTTAATTAGATTGATGCGCCCGCGGCGCCGAGTGCGCCATGATAACGAGCACCGCGCCCGAGGGCCGGTGCGATGACGAAAGCTCCGCCCCATGTGGTTATTCCTGCTCGAGGCCGGCACCGCGCTGGCGCTCTTCCTGTTCATCCTGTGGTGGACCCTGCCGAAGAAGGACAAGGCCCGCATCGATCCGGCCGAAAGGAAGGACGACGATGGCCAGCGCTGACGGTTTCGAGGGCCTGATCGCCCGCGCGCACGCGCTGTTCGACCGGCTGGAGCACATCCTGCCGCCGCCGCCGGTGGAACCGGACTGGAAGGCGATCGCCTTCCGCTGGCGCCGCATCAACGGCCGTGGCCGGCTGGAGACGGTGGCCCATCCGCACCGGCTGCGTCTGGCCGACCTGCGCGACATCGACGTGCAGAAGGCGCGCATCAAGGCCAACACGAAGCAGTTCGTGGAAGGCCGGCCGGCCAACAATGCGCTGCTGACCGGCGCGCGCGGCACCGGCAAGAGCTCGCTGGTGAAGGCGCTGCTGAACGAGTACGCGAAGAAGGGCCTGCGCCTGATCGAGGTGGACCGCGACGACCTGACCGACCTGCCGGACATCACCGACCTGATCGCCAAGCGGCCCGAGCGCTTCATCATCTACTGCGACGACCTGTCCTTCGAATCAGGCGAACCCGGCTACAAGGCGCTGAAGAGCATTCTCGACGGCTCGGTATCGGCCGTGCTGGACAACGTGCTCATCTATGCCACCTCCAACCGTCGCCACCTGATGCCCGAGTATTTCTCGGAAAACAGCGAGGCCCGGCATGTCGACGGCGAAGTGCACCCGGGCGAGGCGATCGAGGAAAAGGTGTCGCTGTCCGAGCGTTTCGGCCTGTGGCTGTCGTTCTACCCCTTCGACCAGGACGCCTACCTGAACATCGTGAACCACTGGCTCAAGAGCTTCGGGCTGGACGCCGACCAGATCGCCGCCGCGCGCAGCGCCGCGCTGCTGTGGTCGATCGAGCGCGGCGCCCGCAGCGGCCGCGTGGCCTGGCAGTTCGCGCGCGACTGGGCCGGTCAGCACGCGGTGACCGCGCCGGCCCGGAGCGGACGATGAGCGAGCGCAAGCAGGTGGCGGTGGCCGCCGCGGTCATTTTCCGCGACGGCGCCCACGGCCGCGCTGGCGCGCGGGAATTCCTGCTCGGCCAGCGCGCGCCCGGCACCTTCTACCCGGGCTACTGGGAATTTCCGGGCGGCAAGGTGGAAAAGGGCGAGGCGCCGGTCGACGCGCTGAAGCGCGAGCTGGACGAGGAACTGGGCATCCGCGTCGAGCACTGCACGCCGTGGATCACACTGTCGCACGCGTACGAGCACGCGCACGTACGACTGCACTTCTTCCGCGTCGAGCGCTGGAGCGGCCGAGTGCATGACCACGTGCACAGCGCACTGGCCTGGCAGACCGCGGACGCGCTCACCGTGTCGCCGATGCTGCCGGCCAACGGCCCGGTCATGAAATCGCTGCGCCTGCCGACGCGGATGGCGGTCACCCACGCCTTCCGGATCGGCGCCGCCGCCCAGCTCGACGCGCTGCGCCAGGCCTGCCGCCGCGGCCGGCTCATGCTGCAGATCCGCGAACCGGTGCTGGACGCCGCCGCGCTGGATTTCGCACGCGAGGCGATCCGCATCGCCCGCGATCACGGCTGCCCGGTGGTGCTGAACGGCCCGGTGGAGGTGGCGCAGGCGCTGGGCGCCGACGGCGTTCATCTGAAAGCCGCCCAGCTGGCCGGCCTGACGGCGCGTCCGGACTTCGAATGGGTGGGCGCGTCCTGCCACTCGGTGGATGAACTGGCGCAGGCCACGCGACTGGGCCTGGACTACGCGGTGGCGGGATCGGTACTGCCCACGGCGACCCACCCCGGGGGCGACACGCTGGGCTGGGACGGTTTCACGGCGCTGGTCGCCGGCAGCCCGCTGCCGGTGTTCGCCATCGGCGGTCTGGACGACAGCCATCTGGCGCAGGCGCAGACCTGCGGCGCGCACGGCATCGCCGCGATACGCGGCGCCTGGGTGCTCTAGCCATGACCGGCCGGCGCGCCTTCCTGCTGCAGGCGGCCGCGCTGGTCGCGGCGCCGGCGCTCGCACGCGCCGCCGTCCCGGCCGCCTTCGAACGCGGTCTGCTGTGGCGCGTGAACGTCGAGGGCGCGCCACCCAGCTTCCTGTACGGCACGCTGCACAGCGGCGACCCCCGGGTGCTCGCCCGGGTCGAACCGCTGCGACCGCTGATCGCGGCCGCCCGCGTCTTCATGCCGGAACTGGTGACCGACGCCGACGCGGTCAATCTCTACATGGCAGCCAGCGTCTACGACAGTGAGGACCTTCCGCGCCGGGTGGGCAAGGCAAAGTGGCCGCGCATCGCGCAGGCACTGGCCCTGCACGGCGTGGATGCACGGGTCGCACCGCGCCTGCGTCCGTGGGCGGCGCTGATCACGCTGCTGCAGCCGGTCGCCGCGCGCCAGCCCTCGCTGGACGAAGCCCTCATAGACGCCGCCCGCGCCCGGCGCGTGCCGGTGCAGCCGATCGAACAGGTGCAGGAACAGATCGACGCGATCGCGCTGCTGCCGGAAGACACCCAGATCGCGCTGCTGATCGACGCGTCACGCCGGCACGACCTCATACAGGCCGGCGTGGAACCGATGACCCGCGCCTGGCTGGCCGGCGACATCGGCGAACTGGCCCGCATCAACAGCCGGCTCATGTCGGCGGAGCCCGCGCTGAAGCTCCATGGCCAGCGCTTCCTGCAGTCGCTGCTGGGCGCGCGCAACGCCCGCTTCGAACAGCGGCTGCTGCCCGAACTGCGCCAGGGCGGCGTATTCGCGGCCTTCGGCGCCTCGCATCTGACCGGGGCCGACGGCGTGCTGTCACGCCTGTCGGTACAGGGTTGCACCGTGGAGGCGGCCGACTGACTCCAGTTTCGTGACGTCCTGCCGTAATTCAGGCACGAAGTCGCACCTTTCCGGTGCGTGAGATACCCGCCTGGAAAACTGACCGGAGCCCCGTCATGTTCGCATTCAACCGCCTGTCCGTCGTGAGCCAGCTGTCCAGCTCGATCGGCCTGCTCTGCCTCACCGTATTCACCGGCCTGATTGCCGTCGTCTCGATCTCGAGCAACCGCACCGCCATCGACCAGACCCGTGCCCACCTGGGCGACCAGGCTGACGCCACCACCCAGCTGCTGGACCTGAGCTACGACAGCGCGATGACCAATGCCGAAAAGGGCATGGCCGCATTCAAGCGCGCGCTGGGCGGCGAGGTGACGGTGAGCGAGGACACGGTGGACATGGGCAAGTACCCGGCGGTCCGCGTGGCCCGTGTCGGCTCCGCCGCCCTCAATGGCGACGAGAACCGGATGAAGCAGATCCGCGACCTGACCGGCGCCGATCCGGCGGTGATGGTGCGCGTCGGCGACGAATTCGTGCGCGTGGCCACGCTGCTGAAGGACAAGGACGGCAAGTCGCAGGCCGGCGTCGCCATCAAGGCCGGCCCGGAAACCGAGGCGCTGCTGAAGGGCGACAGCTACCGGGGCGTGGTCGAGCGCAACGGCCGCTTCTACATTTCGTCGCTGGAACCGATCAAGGACAGCGCCGGCCGGGTGGCCGGGGCGCTGTCGTCGCGGGTGGACGTGCAGTCGGTGATCGACCAGCTGTTCGCATCGCTGAAAACCATCAAGGTCGGCGAAACCGGCTACATCCACGTGATCAAGCCGGGTGACAGCGCCGACAGCACCGAAATGCTGTACCACCCGAAACACGCGGGCAAGACGATCAAGGACATCGGCAATCCGGTGCTGACCCGGGTGATCGACGAACAGATAGACCGCAAGGAAGGTGACCACATCTACGACTGGCCGACCGCCGACGGTTCGATGGCACCGAAGATCGCGTCCTTCCGCAAATCGGACAAATGGGGCTGGATCGTGTCCTCCGGCGCTCACGTCGAGGAATTCACCCGCGACACCACCCGTCTGCGCAACCTGCTGATCGGCTTCTGTGTCGCGGCCGGCCTGCTGTTCGCCGGCCTCACCTGGTGGCTGGCCCGCAGCCGGCTGGCCCGCCTGCGCGACGTGTCGGCGGCGATGACCCGCCTCGGCAACGGCGATTTCAGCCAGCGCCTGCCGGTGGTCACTGGTGAAAGCCACAACGAGCTGGACCTGATTTCGCTGCAGATGAACGAAGCGACCCGCAAGACCGCGGCGCTGATCACCGCCACCGCCGATGCCGCCCGGGCGGTGGGCGAGGCGGCGCGCACGCTGCGCGCCGGCTCGTCGGAAGTGGTGAGCGGCTCGACCGAACAGAGCAGCGCGGCCGCCGGCCTGGCCGCCGCGATCGAACAGCTGTCGGTCAGCATCACCCATGTCGCCGACAGCGCCGGCGTGGCCGACGGCATCACGCGGGAAGCCCGCAGCGCGGCCAGCGAAGGCGAAAACAAGCTCAACAGCATGGTGGACGGCATGCAGCGCATCGCCGCCGAAATCCGTGACGCCTCGTCCGCGGTATCGGATCTGGCGGGGCGCACGCGTGAAATCTCGAACGTGGGCCGCATCATCCAGGAGATCGCGGAACAGACCAATCTGCTGGCGCTGAATGCCGCCATCGAGGCCGCCCGCGCCGGCGAGTCCGGCCGCGGCTTCGCGGTGGTGGCCGACGAAGTGCGCAAGCTGGCCGAACGCACCGCCGCCTCGACCCAGGAAATCGCCAGCATGGTGAGCAGCGTGCAGGCCGACGCCGACAAGGTGGTGCGCCGCATCAGCGAAGTGAGCGGCCAGGTCGACGCTGGCGTCACGCTGGCCAGCGAAGCCGGCGAGGTGCTGCGCATCATCAGCGCGCACAGCGAACGCACCGCCGAGGCGATGAAGGAAATCGCAGCCGCCACCCGCGAACAGAGCAGCGCCAGCCAGTCGGTGGCACAGGGCGTGGAGCGCATCGCCGGCATGGCCGAACAGAACGCGGACATCACCCGTCGTGCCGACGGCCAGACCCACGGTCTGGAGGTGCTGGCCGGCGAACTGCAGGACAACGTCGGCCGCTTCGTGGTCTGACGCGCGGGTCGCCCTGCCCGCAGGCGGGCGGCCGGTGCCGCTTCACACGCGATCCGCCGGGGCGGCTGCGCGGTATCTGCCGCCCGGTCATCGGCGCGACCGGGCGCGGCGGCGGCCACGGCGTATACTCCGCAGCCACGCTCACCTGCCCGTCCCATGCTCAGCTACCGCCACGCCTTCCATGCCGGCAATCCGGCCGACGTGCTCAAGCACTTCGTGCTCACCGAACTGCTCCAGCACCTGAACCAGAAGGACAAGCCCTACTGGTACATCGACACCCACGCCGGTGCCGGCGGCTACGCGCTGGACAGCGGCTACGCGGCGAAGAACGCCGAATACGCCGAAGGCATCGGCCGTCTGTGGTCGGCGCGCGACCTGCCGGCTGCGCTCGGCACCTATGTCGACATCGTGCGCGCCTTCAACGAGGGCGATGCGCTGCGCGCCTATCCGGGTTCGCCCATGGTGGCGCGCGCGCTGCTGCGCGAGCACGACCGGATGAAGCTGTTCGAACTGCACACCACCGACAACCGGCTGCTGAACGAAGCTTTCGCCGGCGCCGGCCGCAGCGTGAAGATCGAGAAGCAGGACGGCTTTTCCAGCCTGAGGTCCATGCTGCCGCCGCCCACCCGTCGCGCGCTGGTGCTGATCGACCCGCCGTACGAAATCCGCGAGGACTACCGCTACACCTTCGAAACGCTGCGCGAGGCGGTGGTGCGCTTCCCGACCGGCACCTACTGCGTGTGGTATCCGCAGCTGCAGAAGATGGATTCGCGCGATCTGCCGGCCAAGCTCAAGCGCATGAAGGTGGACAGCTGGCTGCACGTGGCGCTCACCACCCGCACGCCGCCGGCGGACGGCTTCGGCATGTACGGCAGCGGCCTGTTCGTCGTCAATCCGCCGTGGACGCTGCCGGCCACGCTGAAGTCGGTCATGCCCTGGCTGGTGAAGACGCTGGGGCAGGACGGCGGCGCCAAGTTCGAGCTGGAATTCCAGATTCCCTGAGCCGCTGCCATGCTGCTGCAGACCTCGATCGACACCATCACGCACGCCATCGGCCTGGCGGTGGCACCGGTGTTCCTGCTCACCGCGCTGTCCACGCTGATCGGCACGCTGAACAACCGGCTCGGCCGCATCATCGACCGCCGGCGCGTGGTGCTGGCGCGCGGCAGCCAGCCCTGCGAGGACGCGACGCTGAGCAACGCGAGCGAACTGGACCTGCTGGCCCGACGCGCCCGGCTCATCTATCTGGCCATCCTGTTCTCGGTGGCCGCCGCACTGCTGGTGTGTCTGGTGGTGGCCTGCGCCTTCTTCGGCGTGCTGTTCGCGGTGGTGCTGGCCGATCTGCTGGCCGGACTGTTCGTGCTCGCGATGCTGGCGCTGATCACCTCGCTGAGCCTTTTCCTGCGCGAAGTGTTCGTCGCGGTATTCACCGCCACCCACGCCAATCGCTGAGCCCCCTCTTCCTTAGCATGCGAACAAGTTGATTTTCTTTACAGCCCATGGGCCGAACGGACTACGGGCTGACCGCCTTCGCGTCACTGCGACGGCATATGGATTCTCTAGATTGCGTTGACCCCTGCCCGATGCGGCGGGGTAACCATCCAACAGGGAGTCCACAATGCAAACCCGCAAGCTCGCCATAGCCGCCGCCATTGGTCTGATGGGCGTTTCCGCCCAGCAGGCATTCGCTGCGGACCTCACCTACTTCGACAACTTCACGCCGCTGAGCGCCTCGGCCGGTGCCACCTCGACGCCGGCCACGCCGATCACGCTGTCCTCGCCCTTCTTCTCGCAGAAGACCATCGCCGACCGCGCCACCCAGAACCTGGTGTCGCCGGGCTCGAACTCGGGCAGCTGGGACATGATCACCGCCAACGAAAGCGGCCCGGACGCCGGCCGCTACCTGTTCATGCCCTTCGAGACCGGCTCGGGCGGCGTGCAGCGCATCGACCTGTGGGACAGCAACTACGCCACCCGCACCGTCACCATCGTGGCGCCGGGCAGCCAGGGCTTCGTGTCGGGCGACGCCTCGCGCTGGACGCCGTGGGGCAGCTATCTGACCGCCGAGGAATCCTGGGGCACCGGCAGCAGCAAGGGCCGCCTGTTCGAAATCACCAACTCGACCACCGCCGGCGCCAACGGCGGCACCTTCATCCAGCGCAACGTGATTCCGCGCGTGTCGCACGAAGGCCTGGCTTTCGACAGCAACAAGAACTTCTACTTCATCGACGAACTGAACGGCGGCTCGGTCTACAAGTACGTGTCGGCCAATCCGAACGCCACCAGCGGCGACGCCTACTTCAGCAAGGGCCAGACCTTCGTGCTGAAGGTCGGTGCAGGCGGCCAGTTCGAAGGCAACAACGGCCCGGCCATCACCGGCGCATCGACCTGGGAAGCGATCACCACCGCCACCGGTACCGCCAACGCGGCGACCTGGAGCGCGATGGTGAACCTGGGCGGCGGCAACTTCGCGCTGGACGGCCGTGCCGCGGCCGATCTGGTTGGCGGCACCGGCTACAACCGTCCGGAAGACCTGGAAATCCAGACCCGTGCCGACGGCTCGCAGGTGCTGTATTTCGCCACCACCGATTCGGACATCAACGGCAATACCGGCGACGGTCGCAGCCGCGTCTACACGCTGGACGTGAACACCGGTGCGGTGCGCCTGTTCGCCGACGCCTCCACCATCGACCTGGCCACCGGCCTGGCAGTGGGCGGCGGCTTCCGCAACGCCGACAACCTGTCGATCGATGCCAATGGCAACATCTACATCATCGAAGACCGTGACGGCGCGGTCGACGACGACATCTGGTTCGCCCGCGATCTGAACAAGGACGGTGACCTGCTGGATGCCGGCGAAGGTCTGGCCCGCTGGGCCACCAACGGCACGCCGGGTTCGGAATTCACCGGCCTGTATTTCGACAAGTTCAACCCGAACGTGGCCTACGTGAACATCCAGCATCCGGCGGATGGCGTGGATCGCACGATCCAGATCACCGCGGTGCCGGAACCGGAAAGCTACGCGATGTTCCTGGCCGGTCTCGGCCTGATGGGTCTGATCGCGCGTCGCCGTAGCCGCGTCTGATACCCGGCATCACCGCAGCAAGGAAAACGGGGGCTTAGGCCCCCGTTTTTCATGGCGCTGGAGTGGCCGCGTCCGGTGGCCCGCTCTCCAGCGCGGCGATCTTCTCGCGCAGCACGCGCGGCAGCAGCGGCTTGGTCAGGAAGTCGTTCATGCCGGCCTCGAGACAGGCGGTGCGGTCCTCTTCCTGCGCGTTGGCGGTCATCGCGAAGATGGGCACCGGCAGCCGGCCCAGCTCCTCTTCCATCTGCCGGATCAGGCGCGCGGCCTCGACCCCGCCCATGACCGGCATCTGCATGTCCATCAGCACCAGATCGAAACCGCCCTCGGCCACCTTCTCGATCGCCTCGATCCCGTTGTGCGCCACGGTCACCCGGTGACCGGCACGCTGCAGCACCACGGTGGCCACCTTCTGGTTCACCGGATGGTCTTCCACCAGCAGCACCGACAGCCTGCGGCCGGTGGCGGTCTCGCCCCGCTCCGGCTCGACCGGCGTGGCGGCGGGCGCCGCTTCGCTTTCACCCCGCCGCAGCGGCAAATCGACCCGGAAGCTGCTGCCCCGGCCCGGCGCGCTGTCGAGCGAAATGTGGCCCCCCATCAGTTCGGTCAGCCGGCTGGCGATGGACAGCCCCAGTCCGGTACCGCCATAGCCGCGGGTGGTCGAACTGTCCTGCTGGGCGAAGGCCTCGAACACGAGGGCGTGCTTGTCCGCCGGGATGCCGATGCCGGTATCGATCACGCTGAAGAGCAGACGCTCGCCGCTGGCGGCGTCGACGCGTTCTACCCGCAGCGTCACGCCGCCTTCGTGGGTGAACTTGATCGCGTTGCTCACCAGATTGAGCAGCACCTGCCGCAGCCGCAGCGGATCACCGGTGAGCCGCGCCGGCACACCGGGCACCACCTGCAGCTGCATCACCAGCGACTTGCGCGCCGCCTGCGCGGCCAGCGTGCGCATCACCAGCGACAGCTGTTCGCCGAGGTCGAAGGACACGGTTTCGACCTCGACCTTGCCGGCCTCGATCTTCGAGAAATCAAGAATGTCGTTGATGATGACCAGCAGCGATTCGGCCGAACTGCGCGCGGTCGACACGCACTCGCGCCGCTCCGCGTCGTCGGTCGCGTCCAGCGCCAGGTCGAGCATGCCCAGCACGCCATTCATCGGCGTGCGGATTTCGTGACTCATGTTGGCGAGGAATTCGCTCTTGGCACGGCTGGCCGCTTCGGCGGCATCGCGCGCGCGACGCAGCGCCTCCTTGGCCTCCCGGCTTGAGGTGACGTCGACCGCGACGCCGGCCACCTCGTCCGGATCACCGCGCACGCCGCCGAGGATGCGCAGCACGCGATGACTGCCGTCCGCGAGGTTCACGTGCACGTCCTGCTCCAGCCGTGCGTGTTCGCGTACGGCCCGGTCCAGCGCCTGGGCGAAGGCATCGGCCTCGGCCGGCAGCAGCCGGTGCAGCCAGCCTGCCAGCCCGCCACTGCTCTGCGCCGGCGTCAGACCGTGCAGCGCGCACATCTGGTCGTCCCAGGTGAGTTCGCCGCTCACGCGGTTCCACGCCCAGATGCCGATCGAGGCGGCCGAAGTGGCCAGTTCGAGCCGGTGCTTCTGACGCTCGAGTTCTTCTTCGTTGACGCAGGCACGGCAGGCGATCGCCAGCTTGCGCGCCAGGGTACGGAAGTTGTCGAGGAAGCCCGGATCGAGCGCCTCACCGCGCCGCTCGATCAGCAGCATCCCGAACTCCGGCAGGTCGATCAGATGGTGGGTCAGTGCGCTGTCGCCCAGCGTCCGCCAGCCCTCTCGGGCCAGTGCTTCCGCATCCGGCCAGCGTGCGCGCAGTGCGGCGGATCCGGCAGTGTCCTCCTGCGCCTCCGGCTCGCTGCAGATGCGCTTCAGGCGATCGCCGGTGCAGGCGTAGAGGGCACAGCTGCGCGCGTCCAGCAGTCTCCGGATTTCGGACAGTACGCGCCGGGTCATCTGTTCCAGATGCACATCCTCGCCGATGACCAGGGCGATACGGAACAGGATGTCGGTTTCTATGGCGGCTTTCATGCAGGTGGAGGCCGCAAGCCTCCAGGTGTTCAGTCCCAGGCTCGGATAACGGCCGGGCCGCTCACGCCTTGAGCAGTTCCTCCCGCCCGGCCAGCCAGCGCGCCAGATGGCGGTCCGCCGCCTCGACATGGTCGCGCAGCAGCGTGTCCGCCGCTTCGCGCGCCAGTTCAACCAGTGCCTCGTCGATCACCAGATCGGCGAAGCGCAGCAGTGGCTGGCCGGACTGGCGGCTGCCGATGAACTCGCCCGGGCCGCGCAGCTTCAGGTCTTCGGCCGCGATCATGAAACCATCGGTGTAGGCGTGGATGACGCGCAGGCGCTCGCGCGCGGTCTGCGACAGCGGGCCTTCGTACAGCAGCACGCAGGCCGATTCGCGGCTGCCGCGGCCGACCCGGCCGCGCAGCTGGTGCAGCTGCGACAGACCGAAGCGCTCGGCGTGTTCGATCACCATCAGGCTGGCGTTCGGCACGTCGACCCCGACCTCGATCACCGTGGTGGCGACCAGCAGCTGTGTGCGGTTGGCGACGAAATCCGCCATCACCGCCGCCTTCTCGTCCGGCTTCATGCGGCCATGCACCAGCCCCACCTTCAGTTCCGGGCAGGCGATCACCAGCTGTTCGTACGTGTCGAGCGCGGTCTGCAGCTGCAGCGTTTCCGATTCCTCGATCAGCGGACAGACCCAGTAGGCCTGGGCGCCGCCTTCGCAGGCGTGTCGCACGCGTTCGATCACCTGTTCGCGACGCGCGGCGGCAATGAGCTTGGTCAGCACCGGCGTACGACCGGGCGGCAGTTCGTCGATCACCGACACATCGAGATCGGCGTAGAAGCTCATGGCCAGCGTGCGCGGAATGGGTGTGGCGCTCATCATGAGCTGGTGCGGGCTCACGTCGCCGGCCTTGGCCCGCAGCGCGAGCCGCTGACGCACGCCGAAGCGGTGCTGTTCATCGACCACGGCGACACCGAGGCGGGCGAAATCGACCGCGTCCTCGATCAGCGCGTGCGTACCGACCGCGATCGGCGCCGCGCCGCTGGCGATGGCTTCCTTCATCGCCCGTTTCTCGCGCACTTTCAGGCTGCCGGACAGCCAGGCCACCTGTATGCCCAGCGGCGCCAGCCAGTCGGCCAGCTTGCGGAAGTGCTGTTCCGCGAGGATTTCGGTCGGCGCCATGAAGGCGGCCTGGTAGCCGGCTTCGACCGCTCGCAGACAGGCCAGCGCCGCCACCACGGTCTTGCCCGAGCCGACGTCACCCTGCAGCAGCCGCTGCATCGGATACGGCTGCGACAGGTCGGCGGCGATCTCGGCCCAGGCGCGCGCCTGGGCGCCGGTCAGCGCGAACGGCAGCTGTTGCAGGAAACGGTCGATCAGCGAGCCGTCGGTATCCGCCGGCTGCGGCAGCACCGGCGCATCGCGGTTGCGGCGCGCGGCGTGCGCGCGCTTCAGGCTCAGCTGCTGGGCCAGCAGCTCGTCGAACTTGATGCGGCGCCAGGCCGGTGCCAGCCGCTCATCGAGATCGCGCAGCGATTCGCCCGGGCGTGGCCGGTGCAGCGCCTGCACCGCGGCGCCGAAGGGCACCAGCGCGTAATGGCGACGCAGCGCCTCCGGCAGGCTGTCGGCGAGATCGGTGCGCTCCAGCGCGTCGTCGATGGCGCGGCGCAGGCTGGCCTGGGACAGGCCGGCGGTGGCCGGGTACACCGGCGTGAGCCGGTCCGGCAGCGCGGTGTCCTCGCCCACGGTGCGCACCCGCGGGTGCAGCATCTCCGCGCCGAAGAATCCGGGGTTGATGTCGCCGAACAGCCGCACCCGCTTGCCGGGGGCGAGCTGCTTCTGCTGCGACGGATAGAAGTTGAAGAAGCGCAGCGTTACCGTGCCGCTGTCGTCGGCCGCGGTCACCACCAGCTGGCGCCGCGGCCGGAACTTCACTTCCGACTGCGTCACCTCGACCTCGACCTGCACCGGCTGGCCGGCGCGCGCGAGCGCCACCGGCGTGATGCGCGTCTCGTCCTCGTAGCGCAGCGGGAAATGCAGGACGAGCGCAGCATCGGAGCCGAGCCCCATCCTGTCCAGCGCGTCGGCGAGCGCTTCGCTGCGTGTGCTCATCCGGTGCGGAAGGCCGGGCGGAGCCGGCCGTCGCTCATCAGTCGATCACCAGCACCGCGTCGACCTCGACCAGCGCACCGCGCGGCAGCGCGGCCACGCCGACCGCGGCACGCGCCGGGAAGGGCTGGCTGAAGTAGCGGGTCATGGCCTCGTTCACCTTGGCGAAATTGCCGAGGTCGGTCAGGAACACATTCACCTTCACCGCGTTGTCCAGCGTCGCGCCGGCGGCGGCGGCCACCGCCTTCAGGTTGTCGAACACGCGGGAGATCTGCGCGTCGATGCCGTCGGCCATGGTCATGGTGGCCGGGTCCAGACCGATCTGGCCGGACATGTAGACGGTGTTGCCCACCTTCACCGCCTGGGAGTAGGTGCCGATGGCGGCCGGTGCGTCGGGGGTCGAAACGATGATGCGCGACATGGAAATCTCCGGAGTGTGTTCAGGAATGCTGCGCGGCCTGCCCGAGCGGATCGGACAGGCCGGACGACGCCGGATTATCGCGGATATGGCCGCCTCAGGGGTGGCCGGACTCAGGCCGTGCCGACGGCGGGCACCGCGTGTTCGGCCGCGTCGCTCATGCGGTCCAGTTCACCGATCACGTCCAGGCTGAGCGATTCCATGCGCGCGATCGCCGCCAGCGCGTCGTCGAACCGCCCGGCTTCGGCATGCCTGAGCGCCTCGATGCCCACCTTGTGGAAGGCCTCGTGCGGCGCCTCCAGTTCGCGGAAGCCCGGCAGATGGCTGTGGCAGCGGCGGCCTTCACCCTCGTAGTACCACTTGCCCAGCCGGCAGCTGGCGTGACTGGCGAAACTGTCCACCGTGCGGCCGGTATGGCCGGACACGGTCTGGTAGATGTCCATCTTGTAGGCCAGGTGATCGACCTTGGCCAGTTCGGCGAAAGCGCGCAGCGAAGTGGCCTGCATGTGGCGGCCGTTCGCCTGCGCCTGGGCGCTGAGCGCTTCCATGCGGGCACTGGTGTCCAGACCTTCGCCCGAGTAGGTGGCGGCGTCGGTGGCATTCGACTGCATGCGTTCGCTGGCCAGGCTGGTGTCGTCCTGTATGCCGCTGACCAGGGTCGCGATCTCGGTCGTGGCGGAGCCGGTGCGCTCGGCCAGCTTGCGCACTTCATCGGCCACCACCGCGAAGCCGCGCCCCTGCTCACCGGCACGCGCCGCCTCGATGGCGGCGTTCAGCGCGAGCAGATTGGTCTGGTCTGCGATCTCGCGGATCAGCTGCACGATGCCGCCAATGCGTTCCGCCCGCTCGCGCAAGGTGTTCACGCTGGACGCGGTTTCGGTCAACCGGCCGGCATAGCCGCTCAGGCTTTCCGCCACCGCACGGCTGCCGCCGGCGGTCTGCGCGCACTGTCCGGCCGTTTCCGCGGCGCGGCCCGCTTCGCTGCTGACGATATCGGCCAGCGAAGCCAGCGTGGTGCGGAAGCGCTGGAAGGAGCCGGCGTAGGCGGTCAGATTGGTCAGCAGGCCGTTCTCGAAGGCCGCGCGGGCACGGATGTCCGCGTTCTCCTGCTGCAGCGTGCTGCGCTCGGCCTCCAGCCGGGCGATGTCCGCCCTCAGCCGCGCAATGTCGTCCTGCAGACGGTTGCGCTCGGCGCCGAGCTGTTCGTGTTCGCGTACTGCCACCCATCCGAGAAATGCCATCGAGCTGTCCGTCCATGCATGATCAGAACAGGCTTATCGGCGGCCTGACATGCGGCTTGAATCGGATTCAGCGTGCCACCGGCGGTGCGCCTTCGAGGCCGAGCGCACGCATCTGCGCGCGCGCCCGGTCCGCTTCCGCGCGGGTGCGGAAAGGGCCGACCAGCACCCGGGTCTCGACCTGCGCCGGAATGCCGTGCAGCGCGAGCTTGGCGCGCAGTTCCTCAGCATTGGCGGTGTGACTGAACACGCCGGCCTGCACCACATAGCCCCCTGCCGGGCTGCGCGTAAGCGCCGGCGGCGCGGACGGCTCGGCGCGCGCGGCACGGTCGGTCGACGGCCGGCGTGCGTCCGCCCCCTCGGAGACGGCAACCGGTGCGCCCGGGCGTGCGGTGGCTTCGGGGACGGCCGGTTCGGCCGCGGCGGCCGGCACCTTGGCCGACTGCGCGTGCGGCAGCACCTTGGCGGCGCCTGTGCCAGCCGGTTCCGCAGTGGTGCTCGCGGAGGGCGTGGCAGCCGCCTCCGCGGCATCGCCTTCCGGCAGCGGCGGCGGGCTGTCCTCCAGCGCGGCCGGCAGGGCGCTGACCGCAGGGGTCTCTTCCGGTGGCACCGCGGACACGGCCGCGGGTGCAGGCAGGGTCGGTACGGCCGCCTGGGCCGGCGCTTCGTCGTCCTCGTCGTCGTGCGAGCGACGGCTGGCGTCGAATACCGCCAGTCCGCCGATCAGCAGGGCGATCAGCACACCGGCCACCACGATACGGCGCAGCAGTACGCCGCGCTGTTCGGCAGCCGGCGCTTCGTCGCGCCGGGCGGTAATGCGGATCGTCGTGCTCATCGCTATTCTCCGAGCCCCCGGCTCTGTGCAAGCGTACGTACCAGATCGGCTTCACCGATCGACATGTCGCACTGTTCGGCGATCGCCTCCGCGCTCAGTCCGCGCGCGGCCAGGGACAGCGCTTCGCTGTACTGCGGCGCCACCGGCGGCAGCTGATTGACTGTTTCGATGCGGCGGCTCACGCCATCCAGCCTGTCCTCGATCACTTCGATCCGGGTTTCCAGCGCCTGCATCAGCGGCGCAAGGCGGGCGTCCAGCAGCGTATCGAGTTCGGCCTGCAAATCGGGCGGCGGCGGCGCCGGCACCGGTGCGGGCGGCGGCGGTGGCGACGCGGGTTCGGCATCGCGGCGGGCGTTCAGCATGGACAGACGCATCAGCGCGTAGCCCAGATAGCCGGTCAGGATGACCAGCGCCAGCAGCGCCGCCTCCTTCCAACCCATCGCTGACAGTTCGATCAAATCCCGCTCCGTAGGGTCCGGCCACGCGGACGGCGCAGCGCATCAGGACAGAATGACGCCCGCAGGCGCTCCGGCCCGGATAATAAGGCCTTTTCACCCTGCCCGGCTCCGATGCTCGCGTCCATGCTGTTCGTTCTCAAGAAGGCGATTTCCACGCTGGTGCTGCCGCCGGCCGGCCTGCTGCTGCTCGCTGCGGCCGGTCTGGCGCTGGTACGCCGGCATCGCCGCGCCGGCATGACGATGATTGCCTGCGGCCTGCTGCCGCTGTTCGCGTTGTGTCTGCCGGCCGTGTCCGGCTGGCTGGAACAGAGCACCTACTGCTGCCGGAACACGGCGCCGCCGACGGATGTCGGGGCCATCGTGGTGCTGGGCGCCGGCACCTACGACAACCTGATCGACTACGACGGCGAAACGGTGAATGGCTGGGCGCTGGAGCGGGTACGCGCCGGCGCGCGGCTGGCGAAGCAGACCGGACTGCCGGTACTGGTCAGCGGCGGGGTGGTATGGCGGGGCAGACCGGAAGGTGAACTGATGCGGCAGGCGATGGCGGAATTCGGCGTGACAGTGCGCTGGGTGGAATCGGCCTCGCGCGACACCGCGGACAACGCGCGCATGTCGGCGGCGCTGCTGAAGGCAGCCGGCATCAGCCGCGTGGCGCTGGTCACCCACGCGATGCACATGCGGCGCTCGATGGCCGAGTTCCGGCTCGCCGGACTGGAACCGGTCGCCGCACCGACGGTGATCCGGCGACCGCCCGACATGGCGTTCACCGACTTCATCCCCAGCGCGCGCGCGCTGCAGCAGTCAGGCTGGGCGCTGCACGAATGGCTGGGCTGGCTGGCGCAGACACTGCGCCCCGCCAGCCCTTAGTCCCTGGTCCTCAGCGATCAGAGCTTGCTGCCGCCGCTCACGTCGATGATCTGGCCGGTGGTCCAGCCACCGTCGGCGCCGACCAGGAAGGACACCACGCCAGCCACGCGGTCGGGGGTGCCGATGCCGGACAGCGCCTGCATCGCCTGCACCGCGTCCGAGCCACCGCCTTCGAGCAGGCCGGTGGTGAGACGGGTTTCGATCACGCCGGGCGCGACCGCGTTCACGGTGATGTTGCGCGCGCCAAGCGACGCCGCCATCTGCAGCGTGAACACGTCGATGAAGCCCTTGGTGGCGGAATACGCCGGAATGCCCGGGAAGGCGGTACGGGCGACGATGCTGGACAGGTTCACGATGCGGCCGCCGTCACGCAGCTTGGGCAGCAGGTACTTGGTGACGAAGAAAACCGAACGCATGTTCACGTTGGACAGCCGGTCGTAGCTGCCTTCGCTCATGTCCTCGATCGCCTCGAACGGCGCGATGCCGGCGTTGTTCACCAGCACGTCGAGATGCGGCTCGGCGAAGGCGTCGGCCAGGTTCTGCGGGCCGTCCGACATCGACAGATCGGCCTGCAGCAGCGAGGCCGAACCGCCGGCGCGTTCGATCGCCGCGCACACATCGCGCGCTTCAGCCGCGCCGTGCGCGTAATGCACCACGACGTGAAAACCGTCCCTGGCCAGCCGCCGCGCGATTTCGGCGCCGATGCCGCGCGATGCGCCGGTAACCAGCGCCACGCGGCGCGTGTTTGATGCAGACGTGGATGCAGACATCCCGACCTCCTCCCTGTTGAATGTGTTGTGTCGTGCTGCGGGTGTTGCGGACTACTGGATCAGGCCGGTCTGCGGCGACGAGGCTGCAGCCCGGTAAGGCAGCTTTTCCATGCGGCCGGCGAGGAAGGCCTCGCGGCCGGCGATCACGCCGTGGCGCATCGCCGCAGCCATGCGGACCGGGTCACGCGCGTGGGCAATGGCGGTATTCATCAGCACGCCGTGGCAGCCCAGTTCCATCGCCACGGCAGCGTCCGACGCGGTGCCGATGCCGGCATCGACGATGACCGGCACCCTGGCGTCGCCGAGGATGATTCCGATGTTCCACGGATTCAGGATGCCCATGCCGGAGCCGATCAGGCTGGCCAGCGGCATGATGGCCACGCAGCCCATGCTTTCGAGCACGCGCGCCTGTATCGGGTCGTCAGAGCAATAGACCATGACGCGGAAGCCGTCGCGGATCAGCGTTTCCGCCGCGCGCAGCGTTTCCGGCATGTTCGGGTACAGCGACTTCGGGTCGCCCAGCACTTCCAGCTTGACCAGGTCGTGCCCGTCGAGCAGTTCGCGCGCCAGACGCAGCGTGCGCACCGCGTCGTCGGCGGTGTAGCAGCCGGCGGAATTGGGCAGCAGCGTGTAGCGGCCGGCCGGCAGCACGTCGAGCAGGCCGGGTTCGCCATTGGTGCCGGCGAGCGGCGTGCGGCGGATGGCGACGGTCACGATTTCGGCGCCGCTGGCGTCGAGCGCGCGGGCGGTTTCGTCCAGCGAACGGTACTTGCCGGTGCCGACCAGAAGGCGCGAGGCGAAGGGCTGGCCGCCGATCACCAGCGGATCGGTCAGCGCTTTCTCAAACGGAGCGTTCATGGTCTAGCCGCCTCCGACGGCAATGACGATTTCCAGGCGATCGCCCGGCGCCAGCGCGGTCTGGTCGAACACGCTGCGCGGCACGATTTCGCCGTTGCGCTCGACCGCGATACGCTTCTCGCGCAGCGACATGCGGTCCAGCAGGTCACCGACCGAGCCGGCGCCGTCCAGCGGCTCCAGCTGGCCGTTGACCGAAATGGTGTGGGCCACCGCTTCAGCCATGTTTCTCGTGCGCGGCGTGCAGCACGTCGGCACGGTAGGACGAGCGCACCAGCGGGCCGGCCGCCACTTCGCTGAAGCCCATGCCGAGCGCGATGTCGCGCAGCGCGGCGAAGCGTTCCGGCGTGATGTACTCGATCACCGGCAGGTGGGCCGGCGACGGCCGCAGATACTGACCGAGCGTGAGCAGGTCGCAGCCGTGCGCGCGCAGGTCGCGCATCACCTCGACCACTTCCGCCTCGGTTTCGCCCAGACCCAGCATCAGGCCGGTCTTGGTCGGCACGCCGGGGAAGCGCTGGCCGAAATCGCGCAGCAGCTTCAGCGATCCTTCATAGCTCGCGCCCGGGCGGACCTCGCGGTACAGCCGGGGCACGGTTTCCATGTTGTGGTTGAACACGTCCGGCGGCGACACCGCCAGCGCGTCCAGCGCGACCGCCTCGCGGCCGCGGAAATCGGGGGTGAGCACCTCGATCGTGATGTTCGGGCTCAGCGCACGGATGTCGGCCATGCACTGGGTGAAATGCGCCGCGCCACCATCGCGCAGATCGTCGCGGTCCACCGAGGTGATCACCACGTAGCGCAGCTTCATCGCCGCCACGGTGCGCGCCAGCCGCTGCGGCTCTTCCGCGTCCGGCGGCAGCGGCCGGCCGTGCGACACGTCGCAGAACGGGCAGCGGCGGGTGCAGATGGCACCCAGGATCATGAACGTGGCGGTGCCGCTGCCGAAGCATTCACCGATGTTCGGGCAGGCCGCTTCTTCGCACACGGTGTGCAGCGCGTGTTCGCGCAGCACGCCCTGCAGCGCGCGTACCGCCGGCGTGTCCTGGTCGCGTCCGCGCAGCCAGGCCGGCTTCGGCGGCGAGGCAACATCCTCGCGCACCTTGACCGGGATGCGGGCCAGCTTTTCGCGCCCGCGCAGTCCTTCTCCAGCCACTGCAGAACTCATGTCGGCATCCGGTAATACAGAAATCGGTACTGAAAAATCGGCCGCCGCAGGAGAGGCTGCGGCGGCCGGGGTAGAGCATCAGCCGATGAACTCGCCGATCAGCTTGTTCACTTCGCCTGCCGCTTCGAGCTGGACCATATGGCCCTGGCCCGGCATCACCTTCACGGTCGCGCCCGGGATCGCCGTGGCGTGAGAGGACGGGATGACACGGTCGTTTTCGCCCCAGATCACCAGCGTCGGCTTGCCGGCCGCGGCAGCTGCGAGCTGCGCGGTCTGGCGGCCGCCGGCGAACAGGCCGCCGGCCAGCGTCGCGAGCGCGCTGTCGACGCCTTCGAGGCGCTTGAACTTGAGCATGTCGTCGATCATCGAGCGGGTGACCAGCGACTCATCCGAGTACAGCTGGGCCAGCACCGGCTTCAGCGCATTGCGCGATGCCGCCGACACGAAACCGTCGATGTAGGCGCCGTTGATTTCGCTGCCCAGACCGGCGGAAGCGATCAGCGACAGCGACTTCACCTTGTTCGGCGCACGCTTGGCCACCGCCAGGCTCACGCCGCCGCCCATCGAATGACCGGCGAGGTGGGCGCATTCGAGACCGATCGCGTCCATGAAGCCGACGACGACTTCGGCCAGGCCGTCCAGCGAATTGATGCCGGTGACCTTGGTCGTGCTGCCGTGGCCCGGCAGGTCGAGCGCATAGACGGCGCGCGACTCGGACAGCGGAGCGTGGTTGAACAGCCAGTTGTTCAGGTCGCCACCGAAGCCGTGGATCAGCAGCAGCGGTTCCTTGCCTGCGGCGTCCTCACCCAGCTTCAGGTAACGGACCTCGATGTCGCCGACCTTGACGGTCTGCGTCTGCGGGCCGCTGTCGGCGTCGTCGGCGGACGGCGGCACGAACTCGGCCTGGAAGCGGGCGATCAGGTCGTCGATCAGCGCGTCGTCGACATCCTTGTCGGCGATCACGCCGAGCAGGGCGCCGACCGGCAGCACCTCGTCGGCCTGGGCCACCTGCCGGCGCAGCACGCCGGCGGTCGCGGCCTCGACGGCGCCGGAAATCTTCTCGCTTTCGACTTCGAGAATTTCCTCGCCCGGCTCGATCTTGTCACCCACTTCCTTCAGCCAAAGGTTGACCTTCCCTTCCTGCATGGAAAGGCCCCACTTGGGCATGGTGACGGTAAAGATTGCGGACATCAGCGATACTCCTTGACCTTCATCACGGCTTCTTCGATGCGTGCCGGACTCGGGATGTAAAGATCTTCCAGCGAGGCGGCGAACGGCACGGGAACGTGCGGTGCGGTCACCATCTGGATCGGGGCCTTCAGCGCGCCGAACGCTTCCTGGGCGATGAAGCCGGAAATGTCCGATGCCATGCTGCAGCGCGGGTTCGATTCATCGACCACGACCAGGCGACCGGTGCGTTCGACGCTTTCGAGGATGGTGTCGGTGTCCAGCGGCGAGGTGGTGCGCGGGTCGATGATTTCGCAGCTCACACCCTTCTTGCGCAGGCTGGCCGCGGCGTCCTTCGCGTAATTGACCATGCGGCCGATCGCCACGATGGTCACGTCGTCGCCTTCCTGCACCACGGCGGCTTCGCCGAACGGCACGATGTAGCTTTCGGCCGGCACGTCGCCTTCCATCGTGTAGAGCGCCTTGTGCTCCAGGAAGATGACCGGGTCGTTGTCACGGATCGACTGGATCAGCAGGCCCTTGGCGTCGTACGGATTCGACGGAACGACCACCTTCAGACCCGGAACGTGCGTGAACATGTTGTACAGGCACTGCGAGTGCTGGGCGGCGGCACGGAAGCCGGCGCCGTACATCGCGCGGATCACCACGGGGGTCTTGGCCTTGCCGCCGAACATGTAGCGGAACTTGGCAGCCTGGTTGAAGATCTGGTCGAAACAGACGCCCATGAAGTCGATGAACATCAGTTCGGCGACCGGACGCAGGCCGTTGCAGGCCGCACCGACCGCGGCGCCGATATAGCCCGACTCCGAGATCGGCGTGTCCATCACGCGACCCGGGTGCTTGGCGTACAGGCCCTTGGTGACGCCGAGCACACCGCCCCATGCGTCGTCCTCGCCCGGCGAACCTGCGCCACCGGCCACGTCCTCGCCCATCACGATGACGCTCGGGTCACGCGTCATTTCCTGATCCAGCGCCTCGTTGATGGCCTGCTGGTAAGTAATCTTTCTTGCCATTCTGTTTTCTCCTGTCAGCGTATGGCGCGGGTTCAGTAGGACACGTACACGTCGGTCATCAGCTCGGACGGCGCCGGCAGCGGATCGGCCTTGGCCTTGACGACGGAGGCGTCGATCATGGCTTTCACTTCGGCGTCGATCGCCTCGATGTCGGCCATCGTCAGTTCGCCGCGCGAGGTGACGCGCTTGGCGAACTGCATCAGGCAGTCCTTGGTTTCGCGCAGCTTCTGCACTTCGCCCGGGGCGCGGTAGGTCTGCTGGTCGCCTTCGAAGTGGCCGTAGTAGCGCGACAGCTTCACTTCGAGCAGGGTCGGGCCGTGGCCTTCACGGGCGCGCTTGATCGCTTCGCCGGCGGCTTCGTACACCGCGAAGAAATCGAAGCCGTCGACGATGACGCCCGGCATGCCGAAGGCGCTGGCGCGGTCAGCGATGTTGTCCACCGCCACCGAGAAGTTGCTGGAGGTCGCCTCGGCGTAGCCGTTGTTCTCGGCCACGAAGATGACCGGCAGCTTCCAGACCGAAGCCAGGTTCATGGCTTCGAAAATGGTGCCCTGGTTGGACGCACCGTCACCGAAGAAGCACACACCCACGTTGTTCTCGCCACGGACCTTGGAGGCCAGCGCGGTACCGCAGATCAGCGGGCCGCCGCCACCGACAATGCCGTTCGCACCCAGCATGCCCACCTCGAGGTCGGCGATATGCATGGAACCACCCTTGCCCTTGCAGGTGCCGGTGGCCTTGCCCCAGATCTCGGCCATCATGCCGACCGGGTCCACGCCCTTGGCGATGCAGTGGCCGTGGCCGCGGTGGGTCGAGGCGATGTAGTCCTTGCGGTTGAGGTGCATGCAGATGCCGGTCGCCGAAGCTTCCTCACCTGCATACAGATGGACGAAACCCGGGATTTCGCCGGTGGCGAAATCGACGTGCACGCGCTCCTCGAAATCACGAATGATGCGCATGGTCCGGTAAGCCTGCAGAAGGGCTTCCCTGTTCAAAGGACTGGTCATGAGTGCTCCTCTTTGTTGTGGACGGAAATGCCCGCGTATCTCCGGCAGCTGCGGGCGGATGGCTGAACACGGGCCTGCGGACATGCAACCGGCCGTACCGGTTGAATGTCGGCAAACCCGGGCCTGAATCGGGGCGGCAGCCGGCGCAGGCGGCCGGCGACCCCGTGGAGAACGGGATGAAGGCGGGGGTGCATCACGTGGCATCCCCGACATAGCCGCGCATCAGTCGATGCTGAGCGGCGTAGGTGAGCGTGGCGGCAACATCGATGGTGGCCGGACCGTTCGGGTCCAGTTTCACTTCGATCCGGCTGCCGCTGTCGTATTCGATCTCGCGCTCGCCATCGAGCGCGATGGTTCCGCGGCGGCCGGTGAGCAGCACCGGTTCGTGCGGCACCAGGTGGCTGTATTCGCGCACGCCGACCTCGGCCACCAGGCCGGGAGCGATCGCGGCATGCACCCGGCGCGGCGTGTCGCCGACCGGAGCGCAGCGCACGTGCAGCCCGTGCTGCGCGGTGCGCGACACCGGCTCGAGCTGGCCGGCGATGGCGGACAGGCCGATGCCGTCGGCGGCGGCGAAGGTGACGAACAGGTCCTCCACCACCGCGCTGTCCCACACCGCGCGCGAACCGATGTATTCGTGCCCGGTGAAGCAGGCATCGACCAGCGCGATGTCGTCGCGCCCATCGCACTGCACGCGCAGCACCTTGTTGCGACGCACGCCGGCCGACCCGGGCACCGCACCGGTGGCGATCAGGCCGGTGGCCAGCCCGGCCACGGTCGCTTCACGCATTTCCGGGAAGGCGTTATTGGTGCCGGTCGACAGTGCAAGCAGCGGAATCTGACCGCTGCGCAGCGACACCGCCCGGTGGGTGCCGTCGCCGCCGAGCACGATGATGGCGGTCACGCCGGCGTCGCGCATCGCGGCGGTCGCGGTCAGCGTGTCCTCGATCGTTTCCGAAATGGTCATGTCGAGGAAGCGCACGCCCTGGCCTTCGGTCGACGGCCCTTTCAGATCAAGGGCGCGATAGACCAGCGGCGAGATCGAGCCCTTGTCCGGCATCAGCAGCACTTCGTTCACGCCGGCGGCCTGCAGGCCGGCGATGGCGCGCACGATCATGCTGGCCTTCTCGGCGTTCGGGAAAACCGAGGCGCGCGAGGTGAGACGGCGGATGTCCCTGCCCGAAGCCGGGTTGGCGATGATGCCGACGCGGGTCGGGCGGGCTGGACTTGAAGACACGAGGGTGCGACTCCTGAAAGCGATTCATGCCTTCATTGCATCTGTCGTGCCAGATACCGTCCCGCCGGACACCCCCTGTCCGCAAGCCGATGATTTGGAAGCACTCTCTGCATCACGCGACGAAACCATCGTCATGAGCGAGACAAAAAGCCCGGGAAGTGAGACGCCGTGCGCCTCTCGGTCTGAGACAGCTGTCTCAGTTTTCGGAGACATTCGTCGCGTTGCATTCCGGTGAAAGCACGCCTACCCTCACGGAACAACACGGGAACCATTCCCTCAGGCGACACAGATCGCCACACAAAGAAGTAAAAAACCGAAATCGGAGGAGGCGCTGTATGAGACACGGTCGCGAGATCGCGGACCACGTCGGACGCGTGATGAACATCGTGGAAGGCCGTGGCCATCCGCTGTTGTCCGATCCGCATCACGAACGCGTGGCACGCTCCTGGAAGCGTTCGCTGAACAAGCATTCGATCGACCCCTCGCTGTCGTCGGTACCCAAGGTGGTCACCGCCTACGAACTGCGCGAGCACCGCGATCGCATCGAAACCTTCATGCGCATCGCCCGTGAAGGCGTGGAGCGCCTCCACAACGAACTCCTGCCTGCCAATTACTGCGTGCTGCTGACCGACGCCGCAGGCGTCACGGTGGATTACCGCGCCGTTCCTCACCTGGAACGCGAATTCAAGGACGAAGGCTTCCGCGCCGGCACCTGCTGGTCGGAAGAGAGCGAAGGCACCTGCGGCGTCGGCACCACGCTGATCGACCGCCAGCCCACGCTGATCCATCGCGGCGAACACTTCCGTTCGCACAACACGCAATTCACCTGCAGCTCGGCCCCGATCCTGGGCCTGCAGGACGAACCGATCGCGGTGCTGGACGCGTCCGCGCTGTTCTCGCCGGACGCACGTGAGAGCCAGCTGCTGGTGTTCCGCATGGTGTGCGACAAGGCCCGCCTGATCGAGGATGCCTACGCCCACTACAGCCTGCGCAATCACTGGACGCTGCAGCTTGGCCAGGTGGCCGAGTTCATGCCGGTCGAAACCGATTACCTGATCGCCTTCGACGACGACGGCCGCATCATTGGCGGCAACCGCCGGGCCCGCAACGAACTGATCACGCACAACGGCCGCCGTGCCGAGTTCCTGCACGACCTGTTCGAGTGCTCGGCCAACGACATCATGGTGTCGGCCCACGCCAGCCCGGGCACGCCCTTCCCGCTGCGCATGCTGGCCACCGGCCGTCGCCTGTTCGCGGTGCTGCGCGCCCCGAACGCACGCTCACCGGCCCAGGTCACGCAGTCCAAGCCGGTGCTGACCGAAGAAAACGCCACCGCGCCGCGCGGCTTCCGCCACCTCGCGCTGGGTGACCCGCGCGTCAAGAGCAATGTGCAGTGTGCGGTGAAGGTCGCGAACCGCGACATTCCGGTCATGCTGCTCGGCGAAACCGGCACCGGCAAGGAAGCGTTCGCACGCGCCATCCACGACTACAGCGAGCGGGCGAAGCAGCCTTTCGTTGCGCTGAACTGCGCGGCCATTCCGGAAAGCCTGATCGAGAGCGAACTGTTCGGCTACCGCGACGGCGCCTTCACCGGCGCGCGCAGCAAGGGCGCCAAGGGCAAGATCCTGCAGTCGGACGGCGGCACGCTGTTCCTCGACGAAATCGGCGACATGCCGCTGTCGCTGCAGAGCCGTCTGCTGCGCGTGCTGGCCGAAGGCGAAGTGGTGCCGCTGGGTGCCGAACAGCCGACGCCGGTGAATCTGCACGTGATCTGCGCCACCCACCAGGACCTGCCGGAACTGGTACGTCAGGGCCGCTTCCGCGAAGACCTGTTCTACCGCCTGAACGGCGCCAGCTTCATGCTGCCGCCGCTGCGCAACCGCGAGGACAAGCGCGAGCTGATCCAGCTGGTGATGCGCGAGGAGTGCGCGGCCATGGGCCGCGAAGAACTGCGCATCGCGGAAGACACGATGAACCGCCTGCTGGCCTACGACTGGCCGGGCAACATCCGCCAGCTGCGCCACGCCATCCGCTACGCCTGTGCGATCGCAGACGGCAACCAGGTCGCGATCGAGCACTTCCCGCAGGAACTGCGGGGCAGCGCGGCCAGCCAGGCGCGCGCGTTGCCGCAGCCGGCCCAGCAGCAGCCGCCGGCGGCCGCGCCCAGCCTGCCGCGCAGCGTTGCTGCGGCACCCGATCCGTGCGAACTGCGCGACGGCGAACCGCTGAACGAAGCCTGTCTGCAGCTGCGGCAGAAGATGCTCGACGCGCTCCGCCGCAACCACTGGCGCGTGACCGAAACCGCCCGCCAGCTCGGCATGTCGCGCGCCACCTTCTATCGCAAGATGGCCCGCCTGCGCATCGTCGCGCCGAACTATCTGGACGGCGAGGACAGCGTGGTTGGCCACGGCTGAGCCAGGCAGGCTTGCATCCAGCCGGACGGGGCGCCATGGCGCCCCGTTTTTCCTTTCGTCGAGAGACCGTCAAACAAAAAGCCCGGCACGCACTGCGGCGCACCGGGCTTCATGCGGAAGGCCGCTGAATTACTGCGTGCCGAGGAATTTGATGTAGGCCACCAGTTCCCAGATCTGGTCGGTCGAGAATGCTTCGCCCCAAGGCGGCATGATGTCCGAGCCACGACGGCCGTGGAAAATGGTGTGGAAGGCCGCTTCGGGCGGCAGGTCGGTCCGGCCCTTGAAGTCGGGGGCACGGCCACCGACCCCTTCTGCGCCATGGCAATAGCCGGCACAGGTCTTGTTGAATCGCTTCTTGCCGGACGCGATGCGTGCCGGATCTTCCAGATCGAAACTCGGCTTCGGCAGGGCGGCGGAGGCCGCTTCCTGTGCCATCACCGGCGCGCTGGTGGCCTGCAGTGCCAGGGCGGCACCTGCGAACAGCAGTGCCCGCACGGCACCGCGGAAGGAAGAAGTACGAGGAGAAATGAAGGCGTTGCGGTCTTTCATGTTTCTGCTTTCCTGCCCGGGTTGACGCTCAGATTCTCTGATGTTCTTGTGTCTTTTGAGTTCGGAAGTCTGAACAAAAAAAGACGGGCGGTCACTCCCGTTACCGCCCGTGAATGAGGAGACATTGACACCCCGCCGTGTGTCCGCACGGCGGGGCGGTACAGCACTTACTCCAGCGTGAAGGCGATCATCGCCGCGCCGCCCGGCAGATCCTTGATCTGCGGGAAAGCACCGGCGAGGAAGCCCGGAGCGTGCGAGCCCAGACCGGTCGGGAACACGATGTACTGCTTGCCCTTGACCGAGTAGCTCACCGGGCCGCCACGCAGGCCGGAACCTGCGTTGAAGGTCCACAGTTCCTTGCCGGTGTCGGCGTCGTAGCCGTAGATCTTGCCTTCCATGTCGCCGGTGAACACCAGGCCACCGGCGGTGGTCAGCACCGACGACAGCGGCGGCAGGTCGTACTTGATCGACCACTTGCGCTTGCCGGTGATCGGGTCACGCGCATCCAGACGGCCATGCGGCTTGCTGCCCGGCGGCGGGACCAGCTTGATCGACTCGATGCCGAGCGACAGCGAGGACACCGACTTCAGGTTGTCCGGATCGTCCTTGCCGGCGACCACGTCGTTGCACACTTCCATCGCGTGCGAGTACCACAGGCCGGTGCCCGGGTTGTACGCACCGTGGTTCCAGCTGCGCGCACCCAGCAGGTTCGGGCAGAAGGTCTTGGTCTTGTCGATTTCCGGGTAGATCGGATCGATCAGCGCACCGGTCTTCGGGTCGATGCCCTTGACCCAGTTCACGTTCTCGGCGAACTGCCACACGTTCTCGAGCTTGCCGTCCTTCTTGTCCATCACGAACACGAAGCCACCCTTGTTCAGGTGGACGATGACGTCCTTGCCATCCTTCTGCACGACCAGCGCTTCGTACGCCGAGTCGTAGTCCCACGAATCGTGCGGGACTTCCTGACGGTGCCACTTCACCTTGCCGCTCTTCGGATCGAGGGCCAGCAGCGTCGCGGTGTAGAGGTTGTCGCCCTTGCGGTCGTAGTTGTAGTAGTCCGGTGCAGCGTTGGACGTACCGATGTAGATGGTGTCCGACTTCGCGTCGTAGGTGCCCGGCATCCATGCGCTGCCGCCACCCACCTTGCCGCTGTCGCCCGGCCAGCTCTTCGGGTCGTTGCGGATCACGTCGAAGGTCCACGCCGGCTTGCCGGTGTCGGCGTTGACTGCGTAGATCTTGCCCGAGATCGGCTGGTCGCCGCCGGTGGTGCCACCGAACAGCACGTCGCCTGCCAGCTGCGGCGGTGCCGAGAACAGCGCGCCGTACTGGGTCTTCGGATTGGTCAGCTGGGTCGACCACACTTCCTTGCCGGTCTTCTGGTCGAGCGCGATGAAGCGGCCGTCCAGCGTGCCGAGGAACACCTTGCCGCGGCCCACGGTCACGCCGCGGCTGGCGGCGCCGTAGAACACCTGATCGACGATCTTGTCGAGCTTGGGCGCGTATTGCCAGATGGTCTTGCCGGTGGCGGCGTCGATGGCCCACACATTGTTGTTGGCCGAGATCGAGTACATGACGCCGTCGATCACGATCGGGGTGGCCTGCAGACCGTGCGTGATGGTGCCCGGCTGGTGGATCCACGCCACCTTGAGCTTCTTCACGTTGTCACGGTTAACCTGGTTCAGCGGGCTGAAGCGCCAGGCGTTGCTGGTGCGGTGGTACTGCGGCCAGTTGTTCGGGTCCTCGAAGCCCGGGCCGGACTGGGCGGCAGCCGGGGCAGAGAACAGCGACATCATCGACGCGGCGGCAATGGCGGACGCCATCAGCGCGGGGCGGAACTGCTTGCGAATCGGGTTCATCAATCAGGTCTCCATTATGTTTTTGCGGTGGCGGGGGCTGCGTCCCCCGCCACCGGTACTGCCTTTACTACCACTACGGATGCTGCGGGAACTGCAAATCAGAACATGAAGTTCAGACCGACGTTGATCAGCGTGCTCTTCTCACCCGGGGTCACGCCGGCAGCGACGATGCTGGTGCGCAGGGTGGCACCCGGATCGGCGTCGGCGAAGGCGGCCTGCACGTACAGCGTGGTGTCCGGACGCCACTGGTAGTCGTTGCTGATCACGATGAACTTGGTTTCATCGGTCTTGTTGGCATCGTCCTTGTTCAGATAGAACGCGAGCGTAGCCGAGTTCTTGGCGCTCCACTTCCAGTCCAGACCGGTGCTGTAGCCATTCACGTCAAACAGCTTGTTGCCGGCGCTGTTGTCGTTCTTGGCGTTCATCCAGTTGTTCTTCCAGGTGAAGTCGCCGAACGGGATCGCGAAGCCGAGGGAGGTGTGATCCACCACCTTCTTGCCGGTCTGTTCGTCGTGGAAGGCCTGGTACGAACCGGACAGGGTGACCGGGCCGTTGTAGGTCACACCCAGCGCGTAGGCGCTGTTGTCCTTGAAGTCACCAGCCTGGCCGCCGAAGGAGTACAGCACGCCGACGGTCACCGGACCCCAGGTGTTGCGGTACTGAACGGCGTTGTTCATGAAAATGCCAACGTCGTTGTTCGTGTTGCGACCGCCACCACCTGCCGGTGCGTTGAAGGTCGTGAACAGCTGGCCGTAGGCCCAGGCGTACAGGTTGGAGAACTGCTCCTTGAACGCACGCGGTTCGGTACCGATGTGGGCCAGCAGGGCCGGACCGTACTGGCGACCGAAGGTCAGGCTACCCCAGTCACCACGGACACCCAGGTTGGCCTGACGACGGAACAGCGGGGTGCTCACGCCGCCGGGACCGGTGCCGGCCGCATCGCCGGTGCCGTGCAGGAAACCGTTGTTGGTGTCGAAGTGCGACTCGAGGTTGAAGAAGGCAGTCAGGTTCACGTCGAGTTCACGTTCGCCCTTGAAACCGATCACGGTCTGACGCAGACCGCTGGTTTCCATCGAGGTACGGCTGTCACCTGCGGCGTTGGCCTGGCTGTTGTACAGCATGCCAACGTCGATGATGCCGAACATCGAAAGCTTGGTACCGCCCATTTCGCCGATAACGATATCGGCCATGGCCGGCGACGAAAGCACGGACAGCGCCGCAACGGCGGCTGCGCCCACCGTGAGCTTGCGCGAGAGATTTGCTGCGGCGCTGTTCAGCGACTTGCGTCCAGTTCTTGTCATGTTCCCCTCCGTGTGATGCTGGTGATGAATCACTGGTTGAATGCGGCGTCCGCGGACCGGACCACCGTCGGAACAGCTAAGGCAGCATTCATGCCACTGAAGCAATCGCCCGGAAACCCGCATGAAACCTGGGGGTTACTGGATGAGACAGGAAGGGGTGCGACAACTGTACGGGTGAGACGCAGCCCGTCTGCGACAACTGTCTCGCCTTCCGCACCCCGGTGCGGTGAGACGTCTGAGACAGCCGGTCCGCCATGACTGGCGCCGGATCCGGGCTCTGCGGCAAGCGCTGAAGGGCCGTGGACTGGAACTTGCGTCGGTCACTGGACGAGGTGCGCCCAGAGCACTCGAAGCACCCGCAATAACGAACCGGACTGCAGTACGAACAGGAGTTTCAATGAACGCCAAAGACACCTTCCTCGCCGAGCAGGCACACGTTGACGAGGCGGCGATCGCGCCGCTGCCGAACTCGCGCAAGATCCATCTCGAAGGTTCGCGCCCGGACATCCGGGTGCCGATGCGCGAAATCTCTCAGGCCGACACGCCCACCGGCTTCGGCGGCGAGAAGAACCCGCCGGTGTTCGTCTATGACTGTTCCGGCCCCTACACCGACCCGAAGGCCTCGATCGACATCCGCAAAGGCCTGCCCGCGCTGCGCGCGCGCTGGATCGAGGAACGCGGCGACACCGAGGTGCTCACCGACCTCTCCTCCGAATTCGGTCGCATCCGCGCAGCCGACGCCGCGCTCGACGACCTGCGCTTCCCCGGCCTGCACCGCCACCCGCGCCGTGCCAAGGCCGGCCGCAACGTGACCCAGATGCACTACGCCCGCCAGGGCATCGTGACACCGG
Source organism: Methyloversatilis universalis FAM5 (assembly GCF_000214035.2). GTDB lineage: Bacteria > Pseudomonadota > Gammaproteobacteria > Burkholderiales > Rhodocyclaceae > Methyloversatilis > Methyloversatilis universalis. The sequence goes on along the minus strand of NZ_AFHG01000048.1, from coordinate 96,003 downwards.
AGATGGAGTTCATCGCCATCCGCGAGAACATGAACCGTGCGGCCTATCTTGAGTCACTGCGCGCCGCCGGCCCGACCGGCGAGAAGATGGCCAAGCTGCTCACCCGCCAGCACCCGGGCCAGAGCTTCGGTGCTTCCATTCCCGCCGAGATCACGCCCGAATTCGTCCGCGACGAGGTCGCCCGCGGCCGCGCCATCATCCCGAACAACATCAATCACCCGGAAAGCGAGCCGATGATCATCGGCCGCAACTTCCTGGTGAAGATCAACGCCAACATCGGCAACTCGGCTCTCGGCTCCTCGATCAACGAGGAAGTCGACAAGATGACCTGGGCCATCCGCTGGGGCGGCGACACGGTGATGGATCTGTCCACCGGCAAGAACATCCACGAAACCCGCGAGTGGATCATCCGCAACTCGCCGGTGCCGATCGGCACCGTGCCCATCTATCAGGCGCTGGAGAAGGTCGACGGCAAGGCCGAAGAGCTCACCTGGGACATCTTCAAGGACACGCTGATCGAGCAGGCCGAACAGGGCGTCGATTACTTCACCATCCACGCCGGCGTGCTGCTGCGCTACGTGCCGATGACCGCCAACCGCATGACCGGCATCGTGAGCCGGGGTGGTTCGATCATGGCCAAGTGGTGTCTGGCTCACCACAAGGAGAGCTTCCTCTACACCCACTTCGAAGAGATCTGCGAAATCATGAAGGCCTACGACGTGGCCTTCTCGCTGGGTGACGGTCTGCGTCCGGGCTCGATCTACGACGCGAACGACGACGCGCAGCTGGGTGAGCTCAAGACGCTGGGCGAACTGACCGACATCGCCTGGAAGCACGACGTGCAGGTGATGATCGAAGGTCCGGGTCACGTGCCGATGCACCTGATCAAGGAGAACATGGACCTGCAGCTCGAGTACTGCAAGGAAGCGCCCTTCTACACGCTGGGTCCGCTGACCACCGACATCGCGCCCGGTTACGACCACATCACCAGCGGCATCGGTGCAGCGCAGATCGGCTGGTACGGCACCGCCATGCTCTGCTACGTGACGCCGAAGGAGCACCTCGGCCTGCCGGACAAGGACGATGTGAAGGAAGGCATCATCACCTACAAGCTCGCCGCCCACGCCGCCGATCTGGCCAAGGGTCACCCGGGCGCGCAGATCCGCGACAACGCGCTCTCAAAGGCGCGCTACGAGTTCCGCTGGGACGACCAGTTCAACCTCGGCCTCGATCCGGACAAGGCCAAGAGCTTCCACGACGAGACGCTGCCGAAGGAATCGGCCAAGGTGGCGCACTTCTGCTCGATGTGCGGCCCGCACTTCTGTTCGATGAAGATCACGCAGGATGTGCGCGACTTCGCGGCCAAGCAGGGCCTCAATGAAGACGAAGCCCTGCAGAAGGGCATGGAAGTGAAGGCGGTGGAGTTCGTGAAGTCGGGCGCGGAGATCTACCGCAAGGTGTAAGGCCCGTGGCCGGCGCCGCTTCCCGCATCGCCTGCGGGTGCGGCGCCGGGTCCGCCGCACTTCATCCGGAGGCTGGATCGCGGCGAGGGCGCCGCTCCCACGCGCGCCTGCACCCCGCATTTCAGTGTCGTGGGCGCGGCGACCTCGCCGCGAAAAGACACACGCGGGACACACACGATGTAGTGGGAGCGGCGCCCTCGCCGCGATGCGGCTCCTGACGACTCGCGAAAACACCTCAGTGAGCGGCTGCCGGCGTCATCGATTCGTTCGTCCGGAAGCGGACAGGTGATACAGACGAGACAGATCGTCCGGTCAACTGTCTCATCAACAGTCTCACCGGCTTGTCTGTCTCAACCGGATCGGGCGATCCGGTTGAGGGGCGAAAGGTCTTACTGCAGGGCCTTGATCTGTTCCGGCGTCAGTCCTTTCAGCGCTTCGGCCGCCGACTTGCGGGCCAGATCGCGGTCGGTTTCGATGATGGCGTGCACCGAGTTCATCACCTTGTCGTAGGACGCTGAAGCCTCTTCCTTCGTGATCTGGCCGGCAGCCACGCGTTCGCAGGTGCGGTACAGCGATTCACGCAGGAAATTCAGCATCTGTGCGCGCTCGGCCAGACGGACCACATTGGCGTCCACCTGACCGCTGGCGGCCTTGCCCGACGCCTCGAGCTGGCTGATGAGCTTGAGCGTGCTGTCGGCGCCGGGTTCGGTACAGCCCGGGCCCATGCGTGCGGCGCGCGAAGCGGCCACGGTGTCCTGGTCGGAACTGCCACCGCCGAACAGCGGCTTCTTTTCGGACGCCGCCGGCATGGCGCTGCGGGAGTGTTCGTAATTGGCCCAGTACTGCTTGTGCTGCTCGGTCGAGTTGTCGCGAGCGGTACCGCTCATGCTGGAGCAGCCGCTCAGCAGCACGGCAAGAAGGCAGGTTCCGGACAACAGCGGGTATTTCATGACGGCTCCCTTTTGTGGGGTTCTGGATGGGTGTCGCGTGTCCATCGACCGGTGGGCCGGTCGCCGCGCGAAGCTCCTCAACTTCGCGTCGGGGCATGGACCCGGTACCTGTAGCAAGATGAAGGCCAGCAGACCGGCCGATTGGGTGGACCGAGTCGTCGTCCGGGCCGCAACGCCGGTGACGCAGGCCTCGGGCACAATGCGGCTCCGACCGCCGCCGCACGCTCACGATGACCGCCCCCGCCGACCGACCCGCACAGGTTTCATTCCGCGAAGCTTTCCTGTTCTGGCTCAAGCTCGGTTTCATCAGCTTCGGCGGTCCGGCCGGCCAGATTTCCATCATGCACCAGGAGCTGGTGGATAACCGGCGCTGGATTTCCGAGCGCCGCTTCCTGCACGCGCTGAACTACTGCATGGTGCTGCCCGGCCCCGAGGCGCAGCAGCTGGCCACCTATATCGGCTGGCTGATGCATCGCACCTGGGGCGGCATCGTCGCCGGTGCGCTGTTCGTGCTGCCGTCGCTGTTCATCCTGATCGCGCTGTCCTGGGTGTACATCGCCTTCGGCGACGTGCCGCTGGTGGCCGGGCTGTTCTACGGCATCAAGCCGGCGGTCACCGCCATCGTGGTGCAGGCAGCCCACCGCATCGGCTCGCGGGCGCTGAAGAACAACACGCTGTGGGCGATCGCCGGCGCCTCCTTCGTCGCCATCTTCGCGCTCGGCCTCCCCTTCCCGCTCATCGTCGTCGCTGCGGCCCTGATCGGCTATGTGGGCGGACGCCTGTCGCCGGCCACCTTCCGTACCGGCGGCGGCCACGGCGCCGCGCAGCGCGCCCACGCCCCGGCGCTGATCGACGACGACACGCCGACGCCCGAGCACGCGCGCTTCAGCGTCGGCCGGCTGGTGCGCATCGTGCTCGCCGGTGCGCTGCTGTGGGCGGGGCCGATGGCGCTGCTCACGCTGCTGCTGGGCTGGTCGCACACGCTGACCCAGATGGGCTGGTTCTTCACCAAGGCGGCCCTGCTCACCTTCGGCGGCGCCTACGCGGTGCTGCCCTATGTCTATCAGGGCGCGGTGTCACACTACGGCTGGCTCACGCCGACCCAGATGATCGACGGTCTGGCGCTGGGCGAAACCACGCCCGGCCCGCTCATCATGGTGGTGGCCTTTGTCGGCTTCGTCGGCGGCTACCTCAATGACGAAATGCGGGCGGTGTTCGGCCCGGACAGCCTTTTCCTGGCCGGCGCGGTGGCGGCCACGCTGGTGACCTGGTTCACCTTCCTGCCGTCCTTCCTGTTCATCCTGGCCGGCGGGCCGCTGGTGGAATCCACCCACGACGACCTGAAATTCACCGCGCCGCTGACCGCCATCACCGCGGCGGTGGTGGGCGTCATCCTGAATCTGGCGCTGTTCTTCGGCTACCACGTACTGTGGCCGGAGGGCTTCGACGGCCATTTCGACCTGCCGTCGGCGCTGATCGCGCTGGGCGCGGCGGTGGCGCTGTTCCGCTTCCGGCGGAACGTGATCCACGTGATCGCCGCTTGCGCGGCGGTCGGTCTGGCGGTGCGCACGCTGGGCGGCTGACGCCGGCCAGCGGCGCCGGTTCAGCGCGCGGGCGCAGCCGCGTCCTGCTTCTGCCAGTAGTCGAAAATGAGGCGGTAGCCGTCGAGGTTGGGATGCTTTGAATCCTTGGGGCCGTGCAGGAAGCGCTGGTGCGCGGCGGCCTGCATCGCCTCGGTCGGGTCGATCAGCGCGATGCCTTCGCGCTGCGCGTAGGCGGCGATGCGGCTGCGGATGACGCGGCTGCGTTCGGCGTTGCGGGCGGCATCCACGCTGTCCATCTTCGCGTGATAGGGCTGGATGCGCACCTCGCCCTGCAGCGGATACACGGTCAGCGGAGACGGGATGTACACGATGTCCAGCCGCTTCGGCCGGAAGTGCTGGCGCACCGCGGCAACCGAATCCTCGAACGCCTTCAGCGCGCGGTCGAGCTGGGCGTCGTCCAGTTCCACCGCCGCCGACTGCATCGGCGGCACGCGGCGGGTTTCGCCGGCCACCGTGATGTCCACATGGCCGTGCGTGGTGTCTTCCGAAGTGTGCGGGTCGTTGCCGGCCGCCCGGTCGAACAGCGGACGTACCGTGTGGTCGTTGAAGGTGTAGAGCAGCGCCTGCGCGCCGGCGAGATGACCATCCACCACGATGTCGCGCAGCGTGGGCTGCGAACGGTCGATCAGCGCCTGCGGCGAATCCGGATCGCGGAACTCCTTCAGCTCATGGATGTTGTTGTTGAGGTCGTTACCCTCGTAGAACAGCACCACCGCGCGATCGATGGCCGGCATGTCACGCAGGAACAGCGAGCGGCGGAACAGCGTATCCAGCCAGATCGCGTTGCGCGCAGCGCGCAGGCTGCCGTAACCGCCCTTGCCGGTCATGTGCACGGTCGCTTCGTGCGCGGCGGCGTACATGTGGGCCAGCGAGTAGTCGTGCACCCGGTCGCGGTAGGCGTCACCGGCGCCCTGGGCGTGCGAATCGCCGACGAACAGCACCTGCTCGCGCTCGCCGCGCTTCAGGTCCGGAATCAGGTAGCTGAACACCGGCGTCTTGGTCACGTAATAGGACGCGTCGGTCAGCACCTTCTGGTTCACGAACCACAGCACGATGAAGTTCAGCGGCAGCACCGTGGTAATGAAGAAGAAGATGACATAGCCGGTCCAACGGACCAGCCGGCTGCGCAGGCCGCTCATGGAAATCCTTTTCCGGGTCGGGGTCGAGTCGGGGCGATACGGGCGAAGGCGCGGATTGTGCACCGCCGGAGCCGTCGCGGTCGCTATGGTAGAGTGCCGGCCGTGAAATCCACGTCTTCCCCCCCTTCCGAACGCTCTTTCGGCCTGCTGTTCACGGTGGTGTTCGCCGGTCTGGCGGGCTATGCCGTCTACAAGGGCTGGCAGCGCGAAGCGGCCATCGCCTGGGGCGCCGCCTCGGCGCTGACCGCCGCGGTGACGCTGTTCGCGCCGCGGCTGCTGGCGCCGTTCAACCGCGCCTGGTACCTGCTCGGCGAACTGCTGGGCCGCATCGTCAGTCCCATCGTCATGGGCGTCATCTTTTTCGGCCTGATCACCCCGGTGGCGCTGTTCGGCCGGCTGCGCGGCCGCGACGAACTGCGCATGCGCCGCCGTACCGTGAGCAGCCACTGGATCGACCGCGACCCGCCGGGTCCGGCCGCCGATTCGTTCAAGAACCAGTTCTGATCCGCATGAACGCATTCATCAAGGAACTCTGGGCTTTCCTGCGCACCCGCAAGAAGCTCTGGCTGATGCCGGTCATCATCATCATGGTCGCCATCGGTGCGCTGCTCATCGCCGCCCAGGGCTCGGTGATCGCACCCTTCATCTACACGCTGTTCTGAGCATGCGGGTTCTCGGCATCTCGGCCTACTACCACGACGCGGCCGCCTGTCTGGTGGTCGATGGCGACATCGTGGCAGCCGCCCAGGAAGAGCGTTTCACCCGCAAGAAGCACGACGCCGGCTTTCCCCAGCACGCGATCGACTACTGCCTCGCCCACGCCGGGCTGAAGCCGCAGGACATCGACCAGGTCGTGTTCTACGACAAGCCCTTCCTGAAGTTCGAGCGGCTGCTGGAAACCTATCTGGCCTTCGCGCCGCGCGGCTTCCGCAGCTTCGCCACCTCGCTGCCGGTGTGGCTGAAGGACAAGCTGTTCCAGAAGTCGGTCATCACCCGCGCACTCGAAGGCCAGTTCCCGGACAGCGGCGTCGACTGGTCGACGCGCCTGATGTTTTCGGAACACCACCTGAGCCACGCGGCCAGCGCCTTCTTCCCGTCGCCGTTCGAAGAGGCGGCGGTGCTCACGATGGACGGCGTCGGCGAGTGGACCACCACTTCGCTGGCCATCGGCCGCGGCAACGACCTGTCGGTGCACAAGGAAATCCATTTCCCGCACTCGCTCGGCCTGCTCTACTCGGCCATCACCTACTACACCGGCTTCAAGGTGAATTCCGGCGAGTACAAGGTGATGGGTCTGGCGCCCTACGGCGAACCGCGCTACGCGCAGACCATGCTGGACCACCTGATCGACGTGAAGGAGGACGGCTCCTTCTGGCTCGACATGCAGTACTTCAACTACTGCACCGGTCTCACCATGACCAACGAGCGTTTCGACGCGCTGTTCGGCGGCCCGCCGCGCAAGCCGGAAAGCACGCTCACCCAGCGCGAGATGGATCTGGCCGCGTCGGTGCAGGCGGTGACCGAAGAAGTGGTGATCCGGCTGGCGCGCGGCATCCGCAAGTCGACCGGACTGAACAATCTCTGCCTGGCCGGTGGCGTGGCGCTGAACTGCGTGGCCAACGGCAAGCTGCTGCGGGCGAACGTGTTCGACCGCATCTGGGTGCAGCCGGCCGCCGGTGACGCCGGCGGTGCGGTCGGTGCGGCCCTGGCCGCCACCCATCTGGCGCTGAAGCAGCCGCGCACCGTGCGCGCCGGCGACGGCATGCACGGCAGCTACCTCGGCCCCAGCTACGCCCAGGACGACATCGAACTGCGCCTGAAGGCGGCCGGCGCGGTGTTCGACACGCTGTCGCAGGACGACATGATCGACTGCACCGCCCGCGCGCTGGCCGAAGGCAAGGCGGTGGGCTGGCACCAGGGCCGCATGGAATTCGGCCCGCGCGCGCTCGGCGGCCGCTCCATCATCGCCGACCCGCGTTCGCCCAGCGTGCAGAAGCAGCTCAACCTGAAGGTGAAGTACCGCGAATCCTTCCGCCCGTTCGCACCCAGCGTGCTGCGCGAGGACGTGAGCGAGTGGTTCGACATCGACACCGACAGCCCCTACATGCTCATGGTGGCCGACGTCGCGAAGGCGAAGCAGAAGCCGATGACTGCCGAGCAGCAGGCGCTGTTCGGCATCGACAAGCTGAACGTGCCGCGCTCCGACATCCCCGCGGTCACCCACGTCGATTACTCGGCGCGCATCCAGACCGTGCATGCGGACACCAATCCGCTGTACCACCGGCTCATTTCCCGCTTCAAGGCGCTGACCGGCTGCCCGGTGCTGGTGAACACCTCGTTCAACGTGCGCGGCGAACCCATCGTGAGCACGCCGGAAGACGCCTTCCGCTGCCTGATGGGCAGCGAGATCGACCTGCTGGTGGTCGGCAACTGCGTGCTGGAAAAGTCGCGCCAGGACCCGGCGCTCAAGCTCGACTACAAGAACGCCTACGAGCTGGACTGAGCCGGCCCGCCGCCGGCAGCCCGTCATGCCGCGAGGGTGGCGCGGCGGCCGCGGTCGGCGCTACAGTGAGGGCTGTCGCCACCCATCGAGGAGCCGGACATGACCCGCACCGCATCGATTTCCCGCATCGCACTGATGACCGCCGCCCTGCTGTGCGCGGCGCCCGCGTTCTCCGCCGACAGCACGTCCGCCGCACTGGCCGGCGCCCGCTGTGACGCCAACGCGGTCGACAAGAATGGCAAGGCGCTGGCCGGCGCCGCCAAGGACGGTTTCCTGAAGCGCTGCTATCGCGAAGCCGGCCTCACCGCCGAATGCGAAGCCAAGGCGCTGAGCAAGGACGGCAAGCCGCTCGCCGGTGCCGCCAAGGATGCATCGGTCGGCCGCTGCCAGCGCGACGCCGTGCAGGCGCTCGGCTGCGAGGCACGCGCGGTGAGCAAGGACGGCAAGCCGCTGGCCGGCGCGGCGAAGGATTCGTCCATCCGCCGCTGCGAGGACGACGCCAAGGCCGCAGCGGCCGCCAAGTAAGCACGCACGGAATCCATGCCATGAGCGACCACACTTCGAACGGCGAAACCATACGCCGCAGCGTCATGGGCGACGCCTTCGTCGACCGCGCCCACGCCAACGCCACCGATTTCACCCGCCCGCTGCAGGAATTCATCAACGAGCACGGCTGGGGCAGCGTGTGGGCGCGCGAAGGTCTGGACCGCCGCACGCGCAGCCTGGTCACGCTGGCCGCGCTGACGGCGCTGAAAAGTCCGCATGAGCTGAAAGGCCATGTGCGCGGCGCGCTGAACAACGGCTGCACGGTCGAGGAAATCCGCGAAACCCTTCTGCACTGTGCGGTCTATGCCGGCGTGCCTGCAGCCGGCGAGGCCTTTCGCGCAGCGCAGGAAGTGCTGGATTCGTATCAGCTCTGAGGCGCCGCCGCCTCACACCCGTGGGAGCGGCGCCCTCGCCGCGATGCGGGCGAGAGACGGAGTGGGGCGCACCGGGCAGAGGCTGATCGCGGCGGGGGCGCCGCCCCCACTCCAATCGCGCTCCCACTGAAGCCGCCCTCTCACTGAGGCAGCTTGCGCTGCCGCGGCTTCAGCCCGCCGCTTCGATCTGTTCGCTCACTTCGAGCCAGCGCATTTCCTGCGTCTCAAGCTCTTCGTCCACCTTCTGCAGTTCACTCCCGACTTCGCCGATTTCCTTCGGCGGCAGTGCGCTGGCGAGCTTTGCGGTGAGCGCGTGCTTCTTCGTCTGCAGTTCGAGGATGCGCTCTTCGAGCTTGCCGAGCTCGTTCTTCAGCGCCTTGAGGTTCACCGGCGCCTTCTTCACCGGCGCAGCGACCGGCGGCGCCTGCACGACGGGCGCGGCTTCGGCCGGAGCGGCCTTCATCGAATCCTTCAGCACTTCGCGCGCGCGCTTCGCTTCGTCCAGCAGGTAGCGCTGGTAGTCGTCGAGGTCGCCGTCGAACGGTTCGATGCCGCCGCGCGACACCAGCCAGAACTCGTCGCACACCGAGCGCAGCAGCGAGCGGTCGTGACTCACCAGCATCACCGTGCCTTCGAATTCGTTCAGCGCCACCGCCAGCGCCTCGCGCGTGGCGAGGTCGAGGTGGTTGGTCGGTTCGTCCATCAGCAGCAGGTTGGGGCGCTGCCACACGAGCATGCACAGCACCAGCCGCGCCTTCTCGCCGCCGCTCATGGTGCCGACCGCCTGCTTCACCATGTCGCCACTGAAGTTGAAGGTGCCGAGGAAGTTGCGCAGGTCCTGTTCGCGGCCGCTCTGCCCGGCCGGCAGGCCTTCGCGCGCCATGCGCGTCATGTGTTCGAGCGGATTGTCCTGCGGGCGCAGCACGTCCAGTTCCTGCTGCGCGAAGTAGCCGATGCTGAGACCCTTGCCTTCGGTGACGCGGCCGGCGATCGGCGCCAGCGCGCGGGCGATGGTTTTGACCGCGGTCGACTTGCCCTGGCCGTTGGCGCCCAGTATGCCGATGCGCTGGCCGGCCATGACGGACTTGTTCACGTTGCGCACGATGGTAATCGGCTCGGCACCGGCCGGCGCGTCGGCCGGCGGCGGGTAGCCGAAGCTGGCGTCTTCCATCACCAGCATCGGGTTGGGCAGGTTGGCCGGCTCCTTGAACTCGAAAGTGAAGTCGGCGGTGGCCAGCATGGGCGCCAGCTTCTCCATGCGGTCGAGTGCCTTGACCCGGCTCTGCGCCTGCTTGGCCTTGCTCGCCTTGGCCTTGAAGCGGGCGATGAACTTCTGCAGGTGGGCGATCTTGTCCTGCTGCTTCGCGTAGGCGTTCTGCTGCAGCTCCATCTGCTGCGCGCGCATGTCCTCGAAGGTGCTGTAGTTGCCGCCGTAGCGCGTGAGCTTGCCGGCGTCGACATGCAGCGTCACGTTGGTGATGGCATCGAGGAATTCGCGGTCGTGGCTGATCACCACCAGCGTGCCTTCGTAGCGCTTGAGCCACGATTCCAGCCACACCAGCGCGTCCAGATCCAGGTGGTTGGTCGGTTCGTCGAGCAGCAGCAGGTCGGACGGACACATCAGCGCGCGCGCCAGCTGCAGGCGCATGCGCCAGCCGCCGGAAAAGCTGTTCACCGGATTGCACATCTGGTCGTTGGTGAAGCCCAGGCCGAGGATGAGCGCCTGCGCCCGCGCCTGCGCGTCGTGCGCGCCGGCGTCGTGCAGCGCCATATAGGCGTAGGCCATGCGCTCGCCGTCGTCGGTGGCTTCGGCGGCCTGCACTTCCTTCTGCGCGGCGAGCAGCGCGGTGTCGCCCTCGATCACGAAATCGGTGGCCGGCTGGTCGGTTTCCGGCATGTCCTGCGCCACCTGTGCCATGCGCCACTGCGCCGGCATGCTGAATTCGCCGCCGTCTTCGTGCAGCGTGCCGTTGAGCAGCGCGAACAGCGTCGACTTGCCGGCGCCGTTGCGGCCGACCAGGCCAACCTTCTCGCCCGGATTGATGGTGGCGGTGGCGCCATCGAGCAGCACCTTGGCGCTGCGGCGAAGGACGACGTTTCTGAGCGTGATCATGCGGGTGAAACTCCAGCGGGTTCTCCCGCAGGGCGAACGGCGGCAGGACGTGGGGATGGGCGGATGCGCGGCCGGCCCGCACACGGGCGGCGGCGCCGGGGCCGCAGTATCCGGGGTGGCGGTAAGCCCGTCAAATCAGCGCCCTGCCCGGGGGCCGCCCGCCCCATTGGATGAATTCATGAATCGCGGACGCGCGGCCCCGGCCCGCTTGCGCGCCTTAACTACGACTTGTATAGTCGTAGTTATTGAACGACGTAGCAGCGAGCCGTTACAGAGGCTTCCCGAAGCACGTTCAGATCGCATCCACCGCATCCCGGCCCGCTGCCCGGCGATGACCACCGCGGCGGCGCGCGGCAGAACCGCCCGCCGTTCGACTACGCATCCACGCGATGCACACCGGAAGGGAAGTGACATGACGCAGAAGAACATCGTGATTGCCGGCTCGGGTTTCGCCGGCGTATGGGCGGCGCTGGCCGCCGCGCGTGCGGTATCGCAGGCCGGCCGCGAAGGCGAAGTCGCGATCACCGTGGTGTCGCCGAGCGCGGCACTGCACATCCGCCCGCGCCTGTACGAAACCGCGTTTGACGAACTGGCGCCCGACGTGTCGGCGCTGTTCGCCACGGTGGGCGTGCGACACCTGCCGGGCCGGGTCGAGCGGATACACGCCGCCGACAGCACGCTCGAAGTGAGCGCGAACGACGGCACGCTCACCACACTCCGCTACGACCGCTTCGTGCTGGCCACCGGCAGCCGCCTGTTCATGCCGGACATTCCGGGCCTGCGCGAGCACAGCTTCAATGTCGACCAGCTGGCCGACGCGCAGGCACTGGACGCCCACCTGAAATCGCTGGCCGGCCGCAGCGACCGCGCCGCCCGCACCGTGGTGGTGGCCGGCGGCGGCTTCACCGGCATCGAAACCGCGGCCGACATGCCGCAGCGCCTGCGCGCGGTGTTCGGCGACAGCGCCGACGTCCGCGTGCTCATCGTCGAACAGGCGGCCGACATCGGACCCGATCTCGGTCCCGGCCCGCGGCCGGTCATTCTCGAAGCGCTGGGCGCACTGGGCGTGGACATCCGCACCTCGGCACGCGTCACCGCGATCGACGCCGACGGCGTAACGCTGGAAGGCGGCGAACGCATCGCCGCCGCCACCGTGGTGTGGACCGCGGGCGCCCGCGCAAACGCGCTGGCCGCACAGGTGCCGGGCGAGCACGACCGCTATGGCCGGCTGGTGGCCGACGCCGAGCTGCGCGCGGGCGAAGCGCCCGCCATCTTCGTCGCCGGCGACGTGGTGCAGGCCGCCACCGACGACCTCGGCAACGTGGCCGCCATGTCCTGCCAGCACGCACTGAGTCTGGGCCGGGTGGCCGGTCACAACGCCGCGGCCGAACTGGTGGGCCTGCCCACCGCGCGCTACAGCCAGCCCAAATACGTCACCTGCCTCGACCTCGGCCCCTGGGGCGCGGTCTATACCGAAGGCTGGGACCGCCAGGTCAAGCTGCGCGATCAGGAGGCCAAGGCGCTGAAGCGGGCCATCAACACGCAGTGGATCTACCCGCCCGCGGCCGACCGCGACGCCGCGCTCGCGCTGGCCGACCCGTACTACGTCATCGTGCCCTGAGCGATCGCGCACGCGCCGGCCCCGCAAAGCGGGCCGGTGCGCGGCGTTCCCATGCAGAGGGCGGCAGCGGGCCGGACGGGGTCTTACACCGCCGTCCGGGGATGAGAGAATGCGGACTGCGCGGCCGCCGCACGGCGGTGCAGTCCGCAGCACGCGGACCGGCCTGTCGCCCGGCCCGCCGCCCCTCATTGCATGGAAGCCCTGTGAGCCACATCAGCACCGGCGTCGAATACGCACTGCACTGCCTCATCTTTCTCGCGGCGCTGCCGCCGGAAGCCGAGGGCGCCAGCGTGCGCGACCTCGCCGACATGCAGGGCATTTCCACCGAATTCGCAGCCAAGCTGTTTACCCGGCTGCACAAGGCCGGCATCACGGTGGCCACCGAAGGCGTGAAGGGCGGCTTCCGGCTGGGCCGGGCGCCGGAGCGGATCAGCGTGCACGACGTGGTGCTGGCGATCGACGGCGACAAGGCGCTGTTCGACTGCCGCGAAATACGCCACCGCTGCGCGATTTTCGGTGACAGCCCGCCGCAGTGGGCAACCGAAGGCGTGTGCTCGGTGCATGCGGTGATGCTGGAAGCCGAAAAACGCATGCGCGACGCGCTGCGCAGCCACACACTGGCCGATCTGGTGAACCGCACCGCCACCAAGATGCCGCCGCAGACCGCCAGCGAGGTCGTGCAGTGGTTCGGCCAGCGCAGGGAATCGCGTAAAGGTCCGGCTGCACCGGCTCCCGGCGGCGAGTCCTGAGTTCCGCCTGAGGTCTGCCGGCGTAGGCTGGCCGTTCACCAAGGGCTGGCCTGCCGCTGCGGCGCTGACTCGGTCAGGTCGGTCGAGAAGCCACAAAGGGCACGGTGATGCGGAATCCGGTGCCCTGTCCGTCCAGACCGGCCGTGAGCGCGATATGCCCGCCAAGACGCCGCACGGCCTCGCGCACGATGGCCAGACCAAGACCGGCGCCCGGCGCGCTCGTGCCGGCGCCACGGCGAAAACGCTCGAACAGATGCGGCTGCAGCGCGGGGTCGAGGCCCGGACCGTCGTCGGCCACATCGAGCTGCAGGGTGTCACCGATCAGCCGGAGCACGATGTCCACCCGCCCGCCCTCGCGACCATAGGCCACCGCGTTGCGCACGAGGTTATCCACCACCGAATGCAGGGCGCCCGCATCCAGATGCGCGAGCAGCGCATCCGGGCCGTCGAGTCCGATGTCAACGCGGCGAGCGGTCGCCGCAGGCAGCGCCGCGATCAGCACCTCGCGCAGCAGCGCCGCCACATCGCAGATCGCCGGCGGGCTGCCGTCACCCCGGCTTTCGAGCGAAGCCAGACGGAGCAGCTGACCGACCAGATGCGAGGCGCGCGCGACGGCTGCCTCGAGCCCGCGCTGCGCACGCTGACGTGCGGCGGCGTCGGTCGCACCGGTCAGCGCGTGCGCCTCTGCAGCGATGACGGCCAGCGGCGTACGCAGTTCGTGGGCGGCGTCCTGCACGAAGCTGCGCTCACGCTCGATGCTGGCCCGGGCACGCGCGAGCAGCGCGTCGAAGGCTTCGCCAAGCGGGGCCAGTTCGGCGTGTCGCAGATCGACGTCGAGCGGCGACAGGTCGTCTGGCGCACGCCGCCGGATCCGGTCTGCAAAACGGCGTAGCGGTGCCAGACCGCTGCGCACGGTCAGCCACAGCGGAAGCAGGATGAGCGGCAGCGCGATCGCCATGGGCTGCAGCAGCGTGGCGTTGATCAGGCGAATCACGGTGCCGGCTTCCAGTACCGGTTCAAGCGCCACCACGCACCAGCCGCCGGCACTGCGCTCGGCCCGCCAGTAGCGCTGACCCGCGTGCTCGACCTCGGTGCGGGCCGGCGTGCCGTCGCAGCTCTCATGCGCACCGGCCAGCCCGGGCGACCGATAGACAGACGGTTGTCCGACGCGTGCGGCCAGGAACATCAGCGGACGCGGTTCGGTGGGCAGAGACTGTCGGCGCAGCAGGTTGTACTGGCGGTCGGAGGCGGCGAGCGCAATACGTGCCGAAGCGTCGTCAAGCGATTCAAGCGACTGCAGCACCGCCTCGGCCAGCGTGCCGAGCGGCGACGGATCGTCGTCATAAGCGAGATAGCCGACGAAATCGCGGGCCACCAGCGCGGCCCAGACCAGCGCGAAAGCACACAGCAGCGCAAGCACCACGCGCCCGGTGAGCGATGGTCGAAGACGCAGGGTCATGCCTCCTCCAGCAGGTAGCCGACGCCACGCAGCGTGCGTATGCGCGCTGCGCCGATCTTGCGCCGCAGATTGGAGAGGTGAACTTCGATGGTGGCGCCGTCGAGCGGCTCGCCCAGCGGCGCCAGGCGCAGCCCCAGTTCGCCCTTGGACACCGGCCGACCGGGCTCACGCGCCAGTTCGAGCAGCAACTGGAACTCGCGTGGCGACAGGTCGAGTTCAACGCCGTCGAGCCATGCGCGATGCGCGCGCGGTGCCACCTGCAGGCCACCGATCTGCCACAGGTCGCTGGCCCGGCGCGCGCTGCGCCGGGTCACCGCGCGCAGTCGCGACATCAGTTCCGGCATCGCGAACGGTTTCACGATGAAGTCGTCGGCGCCACTGTCCAGCCCGATCAGGCGCTCGTCGAGTGCTCCGCGCGCCGTCACGACGATAACCGGGGTGAGCTCGCCACGGGCACGCCAGCGCCTGAGCAGCGCCAGTCCGTCGCCGTCGGGCAGCGACAGGTCGAGCAGCACGCACTCGACCGCCAGATCGGCCGGCGGCGGCACGTCGGCCAGCCGGCGCACCCAGACGCTGGAACAGCCCTCGGCCTTGAGTGCCGCCATCATGGCCGGCCCCAGTCCGACATCATCCTCGACGATCAGTATGTGCATGCGGTGTGGCCGCGTATTCACCCGGAACCGGCGCAGACTATCTTTCACGGCGAACGGCGTGAAGGGTGTCTTTGGCTTTCCTGAAGGAAGCGTTTGGCATGCTGGCGACTCCCGATGCACGAGAACCCAGAGATGACCCGTACCCCACTCCGCCTCACCGGTCTGCTGCTTGCGCTGTCGCAACTGCTGGCCGCCTGCGCCGGCGCCCCGGCCCGCCCGTCGGCGCTGGCCGCTGGCGACGATGCCGCCGTCGTCCGCCACATGGAAGCCTGGCTCGCGCACCGCATGCGCAGCGAAGGCATCACCGGCCTGAGCATCGCCGTGGTCGACGGCCCGCGCGTGGTGTGGGCGCACGGCGCGGGCCTTGCCGACGCGAGCGCCCGCCTGCCGGCCACGCCGGACACGGTGTACCGCATGGGCTCCATCACCAAGCTGTTCACCGCCACCGCCGCGATGCGGCTGGCCGAAGCGGGGCGGATCGATCCCGACGCGCCGCTCACCACCGTGCTGCCCGCACTGCAGATGCGCGACCGCCATGCCGGCGGCGCGCCGGTCGCCTTCACCGCGCGCCAGATCATGAGTCACCACGCAGGCCTGCCGCGCGACCTGGCCGGCGGCATGTGGGGCGACACCGTGGCGCCCATGCAGAGCGTGCTGCCGACGCTCGCCGGCATCGACACCGCCTACCCGGCGGGCCAGGTGTTCAGTTACTCCAACCTCGGCTTCACCCTGCTCGGACTCGCGGTCGAACAGGTCAGCGGCGAGCACTACGCCACCCACCTCGAACGCACGCTGCTCGGCCCGCTGGGCATGCGCACCGCGAGCTTCACCGCTGCACTGCCCGACAACGCAGCCCGCGCCCACCGGGACGGCCGCGTGGTGCCGGAGCCGGCGCTGCGCGACGTCGCCGCCGGCGGGCTGAACGCCAGCGTGCTCGACATGACCCGCTTCATGATCGCGGCACTCGATCCGGAAGACCGCCTGCTGCCGCAGGCCGCGCACGGCACGATGCAGCAGGCGCAGAACGCCGGCAACCCGCTGGATCTCGATCTGCAGACAGGCCTCGGATGGCTGCTCAACATGCCGGGGAGCGCCAGCCCGGTCGGCGCAGGGCCGGTCATCCAGCACGACGGCGCCACCCTGCATTTCAGCAGCCGCCTGATCGCGCTGCCCGCACAGCGTCTGGGCGTCATCGTCGCCAGCAACAGCGCGGGGGCCGGACCCACCGTGCATGCCGCGGCCGCCTATGCGCTGGAACTGTTCCTCGAGGCGCGAAAGGGGCTGCGCGCGACTTCGCCGGTTGGCTTCACCGCACGTGAACAGCCCTGGCAACCGGAAGAGCTGGCGCAGTGGCCGGGCGACTACAGCACGCTGGCCGGGCATGTCAGGGTGAGCCGCGACGGTCAGCGCCTGCACGCCGACATGGCCGGCACCCGCTTCGAACTGATACCCGACAGCCAGGGCCGTGCCGGGCTGCGCTACCGGCTGCTCGGTCTGGTGCCGGTGCCGATCGGGCGCTTCGGCGAGATCGCGCTGGAACGTCGTCAGATCAGCGGCCGGGACGTGCTGATCGCGCACGCGGAAGGCGGTGCGCTGCTGGCAGGCGAACGCATGCGGCCCGACGGCCGCGCCCCCGGGCCTGCGCTGACCGGGCGCTACAGGCCGCAGGCCGGCACGCCGGAAGCCGCCCTCATCGACCATGTCGACGTGTTTGAGGACGCCGGCGTGCTGCTGTCGCGCAGCGTGCCGAGCGCCACTTTCGGCAGCGATGCGCCGGCGGTACCGTTGCGGCGCCTCGATGCGCGGAGGGTCGAAGTGCTCGGCGTGCTCGCCGCCGGCGGCGACGTGGCCGAACTGAGCGAGGACGGCCGCCAGGTGCGCTTCTCGGGCATGACGTTGGAGCGTGAACAGTGAAGGCAGCCGGCCCGCCTGCCTCGCGTGCGCGGCCGGAATGCGTCTGACGGGGCGTCCTGATCGCCCGCCACTATGGCCGGCAATCAGGCCAGCGACACCCCGATCAGCGCGCCGGTGCCGTAGGTGACGCCGGCCGCCGCCACGCCGATCAGCACCTGGCGCAGCGCGGAATAGACCGGGCCGCGGCCGCTGAACAGCGAGGTCGCCACACCGATGCCGGCCAGCGCCGCCGCCGACAGGCCGCCACTCCATGCCATGCCGGCCACGCCTTCGGTGAAGAAGAAAGGCAGCACCGGAAACAGCGCGCCGGCCGAGAACAGCACGAAGGAAAAGCCGGCCGCGCTCCACGGGTTGCCGCCCAGTTCGGCCGGGTCGATGCCCAGTTCCTCGCGCATCAGCGTATCCAGCGCCGCGTTCTTGTCGCGCATCAGTTCGGTCGCCACCCGCTGCGCGTCCTCGCGCGCCAGCCCCTTGGCCTGGAAGATGAGCGCCAGCTCCTTGCGCTCGGCCTCCGGCGTCTCTTCCAGTTCGGCCGCCTCGGCCGCCATCTGGGCCTGCGCGAACTCGCGCGAATTGGTGACCGACAGCCACTCGCCCAGCGCCATCGACACCGCGCCGGCGATCAGGCCGGCCAGCCCGGTCAGCAGGATGGTTTTGGCCGGCGCACCGGCGCCCGCCACGCCCATGACCAGACAGAGGTTGGACACCAGACCGTCGTTGGCACCCAGCACCGACGCCCGCAACTCGTTGCCCGAGCCGCCGCGGTGCCAGCGCTCACCCTTGGCGATGGCCGCGCCACTCATGCCGCGCGGCTTGCCGGCCGCGGCTTCCAGCACTGCCGCGTGCGAGCGCTCTTCCGCCGACAGCGAGGCCGCATCGGCCTGACCGGCGTACTTGTCGCGGTCGGCAAACTCGGCGGTCGCCACCGACGGCAGCACGAAGGACGGCCCGAAGCGCTTCGCCAGCGCGGCCAGCGCGCGGGTACGGAAGCTGGGCCGGAAGGCCTCGGGCTTCACCCCGGCCGCTTCGAGCTTGCCACGCCACAGCTGGGCGTGCGCGGTTTCGGCTTCCGCCAGCTGGCGGAACAGGTCGCGCCTTACCGGATCGGTTTCCGCCTCGGCCAGCGCGGCGTAGAGCGCGGCGCCGTCGAGTTCGTCGCGCAGATTGGACTGATAGCGCTGATAGCGGTCGGCGGAAGCGGTCATGGCGGGCAAAAGAGAAGCGATGCCACGATGGTGCCCGATCCGTGCGCCGGTGTGCGACGAAGCCGTCGCCCTGGCGCCGGGAACCCTGACCGCCGGACGCCCGTCAATGCCGCATGACGCAAGCGGCAGACGGTCATCGCCGCCACCGCGCCCCGACCACCCGGAGGAACTGCCTTGAACGCGCCCGAACAGCCGGACACGCTGACCGTGCTCTACGACGGCGGATGCCCCTTGTGCCGGCGCGAGATCGCGCACGTGAAGGGGCTGGCGGACCGGCGGCAGGACAGTGCGCTGTGCTTTGTCGACATCAGTGCCGACGCGGCCGACAGCGCGTGTTTCGCGGCCGACCGGACGGCGCTGCTCGCGCGCTTCCACGTGCAGCGCGCCGACGGCTCGCGGCTGGACGGCGCCGCCGCCTTCGTCGCCATGTGGCAGCGCCTGCCCGGCTGGCGCTGGCTGGCACGCCTGGCGCAGCTTCCGGGCGTGCTGCCACTGCTTGAGCGGGCCTATTGCAGCTTCCTGCGCGTCCGGCCCTGGCTGCAGGCGCGGGCCCGCCGTTTCGAACCGGCCGCAGCGGCGCAGACGCTGTCGCCCTGGCTCACGCGCGAACTGCGCTCGGACCACGCCGGCGAAACCGGCGCGGTATGCATCTACCGCGGCATCGCAGCCGTCGCCCGATGGCGCGGCGATGAGGCGCTGGAAGCCTTCGCGCGGCGTCACGGCGACACCGAAACCGGACATCTGCGCCTGATCGAAAGCTGGCTGCCGCCGCCGCAGCGCAGTCGCCTGCTCGGGCCGTGGCGCGTCGCCGGCTGGCTGACCGGCGCCCTGCCCGCACTGTTCGGCCAGCGCGCCACGTATGCAACCATCGCCGCGGTCGAAACCTTCGTCGACCGCCATTACCAGCAGCAGATCGATCATCTGCACACCCACGCCGGCCCCGACGGCCTGCTGCCGCTGCTGCTGCAGTGTCAGGCCGACGAACGCGCGCACCGCGACGAAGCCGCGTCGCTGCAGGACCGTCCTGCACCGTGGCCGCTGCGCGCCTGGTGCGCGCTGGTCGGCGCTGGCTCGGCCGCCGCCGTAAAGGTCGCGCGCCGGCTCTGAGCGACAGCCTCACTGTCCGGACACAGGGAATCCCATGCTCGAAATCGTCAGCCTCCTGCTGGTGGCGCTGCTGTTCGGCGGCATGACGCTGTACGCCTTCGGATTCGCCGCGGTGCTGTTCGCGGCCCTGCCGGTCGACATGGTCCGGCTCACCCTGCGCCGCGCCTTCCCGCACTTCTACCTGTTCGTGATCGTGACCGCCGCCGCTGGCGCTGCACTGATGTGGTCGCAGAACCGCGGCTCGGCGCTGATGCTTGGGCTGATCGCGCTCAGCACGGTGCCGACCCGGCAGTCCCTGATGCCGGCCATCAACGCGGCCACCGATCAGGGCCGGCACGGCCGCTTCAAGGCACTGCACGGACTGTCGGTGCTGGTGACGCTGGCGCACATCGCGCTGTCCGCGGTCGTGCTCGCGCGCTTCATCTGAACGGCGCGGCAGCGTCGACGCCGTCGCGCAGATCGGCCGGAGGGCGGTCTGAGGGCGGCTGCGCGGCGAAGTCATGCTATGTTCATCGCGGAACGCGCCCGATGGAGCGCGCTGCGGGCGAACGTGCCTTAATCCGTCGCGACGATCACGATCATCGGCGGCCAGACCCGGAAACCCTCGGCCGAACCGTCACGGCCACCCGCAGTCGACCTACATGCAGACCACGCGCGCCGGGGTCCGCATTGCCCGGCACCCATCCCCTTCAATGCAGGCCCTGCATTGACTCACCCGACCGGAGAACTTCATGGCCCACACCCCTGGCAGCACCTTCAGAACACGATGCCTGATCGCCGCGCTTGCGGCCCTGACCTCGACCGTCGCCCCCGCCGCCGAGCCGCCCGCTGCGGATGCGCAGCGCACCGGCGCCGCACTGAAAGAGATCGCCGGCCTCACCATGCCGGAATCGGCGGTCGCCCACCCCGACGGCCGCATCTTCGTGACCGAGATCGGCGAATTCAACAAGCCGGGTGACGGCAAGGTCACCGTGGTGCATCCGGACGGCCGCACCGAAGCGCTGGTCAGCGGACTGAACGACCCCAAGGGCATCGCGCTCGCCGGCGACCAGCTCTACGTCACCGACATGGACCGCGTGCTGCGCATCGGCCTCGACGGCACGGTGAGCGAACTGGCCAAGCCCGGCGACTTCCCGCACAAGCCGGTCTTTCTGAACGACATCGAGATCGCCGGCGACGGCGTGATCTATGTGTCGGACAGCGGCGACGACAAGGGCCAGGGCGCCGGCATCTACGCCATCGCGCCGGACGGCGGCATCCGCACCGTGCTCGGCGCCAATGCCGGCATCGTGCGCCCGAACGGTCTGCTGGTCGACGGCCCGAACGCGCTGCTGGTGGCCGATTTCGGCACCGGCAAGCTGTTCCGTCTGGTGATGAAGAAGGGCGGCGGCAAACCGTCGCTCAAGCTGCTCTACAGCGGCTTCGGCGGCGCCGACGGGCTGGTGCGCGATCGCGACGGCGCGCTCTACGTGAGCGACTGGAAGGGCGGCAAGGTGTGGCGCCTGGGCAAGCCGCGGTCGGCGCCGCAACTGATCGCCGAAGGCCACAAGTCGTCGGCGGACATCGCGCTGTCGGCAGACGGTCGCACCCTGCTGATGCCGGACATGATGGCCGGCAAGCTGGTGTTCCTGCCGCTGAAGTGACGGTACGCCCGGCGCGGGCCACTCAGCGCCCGCGCCAGGGCTCGCAGCCGATGCCGTCGCCGTCGCGGTCCAGATGAGGGCCGTAGCCGGGCTCCCCCGCGCGCACCGGTGCAGCACCCGCCGCGCGCGCCTCGGCGCAATTGCGGAAAGCGCGACCGACCGGCACGACGCCGGAGGTCGCCGGCGCATCGGCCGACGAAGCGCGCTCCGGCGCACCGCGATGGCAGTGGTAGTCCCCGGTCTTGCGGTTGTGGTGGCAGCCCTCGGCGTTCAGGCCGCCGCCGTGCGCGGCCACGCTGGCGCAAGCCGCCAGCATCGGCACGGCACACAGCCATCGGACCGGACAGGAACTGAAGCGCATCGACATGGCATGAAGGAGATCGGTGCGTCAGTCTAGCCGGCGCTTCAATCTGTGCGCGGAGCGCCCTTCAGGGCGTCCGCCGCGCCAGCACTTCGTCGCGCGGGCCGGCGTCGACCACGCGGCCGGCTTCGACCACCACCACGGTGTCGAAGCGCGCGAGCAGGCTGGGCCGGTGCACCGAGGCGACGATGCAGGCATCCGGAAACGCCTCCACCATGCGGTCGAACACCCGACCTTCGGCCTGCGGGTCGAGCGCGCTGGTCGGTTCGTCGAGCAGCAGCAGCGAACTGCCCTGCGCCGCCAGCGCGCCGCGGGCCAGCGCCAGCCGCTGCCGCTGACCGCCGGAGAGGTTGCCGCCGCGCTCGCTGAGCGCGCTGCTCAGGCCGTCGGGCAAGCGCTCAAGTACTTCGTCGAACACGCCGGCGTGCATCGCCGACTGCAGCGCCGCCGGGTCAGCGGGCTGGCCGAAGGTGAGGTTCTCTTCGACGCTCGCCTCGAACACTTCGGCTTCCTGCGGAATCAGCGTGGCGAGCGTGCGCAGTTCAGCCCAGGGCACCGGTACGCCATCGCGCAGCAGCTCACCCTGCTGCGGCAGGTAGAGGCCGGCCAGCGTGCGCAACAGCGTGCTCTTGCCGCCGCCGCTCGGGCCGATCAGCGCGACGCGCGTGCCGCGTCGCAACTCCAGATCCACGCCCTGCAGTCCGCCGCGGGCGTCGTCGCCGTAGCGCAAGGTAGCGCCGCGCAGGTCCAGCCTCTGCCACGAGGCATCCGCCTGCACCGCGGGCACCGCCGCATCCGGCTCACCGGGTGCGATCCAGATCGGCTCCGCGCTGCAGTAGTCGGTGTGCATGCGCGCGAAGCCCTGGAAGTTCGACGCCAGCGAAGCCACCACGCCGGCCGCCTGCTGCGCGTACTGGTAGATCATGAACACCGTGCCCAGCGCCACCGCCTGCCCCGGCGTGCGCACCTGCATGACATACACCACCACCAGCACCCAAGTGAGCCCCATGCCGAGCAGATCCACCGCGAACCACTTGCCCTCGTTCACCATCACCGCGCGCCGCAGTGGCGCCATCACCGCCTCCATGCGGCGGCCCAGCAGCACGCGCGACGCCGCCTGCAGCCGCAGCCCGATCACCGTGCCGGCGTTGCCGACGAAATCGAGCAGCGCCGCGGCATAGCGGCGGTCGGCATCGTTCTCGGCGCGCGCCAGCTGCATCAGCGTGCGGTCGAAGCGCAGGATGATGAGCGCGATCACCACATAGCCGCTCACCGCGATCGCGCCACTGGTGCGCGACAGCAGCGCCAGCGCGACCAAGGGACCGACGAAGTTGAACGCGCTCTGCAGATAGTCGAACTGGTTCTGCGCGAAGTCCGACAGCGCCCGGCTCGCCTGCATCACGCGATGCTGCAGCTCACCCGAATGCCGCCCGTCCCGCCATGCCAGCGGCGCCGCCGCGATGCGCGCATACAGCGTATCCGCCAGCCGCACGCGCACCCGCACGCCGACATTGCGCTCCAGCACCCGCCCCGGCCCGTGCAGCAGCCAGGACAGCAGATAGATGCCGACCAGATAGAGAATCCACCGCCCCGCCGTCGCCATATCGCCCTGCTGCAAGGCATTGATCGCCTGCGCCGCCAGCCAGGGCATGGTGAGGCGAAGCAGTTGCGCTCCAGACAGCAGCGCCGCGGCGCCGAGCATCTGCGCGCGTGCGCCCTCGGCGTGGCGCCAGAGGGCGCGGTAGAGGTCGCGAGCGGCGGTGGGGAGGGAGATGGCGGGAAACGACGGGGCATGGAACGACTTTGTCATACCGTCATTGCATCAGTGATCGATCTGAATGAAAAGCCGACAAGTCCGAGGAGATCCAAAGACCAT
Source organism: Methyloversatilis universalis FAM5 (assembly GCF_000214035.2). Lineage (GTDB taxonomy): Bacteria > Pseudomonadota > Gammaproteobacteria > Burkholderiales > Rhodocyclaceae > Methyloversatilis > Methyloversatilis universalis. Next base: position 72,723 of record NZ_AFHG01000048.1, on the reverse strand, counting down.
GCGCGTTCAACCGGTTCCATCGGGGAAGGGTATCCGGAGCAGCACTTAGAGCTTGGAAATCACCACCCGGCTCTATCCGCACGAACACTGGCACGGTGCCATCAACTTTCTGCATATTGATCGAATATCTGAACACCCAAGTCACTCAAGCGCGCACGCATCCGCCGCCATATCCCATCATGCGCGTTCAGGCACGCTCAAGTATGTTCAACGACATCGAAATGTTCTACAACGCTAACCGCCACTATGGATACATCAATTGGCAATGCTCGGTAGAGTTCGAACGTCGGCGGTTTTTGAATAATGGAATCGTTGAGAAAAGGACGATTCAACAAAAGATCAACACAAACAGGGAGGCTGGCAAAGCTTTCGCGCAACGAATGGCATGAACGTCATGAGAGCTAGCCAGATGTCGATGCAAGACATCAAATCGCTGAACTTCGAGCCGCTGCGAAGGGCGTACCCCGATCTCGCCAACATGGGCGGATATGCGGAGCATTACGCGTACACCGACCCGGAGAGCGCACTGGTCAAGCTCCGCAACTTTGCCGAGCGCCTCGTCGATCACGTCTACCTGACGCTCAAGCTCGAACGGGTTCCGCGGTCCACTTTTGTGGATCTGCTGCACAACGCTGGCTTCAAGGCCATAGCCCAGCCCCTGGTGCTGGACAAGTTGCACCTGCTGCGCCGCCTGGGCAACCGCGGTGCGCATGGCGAAGATGTCGAGGCCGCGGATGCCGCTAGATGCGTTCAGGAGGCCTGGCAACTCGCCCGATGGCTCCATGTGACCTTCCTAGGCGGGAAGATCGAGGACTTCTCCGAGTTCAAGCAGCCATCGGTCGCAGACATCGACAGCACGGCCGAGTTCAAGCGAAAGGCCAAGGCACTGACCGAGGAGAACCTCCTCAAGGAAGAGCGTCTCAAACAGGCACTGGAGGAACTGGCGGCCCTGCGCGCAGCAGATCGCGCCTCAGCCTCAGCGGCACAGTCGTTGCCGCCGCCGACAGAGCTGGAACTGTTGCAGGCAGCCCAGGCGTCCGCCGCAGCCGCCAACCGGCTGAAGTTCAGCGAGGACAACACCCGCAAGTGGCTGATAGACCGCGATCTGCGCATGGCCGGGTGGGACGTGCCGGCTGGCACGGCGTCGAGCGATTCCGTTGGTCAGGAAGTCGAGGTTCCGTATCAGCCCACCCAAACGGGAAAGGGTTATTGCGACTACGTGCTGTGGGACGACAACGGCAAGCCGCTCGCTGTCGTCGAGGCGAAGAAGACCCAGGTCGATGCGCGTGCGGGGCAGGAGCAGGCCAGGCTGTACGCTGACGCCCTGGAGAAGGTGCACGGGCAGCGGCCGATGATCTTCTACACCAACGGCCACGACATTTGGGTGTGGGACGACGCCGGTGGCTACCCGCCCCGGTCGGTCTTCGGCTTCTTTTCCAAAGACACCCTGCAGTACCGCGTCGGCTTCCAGCGCCGCGAGAAGTTGGACCTATTGACCGACGTGCGCCCGGACGCCACCATCGCCGGCCGTCTGTACCAGATCGAGAGCATCACTCGCGTGGCCGAGCGCTTCTCGCAGCGCCACCGCCGCGCACTGGTAGTGCAGGCCACGGGCACCGGCAAGACGCGCGTGGCCATTGCCTTGGCCAAGCTGCTGATCGATGCCCGCTGGGTGAAGCGCGTACTGTTCCTTTGTGACCGCAAGGAGCTGCGCAAGCAGGCCAAGAACACCTTCAACGACTTCGTCCAGGAGCCCATCTACGTGATCGGGCAGGCCAACGACGTCGGCAAGATGGATGCGCGCATCTACATCGGCATCTACCAGGGCCTTATCAATGACTACGAGTCTTTCGATGTCGGCTTCTTCGACCTGATCATCGCGGACGAATCGCACCGCTCGATCTACAACCTCTACGGCGACCTGTTCAAGTACTTCGACGCCATCCAGGTCGGCCTCACGGCCACGCCCGTGGAGATGGTCAGCCGCAGCACCTGCCGCCTCTTTGGTTGCGATTACAAGCTGCCCACGGCCAACTACCCGCTGGAGCAGGCCATTGCCGATCGCAACCTGGTGCCCTTCCGCGTGGTGGCGCACACAACTAAGTTTCTGCGCGACGGTATCAAGTCCGCGCACCTGACCGACGAACAGATCGCCCAGCTGGAAGACCAGGGCATTGATCCGAACACCCTGGACTTCGACGCCCAGGAGATCGACGCGGCCGTGTTCAACAAAGACACCAACCGCGTCATCTTGCGCAACCTGATGGACAACGGTCTGCGTGATGCCGACGGCCAGCTGCCCGGCAAGACCATCGTCTTTGCCCGCAACGTTGACCACGCCCGTCTCCTGGCGGAGCTGTTCGACGAGATGTTCCCGCAGTTCGCCGGCAAGTTCTGCCGCGTCATCCATTCCAAGGAGCCGCGGGCTGAGGACCTGATCGACCAGTTCAAAGAGCCGAAGGGCGACCTCCGGATCGCCATCTCCGTGGACATGCTGGACACTGGCATCGATGTGCCCGAGGTGGTCAACCTCGTCTTCGCCAAGCCGGTGAAGAGCAAGGTCAAGTTCTGGCAAATGATCGGCCGAGGCACGCGCCTCTGCAAAGACCTGTTCGGGCCGCACAAGGACAAGAGCGAGTTCCTGATCTTCGACCACTGGGGCAACTTCGCCTTCCACGATCTGAACCTGGACGATGTCGAGCCCACCATCCCGAAGCCACTCACGCAGCGGCGCTATGAGGCCCGCATCGAGTTGGCGGCCCTTGCACTGGCGCGATCAGACCTGCAGGCCTTTAACCAACTGGCCCAGCAGCTGCAGCAAGACGCCGCCGCTCTGCCCGATGGCACGATTGCTGTCCGTGAGAACTGGCAGGCCGTTCAGCAGGCCCGCGATGCCAAGCTCATCCACCAGTTCGCCCCGGTTACGCGACAACTGCTGATGGACACTATTTCGCCCCTGATGAGCGCCTTGGACGTGCGCGGCCAGGGCGACGCCCTGCGCTGGGACCTGCTGCTGTCCAAGGCCCAGGCCGCCGCCATTGCCGAACCTGGCAAGCCCAACCCGCAGCGCGAGGAGATCCTCGAATGGCTGGATCGGCTGCCGCCGCACCTGAACCCCGTGCGCGCCAAGGCCGACGAGCTCAAGGCCCTGCGCTCCGACGCCTTCTGGCAGCAGCCCACCTTTGGCCAACTGGAAGTCATGCGCGAGGCGCTGCGCGGCATCATTGACTTGGCCGAGGCACCAATCAAGCCGCCCCCCACGCCAACGACCGTGCTGGACGTACGTGAAGACGAGGCCGAGTACCGGGTTGAGCACCGCTCCACAAAGGTCAGATCGGTCGACTTCATCATTTACCGCAAAGCGGTACAGGCCGCGCTGGAGCCGCTGTTCGCGACCGACCCCGTACTGCAGAAGCTGCGCCGGGGTGAGCCGATCACACCGGAAGAACTGGACCAGCTCAACAGCCTCCTGCACACCCTCAACCCGAACGTGGACCTGTCCACGCTGCGCGAGTTTTACCCCGACACAGCCGTGCCTCTAACCCACATCCTGCGCGCCATCGTGGGGCTGGACCATGAAGCGGTCGACGCGAAGTTCACCACCTTCGCCCACAGCCACGCGCTGACCAGCCAGCAACTGCGCTTCCTGGCCATGCTGAAGGACCACATTCGCCAGTTTGGCGCCATCGCCGTGGCGCAACTGTTCGACGCGCCGTTCAACACCCTCCATGCCGAGGGCCTGGGCGGCGTCTTCCCCAACCAAACCCAACTCGATGAGTTGGTGGCGCTGGTGCGCGGCTTTGGTGAGCCATTGCAGCCACCTGCCACCAGCTGATTCCGTACCCAGCAGACAGGACACTCAATGATCACAGGGCCCCTCAAGAGCCGCATCGACAGCCTCTGGACCGACTTCTGGACCGGCGGCATCACCAACCCGCTTACGGTGATCGAGCAGATCACCTTCCTGATGTACAGCCGCCTGCTGGACATGAAGGAGCGTGTTGATGAGAAGCGCGCGTCGCTGACCGGGCAAGCCTTCGCCCGCCGCTTTGGCGAGGACGAGCAGGACTGCCGCTGGGAAACGTGGCGCCACTACGGCAGCGAAAAGATGTTGCCTCATGTGCGCGACCGCGTGTTTCCTCACTTCCGCCGCCTGGCTGACCGCAGCACCGGGGCAAGCAGCCTTTTCGCGTCCTTCATGAAGGACGCGCAGCTGATGATCCAGAAGGGCACCTTGCTCACGAAGGCCGTGGCTGCAGTGCAGGACCTGCCCTTGGAGCGGGGCGACACCAAGGGCGACCTCTACGAGTACCTGCTTAGCAAGCTCACCACCGCCGGCATCAACGGCCAGTTCCGCACGCCGCGGCACATCATCCGCTTGATGGTGGAGCTGATGCAGCCCCAGCCCACCGACCGCATCTGCGACCCCTCTTGCGGCACCGCTGGCTTCCTGGTCGAGGCCTACGAGTACCTGCTGCGCGAACACACCAGCGAGGCCGGTAAGCATGTGGAGCTTCTGGACGGTGAGGAGCACATCACCTACACCGGCGACCTGCTCGCCCAGCAGGGCCACCGCGCGCATGTGGACAGCGACATGTTCCACGCCTACGACTTCGACGCCACCATGCTACGCATCGCCAGCATGAACCTGGTGATGCACGGCGTGGCCGAGCCCGACGTGCACTACCAGGACACGCTGAGCCAGAGCTTCGAGGAGCGCCACCCCAAGGGATCCAAGGGCGCATTTGACCTCATCCTGGCCAACCCACCGTTCAAGGGCAGCCTGGACGAGCAGGACGTGGCGCCGGACCTGCTGCGCGTGGTCAAGACCAAGAAGACTGAGCTGCTGTTCATCGCCCTCATCCTGCGCATGCTGAAAGTTGGGGGCCGCAGCGCCACCATCGTGCCGGACGGCGTGCTGTTCGGCTCCAGCAAGGCTCATGTGCAGTTGCGCCAGCATCTGATCGAGAACAACCAGCTGGAGGCGGTGATTTCGCTGCCGTCCGGCGTGTTCAAGCCCTACGCCGGAGTCTCCACCGCCATCATCGTCTTTGCCAAGGGCGGCAAGACGGAGAACGTGTTCTTCTACGACGTGCAGTCGGATGGCTTCACGCTGGATGACAAACGACTGCCTGAGCCCGATGGAAAAAGCGACTTGCCGGATGTGCTGGCTAAGTACAGGCAGTGGTGCGAAGGAACAGGCAACTTCAGCGACCGCACAACGCAGGCTTTCGACGTGCCGGCCGAAGACATACGTGCTCAAAGTTTCGACCTTTCCATCAATCGATACAAGGAGCAGTTGATCAAGCCCAAGAACCACGTCCAGCCGGAAGACATCCTTGAATCGCTGCGCGCGCTCGAAGTGCAGATCATGAACGACATCAGCGAAATCACGGAGCTGATGAAGTGATGCGACGGCACTACCGGCTTGATGCGCTGTGTGACATTCGCAGTGGCGGCACCCCACCTAGGTCGTCAAGTGCCAACTATGGCGGCAACTTCCCATGGGCCAAGATTGACGATCTAAACGTCGAGAACGGGGTCGTATCGTCCACAAAGGAGTGCATCACCGAGATCGGCCTGCAGTCGATCCGTGGTCGCCTTGTTGAGCCAGGCACGCTGCTGTTTGCAATGTATGGCTCTGTCGGAAAGATGGCGTGGGCAGGAGTGCGCCTAGCAACAAACCAAGCCATTTTGGGCATATCGGTTTTGGATCCTCAGAAGCTAGCACCAAGTTATCTCAAGCATTGGCTCGCCTCAAAGCAGGCAGACTTTGATCGAGACGCAAACGGCGTCACACAAAAGAATCTCTCGGCAGGCTACGTCAGGGACCTTGAGATTGCGCTTCCTCCCATCGAAGAGCAGCAACGCATCGCCACCATCCTGGACAAGGCCGACGGCCTGCGTCGCAAGCGGCAGGAGGCCATCCGGCTGGCAGACGAACTTCTGAGGGCGGCATACCTGGAAGTAGCGCAACGGAATCCAGTCAGAGCTCCAGTTGAATCATTGCTCGCCGAGGTGCCGAACGCTGCGCGAACGGGCCCTTTCGGCAGCCAGCTGCTGGTGTCCGAGTTCTCTGCGTCAGGCATACCCGTTCTTGGTATCGATAACGTCGTCTCGAATACCTTCACCTGGGCGGCACCTCGCTACATTTCCCACGAAAAGTACGCGGAGCTTGATCGCTACACCGTCAGACCTGGCGATGTGATGGTCACGATCATGGGGACAACCGGGCGCGTTGCTATCGCGCCGGACGACTTGCCGACCTGCATCAGCACCAAGCACCTTTGCACGCTCACGCTCGATCGAAAGAAGATGCTCCCGACCTATCTCTGGGCCTGCCTGCGCTGGGACCCTGAAGTCAAAGCCCAGACCCGTCGCGAGGCGAAGGGCGCCATCATGGAAGGTTGGAATATGGGCATCGTCAAGGGGCTGTTGGTCAACGCGCCACCGATGGACGTGCAACTGAAGTTCGAAGAAATTGCCGGCCGCATCAAGCGGATGAGTTCGGCGCAGGCCCTCGCAGCAAAGGGAACTGATGAACTCATGGCCTCGCTGTCCGCCAAGTACCTTGAGCCGACGACCTAAACAACGCCAGGCCGCTGAACCATGTCATCGCTGATCAAGTCGCTCTCGCTCAAGAACTTCAAGGGCTTCTCCGACGTAGTCCGCATCGAGCTGCGTCCCATCACCTTGCTGTTCGGCGCCAACAGCGCTGGCAAGAGCAGCGTGCTGCAGGCTCTGCAGTATGTGCGAGAGATCCTGGAGCGGCAAAACGTCAATGCCGATCGAACCCTGCAGGGCGGCGAGGCGGTGGACCTGGGCGGCTTCCTGAACCTGGTCAACGGCCGCGATCCGCAGAAGAAGGTCGAGATCGCAGTTGAGATGGAGTTGGGAGCGACCTCCGTCCCGGAACTGGTGCCGGATGCTTTCGAGGACTGGCAGACAACCGACGAGCAAGTCTGGTGGATGTACGACACCCTGCAAAACATCCGCCGCGCCGTGAAAACCGTCGTCATCCGACTGAGCATTGGGTGGAACGAGCAACGCGAGCAGCCCTTCGTCCAGGGCTACGAGATCGCCACGAACGGCGAGTGGTGCCTCAGCATCGCTTCCACCAGTGATGGCCGTGATGCGCAGATGCGCATCAACCATTTGAACCCGATCTTCATGGTAGACGCGCCGGATGGCGACGAACTGCTCTCGTTGCTGGACGACTTCGTCAACCCGGAGGATCTGGCGCAGCCTGTAGAACGCCCCGGGGCCAGCGAGCCAACCAAGTCGCAAGGCGAGACATCGATCTTGCCGTCGCTGTTCAGTGCCGTTCAAGAAGCCGGCATGGAGCGCCCGGGCGACGGCCTGCGCGCATGGCTCACGGGCTTTCGTGGGGCACTGCCGCGCCTGGACCAGATGCTGTTCATCCCCGCGCCGGGAGCCAAAGGGGCTGAAAACGTCTACACGGTGCGGGAGTTCACCGCGTTCCTGTCTTGGCTGACCGTCGGCCCCGCTTTGCTGCTGCGCGAGCAGTTGGGTCAGATGCGCTACATCGGCCCGCTACGGCGCATTCCGCCTCGCGGTCTGGAGGTGTCGCTGACCAAGAGCGACTCGGCCTGGTCGGATGGCATGGCCGCGTGGGAGACGCTGGTCACTGGCAGCCAGGACCTGGTGGAGCGTGTGAGCGACTGGATGCAGTCGCCCGCCAAACTGGGCACGGGCTACGCCGTCACCCGCAAGGCCTACCAGGAGTTCGATCCGAACCACCCGGTGCCTCAGCCCATCGGCCCCATTCGCAAGCGCGCGCTGCTGGTAGACGGTGCTGGGCTGACCTTGCAGCCGCAAGACGTGGGCGTCGGCATCTCGCAGGTGCTGCCGGTGGTCGTGGCGGCACAAGACGGCTCAGCCAGCGTGGTGTGCATCGAGCAACCCGAACTGCACATCCACCCCGCCGTTCAGGTGGGCCTGGGCGATCTGTTCATCGACGGCGCGGTGAACCAAGGGCTGTCCTTCCTCATCGAGACGCACAGCGAGCACCTGATCCTGCGTCTGCTGCGTCGCATCCGAGAAGCTGCGGAACTGACCAACCAGGTGACCGACCAGCCGCTGTCACCCGCGCTGATCGGCGTCTACTGCCTAACCAAGCGCAACGGTGCGGTGATCATCGACGAAATCCCGGTGACCAAGGACGGCGACTTCGCCAAGCCCTGGCCGCAGGGCTTCTTCGATGAACGTGGCGCGGAGCTGTTCTGATGTTCAAGGAGATCGCTGTCGAGCCCGCTGCCCTGGCGGCGTCTGATCTTCAATTCCGCTACCTCATCGAAAAGTTCGGGGTCGCTGAAGGCCGCTTGATCGCGGCCTTCCCCAGCAAGTGGAAGAGGTTCGTGTACCAGGCTGCTCAGGCCAGGCTGCGGGGCACTACTGAGCTTTCCAAGATCGAAGTCCGCCTGCGTGGGTTGAAAGACGATCTCTTCTACTTCCGGGGTCGCCCAGGGGAGGGTTGCGCGGAGAACTGGCTGGCTGCTGCAGAGGCTGAGCATGCGCGCGAGCCCTTCGACGCCATCATCGCCGCAGAGGGCGACGCGCGTGGCGCGGTAGTTCCGGCCCATGAGCTGGATGCGGCCCATCCCTGCTTGCAGCCCAATCGGCAATGGCACATTGAACGCACGGCAGAGGTGATGGCCCGTTGCTGCGCACCTCTGCTGCACGCTGGATCACACATCAAGCTGATTGATCCCCACATGGACGCCAACAACGGCCGGCATCGCAGGCCCTTGGTCGCCTTCCTCCGCTGCGTCAGACCTGGCGCACGCGTCGACGTGTTCTGCGGCGATGGCAAGCGCCAGGATCATCTGTGCCGTGGCATTGAGCGCGCTTTGGAGTTGGCTCGGCCCGACGGCGTCGAGGTGCGGCTTTACCTGCGCCCGCAAGCAACCCTGCACAACCGCTACGTGCTCACCGAGGGCGGGGGCTTGTTCTTCTCCACGGGTCTGGATGACCACGACGACGGCGCGAACCGGACCGATGAGGTCGGCGTCTTGGAGTCGGCCATCTGGTTGGTGCAGTGGGAGAAATACAGCGGGGACGACCCGGTTGCCTGCTGGAAGTGGCAGAAACACAAGGGAGGAGAATGAAGCCAAAACAACGCATCAGAACGGTCGGCTCAGTCTCAAACGAATTGCTCAAGAAGTCCCGAGAGGCCGCCTTGGCGGCTGTGCAGGTCTTCAACAACCCGGCCATCACTTTCAAGTCCGAGATCTTCGTTGTGATGATGGTGATCTCCTGGACGTACCTGCTCCATGCGCACTTCCGCAAGCAAGGCATCGAGTACCGCTACTTCAAGGTAGCCGGCACGCGAAAACGCTTCGACAAGACATCAAAGGGCGCCTTCAAGTACTGGGAGCTTGAGCGCTGCCTGAACGACCAGGCCTCGCCCGTTGACAAAGCGGCTGCGAACAATCTGCGCTTTCTTGTCGGCTTGCGACATGAGATCGAGCACCAGATGACGAACCGGTTGGACGAACACCTGAGTGCCCGCTTCCAAGCCTGTTGCTTGAACTACAACGACTTGATCAAGCGTCTATTCGGAGACGAGTTCGGTATCGACAAGCACTTGTCGTTCAGCCTGCAGTTCTCGGCGATCAACACTGATCAATGGGAGGCACTGCATGACGCGGAGGGCCTGCCCCCGAACATTCGCGCGTTCATCAACGCCTTCGACTCGGCGCTGACCGAAGCCGAGTTCAACGACCCAAGGTTCGCATACCGTGTGCTGTTTGTGCCCAAGACTGCGAACCGCAAAGGGCAGGCGGACAAGGTGATCGAGTTCATCAAGGCCGACTCGGATCTAGCCAAGGACGTCAACAAGCACTACGCCGTCGTCAAGGAAACCGAGAAGGCCAAGTACCTGCCGAAACAGGTGGTGGAGAAGATGCAGGCGAGCGGTTATCCGCGCTTCACCATGCACAACCACACTCAGCTGTGGAAGGAGCTAGACGCGAAAAACACCTCCAAAGGTTGGGGCGTCTCGGTCGTCAAAACCTGGTACTGGTATCAGCCTTGGCTTGAGATCGTCGCATCACACTGCGCCGCCAATGCGGCTGCCTACTCGTAGGTGCCGAAATGGAGGTTTTTTACTACTGGAAAGACTGAGCATCCGATATTCACCACGGCCGGATTCGTCACTTTCGATTTGCCCAAGACAAACTCAAAAAGGCTACAACAGCAGCGCACGAATGACATTCGGATAGAAAAACCGCGCGAGTGAAACGGAAAGCTGCAATTGCTGCGCCGACTTGCATGTGCGGATTCGCCACCGTCGAAGGTCATGGCGACCTCTGGCGACAGTCTCATCCCTTAGAGGCCGACGCTCAATGCGCCCTTACCTACGCGTCTGCATAACCCAGAGAAATCGAACAACAGCTGCCTAATAGTGATGGATGGTCAGCAGACGCACCGTCGCCAGATCATCTGCTATCGAGTACAACATCAGGAAATCGCCGTGCAAATACTCGCGAAGGGTATCGGCGAAGCCAGCATCAGCTTTGATTGGCTTCGAGGCGTGCAAGGAAGCTGTCGGTCAGCTCAACCCGATGAAGGTCTTCAGCCACGTGCCTTCGCGCGACACTTCTGGAGACCGGCGATTGCGGCATCGGCCACCTGGGTGCGGCCCGCTGCAATGTCGTCCAGACCGCGACGGGCGTCTTCAAGCAGAAGCAGATGGATGCGCTCGCGTTCCAGCCGGTGGTAGTAGTCCAGCCGGTCGGCGTCGATCAGCGCGACATAGCTTTCGCCATTCTTGGTGATGATCTTCTCGGCGCCAGCCTTGGCCTGCTCGGCCAGTTCCGAGAGATTGGCGCGTGCCTGGGTGAAGGGCACCACGTCGCGCGCTGAAAAACCCATGGCAGGCTCCCAATGGAAAGATGACAGAATTCTGTACAGTTTATCGACGCACGTGCGATGTCGCCAGAGGGGGCCGGTCATCTGGCAGCGCGCGTGCGATGGGAGGTCGCAACTCGGGGCCTGATCAGAGGCACAGCAAAAATGGCGACGGCACTGCACCGACCGTCCACCGGACCACCTCAGGCCCGGACATTCAGGATATGCATGGGGGCGCTGAAGAAGGCGCCCTCACGACTTTCAAGATATTTTTCCTGACCGTGACTTCAAACCATTGTTTTCAATAGATTTTTATCAACCTCTTCAAGATACGGCGGTCGCTGATTACGGATACCCTTCAGCTTCGGCTCGAGTTCAGCTCCCGGGTCGCTCTTGGCAACGCTTCGGTGCCATGACACGTGTCTTTCCCTGCCGGCCAGGGCCATTTCGGTGCCGGCGTCAGCGATGACGTAGCGTTCACCACTGCGTGTGCGGACCTCCTCGACCTTGCTCTTGAGCTTTTCGATCAGCGCCTCTTTCTGGATGGCGACCGGGCTTGACTGCGCACCTTAGCCAGACGAGACTAACCTTGCATCTACCCCGGAGGAAAGCATGCGTTCAGTCAATATGTTGCAGGCCAAGACGACACTCTCCCGTCTGGTAGAGGCGATCGAGCTGGGTGAAGAGCGGGAGATCGTGATCGCGCGCAATGGTCGACCGGTTGCACGGCTGGTGCCGGTCGACACGCAACAGCCGGGGCCGCGCCTCGGGGTGGCCAAAGGACTGTTCGAGGTGCCGGAGGATATCGACGCGCACAACGAGGAGGTCGCGCGGCTGTTCAGCGGCGTCGCCCCGTGAACATCCTGCTCGATACACACGTGGCGCTCTGGGCGATCACGGACAGCCCCAGACTGCGCGCGCCGGCCCGCGAACTCATTGCATCGTCGTCAAATCAGGTCTGGATCAGTGCTGCAACGATCTGGGAGATTTCGATCAAGCACACGCTGGCGCGCGGCGACATGCCGGTGTCGGGCAGCGAGGCGCTCCGCTACTTCAATGCATCAGGATTCCGGATGCTGCCGGTGGAAGCCGAGCACGCGGTGGCCGTCGAGACGCTGCCGGCGCATCACCAGGATCCGTTCGATCGCATCCTGGTTGCACAGGCGCTGACCGAGCCCATGCGGCTGATCACGCACGACGCGACCGTGGCGCGCTACAGCGACACCATCATCCGCTGCTGAGCGCGCCGCCGGCCCTCACTCCACCGTCACGCTCTTCGCCAGATTCCGCGGCTTGTCCACATCGGTGCCCTTCACCAGCGCGGCGTGATACGCCAGCAGCTGCAGCGGCACGACGTGCAGCACCGGTGACAGCAGGCCGTAGTTCTCCGGCATGTTCAGGATGTGCACGCCCTCGCCTTCGACCATTTCGGTGCCGGCGTCGGCGATGACGTAGAGCTCGCCGCCGCGGGCGCGGACTTCCTGAATGTTGCTCTTGAGCTTTTCGATCAGCGCGTCGTTCGGGGCGATGGCGATGACCGGCATGTCGCGGTCGACCAGCGCCAGCGGGCCGTGCTTCAGTTCGCCGGCCGGGTAGGCTTCGGCGTGGATGTAGGAAATTTCCTTGAGCTTGAGCGCGCCTTCGAGCGCGATCGGGTAGTGCTGGCCGCGACCGAGGAAGAGGGCGTGGTGCTTCATGGCGAAGCGTTCGGCCCAGGCCTGGATCTGCGGCTCAAGCTCCAGAACGCGGGTGACTGCGCCCGGCAGGTGGCGCAGCGCGCCGAGGTATTTCTCTTCCTGCGCGACGCTGAGCGTGCCGCGGGTCTTGGCCATGGCCAGCGTGAGCAGCGCGAGCGCGGCGAGCTGGGTGGTGTAGGCCTTGGTCGAGGCGACGCCGATTTCCGGGCCGGCGCGGGTGATGAAGCGCAGGCTGGATTCACGCACGATGGCCGATTCCGGCACGTTGCACACCGCCAGCGTGTGGGTCATGCCGAGCGTCTTGGCAAACTTGAGCGCGGCCAGCGTGTCGGCGGTTTCGCCGGACTGCGAGATGGTGACCACCAGCGTCGCCGGGTCGGCCACCGGCTTGCGGTAGCGGTATTCGCTGGCGATTTCGACCGAGCATTCGATGCCGGCGATGTCTTCGAGCCAGTAGCGGGCGACCATGCCAGCGTGATAGCTGGTGCCGCAGGCGAGCACGAGCACGCGGCGCACCGAGCGGAATACGCTGTCGGCTTCGGTACCGAACAGGTTGGGCGTGATGGAGCGCGCCTGGGCCAGCATTTCGAGCGTGTTCGACAGCGCGGCCGGCTGTTCGAAAATCTCTTTCTGCATGTAGTGGCGGTAGCTGCCCAGCTCGACCGCGTCGGCCGACAGCTGGCTCACCTGCACCGGGCGTTCAACCGGCGTGCCGTCGAGACGCATGATGCGCATCGCGCCGCGGGTGAGCTCGGCCATGTCGCCGTCTTCGAGGTAGATCATGTTGCGCGTGACCTGCAGCAGCGCCGAGGTGTCGGAGGCGGCGTAGTTGCCGGTGTCCGACTGGCCCAGCACCAGCGGCGAGCCGTGGCGTGCGACGATGATGCGCGAGTCTTCGCCTTCGCTGACGATGGCGATGGCGTAGGCGCCGATCAGTTCGCCACAGGTGGCGCGCACCGCGTCGACCAGATCCGGGGTGCTCTTCAGGTGGTGGCGCACCAGGTGGGCGATCACTTCGGTGTCGGTTTCCGACGTGAAGGTGTAGCCGAGGTCGGTGAGGCGGGCGCGCAGCGGCTCGAAGTTCTCGATGATGCCGTTGTGCACGACCGCCAGACCGTCGCTGATGTGCGGGTGGGCGTTGCGCTCGGACGGCACGCCGTGGGTGGCCCAGCGGGTGTGGGCGATGCCGATGGCGGCGTCGAGCTGCTGCTCGTCGGCCTGGGTGGCCAGTTCGGCCACGCGACCGACCGCGCGCAGGCGACGCAGCTGGGTACCGTTGGCGCCGTTCAGCACCGCGAGGCCGGCCGAGTCATAGCCGCGGTATTCGAGCTTGCGCAGCCCTTCGAGCAGGACGGGAACGATGTTCTGGCCGGAGATGGCCGCGACGATGCCGCACATGGGAAATCCTTTGGCGTTGCGATGCGTTGTGTGTCTGCGCTCTACGTCTGCGCTGCAGGTTCGTTCGGGCGCCCGGTCACTTCTTCTGCTTGACCGGGCGGGTCCAGCTTTCGATCGTGGTCTGGCGCACGCGGGAAATCGTGAGCTGACCGGCCGGCGCGTCCTGGGTGAGCGTGGTGCCGGCGCCCAGCGTGGCGCCGCGGCCGACGGTGACCGGCGCAACCAGCTGGGTGTCGGAGCCGATGAACACGTCGTCCTCGATCACGGTACGGAATTTGTTGGCGCCGTCGTAGTTGCAGCAGATGGTGCCGGCGCCGATGTTCACGCGGCTGCCCACGGTGGCGTCACCGACGTAGGCCAGGTGGTTGGCCTTGCTGTGGGCGGCGATGGTGCTGTTCTTCACCTCGACGAAGTTGCCGATGTGCACGTCTTCGGCGAGCTTCGCACCCGGACGAAGGCGGGCATAGGGGCCCAACTGGCAGTCGGCGCCGACTTCGGCGTCTTCGAAATGGCAGAAGGGCGCGATGCGGGTGCCGGCGGCCACGGTGACGTTGCGCAGCACCGAGTGCGCGCCCACCTTGACGCCATCGCCCAGCTCGACGCGGCCTTCGAAGATGCAGCCGACGTCGATCTCGACATCGCGGCCGCACACCAGCTCGCCGCGCACGTCGACCCGCGCCGGGTCGCGCAACGTGACGCCCTCGGCCAGTAGCCGGTCGGCGTTCTCACGCTGGTGGATGCGTTCCAGTTCGGCCAGCTGGGCCTTGTCGTTCACGCCCAGGGTTTCCGACACGCGGGCCGGCTGGGTGCTCACCACCGGCACGCCGTCGCGCACCGCGGCGGCGACCACGTCGGTCAGGTAGTACTCGCGCTGGGCGTTGTCGTTCGACAGCTGGTCGAGCCAGCCGGCGAGCTTGCCGCCGGGCACCACCATGATGCCGGTGTTCACTTCGCGGATGGCGCGCTCGGCCTCGGAGGCATCCTTCTGTTCGACGATGCGCACGATGTGGCCGGCGCCGTCGCGCACGATGCGGCCGTAGCCGGTCGGGTCGTCGAGCTGCACGGTCAGGATGGCGAGCTTGTCGCCGCCGGCGGCGTCGGCCAGCTTGCGCAGCGTGTCGGCGCGCAATAGCGGCACGTCGCCGTACAGGATGAGCACCGGCTCTTCACGGTTGAGCAGCGGCAGCGCCTGCATGACCGCGTGGCCAGTGCCGAGCTGTTCGGCCTGCAGCGCCCAGCCCACCGCCTCGTCCGGGAAGGCGGCACGCACCGCCTCGCCGCCATGGCCATAGACCACGCAGGTGTGCGAAGGCGTAAGGGACGCTGCGGTACGCAGCACATGCCCGAGCAGCGGGCGGTCAGACAGCGGTTGCAGCACCTTGGGCAGGACGGAGCGCATGCGCTTGCCCTGACCGGCTGCCAGAATGACGATCTGCATCGGGCACCATATCGCGAAAATCCGCGTGGATTCTAGCATTCGGGGTATTACAGCCTGCTGCGCACCAGTTCTCGCACGGCCTCACCGGAGGCCCGGGAAATGGATGTTTCCGTCAAATAATGCGCAGCAGAACCGGACACACCCGGCGCACTGCGCGGGGTGATTGCGGTCCACCCTAGTGTGGATACCTTGACGTATCGTGGAGGTTTGTCGATGAACGGAAGAACATTCATCTGCCTGCTGGCCCTGCTGCCGCTCGGGGCGCTGGCCGATGGCACGGTGCACCGCTGGGTGGACGAGCGCGGCGTGGTGAATTACGGCGACAAGCCGCCGCCCGACCGCAAGGCGACCCCGGTACCGATCACCGACCCGCTTACGGTATCGCGGCCGCCCGCGCCGACCACGCCTTCGGATGCCGCGGCGCCGCCCGCACGGGCAGGCACGCCGCCCATGGACCGCGACGCGGTGCGCCAGGAAATCGAATCGACCCTGCGGCGGGAACAGGCGGCCCAGGCGCAGGAGGCGGAACGCAACCAGGAAAAGGCGAGGGCGGAAGCGCGCCGGCGCTGCGAGGAACAGCGCCGCGTCGACTGCGATCAGGCGCAGCCGGACGATCTGTACATCGCTCCGCCCCGCATCGTGCGCCGGCACTACCCGATCACGCCGGTCATCCCGCCCCGCCCGGCCGACCCACCGGCGCCTCCGGTACTGAAAGCCCCGCGACCGGCCAGTCCCTGAGCGCCGACCCGGAAGCAGACGGCAGATAAAACAAAAGCGGGCCGAAGCCCGCTTTTGCTCTGTGCTGCAGCCGATCACTGCCTGCCAGCCCTCGCGAGGGCTGAAAGAGCCTTAACGCGGCAGCGTGGTGGTGCCCATCAGGAACTGGTCAACTTCGCGCGCGCACTGACGGCCCTCGCGAATCGCCCACACCACCAGCGACTGACCGCGGCGCATGTCGCCGGCGGCGAACACCTTGGCGACATTGGTGGCGTAGCAGCCTTCACCGTCGGTGGTGGCCTTGGCGTTGCCGCGACCGTCCTTCTCGACGCCGAAGCTGTCGATGATGCTGGCGGCCGGGCTGACGAAGCCCATGGCGAGCAGCACGAGATCGGCCTTGAGCAGCTGCTCGGAGCCGGCCACTTCCTGCATGCGGCCGTCCTTCCACTCGACGCGCACGGTCTTCACCTGCGTGACCTTGCCGTTCTCGCCGATGAATTCCTTGGTGGCGATCGCCCAGTCACGCTCGCAGCCTTCTTCGTGGCTGGACGAGGTGCGCAGCTTGATCGGCCAGTACGGCCACACCAGCGGCTTGTTCTCGGCTTCCGGCGGCTGCGGCATCAGTTCGAACTGGACGACGCTGGCTGCGCCATGGCGGTTCGAGGTGCCGACGCAGTCGGAGCCGGTGTCGCCGCCACCGATCACGACCACGTGCTTGCCGGTGGCCATGATCTGGCCCGGCACGGCGTCGCCGGCGACCACGCGGTTCTGCTGCGGCAGGAAGTCCATCGCGAAATGCACGCCGGCCAGTTCGCGGCCCGGCACCGGCAGATCGCGCGGCTGTTCCGCGCCACCGGCCAGGATGACCGCGTCGAACTCGGCCTTCAGCTGGTCCGGGCTGACGACGGTGGTGCCGTCGCTGTGCACCGGCGAACCTTCGGGCAGCGGGCCGACCTGCACGCCGGTGCGGAAGGTGACGCCTTCGGCCTGCATCTGCTCGACACGACGGTCGATGTGCGACTTTTCCATCTTGAAGTCGGGGATGCCGTAGCGCAGCAGACCGCCGATGCGGCTGTTCTTCTCGAACACGGTCACGTCATGACCGGCGCGCGCCAGCTGCTGGGCGGCGGCCATGCCGGCCGGGCCGGAACCGACCACGGCCACCTTCTTGCCGGTCTTCTGCGCCGGCGGCTGCGGCACGACCCAGCCGTTTTCCCAGGCCTTGTCGATGATGGCGTGCTCGATCGACTTGATGCCCACCGCGTCGCTGTTGATGTTCAGCGTACAGGCGGCTTCACACGGCGCCGGACAGA
This sequence comes from Methyloversatilis universalis FAM5, assembly GCF_000214035.2. GTDB lineage: Bacteria > Pseudomonadota > Gammaproteobacteria > Burkholderiales > Rhodocyclaceae > Methyloversatilis > Methyloversatilis universalis. The sequence continues at coordinate 55,288 of NZ_AFHG01000048.1, read as the reverse complement.
TGCGGCCGGTGAATTCCGGGAAGTTGTTGGTCGAGTGCAGCACATCGATCGCCTGCTTCCAGTCCTGGCGGAAAACCAGGTCGTTGAAGTCGGGAATGATGTTGTTGACCGGGCAGCCGTTGTTGCAGAACGGAATGCCGCAGTCCATGCAGCGCGCGCCCTGCACCTTCGCTTCTTCGTCGCTCAGGTGCAGCACGAACTCCTTGTAGTTGCGGACGCGCTCGGCGACCGGCAGCGACGCCTCGGACAGGCGCTGGAACTCAAGAAAACCGGTGGACTTTCCCATTTCGAATCGTTTCCTGTTACTTGGCCATCGCTGCGGCCGGCGCATCCGCCTTGGCAGCCATTTCGCGCAGCGCGCGGCGGTACTCGGTCGGCATCACCTTGACGAACTTGCCGCGAGCGTTGGCCCAGTCGGCAAGGATGTCGGCGGCGCGCTTCGAGCCGCTGAACGCGGCGTGACGCGCGATCAGGCGACGCAGGATGGCGTCGTCGCTCATCGTCAGGTGGTTGATCGCCACTTCGCCGATCACGTCGTCAGCCGACTCGTCGGCCAGATCACCGCTGACGGTGTCCAGCTCGACCATGGACATGTTGCAGCGCTTGCCGAAGCTGCCGTCCTCGTCATAGACGTAGGCCACGCCGCCCGACATGCCGGCGGCGAAGTTGCGGCCGGTCTGGCCGAGCACGACCACGGTACCGCCGGTCATGTATTCGCAGCCGTGATCGCCGGTGCCCTCGACCACCGCGATGGCGCCCGAGTTGCGCACCGCGAAGCGTTCGCCTGCCACGCCGCGGAAGTAGCACTCGCCTTCGGTCGCGCCGTACATGACGGTGTTGCCGACGATGATGTTCTTCTCCGAGGCGCCACGGAAGGCGTCCGACGGCTTGATCACGATGCGGCCGCCGGACAGGCCCTTGGCGACGTAGTCGTTGCCCTGGCCGGTCAGTTCAAGCGTGATGCCGCGGGCCAGGAAGGCGCCGAAGCTCTGGCCGGCGGTGCCCGCCAGCTTCACCATGATGGTGTTGTCCGGCAGGCCCTTGTGGCCGTAGCGGCGGGCGACTTCGTGCGACAGCATGGTGCCCGCGGTGCGGTTCACGTTGCTGACCGGCGACTCGATCACCACCGGCTTGCCGGTTTCCAGCGCGTCCTTGGCCTTGGCGATCAGGCTGTGGTCGAGCGCGCGGTCGATGCCGTGGTCCTGGGTTTCGCTGTGCACGCGCGACACGTCGGCCGGAACCGGCGGCATGTAGAAGATGCGCGAGAAGTCGAGGCCGCTCGCCTTCCAGTGTTCGATGCCGGCGCGCATGTCGAGCAGGTCGGAACGGCCGACCAGATCGTCGAACTTGCGGATGCCCATTTCGGCCATCAGCTCGCGCACTTCCTCGGCGACGAAGAAGAAGTAATTGACCACATGCTCCGGCTGGCCGGAGAACTTCTTGCGCAGCACCGGATCCTGGGTCGCGACGCCGACCGGGCAGGTGTTCAGGTGGCACTTGCGCATCATGATGCAGCCCTCGACCACCAGCGGTGCGGTGGCGAAGCCGAATTCGTCGGCGCCGAGCAGCGCGCCGATCAGCACGTCACGGCCGGTCTTCATCTGGCCGTCGGCCTGCACGCGGATGCGGCCGCGCAGGCGGTTCAGCACCAGGGTCTGCTGGGTTTCGGCCAGACCGAGTTCCCACGGCGTGCCGCAGTGCTTGATCGACGAAATCGGGCTGGCACCGGTGCCGCCGTCATGGCCGGCGATCACCAGGTGGTCGGCCTTGGCCTTGGATACGCCGGCCGCCACGGTGCCGACGCCGATTTCCGACACCAGCTTCACCGAGATCGACGCAGTCGGGTTCGAGTTCTTCAGATCGTGGATGAGCTGGGCCAGATCCTCGATCGAATAGATGTCGTGGTGCGGCGGCGGCGAAATGAGACCGACGCCCGGCACCGAGTGGCGCAGGAAGCCGATGTATTCCGACACCTTGTGGCCGGGCAGCTGACCGCCTTCGCCCGGCTTCGCGCCCTGGGCCATCTTGATCTGGATCTGGTCGGAGTTCGCCAGGTATTCAGCAGTGACGCCGAAACGGCCGGACGCGACCTGCTTGATCTTGGAGCGCAGCGAATCGCCCTTCTTCAGCGGCAGCGCGACCTCGACGCGCGACGAGCCGATGAGCTTGTCGAGCGTGGTGTCTTCGGTGACCGGGTTGAAGCGGATCGGATCCTCACCGCCTTCGCCGGTGTTCGACTTGCCGCCGATGCGGTTCATCGCGATCGCCAGCGTGGTGTGCGCTTCGGTCGAGATCGAGCCGAGCGACATGGCGCCGGTGGCGAAACGCTTGACGATGTCGGACGCGGGCTCGACTTCGGACAGCGGCACCGGCGGGCCGGCCGGCTTGATGTCGAACAGGCCGCGCAGCGTCATGTGACGGCGGGTCTGGTCGTTGATGATGCGCGCGTATTCCTTGTACGTGTCGTACTTGTTCGCGCGGGTCGAGTGCTGCAGCTTGGCGATCGCGTCCGGCGTCCACATGTGCTCTTCGCCGCGGATGCGGAAGGCGTACTCACCGCCCGCTTCCAGCGCGTTGGCCAGCACCGGGTCGTTGCTGAAAGCCTGCCCGTGGGTGCGCAGCGACTCTTCGGCCACCTCGACCAGACCGATGCCTTCGACCTGGGTGGCGGTGCCGGTGAAGTAACGGGCGACAAAGGCCGAGTTGAGGCCGATCGCTTCGAAAATCTGCGCGCCGCTGTAGGACTGGTAGGTCGAAATGCCCATCTTGGACATGACCTTGTTCAGGCCCTTGCCCACCGCCTTGATGAAGCGCTTGGACGCGTCCTTGGTCGACAGGCCGGACGGCAGCTCATTCGAGATTTCGGCGATGGTGTCGAAGGCCAGCCACGGACAGATCGCCTCGGCGCCGTAACCGGCGAGCAGCGCGAAGTGGTGGGTTTCACGCGCCGAACCGGTGTCGATCACCAGGCCGGTCAGCGTACGCAGGCCCTTGCGCACCAGGTGATGGTGCACCGAGGAGGTGGCCAGCAGCGCCGGGATGGCGACGCGCTCACGCGACACGGCACGGTCGGACAGAATGACGATGTTGTAGCCGTCGGCCACCGACTTCTCGGCCGCGTCCTGCAGGCGCTTGATGTGACCTTCGATCGCGGCGGCGCCATCGGCGGCCGGATAGGTGATGTCCAGCACCAGCGAACGGAATTTGCCGCCAGTCAGGCGCTCGATGTCACGCAGACGCAGCACGTCCTCGTTGGTGAGCACCGGCTGGGTCACTTCCAGACGCGGGGTCAGGCCGTCCTCGTTGTCGGCCACGCCCATCAGGTTGGGGCGCGGGCCGATGAAGGAGGCGAGCGACATCACGATCTCTTCACGGATCGGGTCGATCGGCGGGTTGGTGACCTGGGCGAACAGCTGCTTGAAGTAGGAATACAGCGGCTTGTTCTTGTCCGACAGCACCGGCAGCGGGCTGTCATTGCCCATGGAACCGATGGCCTCTTCGCCGCCGGCAGCCATCGGCGCCAGGATGAACTTGATGTCTTCCTGGGTGTAGCCGAAGGCCTGCTGGGTGTCGAGCAGCGACTCGGCGCGCGCGCTGGCGTACTTGATGTCTTCCAGCTCGGTCAGGAAGAAGCGTGAATCGTTGATCCACTTGTCGTACGGGTATTCGGTCGACAGTTCGTGCTTGAGCGCGCCGTCCTCGATGATCGCGCCCTTTTCCAGGTCGATCATGAACATCTTGCCCGGCTGCAGACGCCACTTCTGGACGATGCGATCGTCCGGAATCGGCAGCACGCCCATTTCGGAGGCCATCACGACCATGTCGTCGTCGGTGACCAAGAAGCGGGCCGGTCGCAGACCGTTGCGGTCCAGCGTGGCACCGATCTGGCGGCCGTCGGTAAAGGCCACGGCGGCCGGGCCGTCCCACGGTTCCATGATGGCGGCGTGGAATTCGTAGAACGCGCGGCGCTCTTCGTCCATCAGCGGATTGCCGGCCCAGGCTTCGGGGATGAGCATCATCATGGCGTGGGCCAGCGAGTAGCCGCCCATCACCAGCAGTTCGAGCGCGTTGTCGAACGAGGCCGAGTCGGAGCCGCCTTCGACGATGAGCGGCCACAGCTTGTCGAGGTCGGCACCCAGCGCGGCCGACTTCATCGACTTCTGACGCGCCTTCATCCAGTTGATGTTGCCGCGCACGGTGTTGATTTCACCGTTGTGGGCAATCATGCGGAAGGGGTGGGCCAGATCCCAGGTCGGGAAGGTGTTGGTCGAGAAGCGCTGATGCACCAGCGCCAGCGCGGACGCGGTGCGCGCATCGGCCAGATCGGAGAAGTACTCGCCGACCTGATGCGCCAGCAGCATGCCCTTGTAGACGATGGTGCGCGACGACAGCGACGGGATGTAGAACTGCTTCACGTCGGCCAGCTTCAGCGCGCGCACGGCGTGCTCGACACGCTTGCGCACGACGAACAGCTTGCGTTCGAAGGCGGTCTGGTCGGCCACCGAGTCCGGACGGGAAATGAACACCTGGCGCATCTGCGGCTCGATCGCGCGCGCGGCTTCGGCCAGGATGCTGCTGTCGCGCGGCACGTCGCGCCAGCCGAGGAAATTCAGGCCTTCTTCGTGAATGATGCGGGCCACCACCGATTCACAGGCGGCGCGGCCGTTCGACGACTGCGGCAGGAACACCATGCCACAGGCGTAATCGCCGGCAGCGGGCAGCGTGATGCCGATTTTCGCGGCTTCGTCGCGCAGCAGGGCGTCCGGCATCTGGAGCAGGATGCCTGCGCCGTCGCCAAGCAGCGGGTCGTAGCCGGTTGCACCGCGGTGGTCGAGGTTCTTCAGGATCTGCAGACCCTGTTCGATGATGTCGTGCGATTTGCGATTCTTGATGTTCGCAACGAAACCCACACCACATGCATCGCGCTCGTTTTCGGGGTCGTACAGACCCTGAGTATGGGGAAGACCCATTGCATTCGTCCTCGGAACTCGTTTGCCAACCGCGCGCGGCATCGCTCTGATCGCTCGCCACTGCGGGAAATCACACCGCCGCATCCGTGAAAAAGCCGGCTTCCGCAGTCACCTCCGTCATCGGGGGATCAGCGGGCACCGGCTCGGGTGGCCTTGCATCATTCGCGCGCGTCTGAAAATCGCACGCAAACCAAAGCACTTTTGGGGTGGACGGCGGAGTATAGGACTGTCGCAGTGCGCTTACAACATCATTTTTTATAGCACCAAAACGGTGCTTTTGCGCACCAAATCAGTGCATTAGCGCACTTATATTTCGCCCACTGCGAATAGGCGGCGGTGCTCCCGCATCGCGTACCGGTCGGTCATTCCGGCGATGTAATCGGCGATCGCACGCGGCTTGTCGTCGCGGGCCATCTGCTGATATTGCGGTGGCAGCAGACGCACATCGTCCATGAAGGCGCCGAACAGTTCGGCAATGATCCGGCGCGCCTTGGCAGTCATGCGCAGCACCTGGTAGTGGCGGTACAGGTTGTCACGCAGGAAGCGCTTGAGCTCCAGCTGTTCCGCCTTCATCGCCTCGCTGTAGGCCACCAGCACCGGGGCGGCGCGCACATCGTCTACGGTCAGAGGCGCGGCGGCATCGATGCGACCGCTTGTTTCCCTCACCAGATCAAGCACTTGCGCATTGATCATGCGCCGTATCGTTTCATGGATTAGGCGGCGGCCGGTGATGCCCGGATAGAGCGCCAGCACTTCGCGACGGAAGCGCGCAAACACGGGCACCTCTTCCAGCTGTTCGAGGGTGATCAGGCCGGAGCGCAGACCGTCATCCACATCGTGGTTGTTGTAGGCGATCTCATCGGCCAGATTGCAGATCTGCGCCTCGATGGTGGGCTGCGTGCGGTTCAGGAAACGCTCGCCCAGTTCGCCCAGCTCCCGCGCCTTGGCCGGCGAACAGTGCTTCAGGATGCCTTCGCGGGTTTCGAAGGTGAGGTTGAGGCCGTCGAAGGCGCCGTAGCGCTCTTCCAGCAGATCGACCGTACGCAGGCTCTGCAGGTTGTGCTCGAAACCGCCGTATTCGCGCATGCATTCGTTCAGCGCGTCCTGCCCGGCATGACCGAAGGGCGTGTGGCCCAGATCGTGGGCAATCGATACCGCTTCAGCCAGATCCTCGTTCACGTTCAGCGCACGGGCGATCGAGCGAGCGATCTGCGCCACCTCGATGCTGTGGGTCAGCCGGGTACGGAACAGGTCGCCTTCGTGATTCACGAACACCTGGGTCTTGTACTCCAGCCGGCGGAAAGCGGTGCTGTGTACGATGCGGTCGCGGTCGCGCTGGAACTGGCTGCGCCCGTGCGGCGAATCCTCGGGATGACGCCGGCCGCGCGAATTGGCGTCGCAGGCGGCGTAGGACGCGAGCTCAGGCATCGCCACAGCAGCGTTCGATGGAAGCCGCGATATCGGCAACCGGTGCGTCGCCGAACACCGTCGCCTCGCCGATCCGCTTAAGCAGCACCAGCCTGAGCTTGCCCGCCTCGACCTTCTTGTCGTGCGACATCAGTTCGAGATAGCGCTCCACGCCCATCTTCGGCCCGCGCAGCGCCAGACCGGCGGCGTCGTGGATGCGGCGGATGCGCGCCACGTCAGCGTCGTTCAGCCAGCCGAGCCGGCGTGACAGTTCCGCCGCCATCAGCGTGCCCGCGGCCACCGCCTCACCGTGCAGCCACTCGCCGTAGCCCAGCCCGGTTTCGATCGCGTGGCCGAAGGTGTGACCAAGATTGAGGTGAGCGCGCACGCCGGCTTCGGTTTCGTCCTCGATCACCACTTCCGCCTTGTTGCGGCAGGAGCGCTCGATGGCGAAGGCCAGCGCTTCGGTGTCGCGCGCCAGCAGGCGCGGCATGTTGATCTCGAGCCAGTCGAAGAACTCGCGGTCGCGGATCAGGCCGTACTTGATCACTTCGGCCAGCCCGGCCTTCAGTTCGCGGTCGGGCAGCGTGTCCAGCGTATCGATGTCGGCCAGCACCAGCTTCGGCTGATAGAAGGCACCGATCATGTTCTTGCCGAGCGGATGGTTGATCGCGGTCTTGCCGCCGACCGACGAATCGACCTGGGACAGCAGCGTGGTCGGCACCTGGATGAAGGGCACGCCGCGCTGATAGGTCGCCGCGGCGAAGCCGACCATGTCGCCGATGACGCCGCCACCGAGCGCGATCAGCGTGGTCGAACGTTCGACCCGGGCGCCGAGCAGGGCGTCGAAAATGAGGTTCAGCGTGGGCCAGTCCTTGTGGATCTCGCCGTCCGGCAGCACCACCAGCTGGTGCGCGACGCCGACCGAATCGAGCGCGGCCAGCACGCGCGACGCATACAGCGGTGCCACCACTTCGTTGCTGATCACCACTGCGCGCTTGCGCTTGAGTACCGAGGCGAACAGATCGCCTCGGTCTATCAGGCCGCGGCCGATGTGGATGTCGTAGGCGCGCTCGTCGAGCGCCACGTTCAGGCTGCGCATCGGTTCAGGTATTCCCGTTCAAGTTTCCGCACGATGGACAGCGGACTGCCCTGGCCGCTTTCGGCGATGTAATCGGCGACCTCACGGTACAGAGGGTCGCGCAGGCCGTGAAGTTCGCGCACGCGGGCGCGCGGATCCGCCACCTGCAGCAGCGGCCGGTTGCGGTCGCCCCGGGTGCGCGCCCACAGCACGTCGGGCGGCACGTCCAGATAGACCACCCAGCCGCCGGACTTCAGATGCGCCCGGCTGGCCGGATCGAGCACCGCACCACCGCCGGTGGCCAGCACCAGACCGGACTCCTGTGCCAGCGCTTCGATGGTGGCGGCCTCGCGTCGGCGAAAGCCCGCCTCACCCTCGATCTCGAAAATGGTCGGAATGCTCACGCCGGTGCGCGCCTCGATCTCGTGATCGCAATCGACGAAACGCTTGTGCAGCCGGCGGGCAAGCTGTCGCCCCACGGTCGTCTTGCCGGCGCCCATCATGCCGACCAGGAAAATGTTGTCGCTGTGTTCCACCGGCCGGATTCTAGCAGTGCAAAAACAAAGCGGCCCCGTCGCCGGGGCCGCCTCGATGGATGATTGCCGCGATCAGCGCAGCGTCAGGTTGTCGCTGACGATGCGCGGCGTAACGAAGATGAGCAGTTCGGCGCGGTTGTCGCGGGTTTCCGTGTTGCGGAACAGGAAACCGACATAGGGCAGATCGCCAAGGAAGGGCACCCTGCTCTGGGTACGGCGCTCTTCCTGGGTGTAGATGCCGCCGATCACTACGGTGCCGCCGTTCTCGACCAGTACGTCGGTCTTGACGTGCTTGGTGTCGATGGCCACACCGGCGCCGGTCGCCAGCTGGGTGTTCGGGGTGTCCTTGTTCACATCCAGCGCCATCTGAACCCGGCCATCAGGCGTGATCTGCGGCTTCACCTTCAGCGCGAGGTTGGCCTTGCGGAAGGAAATGCTGGTGGCACCCGAACTGGTGGCCTGCTGGTACGGAATTTCAACGCCCTGCTCGATCAGCGCCTCGTTCTGGTCCGAGGTCATGACGCGCGGGCTGGAAATCACCTTGCCCTTGCCGTCCTGCTCCAGCGCCGACAGTTCGAGGTTCAGGAAGCGGGTGGCGGCTGAATTGAACAGCACGAAGGACAGCTGACCCGGCGTACGACCACTGATGTTGGACGCCCGCAGGTTGGTGCTCATCGTGTCGGTCAGGAAGTTGGGCGTGGTCTGGACCTGCCCGGTGTTGAAGCCGGTGTCGCTGGCCGAACCGCCCAAGTTGAGGCCGGCGCGGCCCAGCTGCACGGAACCGGCCTGCGTCTGATTGATGCCGATGCGGGCACCGAGGTTCTTCGCGAAGTCCTCGTTCGCTTCGACGATGCGCGCCTCGATCAGCACCTGACGGGTCGGGATGTCCAGCTCGATCAGGATGCGGCGGATGTCCTCAAGCCGGCTCGCGATGTCGGTCACGATGAGCTTGTTGGTGCGGGTATCCATCACGATGGAACCGCGCTTGGACAGGAAACGCTTGTCCTTGTCGTCCGAGATCGCCTTATAGAGGATGTCGGCCTTGTGGTAGTTGAGCTGGAAGGTTTCGGTGCGCAGCGGCTCCAGCTCGCTCACCTGCTGCTGGCTTTCCAGCGCCAGCTTTTCCTTGGCCGACAATTCGTCGCGCGGGGCGATCCAGATCACGTTGCCGGTCTTGCGCTTGTCCAGGCCCTTGGCGTCGAGAATGATGTCCAGCGCCTGGTCCCAGGGCACGTCCTTCAGCCGCAGCGTGAGCGAACCGCCCACGGTGTCCGAGGTGATGATGTTGTTGTCGGTGAAGTCGGCAATCACCTGCAGCACCGAACGCACATCGATGTTCTGGAAGTTCAGCGACAGCTTCTCGCCCTGGTAGCCCGGCTTGCTGCCCTGCACCAGCTTGTTCGGGTCTTCGACCAGACGCTTCACTTCCAGGATGAACTGGTTCTCGCTCTGGTAAGCGTTGTGTTCCCACAGACCGTTCGGGGTGACGGTCAGTCGGGTGTTGGCGCCGGAGCGCACCACTTCCATCTGGGTCACCGGCGTGCCGAAGTCGGTCACGTCATAGCGCTTGATAAACTCTTCAGCCACCGAAGCTCGCAGGAAATCGACCACCAGCTTGGTGCCCTGCTGACGAATGTCGATGCCGGTATTCGGGTCGGACAGTTCGACCACGACGCGGCCTTCGCCGTCCTTGCCGCGACGGAAACCGACGTTGCGCAGGGTCTGCACCGCCTCGGTCGAGGCCGGCTCGGCGAAACGCGCGTTCTTGTCGTTCGGGGTGGTGGCCTCCGCGTTGGCGGGCGTGGCGAGGCTGATGTACAGATCGCGGCCGGACAGACGGGTATTGAAGGACGACAGCTTGTTCAGGTTGAGCACCAGGCGGGTGCGGTCGCCGACCTCCACCACGTTGTAGCTGCGCAGGTGGGCTTCATTCACCAGCTGCGACGAACGCCCGAGGCCATTGCTGGTCGCCGGGAAATCGAAGGCGACCCGCGCCGGCGCTGCCACGCTGAAGTTGGCGGGCACCGCCTTCAGCTCGGATCTGGTGGTGACCTTGACCAGCACCTCGCCGCCCTGCTGTGACACGAGCACGGCTTCGATGCTGTTCGGCTGGGTCTCCGCGAATGCCGCCGCCGGGACCAGCCCGAGCGCCAGCACGCTGAGCGCGGCAAAAATCTTGCGGACGAAATTCATTTCTTTGCCTCCTGCTCCTGCAACTGGAGCGTACTGGTACGTTCGACCCACTCGCCGTCCGCGTCCTGAACGATTTCTTTCAAGGTGATGCCGTCGCCGGTGATGCCGGTGATGACACCGAAGTTCTGCCCGAGGTAGTTGCCGACGCGCACCCGGTGCAGCGTGGCATCGGCCTTGACCAGCGCGTACACCGCGCGGCCCTGTTCGAGCACGCCGACCATGGCCAGCGTATCGAGCGGATACTGCTCGAGCGGCTCCTTGCGGCGGTCGAGATCCGGCATGAGACCGCTGCCGCCGCCCGCACCCTTCTTCCGCTCGGGCTCGATCTTCTGGGCACTGAACGGGTCGATCAGCGCACCGGTTTCATACGAAACGATGACCGAAGGCTTGATTTCGGGCAGCGGCTTGACCTGACCCTTCAGGCCCTGCGTGCTTTCTTCCATCCAGGCGCGCAGGTCGCCGTGATCCCCGGAATTGCAGCCGGCCAGCCCCCCGCATACCGCAGCGATCAACAGGACGCGCTTCATTTCTTCGCCCCCTTGGCCCGCTCGGCCTTCTCACGCTTGAGGCGCGCGATCTCCTCGTCGTCGAGGTAGCGGTAGGTGGTCGCGACCGCGTCCATCTTCAGACCTTCCTTGCCGGCATCCACCGTCATCGAACCCAGGGTCACGATGCGCGACAGCTTGGCCACATCACCCGCGAAATTGCCGAGGTCGTGATAGCTGCCGACGACGCGGATGGTGATCGGCATTTCGGCGTAGAAGTCCTTGACCGCCTCGGCGCCCGGCTTCCAGATTTCGAACTGCAGGCCACGGCTCAGGCCGGCCTGGCTGATATCGACCAGCAGCGACTCCATCTCCGCCCGGTTGGGCAGCTGCTTGAGCAGCGCACCGAAGGATTTGTCGATGTCGGCGAGCTGCTGCTGGTACTGCTCGAGATTCACCGCCTGGCGCTTCTTGTTCAGCCACTCTTCCTTCAGCGTGCTTTCTTCCTGACGCTTCTGTTCGAGCTCGACCCGCTGCGGGTCCCACATGAACCACCAGCCGGCTACCAGCGTGGCCACGAAGAAGCCGAGCAGCACCGCCGCCTTGGGCGCGGCCGCCCAGTTGCCGACATCCTTGGGATCGAGGTTGCGGAAATCGTCGGCGATGCGCGCGAGGTCGATCTTGGGCATCTGGATCTGCTTCATGTCTTCTGCCCCTTGACGGCGTCAGGGCTGTCTGCAGCACGCGTGATGTAGAGATCCAGGCTGAATTCGCTCATGCGGCGCTTGTCCACCGTGGCGCTCTTGATTTCGATCAGCACCGGGCGCTCCAGCAGCGGAGACGACTCCAGATTGCGCATCAGGCTGGATACGCGGGCGTTCGACTGCGCGTAACCCACCAGATTGATCTTGTTGCCCTGCTGCGCCACCTTCTTCAGATAGACGCCTTCGGGCACGTTCTTGGCCAGTTCGTTGAACAGGCCGACCGCCTCGGAGCGGTTACCCTGCAGCGACTCGATCACGCGCTTGCGCTGCAGCAGCGCGTCGGTCTGTTCGCGCAGGCGCTTGATTTCGTCAATCGACTTGTCCAGCACCGCAATTTCGGTCTTCAGAAAGGCGTTCTTTTCGTCCTGCGCCTACACGTAGCCACCGATGATGCCGTTCACCAGCACGACGATGAGGCCGCCCAGCACCAGCGCCAGGCCGGACAGCGCGTAGAACTGCTGGCGCCGCGCCTTGCGCTTCTCCTCGCTGTGAGGCAGAAGCTTGATGCGTATCATTCGTCGAACCTCCTGAGCGCGAGGCCGCAGCCCACCAGCAGCGACGGTGCGTCCTGACTGAGCCGCTTGGCGGTCACCGCCTGCGACAGCTGCATGTCGACGAAGGGATTGGCAACGCGGGTTTCGACCTGTGTCCGGTTGGCCACGACTTCGTCGAGGCCCGGAATGATGGAGCAGCCGCCGGCCAGCACGATGTGGTCCACGCTGTTGTACTGGGTCGAAGTGAAGAAGAACTGCAGGGCACGCGACACTTCCAGCGCCAGATTGTCCATGAAGGGTCTGAGCAGGTCGTTCTCGTAGTTTTCCGGCAGGGTGTTGGTGCGCTTGGCCGCTTCCGCCTCTTCAGGCGTCATGCCGTAGTTGCGCATGATGTCCTGCGTGAGCTGGTAGCCGCCGAAGGCCTGTTCGCGCGAGTACACCGGCTGATCGTTGCGCAGGATGATCACGTTCATCACGTTGGCGCCTACGTCCACCAGCACGATGTTGGTGTCCTTGCCGCCCTCGGGCAGCTGCTTCTCGACCAGTTCGAAAGCCGCCTGTGCCGCGTACGACTCGACATCCACCACCACCGCGCGCAGGCCGGCCGCTTCGGCCACCGCCACGCGGTCTTCCACTTTTTCCTTGCGCGAAGCGGCGATCAGCACCTCGACTTCGTCCGGATTGCCGGGCGCCGGTCCGACGACCTGGAAGTCGAGATTCACCTCATCAAGCTGGAAGGGGATGTACTGGTTGGCTTCCGACTCGACCAGCACTTCGAGCTCCTGCTCGCGCTGGTTGGCCGGAACGATGATCTTCTTGGTAATGACGGCTGCGGCCGGCAGCGCAAGCGCCACGTTGCGGGTGGAGGTGCCCATGCGCTTCCAGGCCCGACGGACCGCATCCGCCACGTCTTCGAGCTTGGCGATGTTGCCGTCCACGACCGAGTCGCGCGGCAGATTCTCGATCGCGTAGCGCTCAATGCGGTACTCGCCTTTCGCTGTCCGGGACAGCTCGACCAGCTTGACCGCCGAGGACGACACGTCCAGCCCTAAAAGGGGGCGCGCTCCTGGGTTGAATATCGACAGGTCGAAAGCCAAGCTTTTTCCTTTAAAGACAGTGAATTAGGCCCATTACTGACAAATTACATTAAGATGCTAGCAGCAAGGTATCGACAAGTAAACAAATTCTGGGTAAGCGTAACGAGAAGCTTCACACGGTGCGCCGGCTATAATTTGGCCTTCCAACCCGCTCCGGACACCCCTCCCTTTGCCTTCCAAATTCCGCTGGTTCGTCTATCCGCTGGCCGCATTTGCAGGTCTGGCAGCCATCGGCGCGGCCCTGGCGCTGATCGTCGTTCTGCTCGCCTACCCCCAGCTGCCTTCGCTGGACATCCTGACCGACTACCGCCCCAAGATCCCGCTGCGCGTGTTCAGCGCCGACGGCCACCTGATCGGCGAATTCGGCGAGGAAAGGCGTTCGGTCGTCCCGATCGAACAGGTGCCCGACTCCCTCAAGCACGCCATCATCGCCGCCGAGGACGAACGCTTCTACCAGCACTCCGGCATCGACTACATGGGCATCGCCCGCGCCGCCATCAGCAACCTGACCAGCGGAGGGCGCAGCCAGGGCGCCAGTACCATCACCATGCAGGTCGCGCGCAACTTCTTCCTGTCGAGCGAGCGGACCTTGCGACGGAAAGTGTATGAAGCGCTGATGGCGTTCAAAATCGAGAACAGCCTGACAAAAGACCAGATACTCCAGCTCTACATCAACCAGATCTATCTCGGTCAGCGCGCCTACGGTTTCGCCGCCGCATCCAGAGCCTATTTCGGCAAGAATCTGAAGGACATTAGCGTCGCGGAAGCGGCGATGCTGGCCGGGCTGCCCAAGGCACCCTCGAAATACAACCCGGTGGTGAATCCCAAGCGCGCCGCGCTGCGCCAGGCCTATGTGCTGAGGCGCATGGCCGAGCTGGGCTATATCGACGAAGCCACCCGCAAGGCCGCGGTGGATCAGCCGCTCGCCGTGAAGCGCGACAGCAGCCCGATCGCCGCCGGCCACCAACCGGCCGATTTCGTCGCCGAAATGGCGCGGCAGATGGCGGTCGAGCGCTTCGGCGACTCCGCCTACTCGCTCGGCCTGAGGGTGGTCACCACGATACGGCGCGACGATCAGGACGCCGCCATCCAGGCGGTACGGCGCGGTGTGTTCGACTACGACCGTCGACACGGTTATCGCGGCGCGGAAAGCTTCGTCGACATGAAGGACGTAAGCAGCGACGACGACGAAGTGCTGGACGACCTGCTGCAGGACGTGCCGGACGCCGCCGGCCTGCACGCCGCAGTGGTGCTGGCCGCCAGTCCGACCTCGCTGAAGGTCTACAAGCGCGGCGGCGAGGTGATTGCGCTGAGCGGCGACGCGATCAAGTTCGCCAAGGCCATGCTGGACGACAAGGCGCCGGCCGCCCGCAAGCTGCGCCGTGGCGCGGTGGTCCGGGTGATGCAGGATGCGAAACTGGGCTGGACCCTGGCGCAGATGCCCGAAGTGGAGGCCGCCCTGATCTCGATCGACAGCCAGGACGGCGCGGTGCGCGCGCTGGTCGGCGGCTTCGACTTCAACCGCAACAAGTTCAACCACGTCACCCAGGGCTGGCGCCAGCCGGGCTCCAGCTTCAAGCCCTTCATCTATTCCGCGGCGCTGGAAAAGGGCTACGGCCCGGCCACGGTGGAAGAAGACACGCCGCTGGTGGTGTCGGCCGGTGAAACCGGCAGCCAGAGCTGGCAGCCGAAGAACTACGACGGCAAGTACGACGGCCCGATCTCGCTGCGCACCGCGCTGGCAAAGTCGAAGAACATGGTGTCGATCCGGATGCTGCGCTCGATCGGTACCCGCTATGCGCAGGACTACGTCACCCGCTTCGGTTTCGACGCGGCGCGCCACCCGCCCTACCTGACGATGGCACTCGGCGCCGGTTCGGTCACGCCGTGGCAGATGGCCTCGGCGTATGCGGTTTTCGCCAATGGAGGCTTCCGGGTCGAGCCCTATGTGGTCAAGGAAATCACCGACAGCGAAGGCCGGGTGCTGGCCCGCTTCACGCCGCGTACGGCCGGCGACGACTCGCTGCGCGTGATCGACGCGCGCAACGCCTACCTGATGGATTCGATGATGCAGGACGTGGTGCGCCGCGGCACGGCCACCCGGGCGCTCACGCTCAAGCGCGGCGACCTGGCTGGCAAGACCGGCACCACCAACGACTACATTGACGCCTGGTTCTGCGGCTACCAGCCCTCGCTGGTGGCGATCGCCTGGATCGGTTTCGACACGCCGCGTTCGCTCGGTCGCGGAGAGACCGGCGGTTCGGCGGCGCTGCCGATGTGGGTAGAGTACATGCGGCAGGCACTCAAGGACGTGCCGGAAATGCAGCAGACCATGCCGGACGGCCTGATCAGCATCGATGCTGGCGTGGACAGCAAGGGCCATCCGCGCAGCGACCTGATGTACCAGGAGCATCTGCCGCCCGCGCCGTCCTCGCTGCCGGGCGAGCCGGAAGGCCCGGCTTCCGAAGGCGAACTGCAGCCGCCGGCACCGGCGCCCTCGCCCAGCGGCCACATCGTGCCGGGCGCCAGCCTGCCGCCGCCGCAGGGCGTCAGGCTGTCAGCTTCACCGGTTCGCCGGCCTGCTGGCTGAGAAGCTCTTCCAGTGCCTGCATCAGATCCTTGCCGTCGCGCGTGCCGATCCAGCGGCCGCCTTCGGCCCGGAAATGGAAACCGCCGGAGCGCGCCGCCACCCAGATTTCCTGCGCCACGCCGTGGCGGTTGATCACCATCTTGGAGCCGTCCTCGAACTCCAGTTCCAGCACACCGCCGGCCTGCAGTTCGTAATCGATGCCGGCGCCACTGGCCTCGATCGCGCTTTCGATCGCGGCCAGCGTCGCATCGGCCAATTTGTTAAATTCACTCTCGTTCATGTTCCGGCCATCCACCATGTTTTTCAGTCCTCTCGTGCGGACCGCCGCACTGACCCTGGTGCTCGCGGGCTGCGGCACCAAGGGGCCGCTGACCCTGCCGCCCAAGGCGGGCAGCCAGCCGGCCAGCGCCGCGCCGTCGTCCGCCCCTGCGACCCAAGATACTAACAAGGCCGTCAAGCAATGAAGCATTTCGAATCCCGCGACGGCGCGCTGTACGCCGAAGACGTTGCGCTTGAGCGCATCGCTGCCGAATACGGCACGCCCACCTTCGTGTACAGCCGTGCCGCACTGACCGAGGCGCACGCCGCCTATGCAGACGCACTGGCCGGCCGCGACGCCATGCTGTGCTACGCGGTGAAATCGAATTCCAACCTGGCGATCATGAACGTGTTCGCTCGGCTGGGCACCGGTTTCGACATCGTGTCCGGCGGCGAACTGGCGCGCGTGATCGCGGCCGGTGGAGACCCGGCCAAGGTGGTGTTCTCCGGCGTCGGCAAGACGCGCGACGAAATGCGCGCGGCGCTGACCCACGGCATCTACTGCTTCAACGTCGAATCGGAAGCCGAGCTGCACCGTCTGGCCGAAGTGGCGGCCAGCCTGGGCAAGCGCGCGCCGATCGCGCTGCGGGTGAATCCGGACGTGGATCCGAAAACCCACCCCTACATTTCTACCGGCCTGAAGTGCAACAAGTTCGGCGTACCGATCGCCGACGCGCACCGCATCTATCTTGAAGCCGCGAAGCTGCCGCAGCTGGAGATCCGCGGCATCGCCTGCCACATCGGCTCGCAGCTGCTGGACCCGGCGCCGGTGGCCGAAGCGGCCGGCAAGGTGGTGGCACTGGCCGAAGCGCTGAACCGCGACGGCATCGAACTGCGTCACCTTGACCTTGGCGGCGGCCTCGGCATCCGCTATGACGACGAGACGGTGCCAGCGACCCGCGACTATCTGGCGCCGCTGCTGGCCGTGCTGGCCGGCCGCAAGGAACGGCTGCTGCTCGAACCCGGCCGCTCGCTGGTCGGCAACGCCGGCGTGCTGCTGTCCAAGGTCGAGTACCTGAAGCGTGGCGAAGAACGCAATTTCGCCATCATCGACGCGGCGATGAACGACCTCGCGCGTCCGGCGCTGTACGACGCCTACCACCGCATCGCCGAAGTGCGTCCGCGCGGCAAGGCCGACATCTACGACGTGGTCGGCCCGGTGTGCGAGAGCGGCGACTTCCTTGGCCGTGCCCGAGAACTGGCGGTCGAACAGGAAGACCTGGTCGCCATCTTCTCTGCCGGCGCCTACGGCATGACCATGAGCTCGAACTACAACACCCGTGCGCGCGCTGCCGAGGTGATGGTGGATGGCGAATCGGTGCACCTGATCCGTGCCCGCGAGCGCATCGAGGACCTGTACGCCGGGGAACGCCTGCTGCCGTGAGCCGCAAGCCCGAACGCGAGGACGAGGATGAAGCCGGCGGCCGCCTGCGGCTGGACAAATGGCTGTGGGCGGCGCGCTTCTTCAAGACCCGCACGCTGGCGTCGGACGCGATCGACGCCGGCCGCATCCATCTGAACGACGCGCGCGCCAAGCCTTCGCGCGAAGTGCGGGTGGGCGACCGGCTGGACATCCAGACCGCCGAAGTGCGGTACAGCGTGGTGGTGCGGGCGCTGTCCGGCCGGCGCGGCCCGGCCGAGGAGGCGCGCACGCTGTATCAGGAGACCGAAGACAGCCTGCAGCGGCGCGAACGGGAGCGCGAACAGCGACGACTTGCTCCGGAACCGACACAGATGCTGCACGGACGGCCAACCAAGACCCAGCGGCGTGAAATAGATCGCATGCGCGCTAAACTCCGCGGCGGCTGAGCCACGCCGGACGGGCGCCCCGCGCGCCTCCCGCGTACGCCAACGAACTGAACACACTGCCAAAGGAAACAACATGTCCGAACGTATCGTGATGAAGGTCGGTGAAGCCACCGTCTTCGCCAAGGAAGGTCAATTCACCGACGCCATGCCGGAAATCGTCATCGGCTCGATCGATGGCCCGGTCGGCCAGGCCTTCGCCCAGATGATGGGTCAGACCGCCGGCCACACCCGCATGCTGGCCGTGCGTGACTGCAACCAGATGGCCAAGCCGGCCACCATGATGGTGCCCAAGGTCACGATCAAGAATTCGCGCACCGTCGAACTGCTCGGCGGCGTGGTGCAGTCGGCCACCGCCGACGCGGTGGTCGACAGCGTGGCCGAAGGCGTCATCCCGAAAGAACTGGTGGATGAACTGGTCATCATCGACCTGGTGTGGCTGGACCCGAATGCGGTCAAGGACCCCAACCTCGACATGAAGGATCTGTACCGCACCAACTACGAAGCAATGAAGCTCGCGATCAGCCGCGCGATGACCGGCAAGCCGACCGCCGACGAACTGATCGCCAACCGTCACAAGATCAAGCACTGCATGTACGACCCGGAAGCCTGATCCCCAGGTCGGTCAGCAGCACGGAAACCCCGCTTCGGCGGGGTTTTTCGTTTGTGGGACAGATACCCATGCGGCACGGCCTTGTCATGACCCGACGCGGCATCCAGAATAAATGAGGCTGTCGGATCGACGGCACAGGGAGGATGACCGATGGATACTCGGACTGACCTGACATCCGGGCCGGATGACGCCTCGATGCCGCAGATGAGCGACGATGCATTCCGTCGCGTCGTCGAGTACGCGCCCAGCGCCATGGTGCTGGTCGACGGACGAGGCATGATCGTGCTGGTGAACCAGCAGGCCGAACAGCTGTTCGGCTATCCCCGGTCCGCGCTGGTCGGCCGCTCGGTCGATCTGCTGGTGCCCTCCGCTGCCCGCGCCCACCACGCCGCCTTCCGCCACAGCTTCCTGACCTCGCCCAGCCCGCGGCCCATGGGCGCCGGACGGGACCTGTTCGCCTGCCGGGCCGACGGCAGCGAATTTCCGGTCGAGATCGGTCTGAACCCGATGGACACCGGACGCGGCATGCTGGTGCTGGCGTCCATTGTGGACATTACCGAGCGGCGGCGCGCGCAGCAGGTGCTCGAACAGGCCCTGCAGGAAAAGACGGTGCTGCTGAACGAGGTGCACCACCGGGTGAAGAACAATCTGCAGGTCATCACCAGCCTGCTGAATCTGCAGGCGAACAACGCCGAAGACCCACGGGTGCGCGACATCCTGAACGAAAGCCAGAACCGGGTGCGCGCGATGGCGCTGACCCACCAGCTGCTGTACGAACGCAAGGATTTCTCGCGCGTCGATCTGGGCGACTACATCAACCGGCTGTCGCAGCTGCTGCGCGGTACCTACCGCAGCGGATCGGACCGGGTCGAACTGCGGCTCGACCGGCCGGCCAGCCCGGTGTACCTCGACCTGGAACGCGCCGTGCCCTGCGGCCTGCTGGTCAACGAACTGGTCACCAACGCCTTCAAGCACGCCTTTCCGGAACCGCGCCAGGGCGACATCACGGTCGCGGTATCCAGCCGCGACGGACAGGTGACCCTCGTGGTGCGTGACAACGGCGTCGGCCTGCCGCCGGATTTCGATCTGGCCACGGTGAAGTCGCTCGGCCTGCAGCTGGTGCCGCTGCTGGTCGACCAGTTGCACGGCGCATTGCGTATAGAGCCGGACAGCGGTGCCCATTACCGCATCACCTTCCCCTCGGCGCCCACATCGCGAGGTACGCCATGAACGCTCCGCTGCCGATCAATCTCATGCTGGTCGAAGACGAACGGGTGATCGCCTTCGACCTGAAGAATCAGCTGCAGTCTTTCGGTTACCGGGTGGGCGCAGTGCTGGCCAGCGGCGAACAGGCGGTGCATCGAGTAGCCGAAGTGGCGCCCGATCTGGTGCTGATGGACATCCACCTGGAAGGCCCGCTGGACGGCATCGAAGCGGCGCTGCAGATACAGACCCGGCACCGGGTGCCAGTGGTGTTCCTGACCGCCTACGCCGAAGACGACACGCTGCGCCGGGCGCTCGACTGCCGCCCCTTCGGCTATCTGGTCAAGCCGTGCGAAGCGCGCGAACTGCACGCGACGATACAGATGGCGCTCGCCCGGCGCGCGGTCGAGGTCAGCGTCGAACGCAACGAGCAGCTGTTCAAGCAGGCGCTCGATGCCGCGTCACTGGGCGTGCTCGAATGGCGCGGCGATTCGATGGAGCTGCACGGCGAAGGCCACCTGACCGGGCTGTTTGGCGAACGCCCGGTGCCGCTGGACGAATCGTGGGACACCTTCCAGTCGCGGGTGGACGAGGCGGACCGCGGCCGGGTGGCCGACACCCTCAACGCGGCACTGGCGCACGGCGATCCGGTACGCATCGAGTTCCGCACCGTGGGCAACGGCGGCGCGCGCCGGCTGGAAGCGCATGCGCGCGCCTATGGCGGACCCAGCGGCGAACGGCGCATCGTCGGCATACTGCAGGACGTGACGCAGCGGCGCCGCGACGAGGACAGGCTGCGTCAGTCCAGCGTGGTATTCCACACCACCGCCGAAGCCATCGTGATCACTGACGCCCAGCGGCGCATCAGCGCGATCAACGCCGCCTGCACGCGCATCACCGGCCACCGCGAGACCGAGGTGCTGGGACTCGATCCGGATGCGGTGCTCGGTACCGGTCACAACGACGCGTTCTACGCCAGCCTGGCCGCCCCGTCGGGCAACGGCTACTGGCAGGGCGAGGTGCAGTGCCGGCGGGCATCCGGCGAGTACTTTCCGGCCTGGCAGAGCATCAGCGCGGTGCGCGGCGAGGACGGCCGGGTGACCCACTTCGTCGCTGCCTTTTCAGATTTCACCGCCATCCACAGAGCGGAAGAGAAGCTGAATCATCTGGCCCACCACGACGCGCTGACCGATCTGCCCAACCGGCTGCTGTTCGACGATCGCTTCGAACGCGCGATCGAGCAGGCCCGCCGTGCACAGCAGCGCTGCACCCTGCTTTTTCTCGACCTGGACAGCTTCAAGGTGGTCAACGACACGCTGGGGCACGCCATCGGCGATGACCTGCTGCGCGGCGTGGCGCAGCGGCTGCGCGCGTCGCTGCGTCGCAGTGACACGCTGGCCCGGCTCGGTGGGGACGAATTCGTCGTGCTCACCGGCGGTACCCAGCCGGAGGACGCTTCCCACCTCGCGATCAAGATACTGAGCGCGCTGCGCGAGCCCTTCGATCTGGGTGACGAACAGATCCGCATTTCGGCCAGCATCGGCATCGCAGTGTTCCCGGACCACGGCAGCGACCGCAACGTGCTGATGCGTGCCGCCGACATCGCGATGTATTCGGCCAAGTCACAGGGGCGCAACCGCTACCAGTTCTTCACCGAAGACATGTCGGAACGCACCCACGAACGCATGCAGATGGAACAGGGCCTGCGTCGTGCCATCGAGTCGGACGCGCTGGAGGTGCACTACCAGCCGCAGCTGCGGCTGAGCGACCGGCAGCGGGTCGGCGTCGAGGCACTGGTGCGCTGGCCGCATCCGGACCTGGGCATGGTGGCGCCAGCACGCTTCATTCCGGTGGCGGAAGAGAGCGGCATCATCGAGGCGCTGGGCCTGTGGGTGCTGCGCCGCGCCTGCCGCGACATCGTCGGCCTGCCGGACTGCGACGGCCGGCAGATGCGGCTGGCGGTGAATGTGTCGGTACGGCAGTTCCTGCGCGATGACTTCGTCACCCAGGTGCTCGAAGTGCTGACCGAAACCGGCTTTCCGGCCGAGGCGCTCGAGCTTGAAATCACCGAATCGACGGTGCAGGTGATCGAACGGAGTGCCGGCATCCTCGATGCACTGAAGCGACTGGGCGTGTCGATCAGCATCGACGACTTCGGTACCGGCTATTCGTCGCTGAGCGTGCTGCGCGGCCTGCCGATAGACCGCATCAAGATAGACCGCTCCTTTGTGCTCGACCTGACCGAGAACGACGACGCGCGCGCGATGATCGACGCCATGCTGGCGCTCGGTCGCTCGCTGCGCATGAAGACGATCGCGGAAGGCATCGAGCTGGCTGAACAGGCCGACCTGCTGACCCGGCTCGGCTGCGATGAAGGCCAGGGCTATCTGTTCGCGCGACCGATGCCGCTGGCCGATCTGCGGCTCAGCCTGACCCGCCGCTGAACCGGCTCAGACGGTGTCGACCGCGTCGGCCGGCAGACCGTCGAGATGGCGGCGCAGGATGCGGTAGTGGTCGTAATCGAAGCGCGGATCGGTCGCCGGCGGCAGGCTGCCCTCGGCATCGTCGTCGCTGCCGCCGACGCTGCCCAGATAGCACCAGTGCTGCAGCCAGTGCCGCTCGCTGCGGGCGGTGCCCGGTCGGCGCTCGCGCAGGGCCACCCGCCCGGCCCAGGGCCATTCCGGCATCCGCAGCCCGTCGAGCGCGCTCATCAGCCGCAGATCGTGCTGACGCGGATCCTCCCGCCCGCAGCACACGCCGCGGCAGCGCTTCACCTGCACGTTCACGCAGGCGGCGGTGCGTCGCTCGAAGCCCTGCAGACCGATGCGCTTGGGGCAGAGCTGCCAGGCGGTGGCCATGTCGCGCAATGCGGCCATGCAGTCGCGACGTGAACGGAAAGGGCCGTACAGGCCGGCCAGCTGCTGTGGCGCGACGCGGTCGAGCTCGACCAGCGTGAGCGCCGCCTCACCGGCGGCCACCTCGTTGCCCGGCCCGCCGCGCAGCACCAGCGCCACCGCCGGGCCTGAGGCCCGCAGCTGCTTGTTGTACAGCGGCTGCAACTGCTTCACCAGACGGGCTTCCAGCAGCAGCGCGCCCAGTTCGCCCGCGGTTTCGATCCAGTCCACGCGCCGGGTTTCGCGCACCATGCGCGCGGCCTGACCGCCCTTGTGCGAGCCGGTGAAGTGCGCCAGCACCCGCGAACGCAGGCTGCGGCTCTTGCCGACGTAGAGCGGGAGTTCGGCCGCAGCCGGCAGCAGGTCGGTACTGGCCGGCGGTTCGCCGTAGAACAGGTAGACGCCCGGCGCGTCCGGAATATCGTCGAGCGCGCCCGGTGCCAGCCCGGGCGGCGTAGCGGCGACGCGGCCGGCCTTGTCCATCGCTGCCTCGATCACCGCCGGCGGGAAATCGCGGACTGCGATGTCGAGAAAGTCGCGCACCACCCGCGCGTCGCCGATGGCGCGGTGGCGGGCATCGCAGCGCAGGTCGAAACGCGCCATCAGCGCGTCCAGCCCGTGCTTCGGAAACTGCGGATAGAGCGCACGCGACAGCCGGACCGTGCACAGCACCCGCGGTGAGAAATCCAGGCCGACGCGGGCAAACTCGTTGCGCAGGAAGCCGTGATCGAAGCGCGCGTTGTGCGCGATGAACAGCCGGCCGTGCAGCAGTGCCGCCAGCTCTTCGGCCAGATCGGCGAAGCGCGGCGCGCCCGCCACCATGTCGTCGGTAATACCGGTGAAGCGCTGTATAGACAGCGGAATGGGCAGGCCCGGATTGACCAGGCTGGACCATTCCCTTCGCACGCCGCCATCGATCAGCACCACGCCGACCTCGGTCACCCGGTCGGCGCGCGGGTCGCCACCGGTGGTTTCAAGGTCGACGATGGCCAGCGGCTGGTCGAACAGGCTCATGCGTGCAACACCGCCGGGCAGCGGTTCAGTGCGTATCGGACGGCGTCAGGTCGGTCTGGTAGGGGTAGGCCTTCTGCGCCACGCGCGCTTCGTTGAAGCGGCGCTGGGTTTCCAGGTCCTGCGGCTTGTCCCACCACAGCGCACGTCCGCGGCGCTGCTCGTCGACCTGTTCCGGGTGCTTTTCGAGGTACTCACGCATGAAGCGCGTGTGATCGGATTCGTAATCTGCCACGTGAAACTCCGTTTGAAGGTTGGAACGGCTCAGTTCGTCTTGCGGGCCTGGTCCGCGCCGTCACCTGCGCGGACACGCGCGATGCGGACCACCTCGGGTACGCGGCGCAGGCCCTTCATGATGCGTGCGAGGTGGACCCGGTCGGTCACCTGCAGCGTGAAGTGGATCTGGGTATAGAGGCTGCCGTCTTCCTCCATGCCCACATTCTGGATGTTGGCGCCGCACTCGGCGATCTCGAAGGCAACCTTGGCCAGCACGCCCGGCTTGTTGGCGGCGATCACGCGTATGCCCACCTCGAACACGCGGCTGCTGTCGCGCTCCCACTCGACGTCCACCCACTGGTCGCCGTCCTTGCGGTTGCGGCGCAGCGTGGGGCAGTCGTGCGCGTGGATCATCAGGCCGGAGCCGATCCGCAGCTGGCCGACGATGGGGTCACCCGGTATCGGCTGGCAGCAGCGCGCGATCTGTACCGCCATGCCCTCGGAACCGCGGATGAGCAGCGCGCTTTCCGGCGTATCCAGCGGCGTACCGCGCTGTTCGCTCGCGGTCTGCAGCTTGAGCAGGCTGCGCGCGACGAAGGTGGCCGAACTCTTGCCCTGTCCGATGTCGGCCAGCGCCTCCTTGCGGCTTTTCACTTCAGCCGTTTCCAGCCACTGCGCCCACGAGGCGTCGCCGATCTCGTCCGGCGTCACGCCGAACTGGCGCAGCGCCTGGGTGAGCAGCCGCTCGCCAAGCTGTGCCGATTCCTCGACCTGCATGGTCTTCAGGAAATGGCGGATCTGCGCGCGCGCCTTGCCGGTCTTCACGTAGCCCAGCCAGGCCGGGTTCGGATTCGGATGGGTGGCGGTGATGATTTCCACCTGATCGCCGCTGTTCAGCTCGCTGCGCAGCGGCATCAGTTCCTGATTGATGCGACAGGCGACACAGCAGTGACCGACGTCGGTATGCACCGCGTAGGCGAAATCGACCGCGGTCGCGCCGCGCGGCAGCGACATGATCTTGCCCTTCGGCGTGAACACATAGACCTCGCCCGGGAACAGGTCGATCTTCACGTGTTCGAGGAATTCCGCCGAATCCGGCGCCGAGCTCTGCAGTTCGAGCAGCGACTGCAGCCAGCGGTGAGTGTTGGCCTGCAGGTCGTCCAGCGACTGTTCGCTGTCCTTGTACAGCCAGTGCGACGCGACGCCGTTCTGCGCGATCTGGTGCATTTCGGCGGTGCGTATCTGCACTTCGACCGGTGTGCCGAAGGGGCCGATCAGCGTGGTGTGCAGCGACTGGTAGCCATTCGCCTTCGGAATGGCGATGTAGTCCTTGAACTTGCCCGGCACCGGCTTGTACAGCGCGTGCAGCGCGCCCAGCGCGAGATAGCAGTGCGGCACGTCGTTCACCACGACGCGAAAACCGTAGATGTCCAGCACCTGGGAGAAGGTGAGGTGCTTGTCGCGCATCTTGCGGAAGATGGAGTACAGGCTCTTCTCGCGACCGAACACGTCGGCTTCGATGCCACGCTCGGGCAGGCGGGTGCGGATGGCTTCGGTGATCTTGCCCACCACTTCGCGCCGGTTGCCGCGCGCCGCCTTCATCGCCCGTTCCAGCACCCGGTAGCGCATCGGATGCATGGCGTGGAAGGACAGGTCCTGCAGTTCGCGGTACACCGCGTGCAGGCCCAGCCGGTTGGCGATCGGCGCGTGGATTTCCAGCGTTTCGCGGGCGATGCGGCGCTGCTTGTCCGGCCGCATCGAACCCAGCGTGCGCATGTTGTGGGTGCGGTCGGCCAGCTTGATCAGGATGACGCGCACGTCGCGCGCCATCGCCATCAGCATCTTGCGGAAATTTTCCGCCTGCGCGTCTTCCTTGGACTGGAACTCGATCTTGTCCAGCTTGGACACGCCATCGACCAGTTCCGCCACCACCTTGCCGAAGCGCTCCGCGATCTCGGCCTTGGTGATGGCGGTGTCTTCCATCACGTCGTGCAGCAGCGCGGCGCACAGCGCCTGCGAATCGAGGTGCCAGCCGGACAGGATTTCAGCGACCGCGAGCGGGTGCGAGACATAGGGCTCGCCGCTCATGCGGAACTGGCCGGCATGGGCGGCCGCAGACAGCGCGTACGCATCGCGCACGCGCTGCACGTCTTCTTCGCGGAGATAGCCGGAAATGCCGGCGATCAGGCGTTCGAGATCAGCCAGCGTCGGACAGGGCGCCGGCGGCGTGCCGGCATCGGCGTCGTTGTCGGCGGTCGGTCCGAGACCGACCAGGGGCTGTGCAGGCGGGATGTGGGCGACCGGAGTGGGCATGATGAATTTATCCACCGGTCGGACGATCCACTCAGCGCTGACAGCCCGGCCTCATCAGGCCTGACCCCGGTTCAGGATTTCCAGACCGACCTTGCCGGCGGCGATTTCACGCAGCGCGACCACGGTCGGCTTGTCCTTGTCGCCATCGACCTGCGGCGTGCTGCCGGCGGACAGCTGACGGGCGCGGTAGGTGGCGGCCAGCGTGAGCTGAAAACGGTTCGGAATGCGCTTCAGACAGTCTTCGACGGTAATGCGTGCCATATCAATTCACACCCAGGGATTTGAAGAATTCGGGATTCCGGGACATCTGGCTCGAACGGAGCAGCCGCGCAGCGCGCGCGACAGCGACCATTTCGTCCAGCGCCTGGCTCAGTATGTTGTTGATTATAACGAAATCGAACTCCCTGAGATGACCGATCTCCTCGCGTGCCGCAGCCAGTCTGCGTTCTATGACCTCGGGCGCGTCAGAGCCGCGCCCGGTCAGGCGTTGCGCCAGGGCCTCGAAGGACGGCGGCAGCACGAAAAGGCTCACCGCCTCGGGGAATTGCGCACGCACCTGCTGCGCGCCCTGCCAGTCGATCTCCAGCAGCACGTCGTGGCCGGCGTTCAGCCGCTCGTCCAGCCAGCGGCGCGAGGTGCCGTAGAAATTGCCGTGCACATGCGCCCACTCCAGGAAGTCGCCGGCTTCACGCATCGCCTCGAAACGCTCGACGCTGATGAAGTGATAGGCCACACCGTCGACCTCACCCGGCCGCGGCGCGCGGGTGGTGTGCGAGATCGACAGCCCGATCTGCGGCTCGCGTTCGAGCAGGCCGCGCACCAGAGTGGTCTTGCCGGCACCGGACGGTGCGCTGACGATGAAAAGGACGCCGCGAGAATTCATGACTGCTGGACCTGAAGGACGTTTCCGGATACCAGTCCGCATGTCGCGGCCGGCGTGACCCATGGAGGCGGCGCACGCCTCACTCGATGTTCTGTACCTGCTCGCGCATCTGTTCGATCAGGATCTTGAGCTCCATCGCCACCCCGCTCACGTCGGCCGCAACCGATTTCGACGCCAGCGTGTTGGCTTCGCGGTTCAGTTCCTGCATCAGGAAATCGAGCCGCTTGCCGGCGCTGCCGCCCTTGGCGAGGATGCGCTCCACCTCGTCCAGATGGGTGCTCAGCCGGTTCAGTTCCTCGGCCACGTCGATGCGCACCGCGAACAGGCCGACTTCGGTGCGGATGCGCTCGTCGTCCGCGCTGCCGATGGCCTCCTGCAGCTTCTGCACCAGTTTCGCCTGGTAGTCGCGCACCACTTCGGGCACCCGCGGCGTGACCTGGGCCACCAGTTCGCGCATGCGCACCACGCGCTCCATCAGGATGGCCGCGAGCCGCACGCCCTCTCGGCCGCGCGAGGCGGTCAGGTCGGCGAGCGCCTGGCGGATGGCGCGGCCACCGGCTTCGGTCAGCGCTTCGGCCGGGATGGCGTCGTCGCCCAGCATGCCCGGCCAGCGCAGCACTTCGGCCACCGACAGCGGCGCCGCCTGCGGCAGCGCGGCGCGCACCGACGCGTCGAGCGACACCAGCTGGGCCAGCAGCTGAGGATTGAGCGCCAGTTCGCGGGTGGCCTCTCCACCCGCCTGCAGGCCAGCCCGGCAATCAACCTTGCCGCGCGCCAGCGCGCCGGTAATCTGTTCGCGCAGCAGCGGTTCGATCACCCGCAGCTCGTCCGGCAGCCTGAAATGCAGATCCAGGAAACGGGAATTGACCGTTCGCAGCTCAAGATTGAGCGTCGCCCCGCCGACACTGACTGCAACGGTCGCGAAACCGGTCATGCTGTGTATGCTGCCTGCCACCCGTATGTCCCCTGTCGATGAATCGTTCCGCCCGGAATGCTCCCCGGAACGCCTTGCCGGTGCCGGGAAGCGCGGGGAGGCCCGCTTTACAGCCCGTGGGCGAACGCCCAGAATCGCGCCGAAACAAGGATCATAGCGGCCCGCAGAATGCCCCCACAAGTCAATTGCGCCCTGCCGCCGGGCTTTGAACTCGATCATTACCGCATCCACAGCCAACTGAGCCTGGGCGGGTTTTCCATCGTCTATCTGGCGTACGACCGCGACAACACGCCGGTCGCGATCAAGGAATACCTGCCCAATGCGCTGGCGCTGCGGGAAGAGGGGCATATCAAGCCGAACATTCCCGAGGAGTTCCTGCCGGCCTTCCGCTACGGCATGAAGTGCTTCTTCGAGGAAGGCCGCACGCTGGCCGGGCTGAACCATCCGAACGTGGTGCGCGTGCTGAACTTCTTCCGCGCCAACGACACGGTCTACATGGTCATGCGCTACGAGCGCGGCCGCACGCTGCAGGACTACATCACGCGCCGGCGCGGCGAGATACGCGAAAGCTTCATCCGTTACGTGTTCACCCGCCTGCTCAACGGTCTGCGCGAGGTGCACGCGCACAAGCTGCTGCACCTCGACATCAAGCCGTCCAACATCTACCTGCGCAACAACGGCTCGCCGGTGCTGATCGATTTCGGCGCCGCACGCAACACGCTGATGGTCGATACGCCGATGCTGAAGCCGATGTACACGCCGGGCTTCGCCGCGCCGGAGCACTACCGCAACCGCGACCTGCTCGGGCCGTGGAGCGACATCTACAGCATCGGCGCCAGCATGTATGCCTGCCTCTCCGGCGGACCGCCGCAGGCGGCCGACCAGCGGATGGAGAACGACACGGTCATCCTCGCCTCCGAGCGCTGGATAGGCCAGTACTCGAAACAGCTGCTCGAAACCATAGACCTGTGCATGCAGCTCAATCACCTGAAGCGGCCGCAGAGCGTGTTCGCCCTGCAGAAGGCGCTCGCCACCTGGGACCGCGAACATGAAGAGGCCCTGGTGGCTCAGGCGGCCGCCGCGTCACACCGCAATGCCGACCACTGGCTCGACCGCGTGCGCGCGCAGTTCAGCCGCTTCAGCACCTGGATGAGCAAATGAGATTCACCATCTTTCAGGACAGCCGGGTCGGCAAGCGCAAGTCCAACCAGGACCGCATGGCCTACTCGTATTCGCGCG
Organism: Methyloversatilis universalis FAM5; assembly: GCF_000214035.2. Taxonomy (GTDB): domain Bacteria; phylum Pseudomonadota; class Gammaproteobacteria; order Burkholderiales; family Rhodocyclaceae; genus Methyloversatilis; species Methyloversatilis universalis. Next base: position 26,241 of record NZ_AFHG01000048.1, on the reverse strand, counting down.
ATGCGCTGCTGCTGGTGGTCGCCGACGGCATGGGCGGACATTTCCAGGGCGAGGTGGCGGCGCAGATCGCGGTGCAGTACCTGGTCGAATCCTTCCAGCGCGAAGCCAAGCCGCGGCTGAACGACCCCTTCCTGTTCCTGTCTCGCGGGCTCACCAACGCGCACTGCGCCATCCTCGACTACGCCGACGAGCGTGATCTCGAAGACGGCCCGCGCACCACCTGTGTCGCCTGCGTGATCCAGGATTCAGTCGCCTACTGGGCGCACGCCGGCGATTCGCGGCTGTACGTGCTGCGCGCCGGCCACGTGATGACGCAGACGCGCGACCACTCGCGCGTGCAGCGCATGATCGATCGCGGTCTGCTGGACGAGGACGGCGCCGCCACCCACCCGCACCGCAACCGCATCTACAGCTGTCTCGGCGGCCCGATCGCGCCGCAGATCGAATACTCGCGCAAGACGCCGCTGCTGGCCGGCGACACCGTACTGCTGTGCAGCGACGGCGTATGGGGCCCGCTGGGCAACGAGGCGCTGCTGAAGGCTTTCGACAATCCGGACGTGATGACCGCGGTCCCGCGTCTGATGGATCTGGCCGAAGCCGCCGGTGGCGAAACCGCCGACAACCTGACCACGGTGGCCCTGAACTGGCACGACAGCTACGCCGACGCCGACGAGCCGCGCGGCGCGGTCACCACCAAGACGCTGCCGCTCGACCGCCACACCACGGTGATCGAAAGCTTCGGCGACCGGGCATCGATGCGCGAAGAGTGGGACGAATCGGCGATCGAATCCGCGATCGCGGAAATCAATTCCGCGATCAACAAATACTCGAAGGGACAATGACGTGACACGACCCAGCGGCCGCCGGCCCGACCAGGCGCGCGACCTGCGCATCACCCGCAATTTCACCTGCCACGCCGAAGGATCGGTGCTGATCGAGGTGGGCAACACCCGCGTACTGTGCACCGCCAGCGTGGAAGAAAGCGTACCGCCCTTTCTGCGTGGCAAGGGTCAGGGCTGGGTGACCGCCGAATACGGCATGCTGCCGCGCTCCACCCACACCCGCAGCGCACGCGAGGCGGCCAAGGGCAAGCAGAGTGGCCGCACCCAGGAAATCCAGCGCCTGATCGGCCGCAGCCTGCGCTCGGTCACCGACCTCGCCGCACTCGGCGAGCGCCAGATCACGCTGGACTGCGACGTGCTGCAGGCCGACGGCGGCACACGCTGCGCGTCCATCACCGGCGCCTGCGTCGCGCTGCATGACGCACTAACCGGTCTGGTGAAGAAAGGGCTGCTGCCGGCCAACCCGCTGCGCGAACTCGTGGCCGCGGTGTCGGTCGGTATCCATGAAGGCCGTCCGGTACTCGATCTCGACTACGATGAAGATTCGAACTGCGACACCGACATGAATGTGGTGATGACAGCGTCCGGCGGCCTGTGCGAGGTGCAGGGCACGGCCGAAGGCGTGCCCTTCACCCGCAGCGAACTGAATGCGCTGATGGATCTGGCCGAAAGCGGCATCAACGGCCTGATCGCCGCCCAGCGCCGCGCCCTGGAGCTCTGACCCTCATGACCATCGAACGCCTGGTACTCGCAAGCAACAACGCCGGCAAGCTGCGCGAACTGTCGGCCATGCTGGCGCCGCTGGGCATCGAAGTGGTGACCCAGGGCTCGCTCGGTGTCAGCGAGGCGGAAGAACCGCACCCCACCTTCGTCGAGAACGCGCTGGCCAAGGCACGGCACGCCGCACGCGAGACCGGGCTGCCGGCGCTGGCCGACGATTCCGGCCTGTGCGTGAGCGCGCTCGGCGGCAAGCCGGGCGTGCTGTCTGCGCGCTACGCCGGAGAACCGAAATCCGACCTCGCCAATAACGCCAAGCTGATCGCCGACCTGCACGGCGTGGATGACCGCCGCGCCCACTTCTACTCGGTCATCGTGCTGGTACGGTCGGCCGACGACCCGCAGCCGCTGATCGCCGACGGCGAATGGCATGGCGAAATCATCGCGCAGGCGCGCGGTGAGGGCGGCTTCGGTTACGACCCGCACTTCTTCGTACCTTCGCTCGAACAGACCGCGGCCGAACTGGCGCCGGAACTGAAGAACACGCTGTCGCACCGCGCGGCGGCGATGCGCCACCTGCTCGACCGGCTCAAGACCCCGTCATGAGTCGCGTCATCCCGCTGAAGCCGGCGCGCGCCGCGCAGCCGGTGGCGGCGGGCGCGCCATCAGCCGCCTCCTCGGAAGCGCCGGCCTTCACCGTATCGCCGCCGCTGTCTCTGTACATCCACTTCCCCTGGTGCGTGCGCAAGTGTCCGTACTGCGACTTCAACTCGCACACGGTGCGCGACGGCATTCCCGAAGCGGCCTACATTGATGCGCTGATCGCCGATCTGGAATCTTCGCTGCCCGACATCTGGGGCCGCCGGGTACAGACGATCTTTTTCGGCGGCGGCACGCCCAGCCTGATGACGCCGGAGGCGCTCGACCGACTGCTCACCGCGGTGCGCGCGCGCGTGAATCTGTCGCCGGAAGCCGAAATCACGCTGGAGGCGAATCCGGGTACGGTCGAAGCCGACCGCTTCAAGGGCTTCCGCGACGCCGGCGTGAACCGGCTGTCGATCGGCGTGCAGAGCTTCGACGACCGCCAGCTCGCCGCGCTCGGCCGCATCCACGACACCCGCGAGGCGCGGCGCGCGATCGAACTCGCGCTGCGCACCTTCGAGCGGGTGAACATCGACCTGATGTACGCGCTGCCTCAGCAGACGCTGGCCGAGGCGCTGACCGACCTCGACACCGCGATCGCCACCGGCGTGAGCCATCTTTCCTGCTACCACCTGACGCTGGAGCCGAACACGCCCTTCGCCGCGCAGCCGCCCGAACTGCCGGACGATGACGTGTCGGCCGACATGCAGGAGGCGATCGAGGCACGCCTCGCCGGCGCCGGCTTCGTGCACTACGAAACCTCGGCCTTCGCAAAGCCGGGCCAGCAGTGCCTGCACAACATGAATTACTGGCAGTTCGGCGACTACCTCGGCATCGGCGCCGGCGCGCACGGCAAGCTGAGCTTCCACGACCGCGTCCGCCGCGACATGCGGCACAAGCACCCGAACGCCTATCTCGAAGGCGCGGCGCGCGGCGACTTCGTGCAGGACATGCGCGCGGTCGGCGTCGACGAACTGCCCTTCGAATTCATGATGAATGCAGCGCGGCTGAACGATGGCTTCCACATCGACCTGTTCGCCCGCCACACCGGCCTCACGCTGGACCGGCTGATGCCGCGCCTGCTCGAAGCGCGCGAAGCCGGTCTGCTGGAACTGGACAGCGGCCGGGTGAAACCGACACTGCAGGGACGCCGTTTCCTGAACGAACTGCTGCAGCGCTTTCTCGACTGAGGATGCCTGAGGGCGGACGCACCGCCCGCCGCAGAAGACGCTTCAGCCCTTGCGCCGGAATATCACGTCCCACACGCCGTGGCCCAGCCTGAGGCCGCGTGCTTCGAACTTGGTCAGCGGGCGGTAGTCCGGACGCGGTGCGAAACCGTCGACGGTGTTTTCCAGCAGTGGCTCGGCCGACAGCACGTCCAGCATCTGCTGGCCGTAATCCTCGATGTCGGTCGCGCAGTGCAGATAGCCGCCGGGCGCGAGCTTGGCGGCGAGCTGGGCGACCAGCGGGGCCTGGATCAGCCGGCGCTTCAGGTGACGCTTCTTCGGCCACGGATCGGGGAAATACACATGCACGCCGGCCAGCGAGCCATCGGGAATCATGTCGCGCAGCACCTCGACCGCGTCGTGCTGGATGACGCGGATGTTGGCGAGCTGCTGTTCGGCGATCAGCTTGAACATGTTGCCGACGCCCGGCCCATGCACCTCGATGCCAATGAAGTCGGTGTCCGGCCGCGCGGTGGCGATTTCGGCGGTGGTGAAACCCATGCCGAAGCCGATTTCCAGCACCACCGGTGCGCGGCGGCCAAAGGTGGCCGCGTAATCGATGGCTTGCGGCGCGTATTCGATGCCCCAGCGCGGCATGCCTTCTTCGATGTTGCGGATCTGGCCCGGCGACATGCGGCCCTGGCGCAGCACATAGCTGCGGATGTGGCGCTGGGGGCGCGCGTCATCGGCGCCTTCCGAGTTGTCCGGCGTGTTGTCGTCGTTCATGCGAAAAATCCTGCTGCGCGACGCATCGGGCGCCGCGCGAAGTGGGTTCAGCCGGTGATCAGGCCGCTGGTCGGCGAGCTGGGCGCGCCGCTGTAGAGCTTGCGCGGCATGCGGCCGGCGAGGAAGGCTTCGCGGCCGGCCTCGACGCCCTTCTTCATCGCGCTGGCCATCAGCACCGGGTTCTGCGCCCTGGCGATGGCGGTATTCATCAGCACGCCGTCGCAGCCCAGCTCCATCGCGATCGCCGCGTCCGACGCGGTGCCGACGCCGGCATCGACGATGACCGGGACCCTGGCGTTGTCGATGATGAGCCGCAGATTCCACGGATTCAGGATGCCCATGCCGGAGCCGATCAGGCTGGCCAGCGGCATCACCGCGACGCAGCCCACCTCTTCCAGCCGCTTGGCCATGATGGGATCGTCCGAGCAGTAGACCATCACGTCGAAGCCGTCCTTGACCAGGGTTTCGGCCGCGGCCAGCGTCTGCGTCATGTCCGGGAACAGCGTGTCGGCGTCACCGAGCACTTCCAGCTTCACCAGGTTGTGGCCGTCGAGCAGTTCGCGCGCCAGCCGCAGCGTGCGCACCGCGTCGTCGGCGGTATAGCAGCCGGCGGTATTGGGCAGCAGCGTGTAGCGGTCCGGCGGCAGCACGTCGAGCAGGCTGGGCTGGCCCGGCTCCTGACCGATATTGGTGCGGCGGATGGCGACGGTGATGATTTCGGCGCCGGAGGCTTCGACCGCTTCGCGCGTTTCGTCGAAGTCGCGGTACTTGCCGGTGCCGACCAGCAGCCGCGACGAGAACTCGCGCGCGCCGATCTTCAGTATGTCCTTGCTCATGGGAATGGTCCGGTTTCAGCCGCCGCCGACAGCGACGACGATTTCGATGCGGTCGCCCTCGACCAGCACGGCGTGAGGATGTGTGGCACGCGGCACGATTTCGCCATTGCGCTCGACCGCCAGCCGTTTGCCGGCCAGATCGAGGGACTGCAGCAGCGCACCGACCGTGATGCCGGCGTCCAGCGCGCGCGGCTCGCCATTCACCGTGACGGTGATGGATGCATTCGGGGGAGTCATGGGGCGAAAGTCTACAGCGAAGCGCCCACCCTGTCAGACCGCAGACCGGAAGAAAAATGGGCCGCCCCGAAGGGCGGCCCGAAATCGCACGAGAGGAACGTGCGCGATCAGAAGCTGTAACGGATGCCGGCGAACACCTGCCGTTCGCGGCCGGCGAACTTGCCATCGACCCGGCTGACCAGATATTCGCGGTCGGTCAGGTTGTAGGCACTCAGGAAGTAGCTGGTTTTCGAGCCGGTCGGCCGGAAGTTCACCGAAGCGTTGAACAGCGTGTAGGACGGGATGGTGCCTTCGGTGCCTTCCAGGTTTTCCACCGTGGTGTTGGCGCCGTCGACATACTGTTCGCTGACGTGATCGGCGCCGATACGCGCGTCGAAGCCGACCGGGTGCTGATAGCCGATGGCGGCCGACAGCAGATGCTTCGGCGCGTACGGCAGCCGGTTGCCGGCGACGATGCCCTCGGACGCCACGTCCTTCTTGAATTTGGCAGTAAACAGGTGGGTGTAGGCCGCGCTCAGGTACACGTTGTGCGCAGTCCTGAAAATGCGGCCGAAGTCCACGCGCCCGCCCAGTTCCAGCCCCGCCTGTTTCGACTCTCCACCGTTGAAGAAGCGGCCGTTGTCCTGGATCACGATGTCGTCGAAATCGGTCTGGAACAGCGTCGCTTCGATGCCGACGCCGGTGAAGTAGCGCGAGCGCACGCCCAGTTCCCAGTTGGTGCTCTGCTCGGGCCGGGTCTTGCTCACCACCGCGGTGTTGGCGCCGCCCGGCGCATCGATGTCACGGTCGGGCCGCGGCGGCGCGAAGCCCTTGTGCACGCCGGCGAAGACGGTGGTGCCGGCAAGGCCGTTCCAGGCGACACCAAAGCCCGGCAGCAGCTTGGACTGATTGTTGGTGAGATTGGATTCCGGATTGTTCTGCGGCTGGCCTTCGGCACGCATCACATCGGTCTTGATGCGGATGTCCTCGTAGCGCACACCGGGCGTGAGCGACCAGTCGCCGACGTAGAAGGTGTTCTGCGCGTAGTAGGACTTCGCCTCGACCTGGATGTCGATCTGTTCGCGGTGGCCGGTACCGCCATTCACGTTCTGGAAGCTCTGCGCATAGCTCAGGCTCTGGAAGCGCGGATCGGCGCCCCGGAACTGGTTACGCATGATGTCTTCCTCGTGGTAGCGGAAGCCGATCACCGCATCGCTGGGCACGCCGAACGCGTCGTGCCTGAAGTCGAGGCGCGGCTCGATGCCCCAGTAGGTGTAGTCGCGCGGGCGCCAGCGGCCGCCGCAGTTGCGCGAGTTGGCCTCGGTGGCGACGACGCCCGGGCAGCGGTCCATTTCCGACCGGCCGCCCAGCGTGCCCGGCTCGTTGATCTGCCGGAAGGACGCACGCTGCGCATCGACGTAGTAGGCCTGGGTCGCCAGCTTCACGTCGTCATTGATCTGGAAGATGTGCTGCAGCTGAACGCTCTTGCGCGTGTGCTCGAAACGGTCCTGACGCGCGGTCGGTGCCTGCAGCCGGTCTTCTGCGTACTCCACCGCACCGAGGCCGGTTTCGGTGATGTGCGAATCCTCTTCGTAGTAGCCCACCTTGCCCAGCAGGGTGTGCTGCGGGTTGATGTTCAGCTGGCCCTTCAGGGTGGCTTCGCGCACGTCGAAATCGTGGCCGCGGCGTACGCCGTCTCCGCTCTTCTGCAGCAGGTCCAGCATGACGCCGCCACGCTCGCCACCGGCACCGACATTCGCATGCCAGCCGCGGAAGTCGTTGTTGCCCACGGTGGCGCTGACGCTGCCTTCGACGCCCTTTTTCGGCACCGGCCGGGTAACGAAATTGATCATGCCGCCCACGGTCTGCGGGCCGTACAGCACCTGGCCGGATCCTTTCACCACTTCGATGCGCTGCACGCGGTCCAGCGGCGTCGAGTAATGGGCGGACGGATCGCCGTACGGCGCGAGGAACAGCGGCATGCCGTCCTCGAGCAGCAGCGTGCGCGAAGTGCGGCGCGGATCCAGACCGCGGATGCCGATGTTCAGACCGAGCCCGAAGCTGTCCTCATCCACCGTGTGCACGCCCGGCACGCTGCGCAGCGCCTCCTTGACCGTGAACGGACGCTGCGCCTCGAGCGCCTGCTCATCGATGACCGCGGTCGATCCCGGGACATGCTCCATGCGCGAAGGCAGGATGCTGCTGGTGATGTCGACCGCATCGAGCACCACGCCGGGCGCGGCCTCGGCCGTCTGGGCACGGGCTGCGGACGGCAGCACGAAGCCGGCCGCCAGGGCGGCGGCCAGCAGGGTCAGTCTGGACATGGGGAAATCTCCTCGGATGGAAGTTTTTTATTTGTGTGCTAATTGTTAGCGCGGCGCCGAATATAGAGAGCGCCTGCAACCGATCACAGGGAAAAACTCCCGTACCTTCCGCCGCCCCACCGGAGAACTTCGATGAAACCTTGCCACCTGATGCCGAATGCATCTTCACGGATACCCCCGACTTCCGCACCTCACCGGCGCGCAACCCGCTTGCAGCGCCTGTTCGGCCTGTGCGCGCTGCTGTTCGCGCTGCCTGCCGCGCAGGCGGCCGGCGACCTCACGCGCCAGGAGCCGCTGGTCATCACGCTGCAGGTGGCCTGCGACGCCACGCCGCCACGCTTCTCGCCGGACACGCTGACGCTGGAAAGCGGCCGGCTGTACGCGCTGCGCCTGATGAACGGCGGCAGCAAGCCCTGCTACTTCGGTTCGCAGGCGCTGGCCGACGCGGTCTACAGCCGCAAGGTGGTGGCGCTGGATGCCACCGGACGGACGGTGGCCGAAGTGTATGGGCCGATACGCCGCATCGAGGTCGCGGCCGGCCATGCGGTCGAATGGTGGTTCCTGCCGGTGCGTATCGGCCGCTTCGACGACGTCATGTCCACCCGGGCGCTGGCAGAGGCCGGCATGAAGGCGGTGATCGAGGTGAAGTGAGCGCCGGCAGCGCGCACCGCGGCACGCCTTGCGCGGTCGCGGTGCGCGCGTACAATCCGCGCTGCGCGGGTGTAGTTCAATGGTAGAACGGCAGCTTCCCAAGCTGCATACGTGGGTTCGATTCCCATCACCCGCTCCATTCCGACCGGCGCTCCGGCGCACCTGCAGCGGCCGTTTCGAGCTTCCCTTCCTGTCGTCCTACAGCCTTCGCGGCATGCGCCCGGTATTCAGGTCGCCTGACCTGTTCCGCTTCACCTCGCAGCATCCCCTTCCCGCAGTCGGCCCGACGCCGCGCCGGCACTTCGCCCATCGATCCGGGAGACTTCCATGCATTGGCCACGATGGCGGCGCACGCCGCTCCGACATTTCCTTTCCATCGCCGCGCTGTGCGCCGCGGCAGCCGCGCAGGCCGACGAAATACGGCTGGCCAACGGCGACCGCATCACCGGTCGCATCGTGAGCAAGGCGGGCAACGATCTGGTGATCGACACCGACTATGCCGGCCGGCTGACGCTGCGCTGGGACCAGATCGCCTCACTGCGCACCGACGACACCGTCACCGTCATGACACGCGACGGCGAACTGAACAACGACGCCCGGCTCGACAGCCGCAACGACGAATCGCTGGACATCGACGGCGGTGAAAGCAGCCGCAACGTGCGGCCGGAAGACATCGCATTCATCAATCCGACGCCTGAACAGTCGGGCCGGGGCGCGACCTACCGCGGCCACGCCAACGTGTCGGCGTCGCTGGTACGCGGCAACAGTGAGAACGAGCGCATCTATGGCGACGCCGGCTTCAACGCCCGGGCACGCGATTACGCGTGGGGGCTGGGCATCAAGGTCGACCGGCGCGAGGAACGGGGCATACGCACTGCGCAACAGCTGCTGGTCGACGGCAACTACGACCGCTTCATCGACGAACGCCACTTCCTGTACGCGCGTTCGTCTTTCGAGCAGGACCGGTTCAAGGACATCCGGCTGCGCACCACGATGGGTGCCGGTTACGGCTGGCAGCTGTACGACGACGACCGCACCCGGCTGTCACTGCGTACCGGTCTGGACTACGTGACGCTGGACCGCCGGGTGGGCATGGACGAGGACTATCCTGCACTGGGCTGGGGTGTGCGCGCCAGCCGCAAGGTGTTCGCACGCGGCGCCGAACTGTTCCACGACCAGGACGGCTTCCTCAGCCTGTCCGACCCGGATTTCCTGACCATACGCACGCGCTCGGGCGTGCGCCTGCCGATTGCCGGCGGCATGACCGCATCGGCCCAGCTCAATGCGGACTGGGAACGCACGCCGGCCCCCGGCCGCAAGCCGACCGACACCACGGTCGTGCTGGGACTGGGCTACGTCTGGTGAGCAGCGCGGACGTGCGTCAGGGCTGACGGATGCCGCGGTAGCCGCCGCCGAAATACAGCAGCGGCTCGCCGGCGCCGCGCTCGAAACGCTCGACCCGGCCGACGAAGATGAGATGGTCGCCGCCCGGATACTGCAGGTCGTTGCGGCATTCGAAACGCGCCAGACAGCCGTCGATCAGCGGCGCCCCGCCCAGGCCATCCGCGCACTGCAGACCGGCGAAGCGCTGTTCACGGCTGCCGGCGAACTGCCGGGACAGCGCCTGCTGACCTTCACCGAGCACGTGGATCGCATAGTGCGAACACGCGCGGAACGGCGCCTCGCTCGGCGAGCCCAGCGACAGGCTCCACAGCACCAGCGGCGGTTCCAGCGACACCGAATTGAATGAATTGACGGTCAGGCCCACCGGTTCGCCATCCGGCGTACGTGCGGTCACCACGGTAATGCCGGTCGCGAACAGGCCCAGCGCGTCGCGAAAGGCGCGGCTGTCGTGCGCGGGGTTGCTCATCGTGCCGCTCCATGCGAACGAACGGAGGCGGGCACCGCGGACAGCGGGCGCAGGACACGGGCGGAGCGAAGCTTCATCGGACAGACAGTTTGAGCGTAAGCCCGGATTATCGCCGCTTTTGCGTCACGCCCTACAATCGCGCCCCATGAATACTCCCTCAGAGGTAGCCGCCAGCGACGATTTCGCCGCCACGCTGGTGCGCTGGCAGCGGCAGCACGGCCGGCACGACCTGCCCTGGCAGACTGGTCAAGCCTACGGCGTGTGGGTGTCGGAAATCATGCTGCAGCAGACCCAGGTGCAGACCGTGATCGGCTACTACGCCCGCTTCATGCAGCGCTTCCCGACACTGGCCGCACTCGCCGCGGCCGACGAGGCAGCGGTGATGGAAAGCTGGAGCGGCCTCGGCTATTACGCCCGCGCCCGCAACCTGCATCGCGCCGCGCGCGAGGTGATGAGCCGCTTTGGCGGCGATTTTCCGCGCACGGTGGACGACATCGAAAGCCTGCCGGGCATCGGCCGCTCCACCGCCTCCGCCATCGCCACCTTCTGTTTCGGCGCCCGTGCGCCCATCCTGGACGGCAACGTGAAGCGGGTGTTCGCCCGCGTGTTCGGCATCGACGGCTTTCCCGGCACCCGCGCGGTCGAGCAGCGCATGTGGGCGCTCGCGCACAAGCTGATGCCGGACCAGGACGGTGCCGCCTACACCCAGGCGCTGATGGACCTCGGCGCCACCGTATGCACCCGCAACCGGCCGCGATGCGACGCCTGTCCGGTCGCCGGGCGCTGCGTCGCCCGGGCACAGGGGCGGCAGCGCGAACTGCCGGCGCCGCGGCCGGCCCGGGTACGGCCACTGCGGCTGGTGCATGCGCTGCTGCTGCGCACGCCGGACGCGGTGCTGCTCGAGCGCCGGCCCGGACAGGGCATCTGGGGCGGCCTGCTCAGCCTGCCCGAACTGGCCGCGCAGAGCGAAGCCGAGGCGCTGGCCGAGGCACAGCGCTGGCTGGCGGTGCGCGGCCTCGCGGCGCACCAGGTGCAGGTGCTGCCCGCAGTCAGCCATGGCTTCACCCACTTCGAACTGCGGCTGGTGCCGCTGCTCGCCCATCTCGCGATGGCGACGCCATTCGCCGCCGACAGCACGCTGCACTGGCAGCCGCTCGGCACGCTGGCCACCGCCGCACTGCCGGCGCCGGTGCGCCGCCTGCTCGACACACTGGTCCCGACCGGCCATGACTGAAGCGCACGCCTGCCGCGAAGGCTGTGCCGCCTGCTGCATTGCGCCGTCGATCAGCAGCCCGATACCGGGCATGCCGCACGGCAAGCCGGCGGGCGTGCCCTGCGTACAGCTGGACGCGCAGCTGCGCTGCCGCATTTTCGGCCAGCCGGAACGCCCGGCCTGCTGCAGCGGTCTGCAACCGTCGACCGACATGTGCGGCGACCGCCGCGAGCACGCGCTGGTCTGGCTCGCGCGGCTGGAGCGCGACACCGCACCCTGAGCCGCCGCAGCCACTGCCGTCGCAACTACCCCCTTCGAGTGATTGCGGCCGGCCGCTGCGCCATCGACACTCGCGCTCACCTCAGGCATTCCGATGGCAGACCTCATGACCCACGCTGAAGACACCCGCGATCCGGCCCGCCCCGGACCCACGCTTTACCCCCGCACGCCGCTGCGCCCGACCCCCGACGTGATGGCGCGCTGGATCACCCACCCGGCGCCGGAAGGCTGGACCGAACCGGTGCTGATGGAGTGGGCGCTGACCGGCGAATACTGGCTGGACGAGCACGCCCACACCGAATACGCCTACGTCCTCGAAGGCTGCCTGCACGTCGAGGTCGACGGCGTCACCGTCGTGGCACAGGCCGGCGACACCGTATGCGTGCCGGCCGGCAGTGTCGGCCGCTACTACGCGCCGGAGCACGCGCGGATGCTGGGCGTGTACGGCCCGAATACGGACGGACGGCCGGTGCGACTGCTCGGCTTCGGCAAGCTGGAAGAAGAAGGCAGCCGCTGAGCGGCGGCGCGGTCAAAGCCGGGAATGCGGGCCAATGCCCGCGCTAATCAGTGACTTTGTGCACAGCGGCTGGTCTACTGTAGGGAGGTCAGCTTCCCGCACGCCTGCCATGCATCTGTTCCGCGCCCTCGCCATACAGTTCGTGTCCTGGATCGTCGCGCTGTTCGCGCTGCGCTACACGGTGTCGCCGCCGGCAGGCCTGGCCGCGGTGGTCATCATGCAGGCCGGCGTAGCCGCGGCGCTCGCGCTGGCCCTGCGCGCGCCGCGCTGGTGGGTGGTCATACACCTGCTGTTCTCACCGCTGGTGGTGGCCGCCCGTACGCTGGACATCGCCCCGACCTGGTATCTGTTTGCCTTTCTCGCGCTGTCGGCGGTGTTCTGGTCCACCTTCCGCAGCCGGGTGCCGCTGTTTCTGACCAATCAGGCCACCGCGCGCGCGCTGCTGCAGGCGCTGCCGAAGAACCGCGCACTCCATCTGGTCGATCTCGGCTGCGGCACCGGCGAGCTGCTTCGCCGGCTCGCCATGTCGCGACCTGACTGCCGCTTCACCGGCGTCGAGAACGCGCCGCTGCCCTGGCTGATCGCGCGTCTGCGCAACCGCAACCTGCCCAATGTGACGGTGCGCCGCGACGACCTGTGGTCGCTCGAACTGGGCGACTACGACGTGATCTACGCCTTCCTGTCGCCAGTGCCCATGCCCCAGCTCGGTCGCAAGGCATCGGTGGAAATGAAGCCGGACGCGATGCTGATCGCCAACAGTTTCGAAATCCCCGGCGTGAAGGCGGACCGCGTCATCGACAGCGACCCGGCAGCGCGTGCGCTATATGTGTACACATTTGCCGGACGGCGCGGCAAAAACGGCCGCCCGGTCCGGGAAATGGCCCCGGTTTCCGCAGCAGTTCCCGCCGATGCCCCGCATTTGATCGCGGAATAATGTCTGCTCGAACCCGGTAGGTGGAGAACACGAAATGGCTGAAATCATCTGCGTGATCGGCAACAAGGGCGGCACCGGCAAGACCACGCTGTCGCACATGCTGTGTCAGGGCCTGGGCCTGCTGAACCAGCGCTCGGTGTGCGTGCTGACCGACCTCGGGCGCGAGCCGCTGGACCCGGAAGGCCGTCGCTACCTGACCGCCGATGCCCGTTCGCGCGATGCACTGGCCAAGGTGGTGGACAAGATCCGCGGCCTGAACAAGTGGATGGGCGTGATCGACGGCGGCGCCAACCGCAGCGAGATGGACCGCCATCTGTACGGCCTCGCCCATCTGGTGCTGCTGCCCTTCCGCGATTCGCACGAAGACATCCGCACTGTGATGCAGGATCTGGAAACCTTCCCGCGCGCGCTGGCGATTCCGACCCAGTGGCCGACCAACCCGTGGGCACGCGAGGCGGCGGACAAGCTGGTTGAAAGCCAGCTTGGCCAGTATCGCAACCGCATTCTGGAGCCGGTGTTCGCGATTTCGTCGTCCAAACTGCTGCTGCAGAAGCGCATTCCGGACAGCCTGCCGTCGCCGCTGGCCAACGCCTGCCGCCGGGTGGCTTCACCGGTGCTGGACATCCTGCGCATCGACCACGAAGAGGTGGATATCGACGCCGAGGACACGATGGAACATGCGGTGCCGGCTCACGCCCACCCGCAGGCGGACAGCGAACAGGTGATCGGCACCACCCACTGAACGACGTCGGCGGCACGACCGGCACGCCGGTTCCCCGCGTTCAGCCGCCGTCCTTGCGGAATCCGCTCTGCGCGAGGGCGATCAGCGCCTGCGCGCGCGAGGTCACCTTCATCGCGCGGAAAATGCGGGTCAGATGCACCTTGACCGTCCCTTCGGCCAGTCCGAGCGATTCCGCGATTTCCCGGTTCGTGCGCCCTTCGGCCAGCATCTGCAGCACCCGGGTCTGGGCCTGGGTGAGCCCGAAGCCGTCGGCACCGGCGGGGCGGATGGGCGGCGTCGCGCGACCGGCCCGCGCGGCCGGCACACGACGGTCCGGCGGCGTGTACAGGCCGCCATCGAGCACGGTGCGCACCGCCAGCACCAGCTGGTCACCGGAATCGCCCTTGGACACGAAACCCGAAGCGCCCTGACGCATCGCACGCGCCACCGTGGCCTTGTCCGACAGCGCGGACACCACTATGACCGGCAGCGACGGGTCGCGCTCGCGCAGCGTGGCCAGCAGCGACAGCCCGTTCATGCCCGGCAGCATGATGTCGGTGAGCACCAGATCGATGTCGGCGCCGTCGTCGAGCAGCGCCAGCGCATGCGCCGCGTCAGGCGCCTCGATCACGCACCAGTCGGCCCCCAGCCGCGACAGCGTCTGCGCCATGCCTTCGCGCACCAGCGCGTGATCCTCGACGATGAGCACACAACCCAAGAAACAGTCTCCGCTCGGCCAGATGATGGATGCGTCCGCCCTGCTGCGGACGTGTGCGGCCGAGTGTACTGGCTGAATGCGCACTTTGCCGGTGCATTTCATCCAAGCGGACTAAGACGAAAGTAATAATCCGGATTCCGGCACAATCCGGGTTTCCGCCATCATTGCGGTCTTCCCCGGCACCCGCCGCGCCCGGCAGACCGATCCGCACCTCCATGAAAATACTGATCGTCGACGATCACCCGCTGATACGCGAAGCGCTGCGCCACGTGCTGCCCGGGCTGGCTGCCGACATCCAGCTGCTGGACGCGGCCGACTGCGAGACCGGCCTGAAGCTCGCGGACGTGCATCCGGATCTCGATCTGGCCCTGCTCGACCTCACGCTGCCCGGCTGCCGCGGCATGAGCGCGCTGCAAACTTTCCGCGGTGCGCATCCGGCGCTGCCCATCGTCGTGCTGTCCGGATTCGACGATTCCGAAACCGTGCTGGCCGCGCTCGACCAGGGCGCCATGGGCTTCATTCCGAAATCGAGCACAAACGAAGTGCTGCTCGGCGCGCTGCGGCTGGTGCTGTCCGGCGGTGTCTACGTGCCGCGCCAGGCCATCGTCGGCGAACTCGGTCTCGGCGCACCGGCGCCGCGCGCGGACGACACGCCACGCCGGCCGCAGACCGCCTCCGACATCGGCCTGACCGAGCGCCAGGCCGAAGTGCTGACGCTGATGGTGCAGGGCAAGCCGAACAAGGAAATCTGCCGGGAACTGAATCTGGCCGAGGGCACGGTGAAGGTGCACATCACCGCCATCCTGAAAGCGCTGGGCGCCTCGAACCGCACGCAGGCGGTGCTGGCGGCCAGCCGCATCGGGCTAAAGCTGGGCAGCCCGGGCGGTCATTCATGAGCGCCCTGCCGCCGCCGGTCGTGCTGTCCGAAGACACGACGATCGAATCGCTGACGCGGGAGCGCGGCGACGCCGCAGCGCGCCTGGCACCGGCCGAACAGGCGGAACTCGACCGCGAGGTGGTGGCCACCCAGATCCAGATGCTGTACGCGAATCTGGGCACTGCCTTCGGCGGCCAGATCCTGGGCACGCTGCTGGTGGCGTGGACCGTGTACGACGCGGCGCCGCTGTGGACGGTCGTGCTGTGGTTCGTCGCGTCGATCGCCAACCAGCTGTCGCGCCTGACGCTGCTGCGCAGCTACCGCCGCACCGCACCGGACGCCGCCAGCGCGCCGCGCTGGGGCACCTACTGGCTGATCGGCGCCGCCATTTCCGGTGTGCTGTGGAGCTCGACGCTGTGGCTGTTCTTCAGCCCGGAAGCGCCGGAGCAGCAGATCGTGCTGATGTCGCTGCTGGTGTCGGTGTGCGGCGTGGCCGCCGCGCTCACCTCGATGCACCTGCCCAGCTACTACACCTTCCTCGGCGCCACGCTGCTGCCGGTGATCGCGCGCTACATCTGGGAAGGCAGCCGGCACGACCTGCTGGTGGCCTTCATCGTGTCGGTGCTGATGATCGCGCTATGGCGGGTGGGCAAGAACTTCAATGCGCTGATCGAGCGTGCGCTGCGCAGCCGCTATGCCAACGAGGTGCTGAGCCGTCGGCTGGAATCGCAGAATGTGGAGCTGTCGGAAGCACGCGACCGCGCCGACCAGGCCAGCCGCGCCAAGAGCCAGTTCTTTGCCGCCGCCAGCCACGACCTGCGGCAGCCGCTGCACGCGATGGGGCTGTTCGCGGCCGCGCTGTCGGCCAAGGCGCACGAACCGGAGGTGGCCAATCTGGTCACCAGCATCAGCAGTTCGGTCGAGGCGCTGGAAGGGCTGTTCAACGAACTCCTCGACATTTCCAAGATCGACGCCGGCAAGGTGAAGCCGGAAGTGACCGACGTATCGGTCAGCGCACTGTTCGACCGGCTGCGCATGGATTTCGAGCCGGAAGCTTTCGAACGCGGCCTGAGCTTCCGCATCCGTTCGCGCGCGGCCTGGGTACGCAGCGACCCGGTGCTGCTGGAACGCATCCTGCGCAACCTGATTTCGAACGCGATGCGCTACACGCCGGCCGGCGGCGTACTGGTGAGCACCCGCATGCGCGGCGGGCGACTGCGCTTCGAGGTCTGGGACACCGGCATGGGCATCGCGCCGGAAGACCAGACCCGCATTTTCGAGGAGTTCGTGCAGCTGGCGAACGCCGAGCGCGACCGCCGCAAGGGTCTGGGGCTAGGCCTGTCCATCGTGCAACGCCTGTCCGGTCTGCTCGCGCATCCGGTCAATCTGGCGTCGCGCCCCGGGCGCGGCACCGTGTTCCGGATCGACGTGCCGATGGGCCGCGCACCGGTGGTGCGCGCCACCGCAACCCGCAGCGAGCGCGCACAGGCCGATCTGGGCGACCGCTGCATCCTGGTGATCGACGACGAAGCCAGCATCGTCGATGGCATGGCCGCACTGCTGGGCAGCTGGGGCGCGCATCCGCTGATTGCCGGCAGCATGGCGCAGGCGATGCAGGCGGTCGAGGAGCACGGCGCGCCGCCCGATCTCATCATCGCCGACTACCAGCTGCGCGACGGCGAGGTCGGCCCGGAAGTGGTGGCCGCGGTCAGGCGCCATTTCGGCCGCGACATTCCGGCCATCCTGGTCACCGGCAGCGCCACACCGGAGCGGCTGGAAGAAGCCAAGGACCTCGGCCACCACCTGCTGCTCAAGCCGGTCATGCCAGCCAAGCTGCGCACGCTGATCCAGTTCAAGCTGAAAGAACAGGCCACCTGAATGCGCCGCCTCAGCGGACGCGCCGTTCGGTTGTAAGCCGAACGGACGATTGCTGGTGAACGGTGCGACAAACAAGAATGAAGGCGTTGTGCACGTTGTGTCTCCCTTCACGCGGCCCCAGAGGCCGCGTTTTCTTTGTGCCCTTCCCCCCCGCTGTCCGTCACCCTTGCCGCCCGGCAGGCGTGAGGCTTTTCA
This sequence comes from Methyloversatilis universalis FAM5, assembly GCF_000214035.2. Lineage (GTDB taxonomy): Bacteria > Pseudomonadota > Gammaproteobacteria > Burkholderiales > Rhodocyclaceae > Methyloversatilis > Methyloversatilis universalis. Next base: position 8,859 of record NZ_AFHG01000048.1, on the reverse strand, counting down.
GGCGAGAACGGCCACACCCGGCAGCCGGCGCGCTATGCTTGGTCTGTACAGTCCATAAAGGGTGATGTCATGGCCGGCGAATCATCGCAGTACGATCCGATGGAATTCCTGCGTTCGGTGTGGGGCCAGATGCCGTTTCCGGTGCCCGGCTTCGTGACGCCGACGCTGGACGTCGGCGAGCTGGACAAGCGCATCGCAGACCTCAAGGCGGTGGAGGGCTGGCTGCGCATGAACATGGGCATGCTCCAGACCAGCATCCAAGGGCTGGAAGTGCAGCGTGCGACGCTGGCCACCATGCAGGCCATGGCGGCCAGCGCAGCCGGTCAGCCGGCCCCCGCAGCAGCCGGCCACGACGCAGCCAATCCGATGAACGCGTTCGGCAATGCGGCGATGTGGCCGTGGACGCTGATGCAGAACGCCGCCGGCCACCCGCCGGGCGGTTCCGCGCCCGGCGGTGACGCGCCGCCCGCGGGCGGCAGCTGAGGCCGGACCATGGGGCGTTTCGCGGCAAGCACGGCCTTCCACGAGGACTGGCCGGTCGCGATGGACAAGGCGCTCGCTGCGCTCGACATGCCGGCGGACGCCAATCTGGGTTTCGTCTACCTGACCGACCACTACGGTGCCGACGTGCAGGATCTGGTGGAACGTCTGGGCAGCCTCACCGGCATCCGCAACTGGGTCGGCACCAGTTCGGTGGGCGTGATCGGCCGTGCGATCGCCAGCCAGGAACAGCCCGGCCTGTCGCTGATGGTGGGCCGGCTGCCCGAAGGCAGCTTCCGCGTGTTTTCCGGCCGCGATCGCCTGCCCGGCGCGGACACCGACGCCATCGACCCGCCCTACTTCGCAGTGGTACACGCCGATCCCGCCACGCCCGACATGCCTGACCTCGTGGCTGACATGGCGACCAAGGTGTCCAGCGGCTTCGTCACCGGCGGTCTCGCGATCGCGCGCGGTCAGGCGCCGATGATCGCCAACGGCGCACTGCACGGCGGCATCAGCGGCGTCGCCTTCACCGAACGGGTGGCCATTGCCACCCGGCTCACCCAGGGCTGCTGCGCGGTGGGCGAAGTGCGCACCATCACCGCCTGCGAAAACAACATCATTTCCGAAATCGACGGCCGGCCGGCGCTGGACGCCTTTCTCGATGCCGCCGGCACCTCGCTCGGCCAGGATCTCCGGCGCGCCGCGCGCTACATCCTGCCCGGCCTCGGCGTACCCGGGCGCGACGATGCCGAATTCAGGGTGCGCAACCTCATCGGACTGGATCCGGACAACGGCCTGATTGCGATCAACGACGCGGTGGAACCGGGCCAGCGGCTGCGCTTCTTCCGGCGCGACGCCGATTGCGCCCGCGCCGACATGCGCCGCATGCTGGCCGAACTGCGCGATTCGCTGGAACAGGCACCGAGCGGCGCGCTCTACGTGGCCTGCGCGGCGCGCGGCGCCCACATGTTCGGCGACGACAATGTGGAGGCAGCCATGCTGGAAGAAGCCTTCCCCGGCCTGCCGGTGGCCGGTTTCTTCGCCGGCGGCGAAATTTCGCACGACCAGCTCTACGGCTACACCGGCGTGCTCACGCTTTTCCTCTGATCCCGGCCAACCGAAGTCCGATGCCCGCACGCCGTCCGTCGCCGCATACGCTGCCCGAAGTGGCGGGCGGCGGGCTGCTCGACCGCCGGCTCTTCCTGCGCCGCGGTCTGGTGCTCGCCACCGCCACTGCGGCTGCGCACACAGCCTCCGCAACGCCGGATGACGACCTGCCCTGGCTGCACGAACCGGGTGCGCCGTTCACGCCCTACGGCCAGCCATCGCCGCACGAGCGCCTGACCGCGCGTCGCATCGGCGCCAACCGGGCGGTGCCCGGCAACGGCGTGTCCTTCACGCCGCTGGAAGAGCTGGAAGGCATCATCACGCCCAACGGCCTGCACTTCGAACGCCACCACAACGGCGTCCCGCAGATCGATCCGGCGCGGCATACGCTGACGCTGCACGGCCGGGTGAAACAGCCCCTGGTGTTCGACGTCAAATCGCTGCTGCGCTACCCGATGCGCTCGCAGCTGCTGTTCATCGAATGCGGCGGCAACAGCAATGCCGGCTGGCACCAGTCGCCGATACAGCGGCCGGCCGGTTCGGTGCACGGCCTGATTTCCTGCGCCGAGTGGACCGGCGTTCCGCTTTCGGTGCTGCTGGACGAAGCCGGCGTCGAACCGGACGCACGCTGGGTGATCGCCGAAGGGGCGGACGCCGGCGCGATGAACATGAGCATTCCCCTCGCCAAGATGCGCGAGGACTGCCTGATCGGGCTGTACCAGAACGGCGAGCGGCTGCGCCCGGAACAGGGCTATCCGATGCGCCTCATCGTGCCCGGCTGGGAAGGCGTGCTGCACGTGAAGTGGCTGCAGCGGCTCGAACTGTCGGCGCAGCCGGTCATGTCACGCAACGAGACCGCGAAGTACACCGAGCTGCTGCCCTCCGGCAAGGCACGCCAGTTCACCTTCACGATGGACTGCAAGTCGCTGATCACCTCGCCCTCGCACGGCCAGTCGCTGAAGCAGCCGGACATCTATCAGGTGAGCGGACTGGCCTGGAGCGGCCACGGCCGCATCCGCAGGGTCGAGGTATCGGCGGACGGCGGCCGCAGCTGGGCCGACGCCGCGCTCGACGGACCGGTACTGCCACGCTGCCTCACCCGCTTCCGCATTCCCTGGCGCTGGAACGGTCAGCCTGCGGTGCTCAAGAGCCGCGCCATCGACGAACGGGGCAACCGGCAGCCGGAGCGTGCCGCGCTGGTGGCCGAACGCGGTCGCGCCGGCTATTTCCACTACAACGGGATTGTCGCCTGGGCAATCGATGACGATGGCAGGGTCAGCCATACCTACTGAAGTACGGATCGGAGCGTGCGCGCTGCTGGCTGCACTGGTGGCCGGCATGAGCGGCTGCGCCGCGCCGTCGCTCACGCCGCAGGAAAACGCGCCGCACCTCGGCCGCCCGGCCGATCCGCAGGTGCTGGCCCGCCAGCGCCTGAACGTGTTTCCGGACGGCAGCGGCCTCCCGACCGGACGCGGCACGGTGGCCGAGGGCGGCGCGCTGTATGCCCGCCATTGCGCCGCCTGCCACGGACGCGATGCGCGCGGCGGCAGCGCGGAAGAGCTGGCCGGCGCGGTACGTCCGCTGAACGACCCGGACGCCGACAGGACCATAGGCAGTTACTGGCCGCACGCGACCACGCTGTTCGATTTCATCCGCCGCGCGAAGCCCATGGGCGCGCCGGGCACGTTGAGCGCGGACGAGGTCTACGCGCTGTGCGCCTGGCTGCTGCACGCCAACGGCGTGGTACCGGCCGACGCCGTCATGGATGCGCAGTCGCTGCCGGCGGTACGCATGCCCAACCGCGACGGCTTCATCCGCATCGAGGCGGACTGAGCGTCAGCGCGGACGCGCGCGCAGCGCCATGCCGCCGAGCAGCACAGCCGCCAGCGCGAGCGCCGGCCCCGGCGCGGGATCGCCCAGCAGTTCGGCAAAGGGATAGGCGTCGCGCCAGGCACTGCCGCACTCGGTACGTGCGGCGTCGGCCGCATCGGCAGGCGCGCGTACGGCAGCGCAGTCTGCAGCGCTTGCGGCCACCGCGAGATGGGTGAATGACAGCAGCAGAAGAGGAACGATGTTGCGCCGCATGATGCACCTCCGGGGCGATAACACATAGTCATGATGCATCATGCAACATCCAGGCCCGCGCTCAAATTCTTATTAGTTGTTTGTATTTCAAGGAATATCAGGAAATCTCGCGCTGACGAGTGCGCACTGCAAGCGTGCCGAATACCCGCAGAACACTCTTGCAGTGCAGCATGTACTCGTTTCAGTGGCCGAAGCCGCTGATGAGCTCGACCAGCGCATCGCCGTAGCGTTCGACCTTGCGCGCGCCGAAGCCGGGAATGTCGGCCAGGCCCTCCAGATCATCCGGGCGCTGGCGCGCCAGTTCGACCAGCGTGCTGTCGTGCAGGATGACGTAGGCCGGCACCGACTGGGTACGGGCCTCGTCCAGCCGCCAGGCCTTCAGCGCAGCCAGCAGGCCGGCATCCACGCCGTCCATCGAAACCGGCGATGCGCTGCGCGCACGTCGCGCGGCCTCCCGGACGCGTTCCGGAATCCGCCGCATCATGACCGTCCGCTCGCCGCGCAGCACCGGCCGCGCGGCTTCGGTCAGCACCAGCGCGCCATAGGATTCGTGATCGACCCGGGCCAGGCCCAGCGCTACCAGCTGACGGAACACGCTGCGCCAGTGATGTTCGTCCTCCGCCTTGCCGATGCCATAGACACTGAGCTGGTCGTGCGCCCACTGGCGGATGCGCTCGCCATCCTTGCCGCGCAGCACGTCGATCAGATGGCCGGCACCGAAACGCTGGCCGGTGCGGTAGATGGCCGACAGCGCCTTCTGGCTGGCCACCGAGGCGTCCCAGGTTTCCGGCGGATTCAGGCAGTTGTCGCAGTTGCCGCAGGGCACGCCTTCTTCCCCGAAGTAGGCCAGCAGATGGACGCGACGGCACTGCGCGGTTTCGCACAGGCCGAGCAGCGCGTCCAGCTTGCTGCCTGAAATGCGACGGAAGGCTTCGCTGCCCTCCGACTGGTCGATGAAGCGGCGCTGCTGCACCACGTCGGCCAGTCCGTAGGCCATCCACGCGTCCGCCGCCCCGCCATCGCGGCCGGCCCGTCCGGTTTCCTGGTAATACCCTTCGATCGAACGCGGCAGATCGAGGTGGGCGACGAAACGCACGTCGGGCTTGTCGATGCCCATGCCGAAGGCGATGGTGGCGACCACGATCAGCCCCTCTTCGCGCTGGAAGCGGGCCTGGTGCGCGGCGCGCGTCGCCGCGTCCATCCCGGCGTGGTAGGGCAGCGCCTTCAGACCCTGCGCCACCAGCCATTCCGCGGTTTCATCGACCTTCTTGCGCGACAGGCAGTAGACGATGCCGGCGTCCTCCGGATGTTCGGTGCGGATGAAGCGCAGCAGCTGCTTGCGGGCGTCGTCCTTGTCGACGATGGTGTAGCGGATGTTGGGGCGGTCGAAACTCGACACGAACACGCGCGCGTCGTGCAGCGCGAGCCGGTCGATGATTTCGTCGCGGGTGGCCGGATCGGCGGTCGCGGTGAGCGCAATGCGCGGAACGTCAGGAAAGCGCTCGTGCAGCACCGACAGCTGCAGGTATTCCGGCCGGAAGTCGTGTCCCCACTGCGCCACGCAGTGCGCTTCGTCGATCGCGAACAGCGCCGGCCGAATGTGGCTCAGAAGATCGAGGCAGCGCGGCGTGTTCAGCCGCTCAGGCGCGACGTAGAGCAGGTCCAGCGTGCCGTCCAACAGGCTGCGCTCGACTTCGCGTACCTGGTCCAGATCGAGCGTTGAATTGAGGAAGGCAGCGCGCACGCCCAGCTGGGTCATCGCGGCCACCTGGTCCTGCATCAGCGCGATCAGCGGCGACACCACTACCGCGGTGCCGCTGCGCAGCAGCGCCGGCACCTGGTAGCACAGCGACTTGCCGCCGCCGGTCGGCATCAGCACCAGGGCGTCGCCGCCACTCGCCACATGCTGGACGATGTCCGCCTGCGCGCCGCGGAAACCGGCGTGGCCGAACACCTCCTTCAGTACCTTTAGAGCGGCTTCGCTCATGCTTCAGTGCGCAGATTCAGTGCAGACGGTGACCGGCAGTGCTCAGCGCTGACCACCTCGGTTGCGCGACGAGAACAGCGCCGGCTGCTGCGGACGGCGGGCGCCGTCAGTACGCGCCATCACATTGCCATTGACCTCGCGCGGGCGCGCAACCGGCTGAATGCGGTTGCCGCGGTTGTCGTCCTCTTCGTCCTCGCGCGGCGGCGGCAGAGCCCGGTTGCCATTGACTTCTCGATTGCCGGTGCGGCCGCCGTCCCGGCGCCCGCCCTGCGGCGACGCGTTGCGGCCCTGCGGACGCCCGCCACCGTTCTTGCTGCCCGGCTGCGCGGGCGCACCGGCCCGCGGTGCCTGCCGCGGCTGTGCGCTGCGCGCCGGCCGCTCTTCGCTGGTGCGCGGCTGTCGCGGCTGCGCCGGCTTCGACTGCGCGGATCGGCCACCGGCTTCGCCACGGCCGCCACGACCGGGCGGGCGCGGACCGCGATCGGCTTCTTCGGTGGCACCGGCGACCGGCACGAACCCTTCCGCAGTCGCGCGCGGAATGGACTGCCGGGTCACCTTCTCGATGGCGGTCAGCAGCTTGGCCTCCTCGCGGTCGACCAGAGAGATCGCCGCGCCGCTGGCACCGGCGCGGCCGGTACGGCCGATGCGGTGCACATAGTCTTCCGGCACGTTGGGCAGTTCAAAGTTGACCACATGGGGCAGCTGGTCGATGTCCAGACCGCGCGCGGCGATATCGGTCGCGACCAGCACGCGCAGCGTGTTGCTCTTGAAATCGGCCAGCGCGCGGGTGCGCGCGTTCTGGCTCTTGTTGCCGTGGATGGCTGCCGCGGTGATGCCCTGCTTGTCCAGCTGTTCGGCCAGCCTGTTGGCGCCGTGCTTGGTGCGGGTGAAGACGAGCACCTGGGACCATGCGCCCTGATTGATCAGGTGGGCCAGCAGGTGGCGCTTCTGCTTCTGCTCCACCATGTAGACCTCCTGCGCGACGCGCTCGGCCGTGGTGTTGCGCGGCGCCACCTCGACCTCGGCCGGGTCGTTGAGCAGGCCGTGGGCCAGTTCGCGGATTTCCGGCGAGAAGGTGGCCGAATACAGCAGGGTCTGGCGCACCTTGGGCAGCACGGCGATCACCTTGCGGATGTCGCGGATGAAACCCATGTCCAGCATGCGATCCGCTTCGTCCAGCACGAATATCTCGACGCCGGACAGATCCAGCGACTTTTCGCCGACGTGATCAAGAAGGCGACCGGGGGTGGCCACCAGAATGTCCACGCGCTGCTTCAGCGCCTGCAGCTGCGGATTCATGCCCACACCGCCGAACATGACCATGGAACGCATCTTTGCGTGGCGGCCGTAGGTGCGCACCGACTCCTCAACCTGGGCGGCCAGTTCGCGGGTCGGCGTCAGCACGAGCACGCGGGGGCGCCCGGCCGGAATGCTGGCCGGACGGTTCAGCAGGGTGTGCAGGATGGGCAGCGTGAAACCGGCGGTCTTGCCGGTGCCGGTCTGGGCGGCGGCGAGCAGGTCGCGACCGGCGATCACCAGCGGAATGGCTTTCTGCTGGATCGGCGTGGGGTGCGTATAGCCTTCTTCGGAAATGGCGCGCAGCAGGGGCTCGGCCAGGCCCAGCCCGGCGAAATCGACTTCAGTGTTCAAACAGTTCTCCAGCGACGGCCCGTCGCTCAACTGAGTGACACCAATACAGGCAGACAGGGGTGGATTCCGGAAGGGAGGCGGGTGCCTCCTCTTGTCAGGCAGACAAGGGAAAGCGCCTATTGGCACGGCGCGCCCGCAGTGTAGCGCATTTGTGGCCGCGAACCGCGATCAGCCGCGAGGCGCGCTTGTGAGTAGATGTTCGATCGCGCGGGAAGCGAGCGCAAAGCCGAAACCGGCCGTGACGCATACGCTGGATCCGTAACCGGCACAGTTCAGCCCCTGAAGCGCGGTGCGCTCGGCATCACAGCTTGCGGCCTCCGGGCGGCGCATCGGCTCGGCGGAGTACACCGCCTGTATGCCGAAGTGCTCCTTGCGCTCGCAGCGCACGCGGCCGTTCTTGCGGATCAGGCTGCGTACCCGGGCAAGCAGCGCGTCGCCCTGGGTTGCGCCCAGATCGGCATGGCGGATACGGGTCGGATCGGTGCGTCCGCCGGCCGCGCCCGCCATGAACAGCGCGATGCCCGCCGGATGACAGTATTCGGCCATCGCCACCTTGGCGGACGTCTGATCGGTGCAGTCGATCACCGCGTCCGGCGCTCTTGCCAGCAGGAACGCGACATTGTCCGGTGTCAGGAAATCCTCGATGCGCGTGATCTGGCAGCGCGGATTGATCTGTGCGATGCGCTCGCCCAGCGCATCCACCTTGGCCATGCCCAGCGTGGGCTCAAGGGCCTGCAGCTGCCGGTTGATATTGGACTCCGCCACATTGTCCATATCGACCAGCACGATCTGTCCAACGCCGTGCCGGGCAATGGCCTCAACCGCCCACGAGCCGACGCCGCCGACGCCGACCACCATGACGCAGGCCCCGGCGAGCCGCGTGTGCGCGCCCTGGCCATACAGCCGGTCAACCCCGGAAAACGCACGAGGCACGGGTTTCGAAGTGTCGGAGATATCGTCCATGAATGAAGCGCTGACCGTGTCCTGATGGCGGGACACAACCTGCCCGCACCCGCGAAATGTACCGCGTGGAGGGGCGCCTGGAGGGCGCCTGAGGCAAAGGATCAGGCCAATAAGGCCAAATCATCGCAAAGTGCGGGAGTGTCCCCGCGCGCCGCTTTTGTGGCGTACAAACACGAACGCCCGGTCACTGATGTGTGATCGGGCGTTGTGTTGAAGGGTAGCCTGGCGCTGACCTACTTTCGCGAGCGGATTGCTCACTATCATTGGCGCGGCTGCGTTTCACGGTCCTGTTCGGGATGGGAAGGGGTGGTTCCACAGCGCTATGGGCACCAGGCTGAAGCTTGTCATGCAGGCTCGAGGTGCATCGTGCCTGCATGTGGAAGAAGTAAAGGATATGGGGTGATTGTGTGCGCGAGGCACTTTTGATCACCGGTGCAGATTCAACGTTTTGTTGAGCACACGGTTATAGGGTCAAGCCGCACGGGCAATTAGTACTGGTTAGCTTAATGCATTACTGCACTTCCACACCCAGCCTATCAACGTGGTGGTCTTCCACGACCCTTCAGGGGGATCGAGTCCCCGGG